>JAJDBK010000067.1 GCA_029261405.1 Nitrospinaceae bacterium
CAGATACCTGCGCTACCTTTTTGAACACCTGCCTCACGCAAAATCTGAGGAAGATTACAAGGCTCTCCTACCACCATCTATCAACCAAAAGAAGCTCGATTATACCCCTGTTTGAAGGGTGAGGTTGACTCGACGCTTACAGATAAACGCGATACTTTCAGGGTGCGGTTATAATTTGAGAAAGATCCTCCGGGATCTTTTATCGTCTCTCATTACGAGGTGGCGATTTTCAACTCAGAGCTACATGGTTACGATAACTCATATTAAGGCCGCATGGAAAACAGGAGTTCTTCAGGGACGACTACTTACAACCAGTATTGCGGGTAACTTCTTTCTGAAGAGAGATTGTTCACCACCAGCGCCACAAACACCAGAATCACCGCTCCAAGTCCAACGGGGAGAAACACATATAGATATCCAAGATCGTGGATTGTTGATGAACCTATAACGGCTATGAGGGCTGTAGCGCCACCTGGAGGGTGAACGGTATCGGTAACTAACATTATGGCGATAGCAATCGACACGGCAAGAGGAGCGGCAATCCATAACATCGCGCCAACTGTCTTATAACAAAATACGCCGATAATAGCTGAAATAACGTGTCCACCAATGCAGTTGCGTGGTTGCGAAAGCGGACTGCTGTTAGCGGCGTAAAGCAACACCGCAGAAGCGCCGAATGAGCCAACGATAAGGATCAGATCGTTTTCTTCAAACCAGAACGATGAGAGATAGGCGCAAAGCCCTATGCCGACAAAAGACCCCAGCCAGGAGAAAAACACGTCCATATAACCATTAAATTTATGATGGCGTTTATGGCTCCCTTTCCATTTCCCAAAATATTCTTTCATCAACAATCCCCCGGTCTCTCAATACTGCTTTCAGGAAATTTATCATACATCTTAACCTGCGGGTGTGATTTTGTTGAACTGGGAGATTATTTCCTCGCTGTCGCCCGACACACCATCTTTGAGCGCGTCGATTCTGGTTTTATACTCGTCGTTCATCCTGTCGTGGAAAGTCTCGTGGAAGTCGAGAATCACTTTGCGCAAAAATTTAGCGTCCTCGTCGGTTAATGGTGCGAATTTTACCCTTTCGCCCAACCTGTCCTCCGATACTTTCCCCCTGATATAAGCTGTTCCAGCTGTCATGCCGGAGCAGATGTAATAACCGGCCGGATCGTCTATATCGTAGACGTTAAGTATCACACCTATGGTCCCCTGGGCGTACTCCATGAAGTAGTCGCGCACTTTTCTGCCGAATACCAGGGTCGGCGGCTCCCTGTTTTCCACTTTACGTTCGTATTGGGTGAGGAATTCCCGCCAACCAACAGCGTTGAGCCTTGCTTTACGAAGCTGGTATTTATAGAGCAGGTCCTCCTTGATTTCATCCTTGTTCATATCGGAGAGGCTGTCGTAATCTACCTGCCGCCAAGCTTTCGGAACTCCGGCGCCGCCACGAAGGCCGCATCGGTTACCCCCCTGCCCAGCCACCCGGAACATGCCGGATGGGCTGTAACTTGCGAAGAGATCATCTACCGACCCGCCGATGTTAAGTTCGGTCGGGTTTGATGTATTGCCGATAGCCACCTGTGCGTCGCCGGGGCACCATACACCGTTGGGGAAGTTGGTGGCGTAGGTGTTAAGTACGGTCTGGTCCATGAACGCGGCGCAGTGGTTTCCCATCAGGCCATGCACATCGATTTTCGCCGGCCCCTTGATTCCGGTTCCGATGAGGGTCTGCCCGCAGACGTTCCTTAGAATAAAATCTGTCACTCCCTCTCCCCGGGCGATCTTCATCATCTCGCTGAGTCTTTCGTCGGAGAGTTCGATCACACCGCAATCGATGACAACCTTTTCGCATCCCTTGACCACTTCGGCCACGTCGGTGGTCTCCGGCCCAAGCGTAGGTATCTGGATCTTTTCCACTAGAACGGCTCCTTACCGAAAGTGTCGTAGAGCAACGGATTGGTACCGTGGTACCTGAATTTCCTGGAGCCGACCAGATCTTCGTGAGTGGTGAAACCGAGTCCAGCGGAGAGACCTTCCATACCACGCAACCAGGAGCGCATCATGCTCACGATTCCTTTGGCGCCAAATTCCGGATCAAGCCTGTCACCGTATGGGCGGGATGTTATTCCCCACGCGCACTGGCCTGTATGGCAACGTTTACACATGGTGCATCCCAACGGAGTCAGGTGAGACGTTCCCGCGCCCACAAAATCGTAACCGACCATGAGAGCTAACACAGCCTGTTTCGGGTTGAGGATTCCCCCTTCACCGATAAGCGACACTTTCGAGCGCAAACCTTCCGCCACCAGGGCGTCGTGTGCGATTTTACCAATATAGAGGGTATTAAGCCCCCGGTTCTGCAAGTCGGAGATAGAAGCGGCGCCTGTACCTCCACTCCCTCCCCGGAGCGTAATGTAATCAAACCCGGCGCGGGCGAGAGCGACCACGATATGATCGACGTTCCAGATGGTGCCGAAGATATCGGCGCCTATCAGTTTGTCCGGCCCCATGGCGGCTCTGAGGGACGATATGCGCATCCCCAGCTCTTCTATCGAATATTGCAGGTGTTGCGGATTGGGGGAGTTGACATCCCGGTACGCTTCTATACACCTGATGAGGGCTATCTCCCAATCGTTTTTGATGGCCGGAAGTTTCCCCCCCTTCCCTTTTTTGGCGTCCTGCCCATATTTCATCGACACTCCGGCGAACTCGGTCAGGTCAACCCATGGACCAAAACCACCGGTTCCGAACTGGAGAATGCAGTGTTTGAAGGCGGAGGCGAAATCGGGATGGATATACCCTTCACCCACGAAAAAAGGTCTACCCAGCTCCACCGAAGCCATCAGCCGCGCCAAAAAAGCCTCGTGGCTGTTACTGCCGTAGCTCATATGGGAGTCGAACACCGGCGTATCGACCTTCAACCGCCGCTCACGGACCTTGCCGAGAAAACCGTTCGAGAGTTGTCCGGCGAACTCGTTTCTGTTGTCTCGGGAGGGATTAAGTATTATCGAAGCGTCGATATGGAAGTTCTCGAAATCGGGCGGATCGCTCTGTTCGGCCATGGAGCTTGTCATCAGTTTCCCACCCGCCCTTTTCAGATTCTGGAATATGGCGCCGGAACCGTGTCCCGGAGTTCCTATTACACTCCAGTTCGGATTTGTATCGACCGTAATGGCGTTGGTAGGGCACATGGCGACGCACCGTTTGCAGTTGCAACAGTCGAGATCCATTATGCGGAGTTCTTTTTTTACGAAGGCGCCTTCAGTCACTGACGGGTCGAGCCTCCGCTCTTTCTCGTCGTAAAAGATATCGACCCCTTCAAAAACGCCGGTTTTTCTCTTTTTATCGGAGAGGTTGTGGGTGCATTGAGTGTCGCAGGTGTAACACCAGACGCATTTATCGGGATCTACGGTTACCTTGTACGGTCCACCCATCTGGCCGATACCGACCTTCAAGGGGCGGTCGTACACAACCTTTCGTTCCAGTTGCCGCAACGTCAAGAATTCACCTCTATTTTCACCACAACACCAATATCTATTGATCTGATCGGTGTTAAGTCCATATATATTGTGTTCATTGCCATATCAGTGGTTTGCCGTGGCGCCGGTTATCGTCTGTCCGAACGCCTGTGTGAGGGAACCATCCTCGCCGATCTCGAAGGCCACCAGTCTGCCCGGTTCACAGTTTATCGCATCGTAGATTCGTTTCGACAGCCAGGCGCTCTGGTAGATAACCTTCTCCTCCGAACTCCAGATCACACTTTTGCCATCATCCGATACGCCCATCCAGAGCTGGCGCAGTCCGTCCCTGTCCCGCCCTACGATAATCTTGTTTCCGATCAGGGAGACAAACGATGAGGGGCCGCTCATCTTGTAGCGGGCGAGGATCGGATCACTGGTGACGGAGAGGTAAACTTCGTTCTCCTCAACACTTAATGTTTTCCGCTCTTTCGGATATTTCCGGCAGATAACCCACTCCGCCTCCTGGTATGTGAAACCACGATGCGCCATAAGGTCTTCTATTTCAAGGAGAATTGCCTCCGAATCGGTGCCCACAGAGCGCTTGATATTCATCGCCTCCAACCCTTGCCGGTTTGACGAGGATGAGGAGAGATCACCGTTATGAACGATGGCGTTGTTAAGAAAACTTATAGGATGCGCTCCCCACCAGACCCCGGAATTGACGATGCTCGTCGGCCAGCGCATATGAACCATTATGGCGGTAACCGGTTTGTGCGCGTACTGTTCAAGGTCAAACACCTCCATCGTGTCGGAGAGTTCCATTGCTGTAAGAAATACGCCAAGATCTTTGCCGGAAGAGAATATGCGCGCATCACCCATATACCGCGCGTTGAATTTTTCCACCACTTTGCGCACATAGGCGGCGGCGGAGGTGGTATGCACTCTGCGTAACATCTCATCGGCGGTAGGGGGAATCATGAAATATCTGCGCATCTCAGGCAGGTCGTACGCCCGATACGCTTCCGGCGTTACCAGCGGTTCCATCTCACCAAAATGACGAAGCCCGGCCTGCTGTTCTGTAAAGAGCGGCTCTAACTTCTTGGCGACCTCCCTGCTCCTGTAGAGAACGTGGAACGCATAGTAGTCTTTCCGTTTCGGGTATATGCCGCGCAGAAGAACTCCAGCCCCGAAGGTGCCCCTCGCCTGCATGGTTTTAGCCGCAGACAACGATGCCATCAGGTCCACTTCACCTATGGATGCGAACAGCCCGCAAGCTCCTGGCCCCACACCGTTGGCGCCACAATCACCACGGGTGATACCCTCTTCATCAGTGGCTGAAGCTTCGATTACCGGCCAGTTATCAGAGTTCATCAGCTATCACCCACTCTTTGGGGAGTCACAACGTAACGGGGACAATCCTCCCAGCATTTACCGCAAGTGTCGCAATCCTCTTGCGACAGGGAGAAGAGAGGCCCCGTATGGTTCCATTCCACCATATGTTTTTTCAATCCTTTACCAGGATCACAGGCTCTGAAACACCAGTCGCAGGCGGAATTGAGTCCTCCAACACAAAGACCGCACCGGAAACATCGGTCCGCCTCCAAAACCCCCTCTTCAAGGGTGGCGACAGGATCGACCGGTTCAAACCCCTCCGGGTGACGTACCGGCTGTAGACGTAACCGCTGTTTCGGCTCGAAATAACGGGACACGTTCATCTTTTCGTATGTGACCTCTTCACCAATTTCGGCAAACATCGGTTTTCCGCTGAACCGTTTATATATTTTACTCGCGACACTTTTGCCATCCGCAATGGCGTGGATGACTGTGCCGGGTGAATCTTCGTTGGCGTCACCTGCGAAGTAGAGATTGTAGCCTTGCTCGACAGGATACTCGGTTGGTGTCTGACCGATCGCCATTATCACTATATCGGCGATGACATCGTATGTCGCGCCTGTGGGGGTTATGTAACCGTTGTTGGCGGCAAGGCTCATTTTCTCAAGGGTTAACGAAGAACCTGCAAGGTTGGATGGAGCGGAGAAATACTCGAATACGGCCCCCTCTTTTTTCGCTTGAGATACCTCATGGTCATGCGCGGGCATAAGCTCCTCATTACGACGATAATACACCGTGACCGATTTGGCTCCGAGTCTTATAGCGCATCTGGAGGCGTCCATGGCCACATTGCCGCCACCTATCACAGCAACGTTTTTTCCCTCAAACTCCGTTTTGTCAACTTCACCGCTATTGACCCTGCGCAGGAACTCGAGGCCGTTGACGCTGCTATCTTCACCCGGGAAACCGCCAAGCCTGCTTTTCCCGGCTCCGATAGCTATAACTGCGGATGTATATCCCTCTTTTTCCATGAGCGGACCCAGGGATTCCGGGGTTACCCTACTACCTGTAATTATGGTAACCCCATATTTTACAAGGTATGCGATCTCACGGTCAAGGACATGTTTTGGCAAGCGATACGATGGAATGCCGTATTGCAAAACCCCACCCGGCTTCTCCGCCGATTCGTGTACGCCAACAGTAAATCCGGCTAAAGTGAGATACCAGGCGGCGGTTAGACCCGCAGGTCCAGCCCCGATGACAACAACCTTCTGACCGTTGGCGGGAGCTTTTTCCGGCGCCCACCCATCATCAAAACCGTTATCGCCGATAACAGCCTCTAACGCCTGAATCGAAATCGGCGTGTCGAACTTACCCCTGTTGCAGGGCGTTTCACAAAAACCGTAACAGACACGACCCAATACCGAACGGAACGGATGGGTCTCCATCATGATTTTCCACGCAGTTAAAGCGTCCCCCGTCGAGAGCGCGTGCAGGGATGCGGCTATGTTCGTATTTGCCGGACAGCCTCCCTCACCGCCACACGGGGCTGTTTTGTTTTCCCAAACGGGTAATACATGGTTCGTCATAAAGCCTTAAGTCAACCGCTACATTTATTCTTGGTTCTTGATTGTAGCGGTTATTATATCGTTAATCTCCCCTAAAATTCTCTCAGGCGGCGCATTGTGCATCATAGCTGTCTGCTCCACTGTCTCAGTTTTCTGGCCGGGACAGGTGAAACAGGCTTCACCATAATTTTTCGCAAAGACAACTTTTGTCTCCGGGTAAACCTCCAGAAGGGCCCCGATCTGCGTTTTCACTGTGGCCATATCCCCTCTTTTGATATCACCACCGGTTTTGAGGTAGTGATCGGCGTGGGCGGGAGCTTTTACGGGCGGTTCGTCGTCAGTTTTTACCAGTTTTCCACCTTCCAGAGCCGCCATTGTTTCGCCCAGGTTTTTGTTCCCGCTTGTACACGCCATCTTCAGGGAGATCATCCGGGCCGCGCTCTGTCGTACCGCAGGGGAGGTAAGGTTGCCGAATCCAAGCTCGTTGAGTGTCTCTTCCAACTGAGGGTGGCTATCCAGTATTTCGGCTATTTTCATGTCGGGGTCAATCCTGATCCGCTCAACCGGTTTAACCTCCGGCTCCTCAGATACCGCAGGCTCGTCACTGGAAACGGCGGGCTCCTCCTCTTCCGGCTCGTCACGCATTACCGAATAGACGTTGATAACGAAAAGAAATATTGCAAAAACTTCAACACCGCAAAAAAGGCCAAAAGCCATGCGTAACGCCCCTGTGGTCCAGAAAGCGCCCAGAGCGTAGAAGATACACATTCCCCAAAGCCCTACGTTGGCGCTCCAGAAGTGTATGTTTACCCAGGACGGGTATGGAATCGGGCGGGCGTTGAACCGTGGAAGTATATGATACGATACGCCGTAGATCATCATCGCCATGAATCCGAGCAGGAGCAGATGCAGGTGGATGAACCGAATTTCGTTCTGGGCGTGATCGGCAAACCCCATATGCATCCCGAAAAGAACACCTAACGCAAGGTATATCAGGGACGCTTTTACAAACTGTTTGACCTCTTTTTCCATCAAATATCTCCTTCAGGTTGAGCCGCCGCCAAAAATGGCTTCGATGAACTACAATATAAGGAAATAGTGTTTACAGGCGATATGATGAAAATCATATAGAACAGGTTTTTTATGAGAACCAGATTACAGGAAACCAGACTCTTCTCAAGCTTGCCCATCGAAACAATCGACTGGCTTGCGGAGCGAACGATCAAAAAAAGCTATAAAAAGGGGGAGTACCTCTTTCACGAAGGGGAGGAGTCTCGCGCTCTCTACGTCATAAATGATGGTAGCGTCAAGGTCGTAAAAGAGTTCGCCAGCGGGAAAAACGCCATTCTCGGCATTTTCGGACCGGGTACCACCGTGGCCGAAGTCGCAGTGGTCGATGGAAAACCATACCCCGCCTCCGCCGTGGCCCATATGGATACCGAAACAGGTCTCATTTCCGCCACTGTTTTCATGGAGTTGCTAAGGAAAGCGCCTGAAGAATCGGCCATTCAGATGATTCATGGACTCGGCGCCAGGTTACGCGATATGACAGAAACATTAGGTGTACTCGCAGTGGAGACCGTCAACAAACGGCTGGCCCGGTTTCTAATAAAACTCGCCGGAACCATCGGTGAAGAGACAGACGATGGTCTACTATTGACCTTGCCGATGACACGCAGGGATATCGCAGAAATCATAGGCGCCACTTTCGAGGTAGTGGAACGAAGTCTGAAAAAGTTCCGCGACGAAAAAATCATCGCTGTTAACGGCAAAAAAATCATCATATTAGATAAAACCCGCCTAAAACAAACCTACAGCAACTAGTGGCTGGACCACGGCCAGTTACGCTTTATTACAGCTAGCGGTTCAGGGTTTTGTAAAAGTGGAGTGTTTAGTCAGATATTATGTGTGGTCTGGGCCACTTGTTATGGCAAGATCATCTTCGTGTCCGGTATATAGCTTACCTGAGGGGGAAAGTGAGAGAAGATTTCGGAACAGTCGGTAGGCGGCAAGTCTCTGAAATTAACGAGATAAACCGTCGCCTGGTCGAAAAGGCGCAGAAAATAGCCAGTCTGGGAAACTGGGACTGGAACGTCAAGGATAACAGTCTATGGTGGTCGGATGGAATCTACACCATTTTTGGCGTATCACAAAATGAGTCGGTCCCCACATACGAAGCCTTTTTGAACTTTGTTCATCCAAATGACAGGGAGTTTGTCACAACTTCGGTGAACAGATCGCTTTATGAGAACAAACCGTACAATATTAATCACAGAATAACCCTTTGTACGGCTGGTTCACGAACAGGCGGAGATATTCTTCGACGAAAATGGAGCGCCGACACGAATGCTAGGTACGGTTCAGGATGTCACTGAAAGAAAACTGGCCGAGCAGGAGCTTATGGTATCGAAACGAACCATCGACGCAATCCTGGAGACAGTAGGGGAGGGGGTGATGGCGGTCGAACCGGACATGAAAATCACCTATGTGAACGAGAAACTTGCAGGTTCCTCATTTTTCTTTACGCTTCAAAAAGGTTAACAGATGGACGAGATGAAAATGATACTTCTGGTTGAAGATAATCCGATTGACGAAAAACTGACGGTACGAGCCTTGAAAAGGAATCATATCGTTAATGATATTGTCGTAGTACGAGATGGCGAGGAAGCTCTCGATTTTCTCTTTGGTCCAGATGACACTCTTAATAAGGTGAATTGTACGCACCTTGCTGTTATTCTGCTCGACATGAACCTGCCGAAGGTGAGTGGTCTTGATGTACTCAGGCGGATCAGGGCTGAAGAAGAACTGAAAACGATTCCGGTGGTAATGTTAACCTCTTCGGATGAAGAGAAGGACATTATGAAAAGTTACGACCTGGGCGTGAACAGCTATGTAAGAAAACCGGTCGAGTTTAAACATTTTTCCGAGGCTGTAAGCCAACTGGGGGTATATTGGCTTCTACTTAACAAAATACCTGAATCTTGAGGAGAGAGGGGAAGTGAGTACATCAATTCGCATCCTTGGAGTGGAGGACTCCGATCAGGACGCGACCCTGCTCATACTTGAGCTGAAAAAGGGAGGTTTTGCTCCCAATTATGTGCGGGTTGAAACACCGGAGGATTTCTACTTTGAACTGGAAAAGGGCGATTACGACATCGTAATATCCGATTACTCCATGCCCGGTTTCAGCGGAATTGAAGCCCTCGAAATGTTCAAGCAGTTTGAACTCAATATTCCTTTCATCCTTATATCGGGGACTGTGGGCGAAGAGGTGGCTGTAGAAGCGATGCGTTTGGGCGCCCAGGATTATCTGATGAAGGACCGGCTTACCCGGCTTACACAAGTCATCAAACGGGAACTGAAAGAAGCCCGATTCCGACGGGAAAGGCAGACGGTGGAGAAGGAGTTTCGCCAAAAGGAAGAGCAGTACAGAATTCTCTTCGAGAACGCCACCGACCTGGTTTTTTCCAGCGATATAGAGGGGAATATCACCTCCATAAACCGGGCGGCGGAGAAGATCACGAGTTATTCGTGCGAAGAATTGTTGACCATGAAAATTTCGGACATCATTGAGCCTGAAAACATGAATTATGTCATGGAGATGATAGCAAAGAACCTCTCTTCAGATGACTCTCCCGTTTTCGAGGCGGTCTTTATTGCCAAGGATTCGCGGAAGGTATATGGAGAAATCGGTGTCAGCGTTCTGCGCGAAAACAGTATGGCCATCGGAATTCAGGGTATCGTTCGGGATATTACGGACCGGAAGAAAGCGGAGGCGGAACTGGAGAAATCGAGGGTCGAATGGTCCCGCGCCATGGAGTTTTTCCAGGATGCCGTAGGAATCGTGGACGGATCGGGGAAAATTGTGCGGGCGAACAAGGCCTTCTACGAAATGATGGGTATTGAACTGTTTGACACTGAAGAGCTGAATATACAATCGATTCTCCGTTCCGTCGGAGTGTCGAGCGATTGCCTGTTGTGCAACGCTCTGAATGACGGAAAAGATATGGTTACGATAATGGAGAAGGGACACCCCGACAATCCTGCCGGTCGACCGGCTGAATTCGTGGTTAAGACAATTCATGGCGGCGACGGGGAGCGGATGGCCGCCCTTATTGGTATTCACGACCTTACCTCCCAGCGTGAAGAGGAGAAGGAGCGAATGCGCCTTGCCAAAGTAATGGAACAGTCTGCGGATATGGTGGTGGTAACCGATGTAGAAGGAGTCATTCAATATGTCAATCCCGCCTTCGAGAAGTTGACCGGCTATTCCAGGGCCGAAGCCATTGGCAACCCCGCCAACATCCTCAAGAGCGGACACTACTCCAAAAACTTCTATGCAAACTTGTGGAAAAAAATATTAAAAGGTGAGGTTTGGCAGGGCAAGTTCCGAAACAGGATAAAAAACGGCGCCCTTGTAAACATGAGCGCCACCATCTCGCCCGTGTTGGATTTCAACGGACAGATCGTAAGTTTCGTTGGAATATTGCGTGACACCACAAAAGAAGACATGCTGGAAAGGCAAGTTCGCCAATCCCAGAAGATGCAGGCGTTGGGTGTTCTTGCCGGGGGAGTGGCTCACGAGTTTAACAATGTGCTCACCGGGATCATGACATATACGGAGATGACCCAGATGGAGCTTGAGGAAAACGACATCGCCATAGGTTTCCTCGACGAGTCGATGAAAGGTTGCTGGAAAGCCAGGGAGATAATCCGGCAGATACTGACTTTCAGCAGAAGTGATAGCCATATTAAACTTGCGCCTGCAAAAATCAGCGAACTTGTGAACGACTCCCTGTCGTTTATGCGGGCCACTTTTCCGAAGAATATTGAAAAACGCCTCGACATTGACCCGGACGCCGGTCTGATAATGGCTAACGCAACGCAGATAACCCAGGTGGTGTTAAACTTGTGCGCCAATGCCGAGCACGCCATGAGGGGCGCCAGGGCGGTCCTGACAGTCAAGTTGTCTAAAAAAATGGTGGACGAAGAGATGGCCGCCACCAACGTTGAACTTAAACCGGGGCCATACGCCCTCCTTGCAATCTCCGACTCAGGCCGTGGAATGGATAGTGACACCTTGGAAAGGATTTTCGAGCCTTTCTACACGACCAAACCGAAAGACGAAGGGACCGGGATGGGGCTTTCTGTCGTCCATGGTATAGTGTCGGCTCATAACGGCTCCATCACGGTCGAAAGCGAGATAGGGCAGGGAGCCGTATTCAGCGTCTATCTGCCGATCGTTGAGCATGTTGGAGCGAAAATAACCGAACCCGCTCCTGGTTTCTGATACATAACTGGAGTCTTGCGAAGTATGGAACTTTCAACCGCGACTTTATGGTTGCTCGGTGGCGGCGTCCTGATGGGATTCGAGGCAATGCTTGCTCCGGGTATCGGATTTTTCTTCGCCGCCCTTGGCGCTATAACGGTGGGGGTCGCTCTTCTTGTCGGCCTGATAGAAGGGGAGACGAGCCAGATGACCCTCTTCTTCGTTTCTACGGCGTTATGGGCTCTTATCCTCTGGAAACCTTTCCGTAGTTTTCATGGCAATAAAGGGACCGGTTACAGCGATATGGTGGGCGCATCGGCCATCGTTGGCGATGGTGGCTTGAAGAAGGGTGATAAAGGCAATGTCCGCTGGTCCGGGACTACCATGACCGCCCGGCTCGAGTCCGATTGCCCGGTAGAGTCGGTTCCAGCGGGCGAGGAAGTTATAATTCAAAAAGTATCTGGCGGTGTGCTTGTCGTGGCGCCTGTTAGCAACAACAGTAGTGGAGAATAGACGATGGAAGCTCTCTCATTGGTTATCGGTTTTATATTTGTTATCACAGCATGGATGGGTGTCAAGATAGTGCCTCAACAGGAAGCCTGGGTTGTGGAGCGACTTGGTCGGTTCCATTCGATCCTTGAACCTGGCATAAACTTCCTTATTCCGTACATCGATTCTGTCGGCTACAAACACTCTCTCAAGGAGTCGGCGCAGGATATACCGAGCCAGACCGCCATCACCAAAGATAACGTCACCCTCGGCATCGACGGAGTGCTCTATCTGAAAATTACTGATCCTAAACAGGCGTCCTACGGTGTGACAAACCCCTTTTACGCCGTAAGCCAGCTTGCCCAGACCACCATGCGTTCCGAGATCGGCAAGATCACCCTCGACAAGACTTTTGAGGAACGGGAATCGCTGAACATAAACATCGTACGCGCCATCAACGAAGCGGCCAACGTCTGGGGCATCCAGTGCTTGAGGTACGAGATCAAGGATATCACCCCACCACGCAACGTCCTTGAAGCTATGGAGCTTCAGGTGGCCGCCGAACGGCAGAAAAGGGCGGAAATCCTTAACTCCGAGGGGAAACGACAATCCCAGATAAACGCCGCCGAGGGGGAAAAACAGGAGGTGGTGTTGCACTCCGAGGCCGCCATGACCGATCAGATCAACCGCGCCGAAGGTGAGGCGGCGGCTATCCTGAAGGTCGCCGAAGCCACAGCCAAAGGTATAGAGATGGTGGCCCTCTCCATCCAGAAACCGGGTGGAGCGGACGCTGTTTCGTTAAGAGTGGCCGAACAGTATGTCAGCGCGTTCAGCAAACTTGCAAAAGAGAACAATACGATCCTCCTCCCGGCTGATACAGGCAATCCCGGCGCCATGATCGCTCAGGCGCTCGGTGTATTCAATACGATCAAAAACGAGAAGAGTGGGTCGGTTGATATCGGGTTGTAGGGGCTGGACGCTCATACCAGTCGGATCTGGTGGAGGAGCCTGGATTTATCAGAAAACCCGATCTGCGATAGCCGTTATACATGGACCAACTCAATGAGGTGGAGTAGAATCGGGGAGGGGCATGTGTTTGAATATATAAATTGTTGATTGGAGGGAACTAGTGAAGATAGCAGTTGTCTACAACCATGAGAGTAAAAGCGTAATAAACCTGTTCGGTACGCCGAACCTGGAGAAATACGGCAAAAAATCGATAAAAAGAATTGTAGACGCCCTCAAAACAGGTGGTCATCAGGTAATTGCCTTCGAGGGTGATAAAGACCTGGTCGATAACCTGGAAAACTTCATGCCCAGAGTGGTGGCGGGAGAGCGTCCGGGACTGGTCTTCAACCTCTCTTACGGTATTCAGGGGCAGGCCCGTTATACCCATGTCCCTGGTATTCTGGAGATGGTGGGTGTTCCTTACGTTGGCTCTGGTCCACTGGCCCACTCCATCTGTCTCGACAAAGTTGTCACAAAGATGATCTTTCGGCAACACGGATTGCCGACTCCAGACTTTGCCGTGCTTGACGATGTTGACTTTCCGGCGCCCGACATGCCTTATCCTCTTATTATCAAACCTAAGAACGAGGCTGTCTCGTATGGTCTTGCGGTGGTGAATAACGAAGATGAATTACGCTCCGCCGCCGGGAAGATTTTTGACAAATTCAGCCAGCCTGCTCTGGTGGAACGTTATATAGAAGGAACGGAGATCAATGTCGGCGTTATCGGCAACAATCCGGTCGAGACTTTCCCGGCGGTAGAACTCACCTTCGGGGAGGGGCCGCAGATATACACGGCCGAAGACAAGAAACGGATATCGGGACGTGAAATCGGTCTGGTCTGTCCTGCCCGTCTTCCGGAAAAAGTTGTGGAACAAGCCAAAGAGATTGCCATCAAGGCCTTTAAGGTGGTGGGGGCGTATGACTGCGCTCGTATCGACATGCGTCTTGATAGCGACAATAACATCTACCTGCTGGAGATCAACAGCCTTCCGAGTCTTGGCAAAAATGGTTCTTATGTTAAAGCGGCCCATCATGTCGGTTTTGACTTCACCGCGCTTGTGAACCGACTCATAGCGGTTGCCGCCGCCCGCTATTTCGGCTCTCCTGAACCACCCACAGTTACCCCCGGGAAGAAAAATCCTTCGGTGATGGTTTTTGATTATCTGACCGGGCGGCGAGATCGAATCGAACGGCGTGTCGCCGAATGGTGCCGAATCTCCAGCCGTACCGACGACCCTGTGGGCCACACGGAGGCGGCGGATGAGTTGGGCCGTGTCATGACCGAGCTTGATATGAAACCGGTCAATGATCTGACCGATCAGAAATCGGTCTGGACGTGGCAGACCAAGGCGTGTCTCGATAATGGCGTTCTCCTTCTCATCAGCCTTGATACTCCACTTACGGCGACTGTTTCGGCTCAAACCTTCCGGCGCGACCCGGAATGGCTCTATGGTGAGGGGATCGGCGGTTCACGCGCCCCTTTGACCATGATGGAATTTGCGCTCCGGTCGTTAAGGGCGCACCGGTTGCTACGCCGTCTACCGCTCGGAGTCATGGCCTATGCGGATGAAGGGCGCGACTGCCGATACAGCGTTGAACATATTGCCAAAGCGATGGAGCGAGCCGGGTCGGTTCTGGTCCTGCGGCCAGGCAATATGGGTGACAAAGCGGTGACTGGTCGCCGGGGCCAGCGGAACTACCGGCTCACCGTCGAGGGGAGCACCAAACGGTTGGGACAATTAACCAAAAAACCGGACGCGCTCACCTGGCTCTTCGCCCGTATGACCGATGTCGCAAATCTTTCTTCTCGTAAAGAACGGTTGGCTGTAGGGGTCTCCGATGTGAAGGTGGAGTCGTTTTCCATGTTGCTCCCCCATCGGGCGCGGGCTACTGTGGTTACAACCTTCCCTGATATAAAGGGCGCCGATCACCTTGAGCAGGCGATACGGGAAAAACTGACAAGGAAAGGACTCTCCAGTTGGCGGCTCGACCTCGAATCGGAACGTCCCCCCATGAACGGGATACGGGCGCCTCGATCATTGTTCAAGGCAATCTCCACCATCGCCGATCAGTGGAGGATACCTTTCGCTTCCGAGACATCAGCAGTTCCCTCTGTGGCGGGCCTGTCGCCCAAAACCACTCCGACATTATGCGGTCTCGGCCCGGTGGCCAAGGAGATCAACACCGCCAGTGAAGCGGTGCAACGTATAAGTCTTATACAGAGGACCCTGTTGCTCGCTCAATATCTTGCCACGAAGATAGAGGAGGCCCCCAGCGGTGCCGGTAAAAAGAAAAAACGAAACTGATACCGATGGGGTCGAACTATCCCGACCTCGTCTCGTCAGGCCACAACGTTACGCCTCGTCAAAAGGGGGGATGATTTCCACCGCTCATTGGGAAGCGACGGAGGCTGGCGCCCATATTCTTGAGCGGGGTGGCAACGCCGTTGACGCCGCTGTGACAGCCGCCTTTGCGCTGGGAGTCTGCGAACCGCTCGCATCCGGGTTGGGGGGGCAGACCATGTTCCTGATCCATGACGCCGCCACCGGAAAAACCGTGGCCCTCGATGGTTCGTCGCGGGCTCCCCATCGGGTGGAACCGGGCGCCTATAATAAAAAAGATCTTCTCCGGGGACACCGCGCTTCTACCGTTCCGAGTACGCCAGCTGTCCTCGACTACGCTCGTAAACGATACGGAACGCTCAAACTCAGAGAACTGCTCCAGCCCTCTATTCGTCTGGCGGAGGAGGGATATACCGTCAGCGAACTTCAAGCCGCCCTCTTTATTCGAGAGCTGAAAAAACTGCGCAAACGATCAGGGGGGGCCCATTTATTGCGCAACGGTAAACAGCCTCATCATGCCGGATCGACTTTACAACAACCTGTTCTGGCCCAAACATTCCGCCGACTGGCTAAATCGGGAGTCAAGGATTTTTACCGGGGCCAGATTGCCGCCGCCATCCATGACGATATGGAGCGAAACGGCGGCCTTATCCAAAAAGATGACCTGGCCCAAACCCCTCACCCCATTGAGAGAAAACCGGTTTCCGGTAAACTGTCTCCATGGCGCTTTCATACCTTCCCTCCCCCCGGAGCCGGGCGATCCCTGGTGGAGACACTGAACATCATGGACCGTCTCCCCGCATCACTCAGAAACCTCGACACCCCCGAGGGCGCTGTCGCCTTCGCCGCCACCATCCGAATGGCCAACCAGAACCGTCAGGACCGTCCCTTCGATCCGTGTTATTACCCCCAGATGGGCAAAAAGAAGATGCTCAGTCCCTCCAACGCCACGAAAGCGGCCGAGCTTCTGATGACCGAATTCGACTTTCGGGGGGAGACTACCCATCTCTCCGTTATGGACCGGTGGGGCAACGCTGTGGCGCTGACCCAATCGATTGAACGGGTGGGGGGGAGTTGCGAGGCGTCGCCAGAACTCGGATTTCTTTATAACAACTATATGAGCGCTTTTGAGTACGAGGATATATCCCACCCCTATTACCTCCGTCCAAACGCCGTTCCGTGGGCCAGCGTGGCGCCTACTATCGTCTTCCGGGGACGTAAACCATGGGTAACCATAGGTTCTCCGGGAAGCGAACGGATCGTTTCGGCGGTGGCGCAAACGTTACTCCGCATGCAGACGGCCGATCCTTATGTCGCCATCGCCGCCCCCCGCATCCATTCATCGCTTGAGGGGCTGGTTTCACTCGAAGGGAGTCGGATCAGAAGCGATATAAAAGATGCGTTGGTAAACGCCGGTTTTATCCTGCATGAACGTGACCCTTACTCTTTCTACATGGGGTGTGTGCAGATGGTCATGCGGGAAAGAAAAATGTTTTATGGCGTAGCGGACCCCAGGCGGGATGGTTCAGCGTCCGGTCCTCATCCATGACATTGCCCATCATCGTTTCGGTTCCCCACGCTGGTCTCTCGATTCCTCCCGATGTGGCTGATCTGAACCTTCTCACTACCGAAGAAATCAGGGCCGATGGTGATGAAGGGGCGGCGGACATTTACCAAATCGCCGATGAGGTGGAAGGATATGTTACTACCGATATCGGACGTCCTTTCATCGACATGAATCGCGCTGAAAAAGATTTCTCAAAGGATGGTGTCGTCAAAACTCATACCTGCTGGGATGTTCCGGTCTACCGGAATCTGTTGCCGGAGAAAATAGCCGCTGAGTTGATCGACCGCTATTGGCGCCCTTACCACCAACGGCTCTCTACCATGGCGCGGGATGCGATAGTAGGGCTGGATCTGCATACCATGGCCGAATACGGGCCTCCAGTGGGGCCGGATAGCGGAAAACCGCGACCTTTTATCTGCGTCAGTGACGGAAACGGAACCACCTGCCCGGCTGGATGGGCCGACTCCCTTGCCGACAGGTTACGGGAAGTGTTCGATGAAGAGGTGACGATAAACAAACCTTTCTCCGGCGGCTATATCTGTCAGCGTCATTCTACAGAGCGGCCATGGATTCAGATCGAGTTTTCCAGGACTCCCAAACTTTCGTCGCAGATCAAACGGGAAAAGTTGCTCATGGCGCTGAATGGATGGATAGCTCTACAAAATTAAGTGCGCCATCGGTTCAGGCTCATTTTTGCCCATAGGAAAAACTCAGAAAGCCTTGAAATACGAGTTTATTGAAGAGATAAAAGACAACATTGCAAAATGCGTCATGTGCGCCTCTTGTCATGCCAATTGCCCCACCTACGAACTGAGCAGGTCGGAAACACTCAACGCTCGCGGCAAAATCAGGTTGGCCCGTGGTCTGCTCACAGGTGAGATCGGGCTTACAGACAGGGTTGTCAACGATTTTGACGAGTGCCTCTCATGTATGAACTGCCGGACGGCGTGTCCCTCCGGTGTCGATACCATGGCGGTCATCTCCGCTGTTCGACATGAGGTCCACGAACGACGAGGTGTCGGCATGGTAGCCAGGTTTATCTTCAGCTATATTCTCGCTCACCCGTGGCGACTGAACCTGCTGGCGAAGATTGTCGGTATTTTGTCACTTTTCTACACTGCGGCGCCTCGATGGCTGGCGCGATTTCTTCCGTTTGCCAACAAGGGGGTAAAGAGGGTTAATCCCGATTTTCTGAAGAAAAACCTACGCTCCTCATTGTCCGATATCGAACCGTCCGGCGAAGAGAGGGGTACGCCCTTAAAACGGGTGGCCTTCTTCTCGGGGTGTATGACCGACCTTGCGTTTCCAGAAACAGGGTTAAAGGTGATCGAAGGACTAAAATCCGCAGGTGTGGAGGTTATATATCCGAAAGGGCAGGTCTGTTGCGGCGCTCCGGCCTACTTTGCGGGAGATTTTACAACCACAAAGGAGCTGGCAAAAAAGAACCTTGAAGCGTTCGTAAACGTTGATGTGGACGCCATCGTCTATTCCTGCGCCACTTGCGGTTCGGTTCTGGGTGAGATCTACAGGGAGCTTTTTCCTGGTGACCAGCAAATACGTAAAATGGCCCTGAAAGTGGTCGATTTCCAGAAACTTGTTATCGATATGAGCATCGAGTCAATTTTCAGTGCGCAAGAAAACACCCGGAAACTAAAGGTCACTTACCACGATCCGTGTCATCTGAAAAGGGGGATGGGGGTCGATAAGGAGCCGCGGCGGTTGCTAAAAAGTCTGCCTCATGTGGAGTTTGTGGAGATGGAGGGGGCGGACGCCTGTTGTGGCGGAGCGGGAACATTCAGCATGAAGTTTTACGACTCTTCAATGGGGCAGGGGAGACGGAAAGTCGAATGGATAAAGAAGAGCGGCGCAGACATATTGGTAACCGCCTGCCCCTCCTGCCAGCTTCAGCTAACCGACTCGTTGAACCGGTTCGGTCATCCGATTCCAGTCCTGCATACCGCCGACCTCATAGATTATGCGTTTTCTGGTCGCCGCACCACGACCGACCGGAAATAGTCGAACAGAAGCAGGGCAAGCGCCAGCAGGACCGCTATCTGATAACGCTCTTCATACTCCGTAAACTCTCTCTCTCTGATATCAGTTTTTTCCATCCCTTTAAGCTTTTCAATCATAGGGGTAAGATCAAGAGATCCCCCCTGGGAGAGATAATATTCGCCAGAGGTCGCCGAGGCTATTTCACCGAGGGTATCTACATCAAGACGAGAGATTACCGTCTCTCCCGATTCGTCTTTTTTATAGCCGGTTACCTTGCCAGATTCTGATATTTCAGGGATCGGAGCGCCTGATGTGGAGCCGATGCCAATAGGGAATATTACGATCCTGTTGTCGGCGGCAAGTTGCGTGGCGCCGGTTACGTCCCCTTCCAGGCTCTCTCCATCGGTAATGAGTATGGCGACCTTGGAGAGCGCTTTGCTGGTTGCAAAGGCTTTTACGGCGGAGCGGATCGCTTTTTCCACGTTGGTGCCGGGAGACGGGATGGAGCCGGGGCCGACCGTATCGAGAAAAAGGCGTAACGTCGATACATCAAGGGTTAGCGGGCATTCGACGAAACTCTCCCCCGCAAAGGTTATCAGTCCCAGCCTGTTCCCCTCCAATGCCGAGATCAGCTTGTTTATTTCGTTAACGGCCCGGCTGATACGGTCTGGTGTGATATCACGCGCTGTCATGCTTTTTGAGACATCAAGAATAATCATGGCGTCTATGCCGGATCGGGTAACTTCGACCGGTTTGACCCCGTATTGAGGTCTTGCCAAAGCGAAAATCAGAAAGCAGGCTGAAAATCCAAGGGTCATGGCGCTTCTCTTCCTGCGGGCGAAACGACCCATATCGGCCAATCTGTCGATAAGCGTCGCCGAGATGAACCTGTGAAACGCTTTTTCAGAGCGGCTGACCCCCCACCACGAAAGAGCCACGGCCATCGGAACAACCATCAGAAAATAGAGCCAGAACGGATCGTGAATTCTCATTTACACCATTACTATGGAACATGCTGAAAATATGGGAAACTGCAAGATTATACCCGATTATAGAGACAAATTTCAGATGTGGACATTCAGTATTATTATTCCGGCGAAAAAAAAACGGCCACGGAGAGGAGAGCCCGTGGCCGTTAGCCTTAAGTTATCCGGAGACATCAAGCGCCAGGGGGTGGGACCCCGATATGGCGTTTGAAACAGCAACTTTTAACGATGGTTGAGGCGTCCATCTGTTGTGTTCCGAACTATGGACATTGATAGAGCATTATCTGTGCCATAATTGCCCAGCTTGTAAGTCCTTATAAATCAACAGTGCGGGAAATAAGGGCATCTTGAGGTTATCCAAAAATATCCGATGCTTCAGACATTCCAGACCCATAAATGGCGGTATTGGTGTAACATATTGAAAAACTGTAGATTATGTGTGGAGTACGAAAAGGTTGCACTAATTCGTCACTGCGGTGTTTTCGTGGCGCCATGCTCTTTTCACTTTATGGTGAAATCGATACCCTTATTGTCGGTCCAGTATTTTTTTCCATCGAACACGAATTCGGTGGTTTTACCGAAAAATCCCGGTTTTTCCGTTACTTCCACCTTCTTGCCTCCACGCAGGATGATACATTTGCCGGTGTCGAAGTAGTTCCTGAATTTTCTCTTTTTCTTTTTGATGATAAGTTCATGAATTTCGAGAAACCATTTTTTCTTCTCGCACGCAGGATGCCCCTCCACAGTGACCTGTGCGAGTGAAGGCGTGGCCATAAGAAAAGAGACCAGTATCATGGCGGCTGTTCGTTTCATCGATTCCTCTCTTTTTTATCTGGTTCTCTATATGATACAGTATTCCGCTGGTCGCCGGTGTAGCTCAGTGGTAGAGCAATCGATTCGTAATCGATAGGTCAGGGGTTCAACTCCCCTCACCGGCTCCATTTTAATGCGGGTCCGACCCGGAGACATGGGTAACACAACGTACCTAAGACATAGGTAACAACCTCGGGCCGAACGGGTTGTCTAATGGTTGTAAAGTTTTCCGCTCCAAATCTATATATCCAAGATCATACTCCATAAAACTGAGAAGCC
>JAJDBK010000068.1 GCA_029261405.1 Nitrospinaceae bacterium
CCGGTAGCTTGAATCCGTTTCCAAACGGTCCGGTAATGTCGATGCTATCTCCCGCATTAAGGCGGGATAACGCCTTGCTGACAAGCCCGACAACCTGCACGAGCAGACCGAAACTTTTTCCGTCGAGAGAAAAATCGGCGATGCTAAAGGGTCTTCGAAGAAAAGGGTCACTCCCGTTCCCGGCCCTGACCATGACGAACATACCGGGAGTGATCGGCCCCAAACCGGTGTCGGCCGTAAGAGCGAGATGGAAAAATCCCGGAGCCAGAGGTGTGTTGCGCGTTACATGGCAAAGCATGTTTAATTAACCTTAAGGCTTATACGCCCAATATATTTTACAAGTTTCAGGCTGTTTCCTATTCCCCCCTCAATCAACTTGATATGGGTGACATCCGCCACATCCTGCCCAAGGGTCGGGTCGATAGCGATCCACTCCCCCACATGTATTTCGGGCCAGGCGTGATATAAAAATCCTTTCTGGATTCGGCTGTAGACGAGGCCGGACGCGATCCTCGTCGGGATGCCAACGCTCCGCGCCATGGCGGTGAAAAGATTGGTGTGGGCCTGGCACTCCCCCTCTTTTGCCTTCAGCACATCGACCGCCGTGAAAGAATCGACCAGTTTTTTGTCAAGATTTTCAAATACCCAGAAATTGAGTCTCTGCGCCGCATTCCAGGTCTCTTTCTCCTTGCCTACTATTTTCAGCGCAGTGTAACGTATTAATCCATGGTCCGACTGCGCTTCCGGTGTCGATTCAAGGTATTGTCCGAAACCCTTTCCAGCTTTTGCCAGGGGGATACTCCTCTTCGGCCTGATCTTCGTTATCGTAACCGGAAGGCTCATCACCCGCTCACCACCGCTGTTGCTGGACCATGATGGAGACCCGGCGCTCTGCCTGTTGTCCCGGGGAATATCCTTGGGGCTTTTAAGTCCACCTATGAGAAACTTCATAGTTTTAGCGTTATCTGGATCGTGGACCGGTTTATCCGGTTTTACGAGGCTGAAAGTTATAAGGCTCGAAACCGAAACCGAAGTTTCAGGGAAGGTAAGGGCCTGCTTTTCGGTGCTTTTCCGGGTGGTGACACCTAACATATTGTCCTTCTCACGAACCGAAATCCCGTTTTCAGTAACGAGCATCGATGTTGAAAAACCGTGCATGCTGGTCTGGATATGGGAAACGGCTGTTTTCACGCCATCCACCATAATCTCATCTGAACCGAGGAAAGTGACGGTGAGACTATCGACTGCCCGTAGCGATGCCAGAAATACCGGGAAGGTCTTTTTATAACCCTCCTTGAACCGATCCGCATTCTGGAAAACGAAAGTTTCGATAAACCCGGTCCCGTCCGGAATCTTTTTAACCACCCGCTGTGAGCCGCCCGCTCCCGAAATCTCAAGCTCTATCCTGCCTGGAAACAGTTTGCCGAAAGTGGTCATCCGCTGGGCGCCGATCTTCTGCACGTTAATAAACGAAGTGACGTTGCGTTGTTTGTCGAGCAGAAAAGTCTGGAAGAATGAGAGGTCCTGTTTGGTATCCATGACCGACATCCGCATCATGGCCCGACCGGTTATCTTATATCCCTCCGGCCCCGATTCGATCTTCTGGAACGAAAAGCCGATCTTTTTATTGGAGAAGAGAACTTCGCTCCACGACTCGGAGATAACCGTATCGTAAACAGGTTCTTCTGCGGCTATGGCGCCATTTGCGAAGGTGAGAGCAAATACCAGGGTGAATAACAAAAACCTGTTGATGGTCATTTGGTTTCCGGGAAATATTCTTGTAACGAGCGGACCTCAAGCTCGTTGTTAACCCGTTCTTCGATGGCGGTAACGGTAGCTGACGCGCCTTGAATAGTGGTCTGGTATGCGACGTTAAGGTTTAACGCCGTTCTTCTGATGGTGTACGAATCTTCAATCGATCTTTTTATGGAAGTTGTGTTGATTACCAGCGTGACGTGGCCTTCTTCGATACTATCGACACAGGTGGGGCTTCCTTCACCAACCTTATGCACCTTTTCTACAGGCAGACCGGCTTTCTTAAGCTCTCTGGCGGTGCCACTGGTGGCGATCAGGGAGAAACCGAGCTTTACCAGACGAGTGGATATCTCCACCGCCTGCTCCTTGTCTCCATCCGCAACCGAGATGAAAGCTACGCCGTCCGTGGGCGGATAAAACCCCGCCGCCATGGAAGCTTTGTGGAACGCTTTTCCAAACGTTGTGTCTATTCCCATAACTTCGCCGGTCGATTTCATTTCAGGACCGAGGATCGTATCGACGTTCGGAAATTTTATAAAGGGGAAGACCGACTCCTTAACCGATATATGCTTTGGAATGATCTCCTGCGTAAACCCGAGTTCGGTAAGTTTCTTGCCCGCCATAACCCTGGCGGCCACCTGCGCCAACGGTACGCCGATGGCTTTTGCTACAAAAGGAACAGTGCGCGACGCTCGCGGGTTAACCTCCAGTATGTAGATCGCGCCATCCTGGATGGCGAACTGGATATTTATAAGTCCAACAGTCTCAAGCTCGATAGCCATCGCTTTTGTCTGACGTTTCACCTCTTCGATCAGTTCGGGGCTGACACTTCTCGGCGGCAAGGAGCAGGCCGAATCACCCGAGTGCACACCCGCCTTTTCGATATGCTCCATCACGGCGCCTATGACAACCATTTCACCATCCGATACAGCGTCCACGTCAAGCTCGATAGCGTCATTTAAAAAACGGTCGATAAGAACAGGATGATCCGGGGACGCTTTTACAGCGTGGGTCATGTAATAAGCGAGTTCATCATCATCGTAGACGATCTCCATCGCCCGTCCGCCCAGAACATATGAAGGTCGAACCACTACCGGATATCCAATTCTACCCGCAATGACCAGCGCTTCCTCTTCGCAGGTCACTGTGCCGTTCGGCGGTTGTTTGAGGCCGAGTTTTTCGATCATCTGTTTAAAACTTTCACGATCCTCAGCCCGGTCTATCGCTTCAGGTTTGGTGCCGAATATCGGAGCGCCAGCTTTTTGTAACGATTTTGCGAGATTAAGCGGAGTCTGACCGCCGAACTGGACTATTACCCCGGTCGGTTTCTCTTTTTCGATGATCGACATTACATCCTCGAAAGTGAGCGGTTCAAAATAGAGCCGGTCGGATGTGTCGTAATCGGTGGAGACGGTTTCTGGATTGCAGTTGACCATGATGGTCTCGAAGTTGTCTTTCTTAAGCCCCTTGGCGGCGTGAACACAACAGTAGTCAAACTCAATGCCCTGACCAATCCTGTTGGGGCCACCCCCCAGAATCATAACTTTTTTACGATCAGTCGGCGCCGCTTCACACTCCTCTTCGTAAGTAGAATAGAGATAAGGGGTAAACGCCTCAAACTCCCCGGCGCATGTATCGACCATCTTGTACACAGGGATTACCCCTTTGCTCAAGCGAAGTTCCCGAATTTTCTCCTCAGGAGTCCGGGTAAGGTCGGCTAAGCGCCTGTCGGCGAATCCAAGCTCCTTTAACTCCCGCAGATACTCTTCGTCATCCAGTTTTTCGCGGGTGACAGATTTCTCGGCGTCTATAATCGCTTTAATATTTTCGAGAAACCAGGGGTCTATCTTCGACAGGTCAAATACCTTCGTAACACTCCACCCCCGTCGCAACGCCTCCCCCACATACCAAAGCCTGTCCGAAGATGGATTTACAAGTTTGCTCTCGATCTTCGAGTCGGCCGCCTCTGTCCTCTCCTCGAACCCGAAAGAGCCGACTTCCAGCGACCTGATAGCCTTTTGGAGCGCTTCGGTAAAAGTACGGCCAATGCTCATCACCTCCCCGACAGATTTCATCTGGGTGTTTAAAATCTTGTCAGCTTTCGGGAATTTCTCGAAGGCGAACCGGGGAATTTTCGTGACAACGTAATCTATTGATGGCTCAAACGACGCCGGAGTGACTTTTGTTATATCGTTTTTTATCTCGTCGAGCGTAAAACCGACGGCAAGTTTGGCGGCTATCTTGGCTATGGGAAAACCGGTCGCTTTGGAGGCTAACGCGGATGATCTCGAAACCCTCGGATTCATCTCGATAATCACAAGCTCCCCGTTTTCGGGATTGAGGCCGAACTGGATATTCGATCCGCCGGTATCGACACCGATCTCCCGAATAATAGCCAGGGCCGCGTCCCGCATGATCTGGTATTCCTTGTCGGTAAGCGTCTGGGCCGGGGCGACGGTGATCGAGTCGCCCGTATGTACACCCATCGGATCGAAATTTTCTATGGAGCAGATGATGACAACGTTATCGTTAAGGTCGCGCATCACCTCAAGCTCGAACTCTTTCCATCCTGCGATAGACTGTTCGATCAGAATCTGGGAGACGGGACTTGCGGCAAGCCCCCTTCGGCATACTTCTTCATATTGACGGGCAGTCTCGGCGGACGCGCCGCCTGTACCACCAAGGGTAAACGCTGGACGCACGATAGCAGGAAGCCCCACAGTATCGAAAGCGGCCATCGCCTCTCCCATATTGGTGGCAAGGCGTGATATCGGTACTTTGAGGCCGATTTTGAGCATCGCCTTTTTGAAAAGGTCACGATCCTCCGCTTTTCTGATAGCGTCGAGCTTCGCGCCGATAAGCTCCACACCATGTTTTTCCAGAACACCAAGCTCCGCAAGGGCCACCGCAACGTTAAGCGCAGTCTGCCCCCCCACCGTCGGTAATATTGCGTCTGGTTTTTCCCGTTCGATAACTTTTTCAGCGGCTTCCGGGGTCACAGGTTCTATATAAGTTCGGTGAGCCATCTCAGGATCGGTCATGATGGTGGCCGGATTCGAGTTGATAAGGCAGACTTCGTATCCCTCCTCCATAAGGGCCTTGCACGCCTGCGCCCCGGAGTAGTCGAATTCACACGCCTGCCCGATTACAATCGGCCCGGCGCCGATAATCATGATCTTCTTAATATCTGTCCGTTTAGGCATCTGTCAGGCTTCTCCCATCATAGCGACGAAGCGCCCGAAAAGGTGGTTTGCGTCGTTCGGCCCGGGAGCGGCCTCAGGATGGTACTGGACCGAGAAGAAGTTTTTGGACTCAGACCTGATCCCCTCAATTGTATTGTCGTTCAAGTTTTTATGGGTTATCTCAACATCGTCGGGAAGGCTATCCTCCCGGACGGCGTAGTTATGGTTTTGCGAAGTAATCTCGATCTTTCTGGTGGCAAGGTCGATGACAGGCTGGTTGCCGCCGTGATGGCCAAACTTCAGCTTGTACGATTCACCACCCAAAGCGATGCAAAGGATCTGGTGGCCGAGACAAATGCCAAAAATCGGCAGTTTACCGATAAGACCTTTGACCGTAACAGCCACACCCGGAACCGCCGACGGATCGCCGGGACCGTTGCTTATGAATAGACCATCCGGGTTAAGCGCCAGAATCTCTTCAGCCGTCGTTTGCGCGGGTACAACTGTGACATCGACGTTCGAGCTTTTAAGGTTGCGAAGGATATTAAGTTTGACGCCAAGATCGATAGCGACGACCTTATACTTACCATGATCGATCGCAGAATAACCGTTTGTTAAATCCCAGGTCCCTTCGTTCCAGTCAAAACTCTTTTCGCAGGTGACTTGCGATACCAGATCGCGCCCTTCGGTCCCGGCAAGTTTGCTGGCCCGTTCCTTCAACTCACCTATATCAGCGCCGCCATCGGAAGAGATGATTCCGGGCATGGAACCAGACTCCCTGATTCTTCTTGTCAAAGCCCGTGTGTCGATACCTTGTATACCGACGATGTTATGTTTCCTGAGGTAATCGCCAAGAGACATGGTGGAGCGCCAGTTGCAAGGTATCCTGCTCTCTTCCTTGATGATAAAACCTTTAGAGGCTATCGCTCTCGATTCCACATCCTCTTCGTTAACACCGTAGTTGCCGATAAGCGGATAAGTCATGGTCACCATCTGTCCTGCGTAAGACGGGTCGGTCAGGATCTCCTGATAACCTGTAAGCGAGGTATTAAAAACCACCTCTCCCTCCGACTCGCCGATGGCGCCGAGAGGTTTACCACGGAATACCTTGCCATCTTTTAATACGAGATACGCTCTTGTCATTCCTCAACACTCATAAACAATCTTTCCTTTGACTATGGTCATGACCGCTCTCCCTTTGACACGCCATCCGGCGAACGGGGTATTACGCCCTTTGCTTGCAAAATTTTCGGGATCGACCGTCCATTCGGAGTTGGGGTCGATGATCGTAACGTCCGCCACAGCTCCTTCAGATAACGTTCCCCGGTCGATTCCGATGATACCCGCTGGCGCACAAGTCATGGTTTCGATAAGTTTCTCTTCACTCATAACACCCTCCCGCGCCAGGGCGAGACTCAGCGGAACCGCAGTTTCAAGGCCGGAAATACCGAAGGCCGCAAGCTCAAACTCAAGCTCTTTTTCGTTTACCGCATGGGGGGCGTGATCGGTGGCGATACAGTCGATGGTACCATCGGCCAATCCTTCCCTGATTGCCGCTACGTCTTCGTCTGTGCGCAAGGGAGGCGCCACTTTCGCCATAGTATTGAAGTTATCACACGTTTCGTCGGTGATACTGAAATGGTGAGGCGCCGCTTCGGCTGTGATCCTTACGCCACGCTCTTTCGCCTCCCGGATAGCCCGGACGGCGCCTTTGCTCGATACATGCGCGATATGGATATGAACATCAAGGTATCCGGCCAGAACCGCGTCCCGCGATACAATGACCTCCTCCGACGCTGTCGGATTGCCGGGCAGACCAAGTTTCAGAGAGGTAAACCCCTCGTTCATCACTGTTCCAAGGCTCAAGCCGGGATCTTCAGCGTGTTCTATAATCGGCAGGCCGAACATGCCCGCATACTCCATCGCGGAGCGCATGACAGACAGGGCGCCAACACATTTTCCGTCATCAGATAGAGCCACGATCCCCGCCTCTTTCATATCCCCGATGTCAGCAAGCTGTTTTCCGTTCAACCCTTTTGTAACAGCGCCGATGACGTATATGTTCGCCACAGCTTCTCTTTTTGCGGTCTCGATAATCAGTCTGGTCACCTCGGCGTTATCGTTAACAGGGTTGGTGTTGGCCATACATGCGATCGACGTGAAACCGCCAGCCACCGCCGCCATTGAACCTGTGGCGATGGTCTCTTTATATTCGTATCCCGGTTCCCTTAAATGGGTGTGTATATCTATAAGACCGGGCGTGACCCATTTTCCGGTTGCGTCGATAACAGTGGCGGTCTCCGATTTCATATCCTCGGCAACCTGGACAACAAGACCATCGATCAGCAGAAGATCAAAAATCCCGTTTATCCCGTTGGACGGATCGATTACCCGCCCCCCCTTGATAAGAAGTTCGCTCATCAGTTTTGCCGGACCCCGCCGGTCATCAGGTAGAGAATCGCCATCCTCACCGCGACACCATTGGTTACCTGCTCCAAAATAGACGACCATGGACCGTCCGCCACTTCGGGTGAGATTTCAACTCCACGGTTGATCGGGCCGGGATGTAATAACAGAACATCTTTTCGCGCCTTCTCCATCACCTTCAGGTTTAAGCCGAAGTGTTTTGAGTATTCGCGGAGCGAAGGAAATTTGGCCTGACCGATCCGCTCCCGCTGAATTCGCAAAGTCATAATCACATCCGCATCTTTTACAGCCGTTTCACGACAGGTCGTAACCTGGTCCGCAAACTTCTCGATCTTTCTGGGTAGCAGGGTCGCCGGGCCGCATACAGTGACATTACAGCCGACGGTTTTCATGGCTGTAAGATTAGACCTTGCAACCCTTGAATTTAAAATATCCCCGATTATTGAAATATTCAGGCCGGAGAGTTTTCCTTTGGTTTCTTTGATTGTCATCAGATCGAGCAAGGATTGTGTCGGATGTTCGTTTCTTCCGTCACCTGCGCTTACAATCGGACAGTCGATCCAGCCTGCAACCTGTAGTGGCACACCAGAATGAGCTGATCTTATGACCAGCAGGTCAGGTTTCATAGCTTCAAGGTTCTCCATCATATCTTTTATGGATTCCCCTTTGGTGAGCGAAGAGCCGGAACCACTTATATTTATTACGTCTGCGGACAACCGCTTGCCTGATATTTCAAAGCTTGTACGAGTTCTGGTGGAGGGTTCCATGAAACAATTTATTACAGTTCTACCCCGTAGTGTAGGCGCTTTTTTAACCTCTCGCTCCGAAATACCTTTCATGGCTTTCGCTGTATCAAGAATAAGATCGATATCGGCGACAGATAGTTCAGACATTGAAACGATTCGTTTTGCTGAAAGATTATGCCCGGAAAGGTCCATTTTTACGCCTCCCCTTCTGCCGGTTGCTCACCCAGGCCACTTAAGACCATCTCTGTGCCGTCCGACTCCTGAAACCGGACCCGAATTTTTTCCACATACTGGGTCGGCACGTTCTTTCCACAGTAGTCGGGCCGAATCGGCAGTTCCCTGTGACCTCTGTCGATGAGGACCGCAAGCTGAATAGATTTTGGTCGGCCAAGATCGAAGATATTGCGAATGGCGGCGTTAACGGTTCGCCCTGTGAAAAGCACATCATCGACCAGAAGGATCGTTTTACTCTCGAGCGCAAATGGGATGTCGGTATCCTTGACCTCGGTTACGGGTCCTTTCCGGTGGTAATCGTCCCTGTAGAGGGATGTGTCCACGGAGCCTGTGGGGATGTCGATATCGGCGATTTTTTTCAGTTCGGCGGAAATCCTGTTGGCGAGGACAGCTCCCCTTGTAATGACTCCGATGATGGCGAGGTTTTCGAGATCGCGGTTTCTTTCGACCACCTCATGGGAGATACGGGTGATGATCTGGCTTATTTTTGTGGCGGTGAGGATGACGGGAGTCGCGGAATCTACTCCTTGCGGATCGCCTGTCAGATCGGAACTGGCCAAAAAACACTCCTTGCGCAGTGAGCGCGATTGACCGTTCAAGCGGTTAATCGCGGTTTTTGAGCCGGGATTGTTAACCACAAAGAGCGACGATCTTTCTAGCCTCACAGAGCTAAATTAAAGATATTGCCGGACAATGTAATGTATCAATTTAGACGGCGCCTTGGCAAGCGCTCTCGCGTTTTGGGATTGCATCTATTTTGTGAATGTCCGCTTCGTCTGGCCGAAGCGCGCCATGTCAGGCTCCTACACAGCTAACAACACTCCGGCAATCAGGATCATTGCATAGACAATCTTTTTAAAAAGCGCCTGATCGAGCGAGTGATAATATCTCGCGCCGATATATGAGCCGACCGCCACAAACGGAGCGCAGATGGCAAAATAGCCAATAACCTCATGGGTGATAACACCAGTGCAGGCAAACGCAATGTTCATCACCAGACTGTTAAGCAAAAAGTATGAGGTGAGAACGCCCTTGAACCGCAAACCTTCAAAACCTTTCACCGCTAGATAAACAATCACCGGCGGTCCACCTGTGCTGAATGCGCCGGAGAGCAGACCGGAGAGAAAACCAACCGCGTAAGAAAACCTCTCTGGCAGGTTTAGTCTGATCTCGTTTTTAAACATGGAGTAGAACGAAAAGATAATAAGGAAAATCCCGAGCGCCAGCTTTAACAGCCAGTCGTCACCGTATTTTAAAAACCATATGCCGAAAGGAATGCCGATGATCGACGAGATGAATATCGGAATAGCGTATTTAAAATCAAGATCGTCTCTTAGCTGGTAAGCCACAATCGCAAGTAATACAAACCCGCACATCGCCGCCATAGGTATCGCAGTCTTTATGGAGATGACAAAAGCCAGGACCGGGATAGCGATCATGCCAAACCCGAAACCGGATAATCCCTGAATGAACCCGGCGATAAAAGTGACGGTTGCGATGGCGATGTATGTCATGGGGCGATTATATCCGATAGCTCAGAACAAACCGTATCATCAGGTGGTTATATCTTTACCCTATAACATGACGAGGTTATTGTGTCGGAATAAAAAATTTCGGAACAATATTCAACCTGGGGATAAGGTGTGGATGTAAATTCAATTACAGTAGGCGTTAATTGTGCGTTACACGCTGTAGCTTAAACTATAACACCGCAATAATGTTTCCCTGAACGGCGCTCAGTCTCTCGTAGGTTGTAGCATTGCTATGGCTCGTTTGCCGAGGCGTGATACCAGAAATCCGTTAAGCGCCGCTTCGGTTGTTCTGGCGCTTAATGTTTTTCCGAGACTGCTACTCATGACAGCCGCAAAATCTCCGCTCCAGTCTCCAAAAGCGCCAGCCAACGAATCGGCCGCCGAGTCTGAGACATCGGTAATCATGCCGCTCAAATAGGCGTGCACCACACCTCTGGCAAGGATAACCGCCGTCTGGCCGATGGCTGGCCTGAAATGGTATATGGTCATCAGGTCTTTCACCATCGCCGCGCTTGAGTAGAGGACTATCATCTGGTCAATCATCTGAATCGGGGAGATGGCCGCGCCAACACCTGTGCGCATGGCGTACTGTTTCACCCGACGTCGGGCCAGATTGTCAATAATCGACTGGAACGATCGCCTGTATTCTACAAGCCAGCGATGAGCGTCCATCGGTAGCGAATCGTCGAGTAGCATATTTCTGGCGCTGGACAGCTCGGAAAGCTCCTCCGCCGTCAGTCCCATAGCCAGAAGCTTCCGGCCTTTTACTCCCTCCGGCTTGTAACTTTTCAGGCTAGCAAGTAGTTCGGCCTTGGCCTCGTCCACTTTTTCGGTCGCCAGTACCTGCCACCGGCGTCTTTCAGCCAGCAGAGTCAAAGCTCCGATTGGCGTTGATGGTGACCGGTTAAAACGGCGCATCAGAAGCAGGAGTTTAAGCGCCAGTAACGCAAGTATTGCCGAGAAGAGCGCCATACCGCCGGTAGCTATTTCTTTGAACGGGGTACTCAATAAAGCGACATCCGACGCAAATCGTGTCCCCTCGACCACCAGAAGCAAACCTAAAGATGCAGAGACTCCGGCAAGCGTCCAGGTAAAGAGAGTGCGAACCTGATCGGGTAACCGCCACGAATCCGCAGGGGCCAACTCCCGTAACTTCTCCTCGAACCGTTCTTTTAATTCGGCATCGATCTTCTCTCGCGATTCCCTGCTCTCACTTTCGGAAAGATCCCGGCTTAGCGCTGGTTCAAAGTCCGGGGCCCCAAGGCCTGAGTCACCGGTACGTTGTGTTGAGCCAGAAGAGAGAGGTGGAACCGAAGAATCTGAGGTATGGTTGATATCCGCTGAGAGTGGATCACCGAGGCGAGGTTTCTCTGCGTTGTTATCCTGATTCATGGCGTATCTCCCTCTCTCATCAATCGGAGGTTATGAAATCGAAGATGTCGTTTAGACCCAGATGTTTTGGTGGAATCTGGATATTGCGGGATACTTCGGGCCAGACCGGGTGGAACCTGAACGTTCCCGCCTCCCACTCCTCCGGCCATCTTTCCGGTAGCGGCACGATGGAAAATTCCTTCTCCTTACGGCCAGGGTTGTCCCGCGTCAATTTGCCTACAAGAGTTCCGCTCCCTTTTCCAGGACGTGTGGAGTGGCACGCGCTTGCTATGAACCAGTCGAATTTTACATCTGGCAACATGCTCTTTGTCTGAAACGTCATCTGTTTAAGAAGTGATTCCAGTTTCCCGTTTTTCACGTCGTCCGGGTGAACCATATCCGCCTTGACCGCCACAAACGCCACTCGATCAAGTGGTTCAGCCCAAAAGTTGAGCAGATTCAAAAGTTTTCCTCCCAGGGTGGAGTCGGGCCGTAAAGAATCGAAGAGGTCGAGTACGATCCGCCGGTTATCGTTATATCGACCCACTCCGCCGACAAGGAGCGATGGAATATCGACCAGAACGATCAACCTCCGGCACTCCCCCAACTCCCCGAAGAGAGGCAAGGCGACCTCGTTTCGGTAACGGGTAAAGGCGATTTTCATATCGGGGAACCGCCTAATCAGTCTGGCTGGCAGTGGGACAAACTCAGAAGAGGGGAGACCCGATAACCGGGTGGCGGCCAACTCCTCTACGTCGAGGTATGGAGCAGGATTACCTGCCGTATCAAGCAGGAAAGTTGATGGTGAGATCATCGGTTTATAACCATGAACCAGTCGCGCAAGAGTCCGTTTATACTCGGTCAGTAGCTCCGCTTCCTTCGGATTTGGCTTTTCGATCAGTTCAAAATAGGGGAGAGCGGCGTTCCGGTATTCGGCCCGGTCGCGCCAATGTTTAAGCAGATTATCGGACCATTGCAGGTAATCTTCGTTGGCGCTGATAGCCGCGTCTGCGATCCGCTCCCCCGGAAAATCGAAAAAACGGAGCCGCTGATTAAAAATCCTCCAGTCTGACCGGGAATATTCACAAGCGTAACTTAAGCAGTCGGCGGTTTTTTCGGGCCAATTCCCCTCGTGAGCCAGCGTATCACGAAACCGGTCGAGAGGAAATGTTTGTCCAATAGCAAGGTCCAGTTTCGTCTCGCGGAACCCTTCTATAGAGACACGATTCGCCAGAGTGAACTGCGCATGGGAAATTTCCGACAATTGCCATAGCAACGACGTAAGGAAGACCGTCTTGCCGCCACCGGCGATACCGGTGACAGCTATTTTCGTATCGAATGGCCAGAGCCGGTCGAACATTTACGCCTCGTCCAATGTGGTGAAATAGTCCAGTCAGGTTTTGTTGCGCGTGTGGGCTACACAAAACCAGTTGTTGAGCCTGAAACGCGATGTACGCTCAACAACGAATTTTGTGTAGCCCACACGCTAAGCAAAATATCTTCTGAACCAGACTACGCCAATGTATCAATTTAACCGACACATTGACAAGCGCCGCCTTGATATCGTAGTAATGCTGACGGCTGACACCGGGATTTCCGCACGCCTTCGTAATGTTGCCAAGCTTTTCGGCGAGTTCAACAATGTTGAGTTTACGGTTGATGATATACTGCTGTCGAGTCATGGGCTCTCTCCTTGAGTTAAAGTAATTGTGCAAAATCATTTTAACCGGGAGACCATGACTCATCTACACATAAAACAAGTCACGTTCTGGCAACGCTTTTTGTGACTAGGCCAGATACCCTTTCCGTAGTTCAAAACACATACTTTCATCCAGGGTTTGTCAGACGTTGAAAGATTTATACGATTTGTTGCCTCAACAAGACAGAACCTTCCCGATATTTTACCCATTTTTCAGCATGTCATCGACACTGGTGGCTTTGATGTACCTGGCCGGGTTGTCGCCTTCGGCCAGCACGGCGAAGTGTTTTTCACCGCATTTGATCTTGGCCCCTTCCTTGTGCCGCAGATCATCCAACCAGACGCTACCCTTGGTCTCGACAACGAAATAGAGCTTTTCCTGCCCGTCAATTTCCACCAGCACCGCCCAGTCAGGGTTATATGTGCCAAGGGGTGTAGGTACTTTGAACCAGCCGGGTAGTTTAGCGTAAACCTTGACCGCCTCGTTTCGTTCCAAATCTTCGGCAAAGCGCTTTTCAACACCGGCGGAGTCGTAAATGACACGCTCAAAAACGGACTTTGAAGTTTCCAATGTATTCTTAAGGTAGCCGGTCAGCTCTTCCTTCTGAAAAAGCTCCTGGGCGTAGTAGTGATCGTCACCGACACGTTGATATCGAATACCATCAACAAGCGCGAGGCGTTTGGTCCTGTTGATCGCCTCCGTTGCCAGTTCGATGAATTCCTGCGGGTTCTTCTTGAAGTCGTTCAAGCGATGGCAACCGGTGAGAATTTCGACCAGGCTCCGCCGCTTCAGGCTCGTCTTGTCCTGCAAATCCGTTAGCAAATCCGGTAGCTCGATATCGGTTTCGTTGATCGATGTAAATCCCGACGTAGCGGTTTCTTTAGCCTCCACCCCACCCTTTCCAATAGCAATATCCGCCATACGGAATTGTGCTCGGGTTTTGGTTATTGGTGGACCATCTTGAATGGCTTTCGCACAATCCTCGATCAGCTTTCCATTGTCGAATTCGACCCGATAGGTCGTCTTGTGCTTGATGCGATCACATAGAGCCTTGAACTCTTCACTCTCCAACACCGCTTCGCGTGTGCGGACGGGAACTCGCTCATCCGCATTCTTGATATCGAGCTTCCCGGCAAGTTTGCGCAGAATGCTTTTGATCCCCGCTTCATGCTCTTTAAATTCCTCTGGTAGCTTAAGGGCATCTTCCTTCAGCGCAGTACGCAGGCTGTCCTGGACCTTCCCCCGATTGTCGAGGAAGTCATTTACCTTCAGAAAGTCCCAAACCTTCTCGGAATTCTCCACCCCAAGGGGTTGCGTTGTACCATCTTCGACAGTCACGGGAAGTGTGGCGAACTGGTGTGGCTCTACGATTCCGAACCGGATGCCGGTATCCTGCTCGATTTCCTTCTGGAGGTTATCTGCAAATTGCTCATAGCTCTCGGTTGCGATGACAGTAAGCGTATTAATGTCAAAACCACGGAGCCGAAGTCCTTCCTGATTGACGCATAACCGAAGGCCGCGCCCAATGGTTTGCCGTCGTTCGCGCTCCGATCCCATATCTCTAAGCGCGCATATCTGGAAGACGTTCGGATTATCCCACCCTTCTTTCAGGGCCGAGTGGGAGAATATGAACTTGAGTTTGGATTCAAAGCTGAGTAGCTTTTCCTTCTCTTTCATAATCAGGTTATAGGCGCGTTCAGCATTGTCGCGGTTTGACTGGTTATTCTCCGCTGTTTCCGTCCACCCGCCTTTTTTGTCGATTGAGAAGTAGCCATTGTGAACATCACTGGCGTCGGTTTCGAGATCTATCTTTTCAAACAGCGTGTGGTAGTCGGGGTGTTTTGCCAGCTTGCGGTATTCCTCTTCAAACATCAGGGCGTATTTCCCCTTCACCGCGTTTCCGTCTTCATCGTAGCTTCGGTAATATTCCACGCTATCTATGAAGAACAGGCTAAGCGCTTTCACTTCCCGTTTCTGTGCCGCAAAGCGTATTTCCTTGTCCAGGTGCTCCTTGATCGTGCGACGGATCATCAGTCTCTTAAGTTTATCGGGATTGACACCGCCAACCTCCCCGCCAGGTTGCATGGTCTGTTCACCGCCAGGCATACTGATTTCCATCGACTGATTACCGGCTCCGCAAGTGATTGTCCCGATACGGAAATTCTCATAGATGGCTCGGCCAGTTTCCTGCTCAAGATCGTCTCCATCCTCGACGGTCACTACGTCTCGCCGGATGTTCTTTCCCCGCCTGACATCCAGCTCCACCTTGGCTGTGATCGAGCCACGCTTGTTGTGGGTTGAGAGTAGCTTTACATATGCTTTGTTGTGCCCACCTTCCACTTCCAGGGCGGCCACTTCTATCTGCTTAACCAGCTCGCGATCATATGCGTCCACGGCGTCAAGCCGATAGAGCATATGGTGTTTATCTGCATGGGTTGCCGAATAGCGTAACGTGCAGAGCGGGTTCATGGCTTCGAGAGCTTTTTTCCCTTGCCCTTTCATGCCGCCATCCACACTTTGCGGTTCGTCAACAATGATGATCGGATTCGTCGCCCGGACCAGGTCAATCGGCTTTTCGCCACCGGTCTTCTCGCTATCCTTGTAAAGGTTGTTCACGTCCTTTTTATTGATCGCGCCCACGGTCACAACCATGATCTGGATATTCGGGCTGGTGGCAAAGTTGCGCACCTGCCCAAGCTTGCCAGAGTCGTAGAGGAAATATTCGTAGCCCTTGGCTATCGGGTAGAGGTTTTCAAAATGCTCCCTCGTGATCTGGAGCGTCTTGTAGGTTCCCTCCTTGATGGCGACAGAAGGCACGACAATAACGAATTTGGTAAAGCCGTATCGCTTGTTCAGCTCAAATATGGTGCGCAGATAAACATAGGTCTTGCCGGTTCCGGTTTCCATTTCAACGGTAAAGTCGCCATTGGCAAGCGAGTCCGATGGGCGCAATCCGTTGCGAAGTTGAATGCCGTGCAAATTCTCCAGAATTTCATCATCCAGGAGTTGAAGACGGTTGCCAATACCTAGCTCATTTCCATGTGAATGATAATAAGAACCTTTTCGACCCGCATCTGTTTCGGAAACTACGGTAAATTCCGTGCGGCAAATATCCTGCCCGCTAAACAGGTCGGCGACGGCCTCTATGGCCGCATGCTGATATTCCAGATTGTCTTCAAAGTGGAGTTTCATTTCGATTCCTGATTACCCTTTCCTTCAGGGAAAACTCCTGACTTTTTAGCTATTTTCTTTTCTTCCGATTTCACACGTCGTTCAAGCTTTTTGATATCTTCCGCCGGAGGGAGTTTTTCAGGTTTGATTCCACGCTCACCAAGCATCTGCCGGACACTCTTGTTATTCTGGATATGCTCGCCTGTTATGTCAGGTTCACCTTGCAAGTCTTCCTGCTGAACATTGTGGTTCGTAATTTCCGTGGCCAGATTCTTTGCCGCAATGGTTAATGTAGGGAGAAAGTCCGCCAATGGCCGTGTTTGGGTAATACCATATTTTGTTTTCATCGCTTTTGTTGTGCTTCCACCGAACAAGGCGGCATCACCTTTTGAACGAATCCTGCCAAAACCAGCATCATCCACACCACGTTCATATATATTTTGCGAAAGAGCCTTTTCAGATTCCTTGAGTCGGTCGCGGGTTTCCATACGGGCGATCAACTGCATACGATCTTCCAGAAGCTCCTGCTTGCGGGTTTGCAGGGCAAAATAGCTTTGGGCAAACGCTATCGGTTCTTTGCGGGGGTCACCGTTTTGAGCAATAAGATAACAGGCGTAACGGGTGAGCATAAAATCTTCGATAGGCCGCTCCGCTCCACTTCCCAAAGATACCATTTTCGTGACGCCACGAAAATGGTCGTCTGGTTCATAACCTGTTGTTTTACAAGATGATATTGCGCGATTTATGGCGGTGAGGAAATTCTCCCACCGGGCATATCCCAACGGTTCCTGCAAGTCCCTGGCAAACCAGAACTCTACATTATCTTCCGGCATGTTCTGAGCCAGAGAATCAAACCGATTTTGCATTTTTTCGATCGTATTTTTATCCATGATTCATTTCCTTTGGATCAATTTCCCAACGCCGGGAAATTGATCGTCTGTTTACAGACTACGCACATGAGCGATGCCGTTCTGTTCAAGAATGGCTGTCATGTTGGTTTTTGCTATGTCATCGGCGAATGCGCTGTCCCGGAAGACCACCTGTGTATCACTTTCCGGTTTCAGCTCTTCATGCCAAGCGACGATGCCCTGGGCAAGGCTTTCCACTTCGTCTCGACTGATGGAGGTATCGAGGCAAGCGAACAACACTCCATAACCGATGCTATAAACAGACTTGTCGGATATTTCCTTTTGCTCGATGGGTACAGTCAGATCAACGCCACGTTTCAGGAGCAATTCATAGAGAACGTCCTCTTCGCTCCGCCCTTCCACAAGATGATTCGCATGATCCAACAGCGTTTGCTCCAGATCATTCCTGTCCGGATTCCACGTTTGGATGTTGCTACTATCCAGCTTGAATACTTTGAATCCAAGATCACCCTGGTATAACGGAGTTTCTTCCTTGATTTTGGCGGCGGCGCGACGGATGCGTTCCTTGCCGATATCTGCAATGGTTTTAAAACCTGCCTTGAATGCTTCCGATTTCTCGTCGCATGGTTCAGGAAGTTGAACCATTATAAAACTACTGTTGCTATTATTTTCTTTATTTAGTTCATAGGTAGCTTGGGCTGTAGTGCTTGAGCCTGCAAAGAAATCAAGAATCACATCTTCCTCCTGCAAGCCGCAAGTAAGCAGCTTTTTCATTAATTTTACAGGCTTGGGGAACTCGCTTACATCAGTACCGAATAAATGTTTTATTTCTTTTGCAGAGTCTTGCGAGAAACCTCCATCATTAATAATGGTTGGAAGAGTTGAGCCTTGACGGACTTCACTTGCATACCGCTTAAGATAGGGAGTGCCAGACTTTTCTCTAAACCCAATTCTTCCTTCAGATCGTAGCTGATCGACCTTTTCTTTATTATAGAGCCAACATTTATTTGTTGGAGGGTAGTATTCTTTGTTGTTATTTGGATTAACAATCGCGAAAACACAACTCTCAACCAATCTACCTCCTTTCCCATTTGCTGATAGGTCAGACGCCACCCATGAACCTTTAGGATCACTATCAGGATTTTTATATCTTGCTAATACTCTTTCGCTCTTAGGCTGTAGCGAAATATTCAACCTATCAATATTTTTTGCGTAAGATAGAACATATTCATGATTCCTGCCAATTACTCTATCGTTTGGGGCCGTGGCACGCCTTTTCCACACAAGTGTTTCTATGAAGTTTTCCTCTCCGTAAATTTCGTCACATAAGTTGCGTAAACTGTTCACTTCATAATCATCAATTGAAATAAAGATAGCACCCTCATCTCTTATTAGATTCCTTGCCAGTTTCAACCTCGGATACATCATGTTCAGCCAGTTAGTGTGGTATCTGCCTGAGCTGTCCGTATTGGAGCTGATCTTGAATCCTTCTTCATCTTTCTGGCCGGTGTATTTCAAATAAGTATCAAGATTGTCCTGAAACTTGTCTGGATAGATGAACTCTTTCCCCGTGTTGTAGGGCGGGTCGATATAGATCATCTTGACCTTGTTGGCATAGCTTTTCTGCAAGAGTTTTAAAACTTCCAGATTGTCCCCTTCGATAAAGAGGTTCTGCGTGGTATCCCAATCAACGCTTTCTTCCTTGCATGGCCGGAGCGTGCCAAGAGAAGGGGTCAACGCTATCTGACGAGCCTTCTTCTTGCCATGCCAGTTGAGACCATACTTCTCCTCGCCTTCGGCCACTTCATCACCCAATAGCTGGCGGAGCGTTTCAAAGTTCACCCCGTCTTCTGTGAAAGCTTCCGGAAAAATGGCCTTTAAGGCCTCCAGATTTTCTTTCACCATATCGAGGCTTTTGCCATCCTGCTTTGTCATTTTTTCCATACCTGTTCCCTCACAATTCGCTTTTGATCGCCTCGATATTCTCTGCAATCTGCTTGATCCGTGTGTTCAGTTGAACCTGTGTTCCCAAATTCTTTTCTTTCTTCAGTTTGTTACTGGTCTCGACCCGTTCCTGCTGTAGTTTTTCCATCTGCCGTAAAGCTTCCACCCTATCAACGCTTGTACCTAGCGAATATTGACCGGTATGACAGGCGCAGTTCAGGGCGATGATCCGTTTCACTATATCTATATAGAAATCATAGAAGTTGCGAAAGGAATAATTCGTGGCTTTAAAATCATTGAGAAAATCAGTCTGCCATTGTTCCGGTTCCTGTAAGGATATCCAGCCAGTGTCGTGTACGGTTTCCACAACGATCTTGTTGCTATCAGAGCGATTGATCCGCTTTTCAGCCACGTTAAGCGCGAGCTGGCCGCCGCAAACAAAAATTATCAGAACAGGATAAGGAATGGCTTTCTGCATGGCCATGGCGATGCGTGCGCTTCTCCCTGAGGCCGTAAGCAGAACCTGAAGGATGGCCACTTCCAGATATTCATGGGTTTCGTCTTCCAGCTTAGGGATATTAATCGTTGAAGGCTTTAGCGTGTACCGCCATTCGATGCTTTCTATATCCTCGACAAACGCCTTCTTGTCGGTGGCGTTGAGCTGGCCGTTATCGTAAAACTGCTTTTTATATATCCGCTTTCCAAGGGCGCAGGCTTCCGGCAGGGCCATATTCTGGTAGAACTGATCGAGCGTGATAGCTGTGGTCATGGCACGCTCACAATCATGTAGCTGATAACTTCGAAGTCTTCCATTCCCTGAAAGCTCTCTTTGGTCAGGTTGGTTCCCCCACGGGTGAACAGGCTTTCTACGCCCTTCTCCTCCGACTTGCCAATGATACTGCTGACGGCGGTCTCCAACAGCGAGCGGTAATGGCTCATGTCCTTGCCATTTTTGGTTCGGTTGTTCATACGCTCAATGGCCTTGGCGTCTACTTGTTTTTGTCCATGGCCATGCTTTTTCAGAATGTCGAGAATGCGCTTTGACTGGGTGAAGGTCTGTTTCACCTGGCCATCATCAGTGATGTAGACAAGGTAATAGGGAGCAAGCGCGTAGCCTTCCTCTACCGCGACCTGTTTGCCAATGTTCTTCAGGCAAAAGATCACACCAGGCTCCAATTCTTCCTTTTGCAGTTCGGTATCCAGCGTCGTGGCCGCATATAGCCCGGTGGGTGATTGCTCCAGTTCGCCCAGGTGTTCTTTCATGAATGCGGACAAGTCCATCCGGAAGTCGTTCAAGGTAAGATCGGTGATCGAAACGCCACCCGATATATCTTCCAGATCAATGACGGTATCCTTGAGCTGTTGAAGTTGTTTCCTCCGATACTCAAGATCGTTCATCTTGCCAGTGGTGTCCTGCTCGATTACGTTTTCCTCACCAGTGGCGGAAATATCGAGAAGTACCATGCGACCGCTGACCCGCGCTTCCAGATTGATATATTCGTCCAACTCCATGTTGGGCCAGAAGTTGACGAGCTGGATAGCCTTGTTCTTGGAGCCAAGGCGGTCTATCCGGCCAAAGCGTTGAATAATGCGGACTGGATTCCAGTGGATATCGTAATTGATCAGATAATCACAGTCCTGAAGGTTCTGCCCCTCCGATATGCAATCCGTGGCGATCAGGAGGTCAATTTCATCAGTTGCCCTTTCGTCTATTTTGCCCCGCTCCTTTGAGATTGGAGAAAAGGAAGCGAGAAGAGTATCGAAGTTGCTCCCCATGTCTGGCATTGTAGTCTTGTTGGCGCCGCTTCCTGTGATTTTAGCCGAGTATACGCCCAAGGTCTCTTTAGCCCACTCGGCAAGATGCTCATATAAATAATTGGCGGTATCGGTAAAAGCTGTAAAGACGATGATTTTGCGGTTACCATCATTGATAGGGTTCTGGCATTTCCCCTCGATCATGGCGCGTAGCCGGTGCAGTTTGGCATCTCGCTTCGCCTCGATGTCTCGGGCTTCGGATAGCAATTCGGTCAGTTTATCGTGGTCATCCTCTAGGTCTTGCTTCCATCGAACTTCATCCATATCCTTGATTAGCGCCTTTACCTTTTTACCGATAAGGAAAGCGTCAAATTCAGGCTCATCGACCTCAATATCCTCGATCCCCAGTTCCTCGATGTCATCGCTACTGTGGTTTTCAAGTTTTTCCATCAGGCGATCCACCTCTCCCAGGAGCTTTTCCAAAGTGAGACTGAAGGAATTTATCGAGCTTTCCATGCGCTTGAGCAGGTTCACTCGCATAAGGTGGATCAGACTTTGTTCCCGGTCTACCTGCCGGAATACCGATGCGCCACCTTTAACCTGAATGTCGTATTTGCGGTTATACTCCTCGCGCTTATCCGTACGCACATATTTAAGCGGTGAATATGCGCTGAGGTTTAGCTTGCGAATTGTGCGGTTGATCTCCACCAAGGGCGGAAACTCCCCTCCCCTATCGATATCTTCCTTAATGTTGATCGGTTTCAGGCGTTCTGGAAAGTCGCCTATTTCCGCTATGTCGTAATATTTCTCAATGTGCTTACGCGACCGGGCGATTGTCAGAATATCCAGAAGCTTGAAGTAATCGAAGTTCATGCTATCTAGCAGTCCTTCGACCGACCGGTTTTCATCGTCCAGCCGGAGCCATAGATTGAACCGGGTTTGCGCTTTCTTCAGGGTCTGCTCAACGCTCCCGACGCCAAAGTCGCTGTAGGCATCATCCCGGCCTTCAGCTATAAAAGCGACCTGATTCTTCAGGTCGTTCATTCGGTTATTAACGGGAGTGGCGGAAAGCATCAGGACTTTGGTTTTTACGCCAGACCGGATGATTTCATTCATCAGGCGGGAATAACGGGTGAGACCTTCCTTCGATGAGGAACTGCTATTGCGGAAATTATGAGACTCATCGATCACAACCAGATCGTAGTTACCCCAATTCAGGGTTTCGAGATTGATTTCACCAGAGCGGCCTTGCAGGCGGGTCAGGTCAGTATGATTGAGTACGTCGTAGTTGAACCGATCCTTGGCAAGCAGGTTACGCTTATCGTTTACCGTATAAACTGTCCAGTTGTCTCTTATCTTTTTCGGGCAAAGTACAAGTACACGATCATTGCGCAACTCGTAATATTTGATAACGGCCAGAGCCTCGAATGTCTTACCCAGGCCTACGCTGTCCGCGATGATACAGCCATTGTACTTTTCTATCTTGTCTATTGCGCCAAGAACACCGTCTCGCTGAAATTTATAGAGCTTTTTCCAAACGAGCGTTTCCTTGAATCCTGTTTTGGTTTTAATGATGTTGTCTTCGTCAATGTCTTGAAGGAAATCCTTGAACAGATTGTAGAGGGTAAGAAAGTAGATAAATTCTGGCGATTGATCCTTGGTGAGGTTATCGAGCTGTTTCAGGAGTAGCTCCTTAGCGTCCTGAACAGCCGATGGATCGTTCCATATGTCCACAAACCACTCCAGCATTGCCACCGTACTCATCTTGTCCGTGGTACAAGTGTTCATGTGGTATCGGTCAGTTTCGGTGTATCCGAAACCGGCGCTGGTGAACTCGGAACTACCTTGTATCGCTATTGCTTCCCCGTTCCCATCCTGAGCGTGAAAGAGGTTTTGGCTTATGGTCATGGGATTAGTTGCTTTGCGTATTTCCGCTTTGTTTTTAAGCCAGTCAGCGCATTCTTTGGCGACCTGCGCCTGATTGAGCTGGTTTTTGAACCGAAGCTCAAAACAATCTCCGCCTAGTGATGTAAAACCTTCTTCCGGTGAACTGCTATTCACCTGATACTGCGACAGGACAAGGCGCAGACTGTCGATATGGAGCAATTCCTTTTTGAGAGATTCAAAGCCGTAGATCGAAAACAGACCAGATATGATGGACAGTTTCGAGCCGTTGGTTAAATGCTTCCGCAGTTCGTCACCGACTTTTCCGTTCTTTCTGTTATCAAGTAACATTACGCATGGTCATGTTTGTCACCCCTGTATCACATCAGCTATTTCACTAAGGATTTGGAGGTAGTTATTATAGACGAACAGCCTACTTCGTTTCCGCCTAATAACTTGCGCCCGATAGCAAATGAAAATCAGATTGTCGTGAGGAAAGATGGAGTATTTTGTCGATTACGGCTGGTGAATCGCCAAAAACAGATGGTCAGAATCAGATCGTTTTTTGAGTCCAGCGCCTACTGTACGCCTATTAATTCGATGTGCAAATTTGCCAGAATCATAAGTGGTTGATTACTGGTGCGCCCGACAGGATTCGAACCTGTGACCTTCGGAACCGGAATCCGACACTCTATCCAACTGAGCTACGGGCGCAAACCCGGCTTAACAAATCTTAACATCAAGATTCTAGCATACGCGCTACAGTCCGTGATAATTTATACTGATGTTAAATTTCAGTAGCTATAAAACTTTCGCATTCGCATTCGCATTGCTGGCGTTTTTGACCGTTGCAGGATACACAATGGCCGAAGAGCGGGATAGTGGTGTTGTAAAGCTGACTATCGAAGACGCTGTAAGGATGGCGCTTGAGAAAAACAGTTCCATACTCAGAGCCGGGAACGAACTGCAAAGGGCCAAAAGCGTCCGGGATGAAGCGATCAGCCTCGCGTTGCCTGACATCGATCTTACTGCGTCATATACCCATTTCGGGAACATTCCTAAAGCGGAGTTATTCGGCGAAACCATTAAATTATCACCGGACGAAATAACTACGGTAAACCTCGGTGTTTCACAAAGACTCTATTCCGGCGCTGTCATGGCTGGGCTCAGGGGAGCGAAACATCTGGTGGCCTCCGCTGAATCGGAGCGATATGTGCGGATAAACGATACATCCGCCAATGTACGGATACTCGCATACACCCTTCTGCTTGATAAGGAAATCATAGCGGCGCAGGAAGAGTCGGTTATAAGGTTAAGTTCCCATGTGAAAGATTCAAGGGAACGACAAGAGGTGGGGCTGAACACTTCTTACGACACACTCCGGTTTGAGACAAGCCTGGCCGAGGCGACACCGAAACTTATTCAAGCCAGAAACAACTACGCCTCCACAATGACAAGACTGCTCGATCTGATCGGAGCGGACCCGACTGGCGATCTGGAGTTGTCAGGAAAACTGGAATTCACGCCGACAGAAGTATCCCTGTTTAACGCCCTCGAAACCTCCCTGCAAAAAAGGCCGGAGATAATATCGGCCAGGGAAAACTTTCAGGTGGCGCACGAATATCTGATGGCCGCCTACAGCGAATCGATGCCATCTGTAAGGGCGTTCGGTGATTTCATCTACACCGACTCGGCCGGAGACATAAGTGGAGGCAATGAGTGGCGGGATGAATGGAACGCCGGAATCAAACTTGAGATGAACCTTTATGATGGTGGAGGTCGCTCTTCAAGAGAAAAGCAAAAACTGCTCGATAAAAGTAACGCCGATATAGAGTTCGAACGGGTGGAACGGATGGTAAAACTTGAGACCAGAATCGCCTACGACGAAATGAAAAGAGCGACAGAGTTGATAAAATCGCAGGAGAAGAGTGTGGAATACGCAACAGAGACGTTTCGCATAGCAAAAGAGCGGCATGGAATCGGGATGTTGACCCAGCTCGAACTACTCGACACGGAGTTATCCCTCACCAACGCGAAGATAATCCGTAGCCGGTCACTATATGAATACCTGGTGGCGAAAGTTAAACTGGAGCGGGCCATGGGCGTTTTGGAAGAGAGTATTCAATGAATAACAGAATCATAGTTCTTTTCTCTACAGCGGCGCTTTTGCTGTTGCAGGTATGCGCTACGCAGACAAGCTTCGCATCCGATTTGAAAAAGCGTGTGCGGGTGAAGGTGATGGATATCAAACCATCGACCTTCTCCCAGAAACTGATATTGCCCGCTTCCGCCAAAGCGAGTAAAGAGGTGAACATATCCACCGAGATCGCAGGCAGGGTCGTAAAGATCGGGTTTGAAAAAGGGGATTTCATAAACGAAGGGACTCCCCTGCTTTGGCTCGACGACAACGCTATCAAGGCCGAACTTGCCGGAGCAATGGCGCAAAAAGAGCTGGCGGAACTTGATTATCGGAAGCTGAAAACCTTGTCGGAGAGGAAAGCGAACGTTTCTGAATTCGAACTGGAAAAAGCGAGACTGAATGTAACTGTCGCAACAGCTCGGATAGAGGGAATAACAGACACCCGCAACAAAAGCGTTGTCAAAGCGCCATTTTCAGGGAGGATCGTTACCCGGAATATCGAGGTCGGCGCCATCGTCTCCCCCGGTTTCATCGTTTCGCGTATGGTCTCCACCATACCGATAAAGATCCGGGTGGGAGTGCCGGAGACTGCGTTGGCCGATTTTGCCATCGGTAAAAACGGGTCGCTTCTGTTTGACGCATATCCCGGAAAGACGCAAGAAGGAAAAATAACCTTCATCTCCCCCGAAGTTAACGAACGGGACCGGACATTTGATTGTGAACTTACCTTGCCAAACCGGAACGGCGCAATATACCCGGAGATGAGCGCGAGAGTTACGTTCATCAGGAAAAAGATCGAAAACTCGACCCTCATACCGCAGACAGCCATCATTGAGCTTGCGGATGGACACGCGGTCTTTGTTGTCGAAGGTGAAATTGCTCGCCAGAAACGGATCGAAACCAGTGATAACTCCGAGGAGATGGCCCTTGTAAGTTCAGGCTTGAAAGCTGGTGAAAGACTGGTTATCGTCGGACAAAGAGGGCTTCTCGACGGCGATCTCGTCAAGATAGAAGATTAGCCTTATGTGGCTGACCGATTTTTCCATAAAAAACTATATGGCGGTCTTCGCGATGATCGTCATCATCACCATTGCGGGAACCTACTCCTATGTCAACCTGCCGAGGGAAGCCAACCCCGATATCACAATTCCGGTTGTCATAATAACGACCACCTACAGCGGTGTCTCCCCGTCCGACATGGAGACCCTCGTCACCCGCGAGATAGAAAAAGAACTTAAAAATATCGCCAACATCAAGGAGATGCGATCCTCTTCAAAAGAGGGGGTTTCAGCCATTACGGTAGAGTTCGATCCTTCGGTCGATATTGACGAGGCGGTACAGAAAGTCCGCGACAAGGTGAATATCGCCAAACCGAAACTCCCGGAAGACGCTGATGAACCGATGGTGGACGAAATCAACTTCTCCAACATCCCGATAATGATAGTCAATATCTCTGGCAAATACGGACTTGTACGGCTTAAAAAGGTGGCTGAAAACCTCGAAGAGCTTCTCGAACAGGTACCCGGAGTTTTGAAGGTTGACCTTATTGGCGGTTTGGAACGGGAGGTTAAAGTCGATGTCGATCCATCGAAACTGCTCAACTACAACGTCTCCTTACAGGATGTGGTCGATACCATAAGGCAGGAGAACGTCACCATACCGGGTGGTTCCATCGACATAGGCGACTACAAATACCTGGTCAGGGTGCCGGGGGAATTCAAGGACCCGCTGGAGATCAAGGATCTCATCATCAAATCGAAAACGAGGAACCCGGTATATATAAGGGACGTGGCGAAGGTGGCTTTCGGGTTCAAGGAGGTCTCCTCATTTGCAAGACTCGACGGGGTTGATTGCATCTCGCTTTCGGTAACAAAACGCTCCGGCGAAAACATCATAGAGGTGACCGATGGCGTAAAAAAAATTCTGGATGATGAACTGCCGAACCTGCCCCGCTCCACCGAGTTTGCCATAACATCTGACCAGAGCAAAGATACCCGTAACCTGTTGCGTGAGCTTGAGAACAACGTCATATCGGGGCTGATTCTTGTTCTGGTGGTTCTATTCTTTTTCCTCGGTCCACGGGTGGCGGTATTCGTGGCTTTATCGATCCCTTTTTCGATGCTTATATCGTTTCTGGTTCTCTCCGCCATCGGCTTCACCCTGAACATGGTGGTCCTCTTCTCCCTTATTCTGGCGCTGGGAATGCTTGTGGACAACGCCATTGTCATTGTGGAGAACGTATACCGGCATATGGAGGAGGGTTATAAACCTGTCGAGGCGGCCCATATCGGCACGCAGGAGGTGGCGAAACCTGTCATCTTCTCCACCTTGACGACATTATGCGCCTTTTTCCCGATAATCTCGTGGCCCGGTATCATGGGGGAGTTCATGGCTTACCTCCCCTACACCCTGATTATTACTCTGGCCTCCTCCCTTTTTGTGGCTCTTGTCATCAACCCGACCCTATGCGCCACTTTGCTGAAGGTCAAAAAAAGAGAGAAAAATATCAGGGATGCGGAGGCGTCCGATTTGAGTCTATCCCTCCGAATGTACAAGGGTCTGCTCTCCTTTGCGCTCAGGTGGCGGGTTTTTACATTCTCAATGTCCGTTCTATCGCTTGTGGGCGTTATGTACATCTATGGCATTGTCGGTAAAGGGGTTGAATTCTTCCCGAAGATCGATCCACCGAAGATATTCGTCGATATAGAAGCGCCCTCCGGCACTACCGCAGTGGCGTCGGACCGGCTTGCGACAAAGGTTGAGAAAATTGTCGGCAAATATGAAGATGTAACCACTTATGTGACCAACGTTGGTGTCTCCACGAGTCAGTTCGACTTTACAGGGCAGGGGGACGCTGGCCCTTCGCATAAAAGCAGGATCGCCATCGATTTCAAGGATAGGGAACTCCGGTCACAGTCGAGCGCCATCACAGAAGACAAAATTCGAAAAGAGGCGATGGATGCGATATATGGCGCCAAGGTGAAAATTAAAGCCCAGGATATGGGGCCACCCACCGGGGCGCCGGTAAATATCGAGGTGTCGGGCAAGGATTTTTCCGTATTGGCGGAGCTGAGTCGAGAGATTGAAAGCCTGCTCGAAAAAATTCCGGGTCTCGTCGATGTGGAGAACGACTACTCCGCAGGGAGACCGGAGCTTAATATACGGATCGACCGGGAGATGGCGGCGAGGTATGGTCTTCTGACCGAAGATATAGCGATAAACTTGCGAACCGCCATATATGGGTCGAAAGCCTCCACCTACCGGGAAGGTGAAGACGAATACGATATAAGGGTAAGGTTTGAGGAGTCCGCCAGGAATCGGATGGAGAAGCTGGAGGGGTATTTCGTTCGCCACGAAGGGAAAACCATCCCCCTCACATCTTTCGCCAATATAAGCACCTCGGCGGGCTACTCCGATATCTCCCATATAGACCAACGACGGGTTGTGACAGTCTCCGCCGAAGTGGCGCCGGGCCTCAACGATAACGAAATGCTCGCCAAAGCGCAGAAAGAGCTGTCGGCGAAAATCAAGATTCCGGAAGGATACCGGATAGAGTATACCGGTCAGAACAAAGAACAGGAAGAGTCGCAAAAATTCCTGACAGAAGCTTTTATGGGAGCGATATTCCTGATCTCGTTCGTTCTGATACTCCAGTTCAACTCGTTCGCCACCCCGACTATCATCATGAGTTCTGTCATCCTCTCGATGATCGGTGTTCTTGTGGGGCTGATGGCGACCTCAACCCCGTTCGGCGTAATCATGACGGGTATCGGCGTAATCTCCCTGGCCGGAGTCGTGGTCAATAACTCCATAGTGCTACTCGACTACATTATCCAGTTGCGTGAACGGGGAATGGAGAAAAATAAAGCGATCATCAGCGCCGGTATGACCCGTCTGCGCCCCGTACTGCTCACCGCCGTCACCACCATCCTCGGCCTGCTACCAATGGTACTCGGAGTTAGCTACGACTTCCACGAGTTTCGATGGATAACAGAATCAGACTCCACCGACTGGTGGCGCCCAATGGCGGTAGCGGTTGTCTTCGGCCTCGGTTTTGCCACAGTACTGACCCTGGTAGTGGCGCCAACCCTCTACTCAATCCTCGACAGCGTAACCTTCCGCCTTACAGGCTCCTCCCTGACCCACGATGGGTCCAGATAGGTAGATAAGTGGATAAAACTGGCACCTATAACGCCTCCCTCGCCACATGGAAGCTCCTTTCCGGTACCGCTCTCCTCTATTTTCTTGCGGGGAAATTCGCTTTACTCCTTGCGGTTCCACCCGGTTACGCCACTCCCATCTGGCCTGCGGCGGGTATTGCCATGGTGTCTGTATTACTCTTTGGAAGAGGTGTATGGCCAGGGATCGTTATAGGGCATTTCCTGGTAAACGCGGGAACATCCCTCGATATTTCGACAATTGACGCGGCGGTAAAATCGGTTATTATCCCGATTGGAATCGGTCTTGGTGGAGCGGCTCAGGCGATTCTTGGGGTGTCTCTTATACACCGTTTTGTTGGTTGGCCCAATTCTCTTGTCAGTGAGAGGGAGATACTCCGGTTTTTCCTGCTCGGTGGCCCCATAAGTTGTCTGGTCAGCTCGACAATCGGAGTAAGCATTCTCACAATTGCTGGAATAGTCGAATATGATCAGATCGCTTTTAACTGGTTTGTGTGGTGGTTCGGCGACACTCTCGGAGTGTTTCTGGCCCCTCCCCTTCTGCTGGTCTGGTTCGCAAAACCGGAAGCGCTCTGGATCAGGAGGCGCAAATTGCTCCTTCTCCCTCTTGTCGGAGCAATGGTGGCGTCAATACTTTTATATTTGAATGTAACCCACTCCGAACAAAGCCGTATAGAATCGGAGTTCAGGAACAGCTCGATTCATATGGCGAGCGCCATCATAACAAACCTCAATGCGACCAGAGATATCGCAGAAACCGTTGCGGACTTCATAAAACACTCAAATGAGTTCACACGTGAGGAATTCGGCAGGTTCGTTACTCCTTTACTTGCGCGGTATCCATACATCAAGGCGATATCGTGGGAGCCCATCCTGCGCCACGCAGACAGGATAGAACATGAGAACGCGGCGAGAAGGGATGGATTTGCACAATACAGGATATGGGAAAAAAAAGCTGACGGTGACGTGATGGAAGCCCCGGTCAGGAACGATTATATCCCTGTCTATTATCTGGAGCCATATGTAAGCAATGAGCGGGCTCTTGGTTTTAATCTGGCATCTGAGCCGAAGAGGTTGAAAACCCTCATGCGCGCCACCAAAACCGGACAGTCGGCGGTTTCTGAAAGGCTTGTGTTGGTGCAGGACAACACAGAACAACATTATAGCGTTATACTTTTTCACCCTGTCCAGAACAATCAGGAAACCGGTAAAACCACCAAAGGGTTTATATCCGTTGTCATTTACACCGGGACAAACGTTCATGCGGCGCTGAAGGATATTAACAAATCAGATTACATAATTACTCTCAAAGACCTATCCACAAACGAGGGGGATCAGCTTCTCGCCACTTTTGGAACATCTCATAACAATTCTTCAGGAACTGACACCACTGCGAACCCCACGATTTTCTACCATGTTTCCCTGGAAATGGGGGGCCGGAAATGGGCGATCGAGATATCACCAACAAGAAAATATCTCGACACCCGTTATTCATGGACTTCATGGGCGTCGCTTACCATAGGCGCCCTGTTTTCCGGCCTTCTGGCCATTTTCCTGCTGAGCGTGACCGGAAAGTCGACCGAAATGGAGCGAACTGTCGAGGAACGTACAAGGGAGATGACGGACCTGTATAACAACGCCCCCTGCGGTTACCATTCCCTGGATGCAAACGGTGTTTTCGTCAAGATAAACGATACGGAATTAAAATGGCTGGGGTATTCGCGCGAGGAAGTCATCGGAAGAATGAAAGCTTCGGATTTAATGACTGAAGGCAGCAAAAAGATTTTCCGCACGAATTTTCCTCTATTTCTCGAGAAGGGGGAGATACATGACATCGAATTCGAATTTTTACGCAAGGATGGGAGTGTTTTTAACATTCTCCTCAGTGGAACATCCATCAGGGATAAACAGGGTGAGATTGTTCAATCCCGTTCAACAATATTCGATATCACTGAACGAAAAGAGGCGGAAAAGGCGCTAAAAGAGGCCGAGCAATATAACCGGCTTATTCTCGAGTCAATTGTGGAAGGAGTCTATGGTATTGATATTGAGGGCAGATGCGCTTTTGCCAACAGCTCCTGCCTGAAATTGCTCGGTTATACCGATATCTCCCAGCTATTGGGCAAAAATATGCACCAACTAATGCACCACACCAGAAAAGACCTGACCCCCTATCCCAATAGGGAATGCAGGATATTAGCGGCTTTCCGGGAAAATTCGGCCACAAGTGTGGAGGATGAGGTGTTTTGGAGGGCTGACGGAACGAGTTTTCCCGTTGAATACTGGTCCCACCCTGTAGTGCGCGATGGCAAGTCTATCGGGACTGTTGTCAGCTTTGTAGATATAACGGCGCGGGTGCGGACTACAGAAAAACTGAACGAAGCAAAAGAGCAGGCTGAAAAGGCTACACAACTAAAGGATAAATTCGTTTCCCTCGTATCGCACGACCTCAAAAGCCCTCTGGCTACGATGATTGGTTATTTACGGTTATTCAGGCATGACAAGACTTCTCCGCCAAGTGAAAGCTCAAGGATGTTACTGGACGCCGGACTGAAGTCAGCGGATCATATGGTCAATATTATTGAAGACATTTTGAATCTCTCCAGGATCAAGTCTGGAAAGATTCAACTCCGGTCCGGCTTCATGGACGCCTTTCTTGTGACGATTAATATCCTGAGCGGTCTGGAGCCGATGGCAAGGGAGAAGGGTATAAAGATCGTAAACAACATTCAGGAAAATACCCGAATTTACGCAGACTCGGGCCTGATTTATGAAGTTATTCAAAACCTTGTTGCAAACGCCATAAAGTTTTGCAGAAAAGGCGATACAATCACGATATCGGTTTCAAACGATGAGTTTTCCACGATAACCATTTCTGATACCGGTGTCGGAATAGACCCGGATATCATCGGCAAGCTATTCGACTATGCTGAAAAAACCTCAACGGCAGGCACATCAGGGGAAGTAGGAACCGGTTTTGGCCTTCCCCTCTGTCATGACATCATGGGCGCCCATGGAGGCGAACTTGTTGCCGAGTCAACGAAGGGGAAAGGCTCTACGTTTTATGCAAAACTCCCATTTGTAAAACCAAAGGTTCTTGTTGTGGAGGATGAAAAAACAGCGAGAACATTGTATGCGCTCCATCTTAAGAAACTTGGCGCCGAGGTAGTTGAAGCAGAAAACGGCAGAGAGGCGTTTGATTTTATTGAAAACGGCGGCGCCCCCCACCTGGTTATCACAGACCTCAAAATGCCAGAGATGGACGGCTTTGAGCTTATCGAGCGGATTAAACAGAATTACAAAACCGCGTCAATTCCGGTGATTCTCCTTACAGCCGACAACAGCATTAAAATCAGGGACAAAGCGTTTCAGCTGAAAACAGAAGACTATATGTCCAAGTCGATTGATCTGAACGATTTCATACCCCGCGTACGAAGGTTTATCGGTTAACAGACAGTGGTGTGGAACGCCCCCTGCTCACTAATATCGCTGTGGTCGCACCACCTCGTTACGATCACTCATGAATTATCCGGGCTGGAGCTTGCCAATAATGTATCCACGTTTCTCAACTGCGCAAGGTATGGGCGCGGACGTAAAAAGCAGGGAGCGTAGCGAGCGCTATCGGAGCGAACTTAATCTGGCCCTCAGTTCCTGGCGACAGCGAAAGCGGCAGTGCGCCACGCATTTGGCAGTGCGCCACGCACCTGGCCACCACTATTTGGTGGTGGTTATCGTTACCGGTCCTGAGGGGGCGCTCATCAGGCCGTCCTTGTCCATGGCTGACACTACAAACGTATACGCTGTTCCTGAATTCAGTTTTGTCACTTTGTGGCTGTTTTGTTTCGATTCCCCGGCTTTCTCTTTTCCGAAAAAGCCGACAACATAGATGACGTATTTCTGGATATCCGGTTCCGGGTTTTTCTCCCAGGAGAGGGACACCGAATTGGCGCTGGCATCGGCGAAAACCCCTATCGGTTTTACCGGGGCCGGTTTTGTCCTGGAGCTTACCGGTGAAGACTGCTCACCTAGGAGGCCGTCCTTATCGAGCGCCTGAATCTTGTAATAATAGATCGATCCATTTTTCAGACCGGTATCGGTGTAGGAGGTTGTTTTAACAGATGTGGCGATCGACTTGAACTTGGAGCCGGATTCTTCTGACCGTATAACTCTATAGCTATCGATATCCCGCTCTGGATTCGCCGACCAGGTAATGGTGGTTTTACCCGCCTGTAACTGGGAGGCGGAGAGTCCGGTAGGCGCCATCGGCACCGGTTTTGTAGTCGCCGTTACCGGAGCGCCGGGCTCGGGGCTTTTCACGTTGACGCTGTTAAAGGAGCGGACGGTGTAATAATAATCGGCGCCGTCCTCCAATCTTGCGCCCCATTTGCCGGTATCCATAAAGCTTACGATCCCCGCATCACGAATCGATTTTATCTCCACAAGTTTATCCGTGGTATCGCCGCGATATATCTTGTAACCGGTAATCTCCGGGTCGGAAGGTGGCTCCCAGGTAACCATAACCTGTTTGACGAGACCGGAGGCCGCCCTGACTTTTAAAGGTGGTTTTGGTGGCCCGAAGGTTGAACCGAATACTGCTGGTGAGAGTTCCGACTCGGCTCCACCACTGTTCAAAGCGGTCATCCTGTAAAAATATACCTTGCCATCTTCTATCTTTTCGCCGCTTTTGTCCTGGTCGGAAAATTCTGTAACGGTCCTGTCCCTGATCTCCTTGATGAGTTCGTACTTACCGTCGGATGTCAGGGAGCGGTAGATACGGTATTTTTCGATTTCAGCTTCGGGACTCATGCCCCAGTTTAAACTTACGGTGCGAACGCCGGAGGATACTACTGAAAGGCCGGATGGAGGAGCTGGTTTGGCTCTTGTCTGGGCCGAAACAGGTTCCGTTGGGTTTCCGAACTTGCCTGCCTTGTTGAAAGAGACCAACCGGTACCAGTAAACTTTGGCGTCCGCGACTTCGTGCCCGAGTTTCGGTTCTGGCTTGTCGATATATTTATGGGTTTCGGAACTGCGTAACTCTGCGATCTCCTTGTAGGTTCCTTTCTCTTCCTCTGATCGAAAAATCTTGTAACCTTTAGCCTCTTCATCGTCACTTCGGGTCCAGGTAAGGGGAATATGTCTGATTTCGCCCGGAAAAGCCTTGAGCAGGGTTGGAGGGTTCGGTCCCCCTTTTGCCACAACAAAACCGGTTTCCGAGGAGTCGGACTCCAGCTTTTCGTCATTAAAGGCGCGGACCCGGTAGTAATATCTTTTTCCATCCACCAGTCGGTTTTTACGGTTACCCTTGTCGATAACCTCCACCATTTCTCGACCCTTGACCTTTGCCATCTCTTCAAAAGGCCCTTCCGGTGTTTCCGAGCGATAAACCAGGTAGCCTTTTACTTCCGGCTCCGGGCTCATAGACCAGGTGACGGTATTTTCCCTGTATTTGGCAGAATAACCACCAACTCCTTTTGGAGCGCTGGTTCTGAGCCTTATGAGGTTACCGGCGCGAATGGCGAATTTTCCCTCTTCACGCGTAATCTTTGCCCTCGACGAAGCCGGACCCGGAATGGTTATTCTGATTTTGCCGGTTTTCTTCTGATTGACGGCTAGCACCATGCCGGTTTCCGGGTCAATAATCTCTTCTGACGCATCGAAAACTGTAAAGACCTGATCTTTTTTATAACCTTTTCTGGCGCCGACGTTAACCAGAACCTCACGGGTAAGATCGCCATCGGAGTCTTTTTTCCGTTCCACGATAAAACCGTGTTTGAAAGGCAACACCTGATCAACGATGATCGAGTGAGGCGCGTCAGCCCGACCAGATTTGCTGATGTTGCCCGATGCGTCTATAGCCTCGATATAGTAGTGAATATTCCTGGCGGAGAGGAAGACATCAGGTATGTTGATCTCATACTCGCCTGAGCCACCCTTGTCTTTCATAACCTCTTCAATAAAGGATTTATCGGTATCCTTTTTATAATAGGCTTTGACCGACGTGAGTTTTTTGTTGTCCTTGACGTTCGCCGTGAGTTTTAGTTTCGTGGCGTCGGAGGTGGAGACCAACGGTTCATGGAATACCCGTGGCGGTTCCTTGTCAAGCTCGGTAATCCTGACAATAAACGGATTGCCGATATCGCCATCATTGGTTACGTTGTTCCCGATATCGGTGGCTGTTATGTAGTAGTTAAGGCCCTTGACGCTGACAACTTCACGAGCGATAACCCCTTCAAAGATACTCTTCTGCACCTGCTCCATCTCGGTGGTCAGGAAATCACCCGACTTTCCTACACGATAGTGCAAGGTGACTTTCGTAACATCCTTGTTGTCGGTGACCTTGGCTTTTATACGGACGCTTCTACCTTCGATAGCGGTCTGGAGCGGTTTGTGAACAATTAAAGCGGGCTGTTCGTCGAGTACGTCCAGGTCGAGGTAGAATTCGCTTCGCTCCGATTCCCGGACAGTTATCTCTCTCTCTTCTATTTTATAATCGGGTTTGACGATTCTGATAAGATGTTTTCCGGCCAGCAGGTCGCCAACCTGTACCGGAGTCAGTCCTACCAGGGCGCCATCTATATAGACCTCGGCGTCGGACGGGTTGGTCTGGACAGAAACGGCCCCCAGGGTCATGGCTCTGGCCTGATCGTAGAGTTGCACTACGTTCGGCGGAAATTCACGAGCCGAGAGTTTGTTTTGCGGGTGGAGCGACACCGCCCAGCGGAACTGCTCCTCCGCCTCTTCTTTCTGACCGCCAGCTAAAGCGACCATTCCGAGGTAGAGGTGGGCTTTCGATTTGAGAATATCGTTCGACAGGTTCTCAACGGCGGATAGAAGCGCCGACCTGGCCGCGTCCAGTTTGCCCTGCAGGTAGAGGGTCTCCCCCCGTTTCAGGACGGAACTATCCTGTCCGGCGACAGGCCCCGCCAGGATTGAAACCATGAAGATTGCCAGGATGACGCAGTTAATAAAAACAGGGAGGCGAGCTATAATGGTTTTAAGGCTGCGCATAACGCGGTCAAGCTCCATAAACTTTTGTGAACCAGATTTTTTTTGAACGCTTCTGGAAATAGCGCTCTTTCGTTATTCTACCGCAATTCTTGTTACCATGCCCTTCACGATGGTAACTTTCCTCCGGTAATTTTTCACTCCCGGTCGTTTAATGATAACGGAGTGGACCCCCGCCACTAAATCATTCACGACAATAGGCGTTTTTCCCAGAAGTTTACCGTCTACAAATACAACACCCTCTGGCTTGGAAGTTATCTTGAGACCGCCATAACCGCGCTGAGCGGAGTTCCTTGACTTGTCCGTCCCGTTCGATACCGCTTCGGCGGCGGTGAAAACGTGGGAGACGCTTACAGTTTCATTCTTTTTGAGGTCGATGGTGGTCTCAAACGGTTTAAAGGAGGGATTGACCAGTTTTATCTTTATCTTCCCTTCAGTTACGTCATTGAGCCGCTTGGGAGTGGCGCCCATCTCTTCGTTATTCAGATAGATCGTAGCCCACGGTATGGCCGATACGCTCAGGACACCCTTGCCAAGCTCTACGAGTATCGGCGAAACGATTTTCGGGCTATCGGCGTTGATCACTATTTTTGTTTCGTATTTCCTGAAGCCAGGTTTTATCACCTTAAGTCTGTATGTTCCGGGGGCCATTCCTTTGCTCAATGGGGCGACCCCGATTTTCCGACCGTCCAGATAGATATCGGCGCCCTTTGCGCTGTTGGTTATACGAAGTTGGCCTTCCAGCTTTTTCAGGTTACCTGCAACCGCGACACTCCTGTCGAGGGAGACTGTCACTGTGGTGGTATAAGGAGAGTAACCGTCTCGTGTCAGTTTCACCTTGCGCTCGCCGGGAAGGGTAGAGACAGTCATGGGTGTAACACCGATCTTTTTCCCGTCGAGATAAATTGTGGCGGTTCCGGATGTACTGGTTATTTTCAGTTCCCCTTTTTTCTGGACAAGACTGGCTGATACTTTCTCCGGTTTATCTCCGGTAACGGTAACTGTTGAGGTCAGAGGTTCGTAACCCGGCTTTTCCAGCCTGACTGTATGCGGTCCCGGCGCGATGGAGTATTTCATCGGTGATACGCCAACCCAATCGTTGTCCACATAAACGTTCGCTTCGAGAACAGGGCCGGAAATGACAATTACCCCCTTTATAAGGACAAGTTCGGTGTTCACTTTGACTCTCTTGCCCGGCATGGCCACGATCTCTTTTTCCCATTTCATGTAACCTTCGGCTTCTACTCGGAGCGAATGGGTTCCTGGCTCGATTTCTATATCCCTCATGGGGGTTATCCCGAGCGGTGTATTGTCTATGAAGACGTTACCTTTAACAGGGGAGACGATAGAAACCATCGCAGGCTCTGGTTCTTTTTCGACAATGGCTGGAACCGGGACCGCTTCAGGCGAAACCTGTTCCTTTGTTGTCGGCGGCGCCACAGCCGGTATTGGCGCCTTTTCGGTTATATCTTGCGGTTCCTCGACTTGCTGACTCCGTTGTGGCTCCACAATTTCCGTTTCGAGTAGTGGCCCGGCGACCTTTCTGATTTCATTCTCCATTAAGAACCATACGCCACTCATTGCGGCGAAAAACAGCAGAATGGCGCTTGCGAATCTGACAAATTTTGTTTTGCGAGCCGCCAGCGCCGCAGAAGAGCTGTCAAAGTCGATGGTGACGGCGTCCCTGTGTCTTTTATCGATAACCTCCTTGCTCAGGTTGGGATTTATTTCGGTTTCGTCGAGGAGAGGTTTTATAGCGGAGACCACATCCTTTAGCGACCTGTATCTATCGGCGGGATCCTTCTGCAACATCTTGAGGACAATATGGTCGGCGTCCTTGTCGAGTGTCTTGATTAGCCTGCTGGGCGGAACAGGGTGTTCCTGAATGATCTTGTAGATAACGGTGGTTATCGACTCCCCCTCGAAAGGCCGTTTGCCTGTGAGAAGTTCGTAGAACATTACACCGAGGCTGAACTGGTCGGAGTGACCTGCGACCTTGCCCCCCTGTACCTGCTCTGGCGACATATAGGAGGGGGAACCTACGGCGTGACCTGTCTGTGTAACCGATCCGGAGGCCTGAAGCCGGGCGAGACCGAAATCGGTGATTTTTACATGGTCATTTTTCTCGACGAGGATATTTCCAGGTTTAATATCCCGGTGAATGATCCCCCTGGAGTGGGCGAAGGCGAGTCCGTCGGCAACCTGGGAAACAAGGTTGGCCGAGCGGCGAAAAGGCATCGGACCGGTAGCGACGAGAATCTCGGCCAGATCTTTACCCTCCACGAACTCCATGGCCATGAAGCTCTTCCCCTCCTCTTCCCCCACATCGTAGATGGTGACGATATTCGGATGGGTAAGTTTGCCTGCCGCCTTGGCTTCGATGTAGAACCGCTCCAGCAGTTCCTCGTTAGCCATACTGCCGCCCATCTCTTCGAGTTTGATGATCTTCAGGGCGATTATCCGGTCTATCCTGGGGTCGCGGCCTTTCAGGACGATTCCCATGCCACCCTGTCCCAACTGCGCAAGGATCTCGTAACGACCGAGGGTCTTGTAATTCACCATTTACAGTAGATATTTTTCCTGCGACGGGGCGTGGACAAAAGCGAAACCACCGGTAATTTTCCGAACCCGCCCCCGCAAAAAGCCACCCGGAACAAACCGTCAACACCAAACCACACGGTTTTGAAGTATATTCCATCGCCCGACCTGTGTCTACGGGCCGGACCCGATTATATAGAGCTGTAATTGTAATTGTTTATCCTCACCCTTGCTGTGTCTTTCGGTCGATCCGGCTTGCGAAGGCTTTGACTCCTTGGGAGATAAAGGAAATACATTTACGAGCTTTGCAATCGTCAAGGATTTGACGAATTTGACCAAAAGTCGCTTTGGCACGTCTTTTGCCCTTTACGGTCTGAAAAACTACTGCAGTCGGCTTTTGGATCAAAAATATGGATATTGCTACCGTAATAGGTATTGTCGGAGGTCTGGGAATAATCGCGTTCGCCATCGGACCGGCCCAACTGGGTATCTTCATCGACGTTACCTCGTTTCTTATCGTTGTACTCGGTACTTTCTCGGCGGTATTTGTGAGTTACCCGATGCCCGATGTTATCGCCATGGTCGGGGTTTTGAACAAAACCCTCTTCTATCAGACGAAATCGCCCGATGAAGTAATACCGCAACTCCTCGAATACGCCGGGACAGCCCGCCGTGACGGGATTTTGGCGTTGCAACCTGTCATGTCGTCGGTGGACGATCCGTTCATGAACCTTGGGCTTCAGCTTGCCATCGATGGCGCGGAACCGCAGGCGATAATGAAAATCCTCGAAACCGAGATCGAATATGTAAGAGAGAGACATAAAACGGGGATGGATATGGCGATGAACCTTGCTACACTCTCCCCGGCTTTTGGAATGATAGGAACTCTGGTTGGCCTGGTTCTGATGCTCCAGAAACTTGACGATCCGTCATCTATCGGCCCGGCCATGGCCATTGCCCTTATAACAACATTTTACGGCGCCCTTATGGCCAACCTGCTCTTCATGCCGATGGCCGGAAAGCTGAAAAAACGGAGTACCGACGAGATGCTGGTAAAGGAGATCATGCTTGAAGGCATCAGCTCCATAGCGTCGGGGGATAACCCGCGAATGATCGAGCAGAAACTCAATGCGTTCCTGATCCCGAAAATGCGAAAGACCGTTTTTGATTAAGCCAGGTCAGGCGGGCGCCGTTTTGAATAGAGCGATAATAAACAATATCCGGGGCGACAGCCTCCGGGTTATGAACGTTACCCTGATGATGCTCATACTGGCGTTCTTCATAGTTCTGACCTCCCTCTCCGTCCCGGCGGAGGACAGACGAAAGGCGGCGTTGGGCTCCCTGGCCGGAACGCTGGGGCTGATGCCAGGAGGTGGATCGGCCATGCAATCGGATTCAAAGAGCCTCCAGTTGCGGGCCGGTTATATGTATAGCGAAGATATGATGAAGACGATCATGGTGAGCAAATTCGAGGAGTATCTGCTGGAAAGAAAGACCGACGAAGCTGTCCGTACATTGGCGAAGGCTGGCGCCCTTGAGCTATCGATCGAAACCCGCCTGCTTTTCGAGCCGGGATCGGCGAAGATCAGGAAGTCGGCCGCCGAATTCATGGAACGACTGGGAGAGATGCTGGTGAATATCCCCGGTCACTTCGTGGTCGAAGGGCATACTTCAAGCGTAAAGATAAACAGCGCCAGATATCCGAACAACATAGCCTTCTCCATTGCCAGGGCTGGCGCCATATTGCGGTATCTGGTAGAGAAAGCGGAGGTCAAAAAAGAGAGGATCTCTCTCTCCGGGTACGGCTCCCTTAAACCGCGGGTGAAAGGGAAGACGAATAAAGCGGCTACCATGAACAACTATATAAAAATCGTCTACAGGCGCCACTAGAGAGCAATACAATGAGTGTCGCCAGAGGACAGAAAAAAAAGAAGGGTGAGGAGGAGGAAGAAGCCGACACTACCGTATGGATGGTGACTTTCGGCGATCTGCTCTCCTTGTTGCTTACCTTCTTTGTTCTGATGTTTTCAATGAACACACTGGATGACCAGGTGGTAAAAGACATGTTTTCAACTTTTTCAGGAGGGTCGGGCGTACTTTCGTTTCATGAAAGTTTTCCCGTGGAGTCGCCCAGGTATCAGAAGATAAACATGACCAAAATCATGACGGTAAAGGATTTCCTCGATTTTCTGGAGGAGGCTTCAAAAAAAGAGGAAAGAACCATTAAAGTCAAGGCGGCAGGACTGGCCAACGCCCTGTTCATCAACGAGGTGAAGTTGAAAAGGAGGGGGCCGTCCTTTGTTGTGTCGTTTCCAGCAAGAAAAATGTTCGAGCCTGGATCGGCTAAAATAAACGAAGAGTTCTACCCGGCGTTCAGACAACTGGGTGAAACGTTACGCTATTCGGACAGCTATATTGTAATTGAGGGGCACACTGACGACATCCCGATATCGACACCGAGCTACCCTTCAAACTGGGAACTGTCGGCGGCCAGAGCCTCGAACGTGATGGCCTTTTTCGCCGCCAACACACCCATAGAGGTCGAAAGGTTATTTTCGGTCGGGTACGCAGATACAAGAAATGTGGTAAGAAACATTGGCGAAGGGTATCGTATAAGGAATCGACGGATAGATATTGTTATTAAACAGGCGCCAGAAACGCCAGTGGATTTAAAATTTGCGCCGTTGGACCAGTATATAAACTTTACCCTTACGAATTAACAGATCGAAGATAGGAAGGATAATCCGAAATGGCCGATGAAGAGGAAGTAAAAGAGGGAGGCGGTAACAAGATGATAGTCATCATCCTTATCGCCATAATTGTCCTCCTGCTTGCAGGTGGCGGAGCTTTCTTCTTTATGCAACAATCAGCGCCTCCGCCGGCGGCGGTGGAAGGGGAGACAGGCGCCGAGGGGGGTGACGCAACCGAAGCGGCCCTCGACAAGGCCTCTCTGGGAGAGAGCATGGAACTCGATCCGTTTATCGTAAACCTTACCTCAACCACCGGGGTGGATCGTTATCTCAAGGTGGTGCTGGTTCTGGTGGTGTCGAACGAAAAAGTGAAGGAAGAAGTTGTCAACAAGACACCTCAACTAAAGGATTCGATCATCACTGTGCTCTCTAGCAAAAGCCCGGATGAGGTTTTGACCATACAGGGAAAACACGACCTGAAAATCGAGTTGGTAAAAAGGATAAACACTGTAGTAACAACAGGTGTGGCGCGTGAACTATTCTTCACAGAGTTCGTGGTACAATAGCGGCGCGGCCACAGCGAATAACGCTACCGCGCCGGTTGAATCCCTTTTTCAATACGCTCCGGTAGCTTTCGCTTCGCTCTCCGCCTCCGGCTTTTTTACGGATGATTAGGAATATGTATCCCTTGGGTTTGATGGTAATTAGAGTCGTAAACGACGTTCTAATACAAACCGTTACAAAAAATCCGGGTTTCGAGGCCAGGAATAAATGAGTCAGGTTCTATCTCAGGAAGAAGTTGACGCTCTTCTGCGCGGAGTGTCGGACGGAGAGATCGAAACCGAGGTTGAGTACTCCGGTGACGAATCGGGTATCGTAACCTACGACCTGACAAGCCAGGAGCGTATTATCCGTGGCAGGATGCCGACACTGGACATTATCAACCAGCGTTTTTCCAGGCTGTTTCGAAACGCTCTTTCGGCGGCCCTTCGCAAGGTTCTCGACGTGGCCGCAGTCTCGACGGACACGGTAAAGTTCGGTGAGTTTGTAAAGTCGTTACCTGTGCCAGCCTCCCTGCATATATTCAAGATCGAGCCTCTGCGTGGATTCGCCCTGCTGGTGGCCGAATCGAAACTTGTATTCGCTCTGGTGGACACCTTTTTCGGCGGCACCGGGGAGGGCAAGATGAAGATCGAAGGGCGCGATTTCACCACCATCGAACAGAGGATGATTAAAAAGGTTGTTCTGATGGTGCTAGAAGATCTTGAGTCGGCGTGGAAACCGGTCCACAATGTCAAGATGAGTTTCGTCCGCTCTGAGGTCAACCCGCAGTTCGCCGCCATAGTGCCACCTACCGACGTGGTGGTGGTTGTTATGTTCGAAATTGAGCTTGACTCCATAAGTGGCACCCTTACGGTCTGCCTCCCTTATTCGACTATTGAACCGATTATCGGCAAGCTGAGAGCCGGATTCCAGAGTGACCAGCTCGAAGTTGACCAGGCGTGGATAAAACGACTAAGGGACAGGCTCTCCGAGGCTGTCGTGGAAGTTGTCGTGGAGCTTGGTGAAACATTAATTCCGAGCGCCACTCTCGTGAACATGAAACCGGGGGATGTTATCCCGCTGGACAGCGATGTCGATTCCGAACTTACCATCCGGGTCGCCGGAATTTCGAAATTCAGAGGAAAACCTGGCGCTGTAAAAGGGAATCGAGCGGTAAGGATTACCGATAAAATCAGAAGGGTCGGTAGCCTGAATAGAAATCCGGATGAAACGAATTTCCCCGGTGAATCGTCAGACTCTGGCAAATAAATAATTTTGGATAGGTACGACTATGATCGATGATGCGCTGAACGCCGAAAACGAAGAAGACCTGTGGGCGGCGGCGGCGGAGGACCTTGTAAAACAAAAAGAGATGCTTCGTGACGAAGCGGCGGGCGGCCAGGAAGAGCAACCGGTGGCCGTTCAGTCCGTCGAGGCGGCGGCCCCTCCCTCCCCTGTAGCCGAAAGCCCCGTCCCCGCCGGAGCCACCGTTACCACCGACGGCGCTATGGGGAGAATTCTGGACCTCCCGCTAAAGATCACTGTCGAGCTGGGACGAACGAAGATGTTGATAAACGATCTTATGCAACTGGGGCAAGGGTCGGTAATAGAATTATCGAAACTAGTTGGGGAGCCACTTGAAATTCTTGTAAATGAAAAACTGATCGGCAAAGGGGAAGTCGTTGTCATAAACGAGAAGTTCGGTGTCCGGCTGACAGAGGTTGCAACACCAGAAAAGCGGATAGAAAATTTGGGGTAACCGCCCCCCCTTTCCCTCTCAAATAAAACTGTCAAATAATCGCCCATCTTGCGGTTCGTCAAAAATCCGGCGCCAGGAAATTGATGTAAAATTACCCGCTTTCTATCGATATATTCAAAGATATCAGTTGGTTTAACACACCCTTCCGGGTGTGGCACACCCTTTGCTCTATCCTGTTCTAAGTGGTTAATTCAAGTGGCAAGCGTCAATTTTCAATCTCGACCTGGAGCAAAAGGATAGTGAAAAGAATTGCGGTTTTTCTCCTCTACACGACCGGTGTTCTCGCCCTCATGACAATCACGGCGAGGCAGGCGCACGCAGGAGCCGACCTTTCCAACCTTAACAAGCTAACGGATGTGGCAATCCATGAAACGGATGGCACAGCCAGGGTTGTGATCAGCTTTGAAAAACCTGTGGCTAAAGAGATATCTCCCCTGTTTTTTGAAAAATCGGTACAGATAGAACTGCCCGCAACATACATTACCCCTGCGAAAAGAAAATTCAGCCTGACATCAGAATTCGCTCCCACGGCCGCCGCCTACCAGATGGATCAGGGGAGTGTGAGGTTACGATTTTTTCCCGCCACTGATGGTCGCAAATTTGCCGACAAATATACAGCGTCGGTGGACGGAAATCTGCTTGTTTATACATTCAACACCTCTAAACCGGCCCCCCGGGCGAAAACCCCCGATCCGGTTTCGGGACTTGAAAACCTTGTTGTGGCAAAAGAGGTAAGCCATGCCAAAAAACCTGAAAAGAGAAGAACGGAAAAATCGGCCAGGACTTCTTCACCAAAGAGGGTTGAGGAAAAGAAAGAAAAAGATAACAGCGGTGAGGATCGGTTGGCCCAGCGTTTCGGATCGCTTTTCAGGAAAGCTGAAGCCGCCGAATCGGTAAAAGAAAAAAGAGGGGAAAAGAGACGATCCTCAGCCACTTCAAAAAAGTTAGCCAACGAAAAGGGGTCTATACCCGGTTATGAAGATCCAGTGGCGCCCGAACCCCCAAGCATGACCGCGGCGGCTGTAAAGATGGTGGCCGCCTTGAGCCTGGTTCTTGGCTTCATTTTACTCGTTACGTGGCTGGTGAAAAAATACCAGAAAAAATTTGGCGGAGGGTTTGGTGGCGGAGGGCTGGTAACAATTCTTGGCACAGGCGCCATCGGCGTGAAAAAACAGATAACGATTGTCGATGTGGCTGGAGAAATCCTGGTGCTCGGTGTTGCTGGCGAGAACATTTCAATGTTGTCCCGGATCAACGATCAAGAGACGGCAGCCCGGCTTCGCAGGGTGAAATCGAGCAATTTGCAAAATAAAATCGACCGGAATTACGAACTCGACTCCGTACTCGAGGAGAAAAGGGAAGACGATACCGAATCGCTTTTGAAAAAAACAGCGGGCGCATTGCGGATAGGGAGAGTCAAACCTTCTTCCAAAATTCCACCGGCCCTGATAGACGAGACGGACGAGGATACCTTCGCGGGAAAACTGGCCGCCATGGCGGAGCGCGACTCGGATCAATATTCACCCAGGTTGCACGGTATAGAAGTTCGCGGTGAAAAGAAAAAGGTCGGCAAGGAGCAACTGCTAAAGCAGGTGACAAACGCCATCCGCGACAGGAACAGGAACCTTAAACCGGCGTAAAAAATGGCTGATACCAAAACAGTGAATAGACTATTGGTCACTGGGCTTACCCTTATCGCCCTCTTTGTGGCGCCCGAAACGGCTATCGCCCAGTCGGTGTCGTCCGGATTGCCGTCTCTCAACATCAGCGTGGAGGAAGCGACCGGTGGCGCCCAGATCGCCACCGGCATGAAGATAATGATCCTCCTGACGGTGCTTAGTTTAGCGCCGTCGATATTCATAACCCTGACATCTTTCGTGCGAATCATCGTGGTTCTGCACTTCCTGCGTCAGGCGATGGGAACCCAGACCATGCCTCCCAACCAGGTGATGGCGGGACTGGCGCTCTTCATGACAATATTCATAATGCACCCGGTATTCAACGCCATCTATCAGGACGCTTTCATTCCCCTTACGAAAGAGGAGATCAGCGCTGAACAGTTTTACGAAAAGGCCTCAGGGCCACTTCGCAAGTTCATGCTAGCCCAGACCCGTGAAAAGGATCTCGGCCTTTTTATCAACATGTCGAACATAGAACAGCCAGAAACTATAGACGATGTTCCCCTTCATGTGATCATACCCTCTTTCCTTATATCGGAGATGCGGGCGTCGTTTACCATCGGTTTTCTTATTTACATACCGTTCCTTGTGCTCGACATGGTTATAGCCTCGGTCCTGATGAGTATGGGTATGATGATGTTGCCTCCGGTAATGATATCGCTCCCTTTCAAGATAATGATGTTCGTTCTGGTTGATGGCTGGTACCTGATAGCCGGCTCCATGATGAAGAGCTTCAACATTTAATTCAGAGACCACTTTAAATCATGATAACTCCTGATTTCGTCGCCAATATCACCGCTGACGCGCTGAAAATAGCCATTCTCATTGCGGCGCCGATGCTCGGCCTGGGTCTGTTGGTGGGACTAGCCGTGTCGATATTCCAGGCTGTAACGTCGATCCAGGAGATGACACTGACTTTCATACCAAAAATCCTGGCCGTTATGTTGGCGATACTGGTCTTCGCTCCATGGATGATGCAGACAATGATCAGCTATACGGCCAAAATCATTATTGATATTCCACTTTATGTGAGATAGACGTGGGGATCGACTTTTTACCATTCACGGTTGAGACAGTTCAGTCGTTCACCCTTGTATTCACTCGTGTGTCGGCTTTCATAGCTTTCATGCCGGTACTCGGAGGAAAGGTTCCGAAACAGGTACGCGCCGGTCTCGGTTTTTTTACTTCACTGGTTGTATTTCCGATGGTGGACGACAGTCTGGTTTCCCTTGATGTCGATGTTTTCACTATGGCGTTGCTGATAGTCGGGGAGGCGATGATCGGCCTCATCGCCGCTTTCATAGTCAGTCTGGTTTTCGCCGGTGTCCAGCTGGGTGGTTCGATCATGGGTTTCCAGGTCGGTTTCGCCATCGTTAACGTTATGGACCCTACGACAAACCAGCAGGTATCCTTGCTTGGACAGTTTATGAACATCATAGCCATCCTGATTTTTCTCACCCTTGATGTTCACCATCACCTTTTGATGGTTTTAGCGGAGAGCTTTACCCTGATTCCCCTTACTGGATTTACCTTTGATCTTGATATGGGAGACACGCTACTTCACGCCGTTTCCATGGTCTACTACACCGGAATGCAGATTGCCGCTCCGGTGACCATTACGCTTCTTCTCAAGCAGGCGGCCATGGGGCTTATCGCAAGAACGGTCCCCCAGATGAACATTATGATCGTCGGAATGCCCCTTACCATAGCTGTGGGGCTTTTCACTCTCTCCCTGACACTGCCTACATACACAAGGGTCATGGCCAACATCTTCTCAAGAAGTGTAGAGCGGGTTTCGATGATTTTTCATTTCATGACCTAACGAGAAAGAACTAACATATGGCTGAATCAGCAGACAAAAATTCAAAAACAGAAGACCCTACCGATAAAAGAATCAGTGAAACCAGAGAGAAGGGACAGACCGCCAAAAGTATCGAGGTTAACTCTTTTGTTATTCTGCTTACCACCCTCCTGTTTTTCACTTTTTTCGGCATGTGGATGTTCCACAGGTTAGAGCTTGTTGGTGTGGAAATCTATTCCAACTCGGCCCAATATGAATTAACAACCGATTCAGTCATCTATATCTTTTCCATGGCCATGAGCCAAGTGGGGTTGATTCTCCTCCCGTTTATGATGACCCTGGCCCTTATGGGGGTGATATCGAACTACTGGCAGAACGATGGATGGATCTTCTCCTGGACACCACTTGCGCCGAAATTCAACAAGGTCAGCCCTCTATCCGGCTGGAAAAAAATTATAGGCAAGGAGGGTTTGATGAAACTCATGACTTCGCTTGCCAAGATATCGATAATCTCCTTTGCTGTATATCAATCACTCTTCGATGAATGGGAGAAAGTCCCGTTTTTCATGGAGCTTCCTTTAGAGCAGATGCTTATGGTGTTGGGCGACGAGGTTTTCTGGTTGGTAGTTCGCGTTCTGTTCGCCATCCTTGTCATTGCCGTCATCGATTTCATCTACCAGAAGCATCAGTACAAGGAGAACATGAAGATGACCAAGCAGGAGGTGAGGGACGAACGTAAGCAACAGGAGGGAGATCCATTAATCAAACAGAGGATAAGGCAGAAACAGTTTGACGCGTTTCGCTCCAGAATGATGTCCGCTGTGCCGGAGGCTGAGGTGATAATAACCAACCCGACTCATCTTTCCGTTGCGCTTCGATACGATCGTGGCAGGGATATGTCGCCGGTGGTGGTGGCAAAAGGAGCGGGTCATGTGGCCATGAGAATCAGGGAAATCGCAAAGGAGAACGATATCACTATGGTGGAAGACAAGCCGTTGGCACGAACATTGTTTAAGACAGTGGATATAGGCGGCGCAATACCCGAGTCACTCTACAAGTCGGTGGCCGATGTTCTGGCGTATGTTTATAGATTGAAAAGGAAAATTATTCAAGTCTCCTGATAACAGTCAGTTAGCATGAGACTACCGAACATTTCCAGAAAACCGCTCAAGAGGCGGTAAATATGACGCTCCGTCAAGGTGTTGACGTTTGTGCGCCAGTATATTGACGATGAGACCGGAGAACCATTTTAGTGTCTACTGCCCGGAATACTAAAGCGAGCATTCTAGAGCACGCCAATATCGGTGTAGCCATAGCTGTGCTCGGCACGCTGATGGTGATGGTTATTCCGGTACATCCGGGATTTCTGGACATCCTTCTGGCCACTTCGATTACTTCCGGGCTTGTTGTACTGCTGGTTTCCATATATATAACCTCCCCGTTGCAGTTCTCCGTATTTCCGGCATTGCTTTTACTTCTGGCCATATTCCGTCTTTCACTCAACGTGGCGACAACCAGGAATATTCTGTTGCATGGAGACTCGGGGCCCGACGCCGCAGGAAAGGTGATCGAAGCGTTCGGGCAGTTTGTTGTAGGGGGTAACTATATCGTCGGAATCGTCATATTCGTAATACTCGTTATCATCAACTTCAAGGTTATAGTCTCCGGTTCGACCCGCGCATCTGAAGTCGCCGCAAGATTCACGTTGGACGCCATGCCTGGTAAACAGATGAGCATCGACGCCGACCTGAACGCGGGTTATCTTACGGAAGAAGACGCCAAGTCTCGCAGAAAAGCTCTGGAAGATGAAGCGAGCTTCTTCGGATCGATGGACGGCGCCTTGAAATTTGTCAAGGGTGACGCCGTGGCCGGTATCATCATCACCGTTGTCAACATTGTCGCCGGTTTTGCTATCGGAGTTTTCCAGCGGGAGATGGAGATTGCCGAGGCGGCCCAGGTCTATACGATCCTGACCATAGGGGATGGACTGGTCTCCCAGCTCCCTTCACTGCTGATCTCCACAGCCTCCGGTCTTGTCATAACAAGGGCCACCGGAGCCTCCGATTTCGGGCGCGAGATCTCCGAACAGCTGATGGTCAACTCCAGGGCTTTTGCCGTCGCGGCGGGGTTCCTTGTTCTTCTGGCCGTCATACCCGGAATGCCCACGTTCGCTTTCCTCACTCTCGGAGTAGGGGCCGGAGCCCTCGCCTACATGCTCTATTCGGTTGACGAGTCGGTCGCCCAGGACACAAAGGACGCGGAGGAGAAAGCCGCCGACACGCCTGCGCCGGAGAAAGTTGAAGCGTTACTGCCTCTCGACACGATGGAGCTTGAAATCGGTTACGAACTGATTCCGCTGGTCGATTCCGCTCAGGATGGGGAGTTACTCGAACGAATAAAATCGATAAGGCGTCAGTTCGCCCTGGAGATGGGAATTATCGTTCCACCTCTGCATATCAGGGATAACCTGCAATTAAAATCGAATGAATACCAGGTTCTTATCAAAGGGGTCGAGGTGGCTCACGGTGAGCTTTGGATGAACCATCATCTTGCTATTAATCCGGGCGCCGGAGTCTCGAAGGTTCCGGGAACCGAAACCCGCGATCCGACATTCGGTCTACCGGCCCTCTGGGTCACCGAGGCTAACAAGGAGAAAGCGAAGATGTCCGGTTATACGGTAGTCGATACAGCCACGGTCATAGCCACTCACGTCAAGGAGATCATCAGGCAAAGCGCCCACGAGCTTCTGGGACGACAGGATACGCAGAATTTGATCGACACCTTCAAGGAGACAAATCCGAAAGTTGTCGAGGAGCTTATACCCGGCATGCTCTCTCTTGGACAGGTACAAAAAACCCTTCAGAACCTGTTGCGAGAGCAGGTGTCGATCCGCGACCTGCAGAGCATTCTCGAGACCCTCGCAGATAACGCCAACATAACAAAAGACACCGACGCCCTGACCGAATATGTCAGAGCGGCCCTGGCCCGGCAGATCAGCAAGCAGTTCAGGGGGGATGACGGATCGATGCCACTGATCACCCTGGCGCCTAACATCGAGCAGTCGGTGGCCAAGGCGGTCAAAAGGACTGAGCATGGCGCCTATCTCGCTCTAGACCCTGAGCTTGCCAGAAAAGTGGTGGAGGCGTTGCAGGAGCAACTGCCTATTTTTGATGTCCGGAACGCCGCTCCGATACTCCTTACGGCTCCGGCCATAAGAACCCATGTCAGAAAGCTAACGGAAAGGTTCCTGCCTAATCTGGTGGTCCTTTCCCACAATGAAATATCGAAGGACACCAACATCCAGAACCTTAAAGTTGTAACCGCGACATGAAGGTCAGGGAACGGGTAACGCAATGACGATAAAAAGATATACGGCGATGGATATGAACCACGCCCTGAAGATGATCAAGGAGGATATGGGATCGGACGCGGTCATCATCTCCTCCCGACCCGTCACCCAGGGTGGCGGGCGGTTTGGGCTTTTCAGCAGGAAAGTTCTGGAGGTGACTGCGGCGCCGGCCAATCACTTCCCGAAGAAACCCCCGGCTCTGAATCTTGGAGGTCTCGTCACAAGCCAGAGGGAGGCGGAACGGTCGAGAGCTTATCAGGAGGCGGAACGAACCGTCGTGGCCATGGAGCCTGTGATCGACGAGATCAGCGAGATGAAACATACCCTGGACGAAATGATCCACTCACGCGATCGTCCAGATAAATCGGCGGACCGTATCGCCGAAGATGTCCGTGAAATGAAATCGATGATGTCGTACCTGCTCGACCAGTCGGGCGTTGAGAAGAAAGAAGGGTTACCCCGGCAATTTATTGCGTTGGCGAGGATTCTTGAGGAGCGAGGGGTCGCTCCCAAATATGTGGAGACCCTCATTGACGAATTGCGGGATGGTGTAGAGGGTCATGCTGTACCAGACACGAAAACCCTCGTAAAACTCGCCGCCGTCAGGATGCGCGATACCCTGACGTTTGGAGGCGCTATGGAAAAACCGGGGCGTGGCGACAAAAAACCGAGAGTGATTGCTATCGTCGGACCCACCGGTGTCGGCAAAACCACTACAGTTGCAAAACTCGCCGCTAACCTCGTTACCCAGGGCGCCAGCGTAGCTCTCGCTACCATTGACACCTACCGGATTGCGGCGGTAGAACAGTTGAAAATCTACGCCGGTCTGCTGAATGTTCCATTGGAGGTTATTATCAACCCGGGCGACATGGCCTGGGCGTTGAACCTTAACCGGGACAAGGATGTGGTTTTTATCGATACGGCGGGCAGAAGCCAGCGCGACCTGAGTCAGATCGAGGATTTAAGACGTTTTCTGGGAGGGTCAAACGATATCGAGATTCAGTTGGCTCTCGCCGCCCCATCTTCGGAGAGACAGCAGGAGGAGGCGATCAAGAATTTTTCGCCCCTCGGTTTCTCATCCATTATCTTCACCAAACTTGATGAAGCCGCAACGCTGGGGCCGGTGTTCAACCAGAACGTGCGCACCGGAACTCCCATTTCATATTTTACAGTAGGACAATCAGTCCCCGAAGATATAGAAGAAGCCACCGCTAAAAGGCTTTTGAACGGAATATTCAGGGCCGATACCGCATAACCTAAGGAGCCAGAGAAAACATGGGCGATCAAGCCGAAGGATTGAGAAAACTATTACGAAAAAACCGTTCCAAAGCGTTTGAAACGCCTGCGGCAAAAACGGGGGGAGTAATATCGGGTATTGCCATCGCCTCAGGAAAAGGGGGGGTCGGAAAAACCAATGCTGTGGCCAATATCGCCTACGCCATACAGCAAATGGGCAAAAAAGCTCTCGTCTTCGATGCGGACATGGGGCTGGGCAACGTCCATATCCTTCTGGGACTGGCTCCCCGATACAACATTCAACATGTCATGGACGGCCAGAGAAAGATGGAGGAGATCATCATCAAGGGGCCGGGGGGTATCGATATCCTGCCAGCGGGGTCAGGCCATCGCAGTTATTCGGAACTTAACAGGGACGAAATGCTAACCCTGAAGACGGAACTGGAGGCGCTGGAGGATAAATACGACGTTATACTTTTCGATATCGGCGCCGGGATCTCCGCCAACGTTATGTATTTCTGCTCGGCGGCAAGCGACATTGTGGTCATAACCACTTCGGAGCCGACCGCTTTCGCCGACGCCTACGCTCTGATGAACGTGCTGTCCAAAGAGTATAATCAGACAGACTTCAAGCTGATAGTAAACTCCGTGAAGAGCGCCAAGGAAGCCTCCAACGTGCATAACCGGTTACAGCAGGTGGCGGAGCGGTTCAACGCCAACTACAGAATCGAGTTGCTCGGGCATATTCATGACGACGAACTGGTGCCTCAGGCGGTTCGGCAACAGAACCTATTTCTGGAGCGATATCCCGGTTGCAAAGCTTCAAAATGTATTAAAGCCATAGCGACCACAATCCTTCAGTCGATGAAAACCCCTACATCGGGGATAGAGTGGCGCAAAGTATTCAGCGCCTGATTCGGCAATACGAGCATGAATGACTTTAAATGGCGAATATGCGCCTCTCTCGGCATTCTGGGGTTTGGAATAGCCGGGTTTTCCGCGTTGTTTATGGGTTCGGAAGTCCTTACGGCGATCAAACGCGCCACTATAACCGGTGGTGTTTTTTTCTTCGCGGGCATTTTCATCTCCCATGCGCTGTTCCAGGGATATATAGAGCTTCCAAAGGCTCCAAACATCGGCAAGGGGAAAGAAGAAGAGAAAAAACCGTAGCGGTCTTTCCCCTGTTTACATCTTGACAATCCATTAACGACCTTCCCTTTTTCCGTCCGGCCTTCTTCCGTTATAGCCGGGTTTGTCGGGAATGGGGGGGGGTGGCGCTGACCGCCGGTTTCAGGGTAAGAAACTGAAGGAAAATTGGTTTAATCTGCCGAATTAGAGAATAATAAAGGCTGTCTGATGAGAAATATGCTGAATCTAATTGGCAAAGCAGGTTGCTTTTGGTAAGATTACGCCGATTTATTGAAATAGTCCATCTTGGACATATTGTTTAAAGTCGCTTGCAAAGAGATGTCATTTTGATAAATGGAGAGGCCATTTTGATAAATAACAAGGAACCGCAAGGCGGATAATTGCTACTTTATTTAACTATTTGAGGGAGGGTTTTATATATGCGATTCAAGCTGTCAATTCTAGCAGGAGCGCTGGCTTTGGCTGTAGCGACGCCTGCGTTCGCCGCGGACATCGACGTTTCCGGCCATATCAGGTTTCGTCCTGAAATGCGGGATAATAGCGATTTCAACGGCGACAATGACGACAAGCAGGCTTTTATCGGAAGCCGCACACGCGTGACGGTCAATGGTACTGTGGATGAGGATATCTCCGCCAAAATAACCTTTCAGGACGTGAGGGTATGGGGTCAAGAGAGCAATGTTAACACCTCCATGGAAGGCGCATCAATACAGGCTGTTGATATCTTCGAGGGTTATTTTCTCGTGAAAAACATCTGGGACGCACCGGTGGCCGTCAAGGCCGGTCGCCAGACACTGGTCTACGGAGACCAGAGACTCTTGGGACACTTGGGCTGGAAGGATCAGGCGCGAACCCATGATGCATTGAAAGTCATGGTTAACGTTGGCTCCACGCAGATCGACTTCATCGCCTCCAAGGAAGACGAGTCTGGCAAACCATCCGACGAAAAGAACGACGCCGATATCCTGGGCGCGTACTCCGTCACGCAGATCAATGACGATATCACTCTTGATGTATACGCTCTTAACTGGAAAACCGCTGGCTCCGATAGCGACGGAAATGCAATCAAGGGTCACGACTACCTGACCTACGGTTTGAGAGGCAAGGCCGTTCTTGGCTCCTTTGATGTAACCGCTGAAGCGGCATTCCAGTCTGGCGACTGGTCTGAGGGAGTAACACAGTCCGCTAACGCTTTTGCAGTCAGGGCCGGATATAAACTGGGTGTGATGGGCGCCAGAATCGGTGTCGAGTATGATCACGGCTCCGGTGACGATGATCCGTCTGACAGCGAGCACAAAACCTTCGTTTTCCCGTATCACACAAACCACGGGAAATACGGTTACATGGACTATTTCAGTTGGGGCAACATGAACGACATCCAACTGAACCTGTCCGCCAAACCTGCGGAAAACGTGATTGTCAAACTTGACTTCCACTCTTTCACACTCGCCGAAGGGAACGACGACTGGCTTAACGTTGTTGGGACCAAAACCTTCCTCGCCGCAACCTCCGCCGGGAACAGCACCGATGCGGGTACCGAGATTGATCTGACCGCTATCTATAAAGCGGCCAAGAACATCAAGCTGGTTGCGGGATACTCAGTATTCCAGCCGGGTAAAGCGGTCAAGGAGCGCGCAGGTAAAGACGACCAGTCGACATGGGGTTATTTCATGACGATTTTCAACTTCTGATCTTCTAGGTACTTTCCGGTGGAAGTCCATTTCGGGGGGAATGGCGCCTTCCATATACCGGTCTGACGTATGGGCCAGAAACGCTTAGCCCTGCAAGAGGCGGCGTTTCTGGCTTACGTTTTTCTGGAATTAACGTCATTGCAGAATATGTATTCCGGCAATTCCCTCTTTTTAGCCATTTTCGAGGGAAAGGGATTGTAAATCACCACTTTACACGCTCGCCGCCATAATTCTATAATTAAAGGGTTTTAATCAGCACATGGCGATAAGGTAATTTTCTTGATGAAAAAGGCGTACTATTCCGAGCCGCCCCCCCAGGGGATCAAACTTGGGACCCCTGAGTCTGACAAGCTGATTATCGAATATTCGCCCCTGATAAAATATATCGCGCTTCGTCTCGCGGTCCGCCTCCCGCCGCATATTGAACTTGATGATCTTATTTCGTCGGGTGTTCTGGGCCTTATCGACGCAATTGAGAAATTCAATCCGAACAAGGATACGCAGTTCAAAACCTATGCGGAGATCAGGATTCGCGGGGCCATGCTCGACGAACTCCGGTCCCAGGATTGGGTGCCACGCTCCGTTCGCCAGAAAGCCACTCAGATATCATCAGCATACGCCAGACTGGAGCAGACCCTCGGCAGGGCGGCGGAGGATGAAGAGATAGCCAATGAGCTGGAACTATCGATGGACGAATTTTACGAACTGCTCCAGCAATCGGCCGGTCAGACCATTATTTCCGTCGAGGATCTGGGTGGTGTTGATAAGGATGGTGAGAAACGGGATGTCATGGAGGTGCTGGCTGGCACCAAAGCCACCGACCCGGAAACTCTGGCGCGGGTAGGTGAGATCAGGAACATCATCGCGCAATCGATCGACATGCTTCAGGAGAAAGAGCGTCTCGTAGTTTCGTTATACTATTACGAAGAGCTGACAATGAAAGAGATAGGCGAAGTCCTCGGCATCACGGAGAGCCGTGTGTCGCAGATACACACCAAATGCGTATTACGCCTGCGCGGTAAACTCCGCAAGTTCATCCATAACGAAGAAGAACTCGATTAACCTCCTAACTTTCTTCTTTATTTGATTAATGACAGAAAACGCGGGTATGTGTTCCCCACATGTTTACTTGCAGAGCTAAAAACGATCTTTTCAAGCCCTCTCGTTCTTCCCTGGCTGTAATAAACGGATAACTTTATCATGGAACTTTCATAACGGGGCCGGAATAAAAGCTCCGGGTAACCTTCGATCACCTGTTAAAACAGTTCTTACCTGAAAAGGAGTACTAATTTATTAGGGCTAAGCGCTATAATAACGCTTGCGACTGGTGGTTATCAATTTGGTGGGTTGCGCGCTTACGCTTGCACGCTTGTTATTAAGAAGGGTTGTTTCTTATGGGGCATGTCCTGAACCAGCAGGAGGAGTTCGAGCAGGCTATTCTCTCCATGGATACCTTTGCGGCCAGAAAAATCATTGAAAACCTCCTTGAATCCTTACCCGATTCTGAACACCGGCAATCTATCGAAAAACTCGTTGTCCACACCATGGAGTGTATCGGCGTTGGTTGGGAGAGCGGAGAGGTGGCGTTGTCCCAGGTCTACATGGGAGGGCGTATATGCGAAAAACTTCTCTCCGATATAACTTTTAGCGACACCACCTCCCATACGAACCAGCTCAATACCGCCCTCGTGGTTCTCGAAGACCGGCATATGCTCGGGAAAAGGATTGTTAGCTCATCCCTGATCTCCGCAGGTCTCGATTTTGCCGATTACGGGAGTATGCAAGCCGATGATCTGGTGGGGAAAGTCGCGCAAGACGAGATTGAGGTTCTTCTGATCTCCGCACTGATGTTACCCTCCGCCCTGAGAGTCGAGAAAGTCCGGGAGCTGTTGGAGGCCAGGGGGATCAAAGCGCATATCGTGGTTGGTGGCGCCCCGTTCCGGTTTGACAAACAACTCTGGAAACAGGTTCGCGCCGATTGCATGGGAGAAACCGCTTCCGACGCGGTTGCGATACTGAAAAAATTAAACGATGAGAAGAAAAATGCCTGAGAGTGAAATGACATCGCTTGAGCGGGTATTAACAACTCTCTCCCATAAGGAACCGGACCGTGTTCCCCTCTTCTTGCTTCTCACCATGCACGGAGCAAAAGAAGTGGGCCTCTCGATAGAGGAGTATTTCTCCAGGTCGAAAAACGTAATTGAAGGTCAAGTCCGAATGCTCGAGAAATACGGGCACGACTGTTATTACAATTTCTACTACGCGCCTCTGGAGGTGGAGGCGTTTGGAGGAGAGGTAAAATATATAGAAAACGGACCGCCAAACTCCGGTAGGCCAATTATAAGTTCGATAGATGAAATCAGAAACCTCGAACCTCCCGATGTGAAAAACTCTCCAGTCCTCCGAAAGGTTCTGGAATCGGCCAGCGGCCTGCAAGAGAAAGCGGACGGCAAGGTTCCGGTTATCGGAGTGGTGATGTCGCCTTTCTCCCTGCCGGTAATGCAACTTGGTTTCGATAAATATATCGAACTCATTTATTCCGAGCCGGAGCTTTTTACAAAACTGATGGATGTGAACACCACATTTTGCATAGATTGGGCGAACGCGCAACTCGAAGCCGGTTCCACCGCCATAGTATATTTCGACCCGGTCTCATCCCCCGGAATTATTCCTCGCGAGAAATATCTTGAAACCGGTTTCAAGATTCAAAAAAAGGTTATCTCAGCGGTAAACGGTCCTGTCGCCATACATTTGGCGTCGGAGAGGTGTCTGCCCATTTCAGAAGACCTTTGCGAAACCGGCGCGGTAGGTGTCGGCATAAGCGCCATGGAGGATCATGACAAACAAAAATCGGCTTTTAAAGGAAAAATGTCGCTCGTTGGCCCGTTAAACGGTATCGAAATGGCCCGATGGAGCGCCGAAGAGGCTGAGAATGTTGTCAAGGAAACGATAACAAAGCTGGGACCGGGCGGTGGATTTATACTGTCAGACAACCATGGCGAAATACCGTGGCAGGTACCATCCGAAGTACTACACGCCATCACCGACGCGGTTCGCAAATGGGGCCGATACCCTGTAAGGGGATGATCCATGTCGAAGAAGTCCGCCATAGTTATCTGCGATAAATTCGTTAATGAAGTTAAGGAAGTTATCAAAGGTAAAGAAGAAGAGTATGATCTTATAGTCTATGAAGCCAAATGCCACCTTCCCAGAAAAATGAACTGCACTGTGTTTTGTCACGATATTCACCGTAAGAAATATAAGAGCGTGCATGTCTTCAGCAGTGGATGTATAAAGGATAAAGAAGAACATAGCGAACTGTGTAAGACATGCTCCTTTCACCCAAGGGATATGTGTCTTAACATGATCGCAAGGATGGATCGAGTTAACGAACATCTGCGTCAAGGGGCTTTCCTGGTCTCCCCCGGCTGGCTTGCAAAATGGCGAACTCACCTTGAGGACTGGGGTTTGGCGGACGAACTTGCGGAGGAGTTTTTCAATGAATCCGCTAACAAAATCCTGCTCCTGGATACACAAGTCGATCCGGAAAGCCTGCAAAACCTTAAAGATATTTCCGAGGCGGTAAAACTGCCGTATGAAGTAGACTCCGTGGGGCTTGCCCATTTCCGTGAATTCGTGATTGGTAGTGTCCACTGAATACTTTCCAGAACGACGAGTCAGAAGATGGCTACTGATATATCCAGAAAACTGGCCGATTACGGATTAGCGTTCGATCTGATCTCTAACATCACAGCCGTAAAGAGTGAAAAAGAGGCGATTGATTCAATTTTTGAAGTTTTTGACGCCATCTGCGCCCCCGCAAGATCTTTCTATCTGCCGTTTCGGGGAAGCGAAACGGGTGATATTTATGTTAATCCACCGGGGACGGTTTGTGACGAGACTGTAAAAGACTCAATGACCACCTACGATGGTGAACAACTTTGGAAAGAAGAGAAGGCCGGATTCATTTTCCGGGTTATGCACAACGAAGAAACGTTAGGCGTATTTCAACTCGAAGAAGTTCCCTTTCCACAATACAAAGAACATTACCTAAGCCTTGCATCAAATATAAACAGCGTACTGGGCCTTGCCATCTCGAACGCCAGGGTATATCAGAATCTAGAGAGCCTGGTGGAGGAGCGGACCGAAGAGCTGGCGAATACGAATAAAAGCCTTGTAAAAGAGATCAAGGAGCGTAAAAAGACAGAAGTTCTGCTGGTGAAAGCAAAAGAACACGCTGAAAACGCCACAAAGCTAAAAGACAAATTTGTTTCTTTCGTTTCGCACGACCTGAAATCTCCCCTTACCGTTGTCCAGGGTTTCCTGAAAATGATTCGGCTGGAAGTATTCGCGTTGTCAAGTGACAGAGTAAAAGCGATGATTGACGCCGCTATAAAATCATCAGATGAAATGATGGCTCTGATAGAAAACCTTCTGAGCATCAGCAGGCTGAAGACAGGTGTCCTCACACCGCAGTACGAATTCCTGAGCCTCGCCCTCATTGGGTCAAGGACAGTCGCTGATTTCAAGTCACTGGCCGATGGTAAGGGGATTGATTTGCGTCTTGAGATAACGGATGGGGGGAGGATATACGCCGATGAAACCCTTTTTACCCAGGCGGTTCAGAACATCGTGGCCAACGCCATCAAATTTTGTGGCGCCGGAGATACCATAACGATCTGCACCCCTCCAGAAGAGCAAGCGACCTTATGTGTGAAAGATACCGGCCCTGGTATCGGAGAGGATGTGATCGAAAAAGTGTTCCAGTACGGGAGCAATGTTTCAACTACAGGAACCGCTGGAGAAACAGGTACCGGACTCGGTCTGCCATATACCAAAGAGATTATGGAGGCGCACAATGGATCGGTAACCATCGAATCAAAAATGGGGCAAGGTTCATTATTCAGCCTCAAAGTCCCTCACGTCAGGCCGAAAATCCTCGTTGTGGACGACAATTCAAGTTTCCGGATGGTTCAAAAACAGTTTATGAGCTACCTTGGTGTCGATATCGTGGAGGCTGTAAATGGTAAAGAGGCATTGGAGCTTATTGAAAATATGGAGTTTCACCTGTTAATTACCGATATAGAAATGCCGGAAATGGATGGGCTGGAACTCCTGAAAACCATAAAAGCCTCCATCAAAACAAAATCGTTACCAGTAATAGTGATTACGGGTAAGTATGGGATGGAGATTCGCGAAAAGGTATTTCAACTTGGGGCGGATGATTTTTTGACTAAGCCGTTAGATAATGAGGATTTCATTCCCAGGGTTAGAAGGTTTATTTCCTGAACTTATTTACGGGGGTATTCGTTAGGTAATGTAATTCAATTATTGTATTTATTTGGCGATATTATCAGTCAGGAAATAGTCTCTATGAAGCAACGCAATGAGGGGGCTTGAGGAGACGCAAGATAATGGAATGGAACGGAAACCTGGGAAGAAAAATCAAATTAGTTCAACATTAGGATTTATTTAGAGCTGTTATAACAAGTGGTTATAGGGTTTTATTAACTACCTGCAGGATGTGTCGCGCATGGGTCAGACGGAGCAGACTGTCCTTACCTGCTCGATAGTAGTATCTCCTTTCAGAACTTTAAAAATGCCGTCCTGTTTTAAAGTTCTCATTCCCGCCGCAATCGCGCTTTTCCGAATATCGTCCACAAGCGCTCTCGATTGAACCAGTCGTTTCGTTTCGGGGTCCATCGTCAGAACTTCGTGTAGCCCCGTTCTGCCCCGGAATCCGGTGTCGTTGCATTTGTCGCAACCTTTCGGTTTGAACATTGTGACAGTGTCGGGAGTAGCGGAAAGTTCAGGCCAGAATTCCGTGCTATATTCTTGCGCCATAAGATCAAGCTCTTCGATGGTTGGCTTATATTGTTCCTTGCAATCCTTGCACAATGTGCGGACAAGACGTTGAGCGAGAACCATCAGAAGCGCATCGGCAAAATTGAACGGGTCAATGCCAAGGTCGATGAGTCGGGTAATGGTTTCCGGGGCAGAGTTTGTGTGCAGGGTAGAGAAAACCAGGTGACCTGTGAGGGAAGCCTCGATTCCCATGGAGGCGGTCTCCTCGTCCCGCATTTCGCCGATCATTATAACATCGGGATCAGCCCGGAGGAACGCGCGCAGTGCGGATGCGAAAGTGAGGTTGATGGCAGGGTGCATCTGAACTTGTCGGAGTCCGTTCTGGGTTATTTCGATAGGATCCTCGGCTGTCCAAATCTTTCGTTCCGGTGTGTTGATATAACCGAGAGCGGAATGCAGGGTGGTCGTTTTACCCGAACCGGTAGGTCCAACGACCAGAATAATGCCGTATGGGGTTTTTACCTGTTGTTTGAAAGCGTCTTCATTACGTTTTGAGAGGTTCATCTTGTCGAGCGGAATCGGCTCTGAGGCGGCCAGGATACGCATAACAGCGTCTTCGTTACCGCCGTATGTGGGAACTGTCGCCACCCGAAGTTCGATGGTTTTGGAAGGTCCGAGTTTTAGCTGGATTTTTCCGTCCTGGGGCAATCGTCTTTCGGCGATATTCAGGTTCGACATGATTTTTATTCTGGCCATAAGAGCCTTTTTCCAGTTAGCCGGAATTTGTTTATATTCCTGGCAGACACCGTCGATCCTGATTCTTATAATGGTGTTTTGTTTACCCGGGTAAGTTTCTACATGGATATCGGAAACGCCTTTGTTGTAGGCGTCGATGATAATCTGGTTGGCCAGTTTCACTATCCCGGAATCCGATTCCGATACCGACATGCCGGTATCATCAAATTCCGCCTCAGTGATATCGCTATCCTCTTCGATATCGGCCAGAACAGCGTCGAAATCCCCTCCACTTGTGACCGATTTACCTGAAAGTTTGGCGATAACTCTCAGAATGTCTGACCTCATTCCAACGGCCAGTTCGAATTTTCCGTTTTTAACGATCCTTTGCAGATCGGAAACCTTGTTCTGGTCGGTAGGATCCTCACAAATTATGAGCATCTTATCCTTTTCCATCTTGTAAGGTGACCAGCCGTTGGCTTCCATGAACTTGAATGGGTTTTTCATCCTCAGTTGGTCGAGTAGCTCCAGGGGGGGGGTGTAGCTATCGTCGTAGTCGATGAAACGAAGGTTGTAATATGCGGAGAGCGACCTGCCTATCATCTGTTTTTGAATATTGTAGACTTTCATCAGAACATCGGCCAGTTCCCATTTCCGGGCGCGGGCCTCTTCCATCGCTTTTTCGAGGTCAGCTTTGGAGATGACATTCTGCCTGATAAGGAAATCGAATCTTGACTTGTATTTTACCGAACGTTTCTGATGATTATAGAAAGCCAGGCCGAGAACATCGGTAATCTCCTGCAGGGCGCTTCTGTCCATAGGAGAGAAGGAGCCTCCCCCCTTCTTGTTGATTATCTGGATGACACCCAACAGATATTTTTCGTACATCAACGGTTGAGCCAGAACCTGTTTGGTCCGGTAACCGGTTTTTTTATCCCACGATTTGTCGAATTTAAGGTCGGGATATATAGCCAGCAGTTCTATATCGTTATAAGCGTCGTTAACGGAAATCTGGGCGCCGGTGGAGGCTACGTATCCTGCCACGGAGAGTTTATCTATAGGGACACGTATTTCGTAGGAATTGTCCCCCGCCATATATTTTGAGAAGATTTCCCTTTTGTTTTTATCAACCGCGTAGATGGTGATCCGGTCGGCGTCGAAGAGTGAGGCGATGGAGTCTTTGAGGTGAATGAGGATCTCGTCAAGATTTTCCGCTGAGTGGATCTGGTGAGTAATGCTTTTGAGCCGCTCAAGGAACTGGAGGCGAATATCGCTTTCTGTTTGTTCAGCCATGACTTATCCGTATTAAAGACCCCAAATCATCGAACCCCTGAGTCCGACAGGCTCCTGGTCAGGAAACTGATGATATCCCATAACCACTCTTCTTTTCAAGAACCGGCTTCACCGCGAGGGGAAGTGAGCGTTCCATTCATGCTTCCCTGTCGGTACCCGGCGATATCTACCGCAACGTATTTAAAGCCGAATTCAGTAAGGCGCTTATTTATTTTCAGTGAGATTTCTTTTTCTATAAGTCGTGAAATATCTTCGGGTGGAATTTCTATTCTTGCGATATCACCATGATGCCGAACCCTGACCTGCCTGAATCCGAGAGATTTTATGAAAGTCTCCGCGTTTTCGATCTGGAATAATTTTTCTTCGGTGACTTGAGAGCCGTAGGGGAGACGGGAAGCGAGGCAGGCGAATGCCGGTTTATCCCAGGTTGGAAGGGAAAGCTCTTTTGAAAGCTCCCTGATCTCATTTTTCGTAAAACCACACTCCTTTAGCGGGCTTGATACGCCGAACTTAAAAGCCGCCCTGGAGCCGGGGCGATAATCAGCTGAGTCGTCGAAATTGGCGCCATCCAGCACGGTATCGAATCCTCTCTCTCCGGCAATGATAGAGAGTCTGTCGAAAAGTTCGGATTTGCAGTAAAAACAACGATCTGGAGGATTATCGGTATATTGTTTATCCTGCATCTCCGCAGAATCAACCAGCAGATGTTCGACTTTTATCAGTCTGGCGATTTTAACTGCGTCTTCAAGCTCGGTTGCCGGAAATGAAGGTGATTTTGCGGTGACGGCAAGAACCGAATCGGCGCCTACCGCGTCGCAGGCCGCTCTGAGCAGAAAGGAACTGTCAACGCCTCCTGAAAAGGCGACAAGGGGTCGCCCAAGCTCTTTTATTCGTCGCTTGAGCGAATCATACTTTGCAGTCGATAGCGCAATGTTCATGATTCCAAGATATCACAGCGGAAGTCAGGTTGAGAGGTTCTTTATTTTGAATAGCATTTGGTTTAGAATATAGCGGCACAGCAACCAATTGGTTATCGTAGATTTACATATTAATATTTCAGTAACCGTCAGGTCATCTGGAATTTTGGGGAACAAATATAGATGGAATTTACAATTGAACGGAGTGAACTCTACAAAGGCCTTCAAAGAGCTCAAGGGGTCGTGTCGGCCAAGGGGGCAAAGCCGGTCCTCGCCAACGTACTGATAGAGGCGGATGAAAACGGTGTCACCCTGTTTACCACTAACCTCGACATAGGTTTGAGGGGAGTCTACAACTCCAACGTCAAAACACCGGGCAAAGCTACAACCCAGGCGAAAAATTTCCACGACATTTTACGCGAGCTTGCCGATGGGGAAGTGACCATCAAAGTCGATGACGATGGAAGGTTGAGGATTTTCAGTGGTAAATCGAAGTTCACTCTCGCAACCATCCCCGCAGTGGAGTTTCCGGCGTTCCCGGGTTACGATGAATCTAAACTGGTAAACCTCGACTCCGCCATGGTCAGTACCATGATAAAAAAGACCAGCTACGCCATCAGTCAGGATGAAACCAGGCTTACATTAAATGGAGCGTTCTTCGAAATCTCCCCGGAGAAGGTGCGCATGGTTGCAACCGACGGGCACCGACTCGCCCTCATAGAGCGTGACGGCGCGTTCAAGGTTGAGGAGACGATAAAATCGATAATATCGAGAAAAGCGGTCCAGGAGCTTGCAAAACTGTTAGGCGAGGGGGACGAGCCGCTCAAGTATATGAAACAGGACAACCATATGATGTTTCAGAAGACCAACCTGACCATGGTAGTCCGGCTTATCGATGGCGCTTTTCCAAACTACGAACAGGTTATCCCGAAGAGCCACTCCTGTGAAGGAACTCTTAACTCCGACCAGTTCAGCCACGCCCTTCGTCGCGTTTCGATCCTGGCGGATGAAAAATCAAGGATGGTGAAACTCTCCTTTGAGCAATCGACCTTGTCCCTCACAAGCGAAGGTGGGGAGCTTGGGGACGCGAAGGATGAGATGGAGGCGGAATTTTCCGGCGAGAAACTCGATATCGGCTTAAACGCCCTCTACCTGATCGATGCGGTAAACGCTATCGACAATGAAATAGTTACCGTAAAGATGCACGATAGCTTAAGCCCCCTAGTGATGCAGTCGCCTGAAGACCCCGGCGTTCTCTCCATCATCATGCCGATGCGCCTTTGACCGGTTGCCGGGAGCCTGCTGGACCTGGGGATTCGAATGCGATGTGGCCGTATCATCGGGGTAGTCAAGCTACTCGGCGGCGAGGTAATGGCTTTCGAGCGTTAGTAAGGACTTTTGTCCTCAAACATACGGTAGAAAGCGGTTAGACTGTATCTGAACGATAGAGGTGTGGTCTTCCTGATCGTCAAGAGAACTACCGATAGCATAATGTAGTAAAATGTATCTTTAGCGTCTGGCGGTCATACTTACTTATAAGGAAATCGTTATGGTACGGCGACAGTGTTACATTAGAAAAACAAGCTTCACTCCATTTATATTTACGGCGCTACTTGCCATAAGCGCGGTGTTCTACCACGGAGAGGTGGCGCAGGCCCAGACTGTCCCGACCGGATGCGCCGCAGGTGGATCTTTTGTGACTGCGGCAGGCGGGTTCGACCCGGCCCAATTCGATTTTATCTACTCTTCCATCAATGCGTCTGGTTACATTGAGCTTGACACGGTAACCACCGGGCTTGATCCCGAGAAAATCTACGCAACTTTCGATCAGGATGTCTACGCTACTTTTATAAGTGAAGGAACCGCTCTGGTCTCGGACTTTGGCTGGTTTGTGAAGGCGGAAGCGGAGACAAAACTTGGATACAGCCTCACCGGCCCCCTGGATTTTCTTGACCTTGCCACAGCCGGAGTAGGGAGCCAGTACGTTTTCCGAAGCATTCTGGACGACGACACTGGTTGTTGCGACGGGGGGGATGGAATACTCGATAATTATTACGACGACACTGGAGCTTTTCTTGGAAATTCGACTACAGTTAGCGAAGCCCTTCTCGAGAGTTACGGTTTTTCGCCCAACGGTGATGGTGTTGTAGACGTACGGGACATGCGGAAAAAGATAGGCGCATTCGCCGCCGGGACCGAGATCCTGTTTTTCCATCTAGCCGCCGGTTCCACTGCCAACTCCTGGTATTCCCAGAGCGTCATAAACCCCGACACATGGTCGTCAGGAAACGAAACGGTCACCCTTGATCTGTCAAAATGCGCGCCAGAGTCCGCGGGTTGTGACGCGGCTACCTGGGCAGGGTCCACCAGGACACAAGGTTTTCTGCCGGAGCCGACCATCGACAGATTGGCGACATCTTTCAGTTACGCCCTCTCGGGTACATTAACTACCACCTATACAGATACTGTAGCCTTCAACCACTGGGTTCTGGCCGCTTCCACCGACGATCCATTCACCTGGATGCTGGGTGTGGAAGAGGATACTGGTGGCGGTGACGGAGACTTTAACGATCTTGTCGTAAAGGTAAGGCGAAAAATGGGTGGAACAGCCCAGCTCAAGACAGCCAACGCCTTAAGCCCGTCGGACGCTACCGCTTTTATCAATTCGGTGAGCCTCAACGTTACCGACATAATGCCTTGCGACCAGTCGCTTACAGAATATTATATCTCTATAAACAACGGCGAGTCCTGGGTGCGGATAAGGGATGAGGATTGGGACATCATCAGGGATACTGATGAAAGCGGCGTGGATGTCACCAACTGGCAATATGGAACACCAGCCCAGACCTACAGGGAGGTGACCGTAAGTTTTGCCGATCTCGGAATCGAAGGCCGTGAACTGCTATGGCGCACCGCCCTTCTCGGCGCCAATGATTCGTGTCTGCCGCAGGTTGTGTCTGTAAACATGAGTTATACCGCCGCCACAAATGCGGAGTTCTCCCGATCAGCGCCAGCTGTTCTCGGAAACGTTATATACAGCGCCAGCTACGAAACGCCGAGCACAACGTGGACCGACTTTGACGCAAGGGGACACCTCCGGAGCGAACAGCTATATGATCCGCAACATGTGGCGGACGGCACCGGTTTTACCCTGCAACAAAACTGGGGGTCCAATCCTACTAACAGCGCTGGCGACGTTCTTATCGCCGCAGAGCCGAGCGCTCGAAACATAGTTACACCGGAGCTTACCATTACGACGGTAACAAGTGAGCTACTCGGTACAGGCGACGGGGCCACGAGCGGTTTCTCGGGAACGCTGGCCGGGTTTCCGGTCGTTCATTCGACTCTGAAAATAAGCGACAGCGTTGAAACATTTTCCGATGTGGGCGCCACACTGCTTGCGGGTGATTATGTAGGCAGTGGTGTTATTGACCGGGGAACCGGTGAATTCTCCGTAAACTTCACATATCCGCCGCCAAACGGCGTTCCGGTAACCGCAAGTTACACCTACTACACTCTGGCCGGTTCAGCGCTGGTGGATTTCAGCGTAGCCACGGTCGATTCGACGGCCCTTAATATCGACGACTCGAGCTATTACGACAATACCGGACTTAACATGAGATACGATTTTACCGGCGACGCTATTTTCGACGTATCTGACACGACATGGCTCAAGAACTGGTTGATAGGGTATGCCGATGGAGCGGCCACCAAAAAGGAGTGGAACCTTCCCTCTATTGACCGTAGCTCCCCGGCTGTGGTGGGGGCGCCCGGTCTACCCGCCTGGTATTACGGCACAGATGCGGATCAGACCCTGAAGGACTCCTTCGACACATTCCGCTGTGAACAGAGGACCAGAAGGACAGTCGCTTATGTAAGCTCCAGGATGGGAGCGGTTCACGCTTTCGACGCCGGCGCCTACAGACCATACTATGTTGACGAATCGTTGTTTGCCGGTTGCGCCGACACTACAGCGTTCATAGCGGCCACCAACCCGAACGGGGCGATCTATCCCTCTCCCGCAGGAGATATCACCATCAATCGAGGTTATTACGAATGGACGGCCGGAGCCCCCGACTACGGTGACGGGTCGGAGCTGTTCGCTTTTATACCGGGAGACCAGATCGCCAAACTGAAGAACAATCAGGGGAACACGGTGGACCAGTCTTCCGTAGACGCGTCCCCGGCGGCGGCTTACGTCCAGTTTTCCGACGGATCGTGGCATACCGTTCTGGTGGTGGGTGAAGGTAACGGCGGGAATCATGTGATGGCCCTTGATATCACCAATCCGACTTCGACCCCCACACTACTTTGGGACTACTCCGATCCGGACCTGCATCTTTCCAATTCATCGCCAACCATAGCCCAGGCTGGCTTAATCGGAGGAAGCAGTAACTCAATTGCGTTTGTAGTATCTGGCACGAACACAAATCCGAGCCAGCCACCTTCCCTCTTTATGATAAACGTGGAGACCGGCTCCCTGATCCAGCGGGTCTACCTGAACACCAGCGCTACAGGTGGAGTCGGTTCAACTCCGAGCGGCAGTCCGGCGATTCTCGATTCTGATGGCAACGGATACCCTGATCGACTCTACATTGGAACCGACGAAGGTGTTATGTACAAGGTGACCCTGCCGGATAACCCGGTGGCCTCTTCAGGCTCGGTCACTGTCTGCACCCTCTTCACCGCCCCTTCCCCTATCTACGCTTCTCCTGCGGCGGTGGCGGCTAACACTATCGACTCATCCGGTGTCACGAACTACAGCGTGAAGGTACTGTTTGGCACAGGTGACAGCCCCTACCATGAGGACCGGGGAACCAACACGTATTACTTTTATGCGATTGAGGATACTGATCCGAAGAATAGCTGTTCTTCAGGTACGGAGCTTTGGTCTTATGAAATTCCGGCGGGTGAGGCGATATTCGCATCCGCTTTCGCCACCGCTGGCGCCGTCTATTTCGGAACCAGTTCGGCTGATACGGAAGACCCATGCTCTCCCGCGTCAGACGCCGCCGAAGCGGCTGGTAATACCCAGGGTGAGTTCTTCGCTCTCGACCTTGAGACAGGGGACCTCATCCATACCGAGGTCGTAGGGAACGTGGTAGCAACGCCGATTGTCGATGACGAACACCTATACATCAAGAACTCCAGTAACGAGGTCTCAGGGTTCGGAGGCAATACTTTCCAGAACGAGGCCAAGTCTGGCGGTGTCGGAGAGGCGAGCATCAAGATCTGGAGAGAGATCGGCAATTAGAATTGAACTTTCCGCTCATGGCGGGGCGCCATTTACCCTGCCATGAGTGACCTTGCAGCCCGTATTGAGTCTGTCCAAAAAAGGATAAAAGCCTCCGCAAACCGCGCTGGTCGCAATCCTGATTCGATTACCCTTGTTGCGGTAACGAAGAAGGTATCGCCAAACGTCGCCATTGAAGCGATCAGGGCTGGCGCTGTCGATCTGGGGGAGTCGCGGGTTCAGGAGGCTAAAGTCAAGGCGGAGGCGGCTATCGGGGAAGGTTATACACCCAGGTGGCACATGATCGGCCCGCTCCAGACCAACAAGGTCAAATATCTTCCCGGTCTTTTCTCCCTTATTCACTCCATCGACCGTCTGGAGCTTATCAGAGCGTTATCCCGTAGAGGCGAACTGAATGGCGTTACCTTTGAAGGTTTGTTGCAGATCAATATTGCTGGCGAAAGCCAAAAATCGGGCTGTGCGCCGGATGAATGCCTCGACTTGCTGAAAGAGGCGGTGACGGCCCCGAATATCAATATTACCGGCCTTATGACCATTCCCCCGAATAATGTAGACCCTGAATCGGCAAGACCCCTTTACAAAGAGTTATTAAGCATTAGAATGTCCATTGAAAAAGAAGGGATAGAGGGTCTCTCCCTTGCAAACATCTCCGCAGGTATGAGTGGTGATTTCGAAATCGCCATTGAAGAGGGCGCCAACATCGTCCGGGTCGGTTCTGCGATATTCGGCGACAGGAGTTAACTGTGATTCAGGAGAAAAAAATAGCTTTCATCGGAGCCGGTTATATGGGATCGGCCCTTATAAGGGGGCTTGCGGCGGCGGGTGTCCTTTCAAGTCCGCAAAACATAACCGCTTCGGACCTGGACGGCGAAGCGCTTAATATTCTCAAGGACGACCTTGATATAAAGATTACCGACAGCAATTCCACTGCGGTCGCCACGGCGGATGTTGTCATGCTGTGCGTAAAACCTCAGATTATCGACAAGGTTCTCCATTCGTTGCAGAACAGGATCGGCGACAGGAAAACCGTAATCTCCATCGCCGCCGGTGTTTCGACTCACCAGATAGAGACAAGGTTATCGCCCGGTTCAAGGGTGATAAGGGCGATGCCGAACATGCCAGCTCTAGAAGGTGAGTCGGCTACTGCGATCTGCGCCGGAAAACACGCTACTACCGATGATACCAACCTGGCTCGCGCGCTCTTTAATTGTGTGGGGGAGACGGTAATCGTTGATGAGTCACAGATGGACGCCGTAACCGGCCTGTCAGGCTCCGGCCCCGCTTTTGTATTCCTTTTTCTAGAAGCGATGATAGACGCGGGTGTAAGGGTGGGGCTTGCCAGAAACGTAGCCAGAACTCTAGCCCAACAGACTCTGTTAGGGTCGGCGAAGCTGGTGAAATCGACCGGTGAAAATCCGTCAGCGCTAAAAGACAGGATAACATCGCCCGGTGGAACCACCATCGCGGGGCTTGCCCTGTTGGAGGAGCGTGGTTTCAAGGGAACGGTCATCAGAGGCGTTGAAGCGGCGGTAGCCAGATCCAAAGAACTTGGTCAGGATAACAACAAGGGGTAAACCGGATGTTCGTGTTAGGAAATTTACTTGTAGCTTTGGGGCAGATTCTCAATATCGTCCTTGATGTATTTAAATGGGTGGTCATTATCCGTGCGTTGATAAGCTGGGTGAGCCCGGACCCTTACAACCCGATAGTCCAGTTTCTGCAAAGGATCACCGATCCGCTTTTGACCCCGATTCAGCGGAAGGTTCCGCCCATGGGCGGGCTTGATCTTTCACCCATAATCCTTCTGCTGGCGATCATATTCCTGCAACTTTTTTTCGTTAAAACCATGATTCAGATCGGTTATTCGATAAGCGGATAACCGTGGCGAGCTGTTCAGTTGGCATTACAAAGACCGGGAAGGGAATAAGATTCAAGGTTTTAGCGTCTCCAAAATCGTCAAAAACCGAAGTGGTGGGCCTTCACGATGGCGCGGTCAGGATAAGATTGGCGGCCTCTCCTGTAAAGGGGGCGGCCAACAAGGAGCTTATTTCGTGTCTTGGAAAGTTTCTGGGTATGGCGAAATCAAGAATTTCAATAGTCAGTGGTCACTCCTCAAAGAATAAAATGGTGGAAATTAAGGATATGACCGAAGAGGCTGTTCGGGCTAGAATTGAGACCTTGGACCAAACCTGCAATCCGGACTGAATATATGAAAAAGCTTATTCCCGTTATTCTTTTAGCGCCGTTGCTCTCCTCCTGTTTTTATCTGTTACTGGGCGGTATAGGGGCTGGTGGCGCTTATTACTGGGCCAAGGGTGGCCTTTCGCGAAACTACCACCAGCCGATCGAAACCGCTTATGAGGGTACTTTGCACGCTATGCGAATCCGGAAGATCGATATCAAATCGCAGGAAAGGGGAGAGTTTAAAGGGAGTATCGAAGGGGAGACTTCCGATGGCAAATCGGTCACCGTCAAACTGGAGCAGTGGACCGATCTTGAAACAAGAGTAACGGTCAAGGCGGGCGCCATGGGAAATAACGATATAGCTGTTGCCATTCATAAACAGATCGAGAAGGCCTTGAGATGAACCTTCCATGATCGGTGTCTCAACCGCGTGGCGTTCCCGTTCCTTCGAAAACGGCGCTGATATCGTTACAGCCATTGCCAGGATCGGCGCGAAAGCTGTGGAACTCGACTACCGACTGACGTTACGGCAGGTCCAGCAGGCTCTGGTTGAATGTGAAAAGATTGGACTTTCTCCACTATCCGTTCATGCGGTCTGCCCATCGCCTGAGTCGAAGGGCGACTGGCGTTCCTCCTTCACCTATCCCCTCCACACCGATGACGACCAGATCAGAAAAAAAAGTGTTGCGGAGATATCGGAGTGTATAAGGTTCGCTTCAGGTATCGGGGCGAGGGCTGTGGTTATCCACGCCGGGACGGTTCCGATGGAGAAGGCCACCCTGCAGTTGCAGGCTCTGTACGATCAGGGAAAAATCGAGAATGATACGGCAAAACAGGAGCTTAACAGGTTCCGCATAGAGCGACTGGCAAAAAGGGGCGCCTCTTTTGACAAGCTGTTACAGAGCCTTGATGAGTTAAACGAGGTTGCCATTGCCAACCGGATAGATATCGGTATTGAAAACCGGTATTACCTGCGCGAATATCCGAACTTTGAAGAACTCGCCATCATCTTTCTAACGATGTCTGGTGGCCGATTAAAGTATTGGCACGACACGGGACACGCCCAGGTTCAGGGGAATCTTGGAATCACACCTCACAGAAAAATGCTGGAGGAATTCTCACGCCATCTGATCGGCGTACATCTCCATGACGTGGACGGATACACGGACCACCTTGCGCCTCCATCGGGTGGGAAACAGAGTGTCGATTTCAACATGGTGAACAGCTTTTTAAAGCCGGACACAATCAGGGTCCTGGAATTTGGCGACTTGGTTACGGAAGAAGATGCGGCGAAAGCCGTGGCGTGGGCCGGTTCGCAGCTAAAGGCCGAACTTGTATAAATGGTGCGAACAGGTTTCGATCTTCGCCCCTTGCAGGCCCGATTCAAGGCGCATAAAGAGCGGGGAATAGGTGTCTATACTCGCAATCTGATATCACGAGGAGAGCTTGCAAAAGGCGCCCTTGAGATTTTACCTTTCCACGACCCACTCTACGAATCGCTGGAACCGCTTTCGCACGGATCAACGGAATTATCACCCGGTCTGTTTACCAGAATCGTGGGGGGGAACATCAAGGAGTATTTCAGACAACACCTCCTGTCAAGACGGGATATTGACACCCATTGCGTGAGAAACCGTATTGAGCGCCTCTTTTTCCCGACTCACCTCGACGCTCCCGCCGGTTTGAAGTGCGGGTATGTCACAACCGCCCACGACATGATCTCCTCGGCCCTGAGGGAGAAACACTACACCTCCATCAAAAGCTCGTTCCATATCAGAAAACAGATCGAGACCCTGAGAACGGCGGAGAAGATCGTGGCGGTCTCCGAACATACACGGAGCGATGTAATAAAATACACCGGGATAGATCCGGGTAAGATCGATGTTGTCTATAACGGGGTGGAGCCAGATTTCCACCCCGGCGTAACCGCCGACGCGGAACGGTTCGACCTGCCTGAAAAATTCGTTCTCTATGTGGGGGGCATCGACTGGCGCAAGAACATGGAACTTTTGTTCGACGCATTTGCGGGGCTTGCCAATACGGACCGCGACTCTTTCCTCGTAATGACCGGCGATATCGAAAGCGATCCTCTCTACCTCGGTTTCATGGAGAGATTGAAAAAGTCGCGGCTTGAATCGAGAGTGAGGTCCTTGGGATATGTCAGCAAACCGGAACTTGTCGCCCTCTATAACAGAGCCACCCTCTTTTTCTATCCAAGCCTCTACGAAGGTTTTGGTCTTCCGGTACTCGAAGCGATGGCGTGTGGAGTTCCGGTGTTAACGACCAATTGCGCGTCGATACCCGAAGTTGCCGGGGACGCGTGTGTAACCCTCGACCCTGATAAACCGGAGTTTTTTGCCAGCGAACTAAAAGCGTTGATGGTAGACGGCGCCAGAAGAGCGGAGATGTCAGAAAAAGGTATTGAACGGGCCAGAAAATTCACCTGGGAGAAATGCGCCGAAGAGACATTTTCAGTTATCGGTGGTTAAACTATAAGTCCGCCAGAGCAGGAAATTCTGAAAAACTTATCTCTTCCGGCCCCCATTACTCTTCAGACTATATCGTATTTTTTGATGCGGTCGATCAGTTGTCTTCTGGTCATGCCCAGGTCTCTGGCGGTTTGCGATTTGTTCCACCTGTTCGTTTCCAGCGACTCTAGTATGGACCTTTTTTCCATGGCCGATATCCGGTTTAGAATATCGGAATCATCGTCGGTTTGAGCCGTTTCGGATTGCTCGATTTTCTCTTCGGTGGCGCCTATTTCGCTTGGCAGATGTTTCGTCATAATGGTGGTGTCATTGCAACATAACACGGCGTACTCGATGGCGTTTTCCAATTGACGCACGTTGCCCGGCCACCCGAAAGTTTTCACCAAACTCATGGTCGACTCATCGAAAGAACGAATCTCTTTTCCGTAAGTCGCTGAAAATCTGATAAGAAAAGTGTTCGCCATCTCCTCGATATCCTCCTTGCGGTCCCTTAAAGGAGGGATATGAATATGCAATGTGTTGAGGCGGTAGAAAAGATCCTCCCGAAATCTACCTTTCGCCATCTCATCGGTAAGTGTCTGATTTGACGCCGAAATAATTCTTCCGGCAAGCTTGATCGGTCTGTTTCCTCCGACCCGTTCAAACTCCCGTTCCTGAAGTACCCTGAGCAGTTTCACCTGTAGCGTTTGGGGTATTTCAGAAATTTCGTCCAGAAAGACAATGCCTTCACCCGCCATTTCCAACCTGCCGATTCGCACTTTATCCGCCCCGGTAAAGGCTCCTTTTTCATGCCCGAAAAGTTCGCTCTCCAGGAGAGTTTCGGCGAATGCGGAACAATTGATGGCTACGAAAGGTTTATCACTATGGGAACTGAAACTGTGCAACATTCTGGCGGCGATCTCTTTTCCTACCCCGGTCTCGCCAGTTATCAGGGCCGGAGCGTCCGATTGCGAGAATATAAGCAGTTTTTCACGGACAATGTTCATCTCCTTTGAACTGCCTGACAGAGTCCGTTTTTGCCCCTCCTCACCAACGAGTTTGCGCAACTCGACGTTTTCGTTCTTTAACTCCAGGTGTGCGACAACCCTGCCAAGGGCCGTCTCCAGCTCCTGTTGCATAAACGGCTTTGCAAGGAAATCGAAAATACCCGACCTGATAGCTTCGATGGCCATGTTAAGTTCGGCAAAAGCTGTCATCAGAAGGAAAAAGGCATCAGGATTTATTTCCCGTAGGTGTGAGCAAAGCTCCATGCCGTTCATTTCCGGCATCTTGTAGTCGGTGAGAACTATATCGAAGGGATTATTAGCGGCCCATTCAAGGGCTTCTGAAGGCGAGTTGAAAAAACTCCGCTCCATGTCGCTGTTGTTTTTCAGGTAGGTCTTTACAACCTTGAGCGACGTTTCGTCATCTTCGACAACGAGCAACCGGTATTTACGTCCGGCCATTTAAACCACCAACCGATAATAGCGCGATGAGATTCTCGTACCATTATCGCTTTAAGTGGCGCCGTTATGCAAGAAACGCCGACATTTATAACGGGGGAGGCTTCTTTCGGTGAATTGCAGGGGTCGGCCTCCTTGCAAGCTCCCGGCGCACGACCTCTCCGAGCTTATCAGGTGTCAAAGGTTTTTGCAGAAGCGCCCTGATTCCAAACGACCCGGCTGTTTCCATGTCGATAGTGTCGCTGTATCCGGTCATCATGATTATGGGAATATCGTTTGAAAGCTTATGAATCTCGCGGGCAAGTCCCTCTCCTGAGATTCCGGGCATGGTCATATCTGTGATAACGAAATCGAACGCGCAAGGGTCGTCCCGGAAAAGTTTCAGCGCCTTTTGGCTGTCTGTGAGGGTAGTAGCCTCGTATCCGAAATGGGTGAGGATTCTGGATACCGTTTTCGCCACAGCTGGCTGATCGTCGATTACGAGAGCCCTTCCCCTTCCACTTAATGAGGGATGTCTAATGTTATCTTCCGTTCTGGCGCTCTTATCGAATCGTGGAAGATATACGGAAAAAGTGGAGCCTGTTCCCGACTGGCTCATAACCTCCACAAAACCACCGTGGTTTTCCGCTATCCCGTGAAGGACCGAAAGCCCCATACCGGTTCCTTCCCCTTCCGGCTTTGTGGTGAAGAACGGTTCGAAGATTCTGTCCAGGGTTTCGGTTTCCATACCGGCGCCAGTGTCGCTGACAGTCAGTTTGACGTAGTGGCTCTTATCGGCCCGGCTTTTATTTTCAGCCGACATATCATTTAACGCTACCGGTTTTAACTCTACGGTCAGGAGTCCGCCTCTCTCCCTCATAGCGTAGCCCGCATTGGTTAGCAGGTTTACTATCACCTGATGGAGTTGAGAATGGTCCCCCATGACGGCTCCAGAATCGGGGTCGATTCTACTTTCGATTTTCACAGTGGTGGGGATGGTGGCCCGCATCAGCTTGATCGATTCCTTCACAAGAGAGTGAAGTTCGACGGGCCGGAAACTTTGTTCGCTACGTCGGCTGAATGTCAGGATACTTTTTACCAGCTCCTGGGCGCGTCGCCCTGCTGTGATGACATCACTCAACAGCTCCAAAACCTCCGGGTTGTCGCCGATTTTCTCTTTTATTATCTGTGTGTATCCGATTATCGGCATCAGGATATTGTTAAAATCGTGTGCAATGCCCCCAGCCATAGTTCCTATAGCCTTGAGTTTCTGCGACTGCTTCAGTTCCTTTTCAAGGATGGTCTCCCGGGTAACATCACGTTTAACCGCTACATACCCTGTTACCAACCCGGCGTTGTCCCTGATGGGAGTTATAGTGGAGACTTCGTCGAACATTTCTCCACTCTTTTTCCTGTTGACCATCCTTCCATTCCAGACATTCCCCTTTGTAATGGTCTCCCACATCCCTTTGTAGAACAATCCATCCTGCTTGCCGCTTTTCAGGATGGCGGGTGTAAGCCCGATGGCTTCGGCGGATGTATAACCGGTGATCTTTTCGAAAGCCGGGTTGACATAGAGCATAGTTCCGGCATTGTCGGTGATGATAACCATTTCCGAGGTCTGCTCTATGGCAGTTGCGAGGCGATAGCGTTCTTCCTCCACCCGTCTGCGTTCGGTTATATCCCGTATGATAGCGGAGAAGAAAATCCCTTTGGAAGTTTCCCAGGAGGAGAGGGAGAGTTCCAGTGGAAACTTTTCGTCCGACTTTCGCAATCCTTCAAGCTCCACCGTCTTTCCCATCAAGGTCGAAACGCCGGTTTTGACCTTGCGGGAAAACCCTTTTTGGTGGGCGCCCTTGTACTGTTCCGGCATCAGTATTTCGAGTTGTTCGCCCAGCGCTTCAGCCTCGCTGTAGCCGAACATGCGCACCGCCCCCACGTTCCACGACATGATAAGACCATCCGTCCCGGCGGAGATAATGGCGTCGCTGGCCGACTGGGTAACGGAACGAAACCGCTCTTCGCTCTCTATGAGTTTTTCTTTCGCATGAATTCGATCAATGGCGTTTCCAAGCCTCACCGCGAGTTCGTCTAGAAGGTTTCTCTCTTCTTTCAGAAAAGGCCCCTCGTCAAGCTCCGGTTTCTTCTCAATATAAAAAAGATCAATAGAGCCGATTCGATCACCGCCTGCAACTATATCGCTCGACTGTTTCCATTCGCTCTCCATAAAATCGAGGGATGTGTAGCTTTTTCCAGCAACAGATATCCGCGCCCGGGTAATCTTCGGGTATTTCCAGGCCGGTGGTATCAGATCGACGGTCTCCCTTAATATCTCTTCCGCTAAAACCCCTGGGCGGTCGGTTATTTTAGAAACCAGATAGAGACAGTGAAGTTCTTTTACCCTCTCCCTGAGCTCATCCGATTTTTGATTTAGCTCCCGCTCCGCTCTTGTTCGTTTAGTGACATCGTGAACGAATCCGAATAACTTTTCCGGAGCGCCATCCTCGGCGTATACGATTTCGGCTCTTTCGTGAGCGAACCGGATCGATCCGTCAGGAGTTAAGATGCGATATTCGACTTCATAGTTATGATCGTGGTTGGCGAGGGATAACCTGGTCTGTTCAATTATCAATTCCCGGTCATCGGGATGAATCATCTTTGCAAACGTGGAGAAATCCAGTCTTCCATCTTGAGGCTTGAGACCAAAAATTTGGAAGACGCCATCCGACCAGGTCAATTCCCCGGTTTTCAGATCCTGCTCCCAATGACCCAGTCGGGCTATCCGCTCGATTTTTTCCAGGGAGGTACTTTTATTCATCAATTCAAACCCCTCCCCTTAAGAGTCTCATTCTTCGTTCCAGTTACTGCAGTCGGTTATGTCGATAGCGTAATGAAGATAAATATCATCGCCTACCGGAATCCAGTATGTATCCCATATCCGCTCCCCGATGGGTACTTGTTTGTTTACAGCAAGCTTCGTTTCAAACGCCGAATCGGCAATGCGGAAGTAACATTTTGTTCCCCCTGCGGGAGGTTTGTGATGGTTGTAACAAAAATCCGCGTCTTCTCCCGGAATCATATTACCCACTCCCTTGCTAAAAAAGCGTGGCGCCGATACATGACCGGCTCCACGCTTTTTTATCCCTTGCGGCTAGAAATCCCTGAAATCTTCATCCATGGGAATCATCTCTTCCTTGCTCATTTTCCCGGACGTAGGTTTCTTAAGGTTTTCCGACGACCCGGTATGAGCCTTGCGAACAGTCCTGGCCCTTTCCGCCAATCTTGGTTTTTCATGGGTAACGCCGGTCAGCATGTGTCGCACCCCGGCTCCGTTGGAGGAACCTTCTATGAGGCTTGTAAGATCGCCGACCACATCATTGAGTTTCTCCGCCTGGGCGTTCAACTCTTCTGAAGCGGCCGCCGCCTCTTCGGCGTTGCCCGCATTCTGCTGGGTAACCGTGTCCATCTGCGTTACCGCAGTATTGATCTGCTCGATACCTTCCGACTGCTGGATCGATGCGGAGGATATCTGGGCCACAAGGTTGGTCACACTCTTGACACCGTCAACGATCTCCGAGAGTACCTTGCCCGCATTGTCCGCAAGTTCGTTACCTTGCCGGGCCTTGCCCACTGCGTCTTCGATGAGATCTGATGTGTCCCGAGCCGCGGCGCCCGCCCTCTGGGCGAGGTTCCGTACTTCTTCGGCCACAACGGCGAAACCCTTGCCATGTTCTCCGGCCCGGGCCGCTTCCACAGCCGCGTTTAGCGCCAGCAGGTTCGTCTGGAACGCAATCTCTTCAATCACCTTGATGATCTTGCTGATCTCCCCGGAAGACTTGTTGATAGCCTTCATCGCCTCGATCATCTTCTCCATGGCATGGCTCCCCTCTTCGGCGCTATCCCGCGCCTGAATCGAAAGGGTGTTCGCCTGACCGGCGTTATCGGCGTTCTGGCGGGTCATGGAGGTCATCTCCTCAAGCGAGGCCGAGGTCTCTTCGATCGACGCCGCCTGCTCGGTAGCGCCTTCAGCAAGGGACTGGCTCGACTGCGATATCTGCCCCGACGCGTCTGTCACCTGGTGCGCCCCCTCGTAAAGGTCAGCTATGATAATGTTGATCGGTCCCGATACGGAGCGCGCAACCAGTATCGCCACCAGAAGAATCAGGGCAAGACCGATAATACCAACGATCCCGATCACCCACTCGATCTCTCTGACTGCGGCAAAAGCCTCCCACTCATCTTTCTCCGCAATCAGCGCCCACGTCGTGTCGAATACCTTGACCGGGGTGAAAGCGGACAGAACAGAATTGCCGTTGTAATCTATGATGATACGTTTATCGGTATTACCCGATAACGCTTCCCTGGCCGCGTCTGTATCTACAGAACCCCTGGCGGGATTGGCAAAGGAGGCCTTCACGGTGTGATTCACGGAATCGAGAAACGAGTCGGACCGCATAAGTTTGTCAGAGCCGACAAGGTATGTCTCCCCTGTCTCACCCATGCCTTGACGCTCCTGCATGATGCCGTTGATAGCGTCGAGAGATAGCTGGATAGCCACTACAGTTTCGGTCGCACCGTCCCGCAGGTCGATGATCGGCTGGGCTATAAACGCCGCTGGTTCGTCGTTGCTTGGAGCGTAAGGGGCGAAATCGGCCAAGCCGAACTGTTTCGTCTCAAGAACCTTCCTGACAAGCCCGCCGAGATTGGAGCTCGAATACTTCCCGTTGACCATGTTGGTCTGGAAATCAGCCTCCCTCGACACCGTGTAGAAGACGTATCCATCAGGGTTGATGAGGAAGAGGTCGTAGTAGCCGTACATCTCCACGTACTTGGCGTAAAACTCCTTCCCCTTGGAATCTACAGGTGAGAAGGCTTCGGCAACATCAATTTCTGCGATAAGAGCCCAGGTCATATCCCCGATATGGATCGGCGTGAATGCGGAGAGTACCGGGTTGCCGTTATAGTCCATAATCACATCGCCGCCGACCGTTCCTTGGAGCGCTTCGCTAGCCGCCTCGGTATCGACACTTCCTTTGCCAGGATTTCTGAACGATGCCGACACGGAATGATTCACAGGGTCGAGAAACGAATCGGACCGCATCAGCTTGTCTGCGCCGATAAGGTATGTTTCCCCGGTTTTTCCGAGACCGGTCCGCTCCTTCATGATGCTGTTGATGCCTTCAAGTGAGATCTGGAGAGCCACTACGCCGATGACATTACCATCGCTCATGACAGGCGCCCCCACGAAAGAGGCCGGTTCGCCGTTGCTGGGAGCGTATGGGGCGAAATCCTCTATGGCCGTCCCTTTCATCGCTTTAACGAATAGTCTGCCAAGTGAACTATCCTTCAGAGCGCCGGTTATCAGATTCTCGCCCAGATCAGACTCACCGGCGACGGAGTATACAACGTCCCCATCTTCGGCTATCAGGAACAGGTCGTAATAACCGTATTTCTCCTTATATTCGGTGAGCCATTTGCCGAAGGTGTCCACATTCGATCTCCACTGGTATCCCCCGGTTCCACCCTCTTCCATAAAGGCGGTCTCTATAGCTTCCATGCCGTTCTTGACGGTTTCGTTGGTGGAGAGGACCGAAACGTCACCAAGGCGCTCACCGAAATAACCTTCTATCTGGTTTTTCTTTATCTCCCGGACAGCGGTGAGTTTGGCGAAGGCTTCGTTTCTCAACGCTCCTACAGTCTCCACCAGAACTCCCAGGTCACCTTTCCTCTCAAAAAAGAACCTTTCGATCTGGGATTTTTTTATCTCCCTCACCCCTTCGAGCTGTGAAAACGATTGCTCGGAAAGAGCGCTGGAACTCTTTAAATAGGCTGTTACTCCGATGGCGGCAAATGGCAGAAGACCGACCGCCAGGAAGAAAATAATCAGCCTGGTTCCAAGTTTCATATGGCTGAACATGACAAACCCTCCATTAAATATATTAATGCACAGTTTCTTTTTCCAGTTCAGAAAGCGTTTCCACATCCTGACCCGACATCACTTTTTCGATATCTAACAGGATCTCCACTTTTTCCTTAACCTTCCCCATACCGAGAAGGAAATGGGTGTCGATCTGTTTTCCAAATGATGGCGGAGGCTCTATATCCTTATCGCCTATATCGAGTACTTCGGAAACTGTATCCACAATCACTCCCATCTGCCTGCTTCCCATCTCCACGACTATGATGCAGGTCTCCTGAGTATATTCCGCCGCATCCATACCGAATTTGAGACGCAGATCCATTACCGGAATCACTTTGCCCCGCAGATTGACCACCCCTTTGAAATAACCTGGAGTTCTGGGGACATGGGTAATATCCATGATTTTGATGATCTCCCTGACTTTAACGATGTCGAGACCATACTCCTCCTCTCCCAGAATAAAAGTCAGATATTTGCCCCCCAACCCGTGGTGGACGGCGTTCCGTTCTGATGAAACTGATGTGTCCATGATCTTGCCCTTTACTTGAGGATCGGTTTGCCCATCATTATCGTTACCAGTTTAATGTCGATAGCGCCTCACTCGTTGCGAATCCTCGACAGCCCTTTCATTGTTGATGAAATGTCGGTTTACCGAGTCGATTGAGACGTTTTTTACAAGAATCCTGTTTATGGCGGAGAGCAGATTGTTACCCCTCGAATCGAGGGCTACGCTCGTAATGTTGTCGTGGAAGAGGCTGAGTTCCGCCCAACTTTTGATGATCGGCTCCTTATCAGGCTCTCCCGCTCCAGAAACAAACAGAAATTCCGAGCTTGGAATCAACTCACGAATTTTGAAAAAACCGTTATTTTGTACGAACGTTTCATCGATTATCAGAATGTCAAATAGCATCTCCTTGATTACAGATAAGGAGACCCTCCGATATAACGACTCGCTCAGGTGAATGGAGATTAGCTCAGGGGTGTCGTTTATAAACCCGATAACATCATCCCGGATCTTTTCGTCCCAGCAAAGAATAAGAATGACCGGGCTGTTAAAACTCATATTGAACTCCATTGCCATGACCACCTCCCATCCTGCGTGACCTGAACTCCATTTCCTGGACCTGTTGTTATTCGCGCAACATACCTTCAACTTTAATTAAGGCAAGTTGCGAGCCAAAGCTTTCGGAACTATATGAGACTGAATAATCAAGCGTTATAAAGAGTATGGTCGGCTTGAGAGCAACCAAAGGATAAGCAAAAGCATCCGATATGGATGAAAATGTTTAAAGTGGCTAGAAGAGATAGAACCGGGGAGGTAGTGAGTCTGGATGGAGGAGCGTAGGCCGTTTCCGGACGGCGTATTTTGTGTGAAACCGCCCGGAAATTCGTTAACCTATGTCAGCGTTTACTCGCGCCTGCGCGTGGCCTGCGTTGTTGAGACCTGAAACCGCCCCGTTTATGATAACCGCCCGCTCCCGGTTTCCCGTTTCGCATCCCTCCTTTGGGCGCTCTGGCCGCTATTTCGCAATGGAACGGGTGTTCCACATCAACAGGGAGGGGGATTCTTGTTACCCGCTCAATATTTCCCAGAAACGCCCGTTCATCGACATCACAAAATGAGATAGCGATTCCGGAAGCTCCGGCGCGAGCGGTACGTCCTATTCTGTGGACGTAACTTTCCGGCTCGTTAGGCATTTCAAAGTTGATAACATGCGATACCTCTTTGATATCTATTCCGCGTGACGCGACGTCGGTCGCCACAAGCACTCGCGCTCGGCCAGCGCTAAAATTCCTCAGAGCCTGCATTCTGGCGCCTTGCGATTTGTTGCCGTGGATCGCTTCGGTCAGGACCTTATGTGAATTGAGCTTTTTAGCTATGTTGTTGGCTTTATGTTTTGTCCGGGTGAAAATGAGCGCCCGGTTGATCGCCGGATCCTCAAGCAATGAGAGCAACAGGGCTTCTTTATCGTTTCGCCCCACGAAGAACAGCTTCTGTTCCACCTTCTCTGCGGTGGTGGAGGTGGGATCGACTTTTACCTCCACCGGATCCTTGAGCAGTTTGCTGGCAAGGTCCAGCGCTTCCCTCGGCATGGTGGCCGAGAAGAAGAGAGTCTGTTTTTTATCCGGGAGTTCGGAGATTATTTTTTTAACGTCGGTGATGAAACCCATATCGAGCATCCTGTCGGCTTCGTCGAGTGTGAAGACCTCAAGCCGGTCAAACCGGACCATACGTTGCCGCATGAGGTCGAGCAATCTGCCGGGTGTGGCGACCAGAATATCGATATTGCCGGAAAGAGCCCTGATTTGCGGTTGCAAGCTGACACCACCATAAACTGTTGTGTGCGATATCCTCAGGTGTCTGCCGTAGGTTCTTATGCTGTTACCGATCTGGTTTGCAAGCTCCCTTGTGGGAGTAAGAACAAGCGCTCGCGGCGCTCTTTTTTGGGCGAATATTCTTTCTGCGGCGAGGCGCTGAAGAATAGGAAGAACGAATGCCGCCGTTTTTCCCGTACCGGTTTGCGCGCTTCCAAGCAGGTCGCGACCCTGAAGCAGGTGCGGTATGGCCTGGCTCTGGATCGGAGTAGGTTTTTCATACTTTTCGGTGTGTAATGCGCGTAACAGAGGCTCGATAAGCCCCAGATCTTCAAATGTAGTACTGTTCATGAATTCCTGTATCAATAAATGTTTCGGGGTAACTCCCCGGGTTAAATCTATGTATAATATAGCGTTTCTTCATGACAATCGTGTCAACGAACCCGGATTTCAGGCTCTTGAAACCTGGAAACCAGGTTTTCAAATAAATAATTGTGACCTTTGGTTCATCAATAGAACCGCTTTGGCGTATCTGCCCGCCGGTATACATATCCGGCCGTCTGCCAAAATCTGGAAGGAAAATCTGAGGCTGGTTTAATACTTCAGTTTCAGTCAAAGTCCGGCGACTTCTTACAAGCCCGCAATTGTAACAGCTTTTCCATTTATTTCCTAATAACTAATTACATTTGAAAAAAACAGGGGGTTTGCTATCAGGGATTGTTACCTGAATTATCCAGATTAAACGAAGGTCTGTCGCCGAATAGCGATTCGTCTTTGAGTGTGGCATAATATTCATACTGTACATTTCCGGCCCTTACCAAACTTATTTTATTGATCATCGCTATGTCGCTCCTGAAAAGAGAACAACTCACGCTCACCAATATCACTTGCGAGTCACTATTGCGCGCTGAGAAGAAGGGGGGACTGCGTTTTTTGCCAGCCAGCCCACCGTCAAACCGGTAGTTCTTGTAAATCTGATAAGCCGGATGATCTCATCCCCCGAATCAGAAAATTTATCATTTAAGATGGTCTGCGCTTATCCATAGATTAAAGGTTATGCCTGGGGGCGTTTTGTCCCGATGCGTCCGTTTTTCAATATGTGCGCATTCAGGACACAGGGTGTACATCTGTCCTGTTGCGGGACAGAACGGAAGGGACAATTGTCCTGTTTATTAATGGGTTGCATTTTGGTCGATTTTTTGCAACAATCTTCTGGAAAAATAGTGGCAACTACGTGAGGGCATTTTTCTTGAAAAAATTTACTATCTTCTCCCTGCTTCTTTCGCTGGTTATCTTTGCAACAGCTAACACCGGTTACGCCTCCAATGGCGGCATGACGGTGAAGGGGCATGTCGCGTGTTTCACGGAAGACTGGCTGGATGATATCCAGGCGCTGGCTTCCTACGAGGACGTGCCGGGAATGAAGAAATATCTTATTTCAAAGAAATGTACAGTAATGAAAGGCGGTCTGCGCGTAAAAGTTACCGATGGCCCCGGATTTTTCGGCTCCACAGCCGGTTTTGAGTATTACGGAATCAAACTCTGGACCGATATACACGGCATCGAATACGACTGATAGCCATAACGTTTAGATTCAAGCGTTCCCAGCTTCGGCGGGGGCGCTTTTTTCATTTAATTTCCGTTATAGCGTCTGTCAGTTATTTTTTTCGGCTATGGCGCCGTGACATTTCTTGTATTTTTTGCCACTACCGCAAGGACATGGTTCGTTCCGCCCGACTTTTCTCGTCTCGCGTTTGACGGTTTTCTTCTCCGGCGCGTCTCCACCGTGGGACTCCACCATTTTCTGCCGCGCCTGTTCTCTTTTCGCCAGATAGCGTTCATGCAGGCGGGCCTCCTCCGGGTTTTCTATTTTGACGTGGTAGAGGCTGGAGATCGCCGATTCCCTTATCCTGTGCATCATGGTGTTAAAAAGGTCCATCCCCTCCCGTTTATATTCGTGTAGCGGGTTTTTCTGGGCGTAACCTCTCAAGCCGACCCCCTCCTTCAGGTGGTCCATGGTGAGCAGGTGGTCTTTCCAGGCGCTGTCCACGATATTTAGGGTTATATATTTCTCTATTTCATTCCATTGCTCTTCGCCGACGCTGGTTCGTTTCTCCTCAATCCGGGCGATTACCGTATCGCGAAGTTTCTGGAACAACGGCTCGAAGGTGACCGATTCAAAATCGAACCTGGTCCCGTCGATATCGATATTCTTCTCTTCGTCCACCTTCACCTCGATACCGAAATGACGATCCACCGAGTCTTTGAGCGCGGTAACATCCCACTCCTCCGGTGTTTCGTTCTCGGGAGTTGAAAGTTCCATATCCTCTTCTAAAGTCTGGGCCGCCATGTCGAGGATCGTCTCGTGCTGATCGTCTCCAGCGAAGATAAGTTGCCGCTGTTCGTAGATCACCGTCCGCTGGTTGTTCATCACGTCATCATATTCGAGGAGATGTTTACGCATGTCGTAGTTATGCCCTTCGACCTTCTTCTGGGCGTTCTCGATAGCTTTGGTGACCATCTTCGCTTCGATCGGCTCACCCTCTTCCATGCCGAGCTTGTCCATCAGGGAGGTCAGCTTGTCGGAGCCGAAGATGCGGAGCAGGTCGTCTTCGAGGGAAAGGAAAAATCGGGAGGAGCCGGGATCACCCTGCCGACCGGAGCGTCCGCGCAACTGGTTGTCTATCCTTCTCGACTCGTGCCTTTCGGTTCCGATGATATGAAGGCCACCGGCTGTAAGTGTCTCTTCCCGCTCGTTAGCGCACCTTATTTTCAGCTCATTTAACCGCTCTTCGTAATCGTCATCGTCCACCATCGCTCCGCTGGCTTTGAGCATCATCTCGGCGTTGCCCCCCAACACGATATCGGTTCCACGACCAGCCATGTTGGTGGCGATGGTAACCGATCCGGCCCTGCCCGCCTGGGCTACGATCTCGGCTTCCCGCTCATGCTGTTTTGCGTTGAGCACGTTATGTTTCACCCCCCGGCGTTTGAGCATGGCGGATATTTTTTCCGATTTTTCTATGGAGACGGTTCCCACGAGGGTCGGCTGGCCCGATTTGTGGCATCGCTCAATCTCGTCAACTATCGCCTGGTATTTTTCCCTCCCGGTCATGTAGATCTGATCGATAAAATCGAGCCTCGCCATATCCACATTGGTGGGGATCACCAGAACATCGAGGTTGTATATGTTGGCGAACTCAGCCGCTTCCGTATCGGCTGTGCCTGTCATTCCGGAGAGTTTGTTATATATGCGGAAATAGTTCTGGAACGTGATGGTCGCCAGGGTCTGGTTTTCATTCTCGATCTTGACCCCCTCTTTGGCCTCCACAGCCTGATGCAGTCCGTCCGACCAGCGTCTTCCCGGCATTAACCTTCCGGTAAACTCATCGACTATGACAACCTGGTCATCCTTTATCATGTAATCGACATCGAGTTTGAAAAGCAGGTGGGCTTTCAAGGCGCAGTGAACGTGGTGAAGCGTGTCGATCTCTGTAGCGTCGTATAGATTATCTATTCCCAGTTCCTTCTCAGCCAGGCCAATTCCATCTTCGGTCAGGCTGGCCGATTTCGCCTTTTCATCAATCGTGTAGTTACCCTCATCCGATATCAGTTTCGGGATCAGCTTGTTGATGGTGTAATATTTTTCGGTGGAGCTTTCCGCTGGCCCGGAGATGATAAGGGGGGTTCGCGCTTCGTCAATCAGGATCGAATCGACCTCATCGACTATGGCGTAATTAAGCTCCCGCTGAACGAGCTGTTCGAGGGAGAGTTTCATGTTGTCCCGGAGGTAGTCGAATCCGAGTTCGTTATTGGTGGCGTAGGTAATGTCGCAGTTATAGGCCCACTGTCGCTCTTCGTCGTTAAGTCCGTGCTGGACCACACCGACTTCCATACCGAGGTAGCGGTAGATCGCGCCCATCCACTCCGAATCCCTGCGGGCAAGGTAGTCATTGACCGTTACGACATGCACACCTTTTCCGGCAAGAGCGTTCAAATAGACAGGAAGGGTCGCCATCAAGGTTTTTCCTTCACCTGTCTTCATCTCGGCGATCCGCCCCTGATGAAGGGCGACGCCTCCTACCAACTGAACGTCGAAATGACGCATTCCAAGGGTCCGCCTGCTTGCTTCGCGCACTACGGCGAAAGCCTCCGGCAGGATCTCATCCAACGTTGCGCCATCTTCGAGTTTCTGACGGAAATAACCGGTCTTCGCTTTCAGGTCACTTTCGGAAAGAGCCTCAATCTCTGGCTCCAGCCCGTTGATCGCTTCAATATAAGTCTTCTCTATTCTCTTAAGCTCACGATCATTGGAGGAGCCGAACACCTTCTTTACTATCGAACCTAACATCTATCTTGAGTTCCTATCGGGGACTATAAATCTTGATTGGTGACATTATCTTGTTTTAGTGGCCTTTATTCAACGGTTGTTTCATCGTTTCATGGCGCGTATGGCGGTTTCGACGACATACTCCAGACGATCCTCCATGCCGATCCAGATCGGCAGACGCACAATCTGGTCGGCCACACGAGAGGTTACCGGAAGTTTACCCGAAGACCTGCCGAACCGTTTACCGCCCGGTGAGCTGTGCAGGGGGATATAGTGAAACGACGCGTCAATACCAGCCGAATGCAAGGTTTGCATGAATCTGGTTCTCGTATCGGTGTCGGGGGCCAGGAGGTAATATATGTGCGCGTTCTGGTCACACTCATCGGGAATAACCGGTGTTGAAAAACCGTATTCCGGCGCCACATTTTTAAACGCTTTGTCGTAACAGCTCCAGATATTAAACCGCCGCCGCGTAATTTCTTCCGCCTCTTCGAGTTGGGAGAGAAGCGCGGCGGCCAGAATATCGCTCGGCAGACAAGAGGAACCGAGGTCACGCCAGGTATATTTTTCGATCTTCTTCCGGTAGAAATCGCGACGATCGGTCCCCTTCTCCCAGAAAATCTCCGCTCTTTCGGCAAGTTCCGGGTCGTTGAGCAACAGCGCCCCCCCCTCACCGCAGATGATATTCTTGCTTTCGTGAAACGAGAGGGTACCCATCCGGCCAATGGCGCCTAACGCCTGGCCTTTGTAATTTGCCATCACCCCCTGGGCGGCGTCTTCGATCATCGTCAGCCGGTTCATGGCGGCTATGCCGGTAATGGCATCCATATCGCACGCCACACCCGCATAATGGACCGGGACAATCGCTTTAGTTTTAGGGGTAATAGCTTCTTCTACAAGGGTTTCATCGATATTGAGCGTATCGGACCTCACATCCACGAAGACCGGAACAGCGCCCCGCAGTACAAACGCATTGGCTGTGGTAACAAAGGTGAAAGAGGGCATTATCACCTCGTCCCCCGGCCCCACACCCGCCAGAACCGCTGTCATTTCAAGGGCGGTAGTGCACGATGTGGTCAAGAGCGCCTTGTGACAACCGGTCTTCTTTTCGATCCATTCGTGACATTTTTTTGTGAAAGGGCCATCTCCCGAAAGGTGCCCGGCTGAATGAGCTTCTTTTATATATTCAAGCTCCCGCTCACTCATATAGGGTACGTTAAAAGGTATTTTCATTATTTCTTTTCAGGAGGAAAGAGGGCCGCCAACGTCCGTTTTGCGCCTTCTTCAAGGTTGACCATAGGGTTGTAGCCCAGCTCTTCTTTGGCGCGGTCGATGGCAAAGGCGCGGTTTTTGATAAAAAAATCGACTCTTCGCCTATACAGGGGTGGTTCGATACCGAAGGGGGCGCAGATAACTTCGCATACGAGAGCTACCGACATAACCAGCGGATAGGGGATATGGAACCTCGAAAGTTTTACACCAGCGGCCTTTGCTATGATCGCCGCCCATTCGTTGAGGGTAACGCACCTGTCACCGCCGAGGATATAGATACGGCCAGCGGCCTTTTTCGAGTTCAGGGCCAGAATCATGCCTTCCACAAGGTCGTCGATATATACGGGATGAGCGAGAGTGGCGCCGGTACCGATCATCCTGAACCTGCCTGTGGCAATGTGCCGGAAGAGTTTGGCAAGCCGGGTGTCGCCGGGGCCGTAGACCATGGCTGGACGGACTACGGTAACCTCCAGTTTCTCCTTGCCATTGTAGGAGAGGGCCAGTTTCTCACCTTCGGCTTTACTGAGCTGATATTCGTCTTTTGCGTTTAGCGGGGTCTCTTCGTCAGCGGGTCGATTTCCTATATCACCCAGAACTCCGATGGTGGAGCATTGCACAAAACGGCGAACACCGCGCCGAAGAGCCGCATCGAGCAGATTCTCCACCGCCTCGACATGAACGCGCCGAAACTCTGATACGTCCACCCCCTTTTTGCTCACCACCGCGGCGAGGTTAAACAGACCAACCGCTCCGTCGAGAACCCAGTCGGCGACTTCCGGGTCACAGATATCGCCCGTGTATATCTGCGCGTTGATGGAACGGAAAAAGGGGTCCTCACGGTCACTTCTTACCAGTACCCGTACTTTATAACCCCGGTCGGTCAAGGTCTGGCACAATCTCTTTCCAACAAAACCTGTGGCGCCTGTCACCACCACCCATGCGGGTTTCGCTTTCTCAGCCTTTTGCAGACTCTCCGTGGCTGTAAGCGGCTCTTTTATCTGGCAGGAATCACTCATTTGACCAGCAGGTTGTCTTTAAGGAAAGTTGAAAGATAATTAACAGGAACCCCCATGAAAGTTTTTCTGTTGAGCATGTCGCATGTGTCACACGGGGAAAGCCCATCGACATTTCTCTCTTTCATGCGTCTGCGAAGAGAGCGCATCTGATCCCCGTTCCAGATATCGGCTATCGGCTGATCGTTGGCGTTGCCGAGAGTCAGTTTGCCGAAAAAATCCTGGGGGCACGGGACCACTGTGCCATCGAAAAATATCGTGGTCGAATACCATAAAAAGGTGCATGGCGAGAAGGGTTTTCCGCCTACTCCGCATCCGAACTCGGCAAAATCCCCGGCCCAGTTGTGGGGTGTGCGAACCACAAACCGGTCGAGGGGCAAATCGTTAAACCTTTGTTTAAAAGTTTCACGACGCTCCTCTTTCCGATCCTCCTCTTCCCCTATCTCCATCACCTGCACTATTGAAAACGGACCGGTCCCCTTCTCTTTTTTTATCTGAAGAAACCGGACGATATTTTCGAGTGTAACCTCAAACGCGCCCCCCACCCGGTTCGACTCGTAGACCGGTTTGACGTAACCATCGACCGAAAAGGAGATATAACTCAAACCAGCGTCGATGATGGCCCGCGCTCGCTCTTCTGTCATGAGTCCGGCGTTGGTATGTAACCTCGTAGTCATGCCCCTTGATGAACAATACTCGATCATCTCCGGCAGTTTCGGATGGATCAGCGATTCGCCTCGATGGAAAAGGTTTACGTCTTTTAGCGAACCTTCAAGCTGGTCGATGACGTTTGTAAATAGCTCCATCTTCATCAGACCTTTTGCAAAAGGCTGGTCCATGCCGTGGGGGCAATAACCGCAACTGAAGTTGCACGATGGTGTCGGTTCTATCCAGATTCTGGTGGGTAGGGATTTGACGATTTCAGCCCGCCTTGTGTAGGAGAGATAGACTTTCGCCAGGTTAGCGACGTGGGATAACCTGTTCATGTCAGATTTTTTTCAGGATATGAGCGATGGTTTTCGGACGGAGCAGTTTGAACGCTTTTAACGGCGAGAGATAACTCAAATACTGGTTGAGCGGGCTGATGCAGGTTATCCAGCAGATAGGATGTTTCCCATCCTTTATATCGCACCGGTTCCGTGTGGCCTCTTTCGACCACCATATATCCTCAAAACTTCGTTCCCGCAAGTTGCCGAGCTTGCAAAAGGCGACAGGACAGGCGTAAAGATCGCCATTCGGGTGTATCTGCGCAGATGTATAACCAGCCACACATCTATATTTATATAGCTGGTCTTTATCGTCGAGATAGGTTGTGAACTCGTCAAAATAATCTGACTGATGCGGCAGGAGTTCAGCGTAATTTTTCGTAAGCTCCCTTATCTGGCTTTTGAGTAGCGCAACCTGATCGCGTGTTATGGTCAGATCCTCTTCCGGCGCGTATTTGTCGAAAGTGTTTGTCATCTCCACCGTCATGCCATCCATTCCGTTATCCCGCGCCAGACGGGCGATGCCGGTAAGCTGGCCGACGTTATGCCGGTTGATGGTGGTGTTGAAAAATATCTTCAAACCGGGATGCGCGGCTCTCAGGTTGGCGACGCTGGTAAAGATATTGTCGAACGCTCCCGGGACACCGCGTATGAAATCGTGGGTGGCGCTGTTGTGTCCATCGAGGGAGATGTAGAGAAAATCGAGACCGGCAGTCGCTATACGCCCGGCAAGATCCTTGTTGATAAAAAATGCGTTTGAGTTGCCGCCAACTTTCATGCCGAGCGATTTTGCGTGGGTGATGAGATCGTAAACGGTTTTCTGAAGGAACATCTCTCCACCGGAAAACGAAACATGGCGAACGCCGTTGTGTGACAGGTCATCCAGGATAGCTTTCTGCTCATCGAAAGTGAGGGTGTTCTCCCTGATCTCGGAGAGGGGTGTCTCCCATATATGGCAGTGACGGCATTTCAAGTTGCAGTGGTAGGTAAGTTCCCACTGGACCTTCATCGGTCCGCAGATCGGCTCATAACCGCCGAGCTTGAACTTTGCGACATTCAGAACGTTTAGCAATAGCGACATAAAAAAAGGGACCGGTATTAAAGGTCCCCTCCGATTCGATCAATATTTTTGTAGGCCCGCTCCATTTTTGAACGGAAAACCTCGTAGTTAAAGTTACGCTTCACATATCGCCGCGCTGTATCGCCGATCCTGTTCCGCAGAGCCTCGTCCTTTAATAGTAACAAAACAGAACGGGCGTATTCCATCTTTTCCGGCCTGGCAAGTTGCGCGGTCTCGTTTGTGAGCACTTGGGTGTGAGTCGGCATGTCGGTTGCCACCACCGGTTTTCCTGTTTCAAGATAGCTATATATCTTGAGAGGAGTGTTGTTACCCTCGCTCCGGGGGGAGAGGAGTATATCGGCCATATCGTAGAATGGACGCATATGGCTCATCGGCTTTGGCCCTGTGAAAATCACGTTCCTGGAAACTGCAAGCTCCCCGGCCATCTGCTTATATTTTTTCACGCTTTTGTCGTCCCCACCGACGATCACAAACCGCACCGAAGGAACCTCCAGCGCCACAAATGGCGCCGCGTTCATCAGCAGATCAATCCCCTGATACGACTCCAGGTTGCCGGTATAAAGCGCCACAAGTTCGTCGTCGGCGATCTTCAGTTCCTTACGGATCGACACTCCGGTCACGCCATCCGGCGGGTCTGGAAGTTCTGGAGGGATATCCTCGATCTGGAATATTTTTTTGCCATCAGTATGCGGTTTTGCCACATCGGTAAGGGCGGAGCAGACCGTAACTATACAGGCCGATTTTTTCAAGGATGTCGTCTCAAGCCATTCGACAAACTTTAAGAGAGGCCCCATCTTCATGAACTTGCTGTAACGCAGCTGATCCGTCATATGTGAGTCCATGTCGAAAACAAAAGGAACCCGGAAAATAGTACGGAGAACCAGGGCGATAAAGACCGACTCCTCTACGGCGTGGATTACATCGTACCTTTTGAAAAGCGACATGAAAAAAGCGTAGAGCGACATAACCATGTCGTAAACGATCTTCTCTTTTGACGGGCCGATGGGCGGTTTCCCGACACCCGGAATTCTTACGGTGCGTCTGATCGTGACCCCCGGAATTTTTACATCGGCGCCATACGGATATGTGAGAAGATCAACAGTATGACCCAGATCTGTGAGAGAGCGAAGAACAAGTCGCACGTTTATCGGAGTGCCCCGCTCCTCGAAGAAAGGCTGAGGCGCAAGAAAGAGTATTTTCAAGGGGCAAAGATCAGTGATCGGTATTCTGGACTATGATCTCACCGTCATCGTTTATCTCCACGATTCGCACCTCGTCTTCGTCGGGCATCTCGAAATCGTCGTCATGCAGATCGTCACCTTTCCGACTAGACGCATGGGTGGTAGCCTTGGCCCCCGGTTGTTCGGGTGGAGCCTGAAGTGGAGTCGGCGTGTACTGTTGTTGCGGCGGGGCAAGAGTCGGCTGGGGATTGTTTATGGCCCGGTTGAAAGCAAGCAGTGTCTTTGCCAATACAAGGACATTTTTCTCCAGGGTTTTATTCATCGAGTTTTGAGTGGAGATAATGGATGATGCGACATTATCAGGGAACGCGCTATGTGACCCGGAACCAGCTTCGGCCACAGTTTCCGCGAAATTGTTCTGGGCGTCGATTATGGCTGTTGTGAACCTTGCGAGGGCGTCGCTGTTCGAGTCGATCTTTTCCGCTATCTGAGCGAGAGCCTCCCGTGTGTTGGCAAGCTCCTCCACAAGTCGGCTGTTATCCACTGGAGCGGATTCGCCACTGGTTTGCGGGGCTTTGTTCAAGGCGGCGACAATCTCTTTTTGTGTATCAAGAATTCCATGCAAAAACTCTGCTGGAACGGCCATAACAGAAGGAGCGCCTGCGGGAGCCGGTGATGGGGCGCCGACTTGCTTGCCAGATGGTTCGATCAGAAGTGAGGTGTCGGACATCTGTTGGTGGGCCTCTTTGGTCACAGCCCTCTTTTTTGCTTTTCCGGCCCTGCGCTGGTTAAACGAGTTAATTTTCTCACAAAAATCCTCGTCGGTGGCGCTCTGGGCGAAATCCATGATGAAATCGCTGGTCCCGAGGCCATCGTCCTTGTTGGGCCATTTTTCGATAACTACAGACAGGCTGGAGAACCCCTGCACCGCCGGGCAATCGAGATCCGATGACATGATCGGCTCTTTCCTGGTGGTGACCACGGGCATATTGTCGTCGAGCATGATCGTGGGAAGCCCTTCCACATCCATTCCATGTGATTTATGGGACGCTGTCCTGATCTTCCCGACAGCCTGGTCGGCGGAATGTCCGGTCTTGAACATATTGGGAAGAATAAAGACCGAACCTTCATATTCGGCGCCAGCCAGAAGTTTTATTACAGCGTAACCGTCGTTAAGCGCCTCCGGCTCCGGTGAAATAACCACGATAACAGCGTCGGAAGCTTTCATTATCGCAAGGCTATCGGAGCTTAAGTCAGCGGTGGTATCGATGATTAAGTAGTCAAAGTCGTCAATCTCGTTGAACTTTCGCACCACCGCCATATAAAGATCGTCGTCGATTCTGACCATCTCCGAAACCGCGTCGCCCCCCGGCAAGACACTTATCCCGATAGGGCCGCCGATCATAACGTCGGAGATGGTGGTCTCTTCTTCACGGATAAGTTCGCTCAAACCCTTTTCAGGGGTTGCCCCGATCATATCGACCACATTTCCCCCGGCTGTGTCAGCGTCGAACAGGCATACGCTGTTCCCGGCCAGGCTTAAGGCAATAGAAAGATTTACCGAAATAGTGGTTTTCCCGATACCGGCCTTACCGCCAGCGATGGCGATGATTTTTCTCATATGATCAGACCTTAACGCCGTTTGGTTGGTTGAAAGTTGGTGAACGGTTTTATCCCGTGAATTACAACGATTCCCGCGAAAGAGCTAGTATAACCGACTTGTCTGGTTACAAGTCAAGGGTTGACCGATTATTCACTGCCGACGTTTTTCGTATCTCCTGTCGCCCCATACAGGGTGGAGAGGGTGGTGGGCCCACCAGGACTCGAACCTGGAACCATCCGGTTATGAGCCGGAAGCTCTAGCCAGTTGAGCTATGGGCCCACAATCCGGGTCGCCATCTTGCGGGACAACCCGGAAACAATAATATCTTAACCCTCTACAAAAGACTGCAGCTTTTTCGAGCGTGAGGGATGCCGCAGTTTCCGAAGCGCTTTAGCTTCAATCTGACGTATCCTCTCGCGTGTGACCTCAAAATCCTGGCCAACCTCTTCTAACGTATGCTCCGAATCGATTCCGATGCCGAACCGTTTTCGGATAACTTTCTCTTCTCGCGTCGCCAGGGAGGATAATACATCTGCGGTCTGGTCTTTCAGGTTTGTCCTGATAACCGACTCCACCGGACTCATCACCTTTTTGTCTTCGATAAAATCACCGAGATGCGAATCCTCCTCTTCGCCGATCGGTGTTTCCAGGGAGATCGGCTCTTTGGCGATCTTGAGAACCTTACGCACCTTATCGACAGGCATGGCCATCTTTTCGGCGATCTCTTCAGGTGTAGGTTCCCTGCCCAGATACTGTACAAGCTGACGCGATGTCCGAATAAGCTTGTTGATGGTCTCTATCATGTGGACCGGAATACGGATAGTTCTGGCCTGATCGGCTATGGCTCTGGTAATGGCCTGCCTGATCCACCATGTGGCATAGGTCGAAAACTTGTACCCACGGCGGTATTCAAACTTGTCCACCGCTTTCATGAGGCCGATGTTCCCCTCCTGGATAAGATCGAGAAACTGCAGGCCACGGTTCGTATATTTCTTTGCTATCGACACCACCAGCCTCAGGTTGGCCTCTGCAAGCGCCATCTTGGCGGAACGCTCTTTGGCGAATCCCCTCTCAAGGCTTGAGACTGTAAGTTTTATCTCTTCCAGGGGCGCTTGCGATTCCGCCTCAACCTGCTTGATCCTTTTCTTTGCGTTTTTTATCTCATTTTCATACTGGGCCTGTTTTTCAGGGGAGACCTTCCGTTTGCTCTTCCTTACCACTTCCAGCTTTCGGGCGACCCTCAAACCGAGTTTTTCTTCAGCGTTACGGATGGCCCCGTCCGCCTCTTTGCAAACAACGCCAAATTCCCTGATCCGGTTGATGATGTTCTCCATCAGCGCTGGTTCAAGTTTGATCTTCTTTATGAGACTGGCCACCTGCTCCCGATACTTTTCTTCGCTTAAGGTATGGCTGGTCTTCTCCTTGATGGTGATTCGTTTCAGTCGCAGTTTCGACCTTACCTCCACCAGTTTGCTTCCGGCTACCTTGAGCTGACGGACCAGGGCCATTACCCGTTTCTCTTCAGCTTTCAGTTTCTCCTCCGAGGTATCTTCGGAAGATTCGTTCCACTCCACCAGACTCTGTAGCGGTACGATCTCTTTCTTGACGTTCTCGGCGGTCGTGACTATCTCGTTGACGGTGACAGGTGAGTTGATAACAGCGTTAATCACCTCATTCTGTCCCTCCTCGATCTGTTTGGCGATAGTCACCTCACCCTCGCGGGTGAGTAGCGAGATCGATCCCATCTCCTTGAGGTACATCCTTACAGGATCTTCCGAGGAAGCAAAGGAGGAGCCTTCAAAATCGCTTTTGGACGCGCTTTTGCTCGTCTTCTTGCCAGCAGTGGGATTGCTTTTTTCGGCCAGGTAGGACGCTTCGTCCTGGGCGTCGATCAAGTCCACACCCACCTTCTCAAAACGGGTCATGATCGTTTCGATCTGCTCCGGCGTAACGATGGCCGCAGGTAAGGACTCGTTTAATTCGTCGTAAGTGAGGTAGCCTTTCTGCTTCCCCTTTTCTATAAGATCGTTGACAGGGTTGTTTTTGGACGTCTTTGCCACCACAGTTCTCCGTCCCGGTTTAAAATTTTGAAAAAATTAATCAGGCATTATATTCCTTTTTGTCTATATTCTAAATACTTTTTTTTCGCTTCCTCATATTCTTCCTTATCGTCACTCTTTTCCGCCGTTATCATTCTCTCCAAAAGAGTACGCCGCATTGCCTTTCCATACTTTAGCCGGTTGACTATCTGGCTGGCCGCTTTCTCCGATTCGTCGGCGTCAAACAGGCTCTTATCGACAAGAAGTGAAGATAACTCCCTCCGTAATCCGTCATCCTCGGTAACGTTTATCAGATCAGCCGGAGCGAGAACCCCCCTGGCGCTCTCCTCCTTTATTAGAGTGAAGAGGCTTTGATTCACCCCTTCTGAAAAATCGGAGACCGTAATTTCACTGCCTACTGTGGAAATATATTCGGGGTGGGCGAAAAAGACCGCCAGAAGAATCCGTTCACCGTTATCGGAATTCGGTTTCCGTTCCTTTGAACCTGTCGCTCTCCCCGAAGGTCGCTCTCCCCTGCCAAGGCGGGAAAGTTCACGGTGGATAACGTTGATATCTGTGCCGGTCCGCGCTGAGAGGTACCTGCCGTAGTGGGATCGCTCAACCTCATCTGATAGACCCACCACAATCGGCAGAACCTCCCTTACAGCTGAAATCTTCCCTTCCACCGACATAAGATCATGTTTATTCAGGATGTTATCAATCAAGAACCGGGAGAATGAATCGGCCTCGGACAACATCTCACCAAGGTCGCCACGACTGTTTTTCTTCAGGTAGTCGTCCGGGTCGCACGAGTCGGGAAGGACCGCCACCCTTGTTTTTACACCGTAATCGATCAGCGCCGGACCGCTACGCTGTACCGCTTTAATCCCCGCCTCGTCACCGTCAAAGAGAAAAATCGCTTCCGGGCAGATCCGTTTGATGGCAGAGGCGTGCCGCTGGGTAAACGCTGTGCCGCTGGCCGCCACGACATTTGTAAACCCCGCCTTGTACATCGAAATAAGATCTATATATCCCTCCACGATAATTACCGAGCCTTTTTTTCTGGCTGGCTCTTTCGCCTCGTACAGACCGTACAGGGCGGAGCTTTTATGGTAGATCGGCGTTTCGGGACTGTTGATATACTTGGCGCCACGGCTTTCGTCTCCGACTATCCTTCCGCCGAAAGCGATCACCCTGCCAGAATAGTCGCGTAACGGAAAAAGAAGACGCGACCTGAATCTGTCGATGTATGAACCACGCTTCCCCATGGTCACAAGACCGGCTTTGTCGAGAATTTCCGGGTCAAAACGGCCCTTCCGCCCCAGATCGGTCGCCAAAGCCTCCCACTCGTTCGGCGCCCAGCCGAGGCGGAATTTAGCGGCGACCTCAGGGTCAATCCCTCTTGATTTCAAGTATTTGTCCACAGGAGAGCCTTCGCCTGAGTCTTTAAGACGCTTTTCGTAATATACTGTCGCCGCCTCCATCGCCTCATACAACTTTTCGTTCCATGACGGTTTTAGCTGGCCTTCACTCCGGGGAATCGTCACTCCGTATCGTTCGGCGAGGCTTCGCACCGACTCCGGGAATGTCATTCCCTCCTGTTTCATCACAAAAGTGAAGACGTTGCCCCCCTCCCCACACCCGAAACAGTGGAAAATCTGCTTGCCGGGGTGAACGTTAAAGGAGGGGGACTTCTCCTTGTGGAAAGGGCAGATGGTCTTGTAGTTGGCCCCCGCCCTCTTGAGCTGGAGATAAGAGCCTATAACCTCCACGATGTCAGCGCGGCTCCTGACTTCTTCAATAACCTCTTGCGGAATGACACTCGACATGCAACGGAACCCGGATAATGGATAATAATGACCAGAGGATAGTATCTGCCCAGAATTTTATATGTCAACCGTTGCTCGCGGCATGGGAGTAATATAGAATCAATCGCATGAATGATTGTTTGTTCTGTAAAATTGCGTCTGGCGAGATACCGTCGAAGAAAATCGCCGAATCTGATGATATCTACGCCTTCGAGGATGTAAACCCGCAAGCGCCTACTCACATCCTGCTCATCCCGAAAAAACACGTTCCGTCGAACCTGGAGCTTGTGGATGGGGACAAAAAAGTAGTCGGCCAGATTTTTCTGATGGCAAACGAAATCGCCGCACAGCTTGGGATTGACCAGACCGGGTTCAGGGTCGTCACCAACTGTGGCGCCAACGCCGGCCAGGCGGTATCTCATATCCATTTTCATCTTCTCGGCGGCAGAGAGATGAGCTGGCCTCCCGGCTAGCCTGTTTGTGATAGACAAATCCCGCCAAACCGCCTTTTTAGTCCTGCTCGACTTTGAAAAGGGGGTAACGAAACCTGTCGATGGAAAAACCAACAGCGTCAGGCTCGACACAAGGTTTCAGACCGTAGCGCGGTCACAAAAACTGACGGGTCGCGACAAGGCGTTCGCATCGGAGCTTGTCTACGGCGTGACACGGTGGCGCCGGTCTCTCGATCTCGTAATTTCACGATACAGCCGGACACCACCAAAAAAACTGACCAGACAGGTTCTGGTTCTTCTCCGCATGGCTTTATACCAGATGACGGTAATGGAGAAGGTATGGGCGCACGCCGCCGTGAACGAAACCGTAAATCTGGCAAAAAAAGATCACAAGGCAAAACATTTCGCCCGTTTTATCAACGGAACCTTGCGAGCGATGGCAAGAGAGCTTGAACCATTGCTACAGATGGTAAGAGCGACAAAAATTACAAAATCCGGAGCGGGAGAGATAGTAGGAAATGAATACTCACTTCCAGGTTGGCTTGCACAGAGGTGGGTGAAAAATTTCGGAGAGCAAAAGGCGCTGGAATTCGCCGAAGGTTCCAACTGTAAAGCGCCCCTCTTTTTACGGATGAACAGGCTTGCGACAGAGAAGGCCGCTTTTGAAGAAAAACTAAGAAACTCCGGTTATACATTTGAACCATTCCGGTTTTGTGACGACGCATACACCATTACAGATGGCCCCCCCTTCACCCCGGACAGCCCACTTTTCAAAAGAGGGTTAACGCAACCCCAGGACGGCTCCTCCATTGTGGCCGCATCACTGCTCTCCCCGAAACCGGGTGACACCGTGGCTGATATCTGTTGTGGCAAGGGGATAAAAACCGGGTTTTTTCTCGAACGGATGGAAAACCGGGGAACCCTTTTTGCCATGGACAGTTCATTCCCCGGCCTCAAGGAGCTTTCCATTAACATGAGCAGACTCGGACATAAGGCTCACCGGGCGGTCATGGGGGACGCTGGTCGGCCCTGGCCGGTAAACCGCCGGTTTGACCATATATTCATCGACGCGCCATGTTCATCCACCGGTGTTATCCGCCGCCACCCGGAGATCAAATGGAACCGGACAGAAGAGTTCATTCACAAAATGGCCGATATCCAGAAGAAGATAGTGACAACCGCCATCGACTATCTGGCGCCTTCCGGTCGTATGGTTTATTCTGTATGCTCTCTGGAGCCGGAGGAGGGTATCGACCGGGTGGAGGAGGCTCTTGAAACGCACAAGGATATTACGCGAATGGATATAAGAGAGATCAATCCCGCCCTCGCCGATATAACAAACAGGTCGGGTGATCTTTTTGTACAGCCCGGAGCTTTCGGGATGGACGGTTTTTTTAGTTCGGCGCTTGTAAAGGCCGGTTGACGTATGCTCAATATTTTCAGGATGTTTACTCTGCTGTGCGCAGTTGCGGTAGTCAGCGGTGTGATCGTGATGAAAATTGCGATGTATCAGGGGGGAGAGTCTATAACCACCCCCGATATCTCCGGCAAGAGAATAATTCCGGCCCTTGAAACTCTGGAAAAAGCGGGGCTTTACCTCAAAGTTGTCCGGCTCGATTTCTCCCCCTCCATAACCAAGGACCGGATCATCTCCCAAAACCCTGTCAGGGGAGAGAAAACCAAAAAAGGGCGCGATGTCAGGGTGATTGTAAGCCGTGGCTCCAAAGAGACTCTGGCTCCAACGTTGACCGGCGCCAGCCTCAACATGGCCGAGTCGATACTGACCCGGAACGGAATAAAAACAAGAAAAAAAGTCTACATGCACGCCGACACCCCGGCCAACACCATTCTGGCCCAGAAACCGCTCGCCCAGACCACCATGTCACGGGGAGACGCCATGACCCTGCTCGTCTCGCTGGGGAAAGCGCCCGAATATATCATGGCGCCAGATTTTATCGACCAGCCGATCTCCTACGCCATGGAGCGACTTAAATCGATCAATCTCAAAATCAGCAGGGTCACCTACAAACCATCCCCTTTCAAGGAGCGTGGTTATGTACTCTCGCAAGATCCACCTTTCGGTACAAAGGTCAAGAAGGGATCGTTCATCTCACTGCTGGTTTCGGAAGGAGTGGCGGAGGGAGCCGATGATCCTGCCACATTCACATTCCTTTATTATACGATTCCCGATATGCCATCGGCGGTAAAGGTCTCCATATTCCAGGAGAACCTCGACGGAGAGGACGAAGTCTATAACCGGGTCCACAGACCGGGCGACACGCTCTCCCTTCTGGTGAGAATCAAGGGGCATACCACCGTCAAGATCTTCATAAACAACGAGCTTGCCGAAGCCCGACGTTATTGATGCGCTCCACAGGAACCCTTTTTCTCGTGGCCACTCCGGTGGGCAACCTTTCCGATTTCACCATCCGGGCGCAGGAGACGATCACCAACGCCGATACCGTCGCTTGTGAAGATACAAGACACTCCCGGATTCTTTTCGAGCATTACGGGTTAAAACCGGGGAAGGTCGTCTCTTTCCACGCGCATAACCTTGAAAGACGAACGGGCGAACTTCTCCGCGAACTTATTTCGGGCAAGAGAGTGGCTCTCCTCTCTGACGCTGGCACTCCCGGAATTTCCGATCCGGGCGCAGTGTTGGTGAAGGCCGCTGTCGAAAGTGGTGTAACCGTTGTACCGGTACCTGGCGCCAGCGCGCCGTTGCTGGCTGTTGTGACCTCAGGCTTCCCATCTCATCGTTTTATATACGAAGGTTTCCTGCCGAGAAAAAAGGGGCTATCCACCCTGTTCGAGTCGTGGAGGCAAGAGGCGAGAAGCGTAATATTCCTCGAGTCGCCCAAACGGATAATTAAAACCTTGCGGAAAATAGCCGACGTAACGGGTGGCGAGAGAAAAGTATGCGTGGCTCGCGAAATCACCAAACTGCACGAAGAGTTTATAAGGGGAGAAATTAACGCCGTAATCGTTGATCTCGAATCCCGTCCCTCCGTCAAGGGTGAGATTACAGTGGTTCTTGCGCCAGCGAAGTTTTAAGCCTCCTTTATCACCACAGCGCAGAAATAACACACGCTTGCCATAAAAATCAGGCAGGCCACCACGGTCAGTATTTTCGGCCCGAAGATGAGCGCAGGTGAAATCAGTGGCGCCAGTCCGTTCAGAAAAGCGAGTCTGAACATACCAGCCATGCCAAGCAACCCCACTGCGGTTACAACAAATACCGGTACCGCAGTAAATATCAGGATCGTGAGCGGTTTCATCAGTCCATGTGTCGTAACCACCAGAGTGAAAACCAATGCCACCACATACATAATATTGAGCAGGATATAAAAGAACTTGGAATTATCTGAGTTCATCCCGACGGAACCTGATTATCTCCATAATTACAAGGCCGATCAGGAACAAGGCTACAAGCAGACCGGCAAGACCAATCTGGATGTCGGTTATGGGTCCCGTGAATGGTTCGTAAATTTCCTTCACCGGGAGTATGGAGAAAGCTGGGATCGCCAGAAACGGAATCAGCATGTTTATCCATGTGACCTTGCGTTTGCGTGACATGAAAATAAGAGCGACACCCATGGCGAAAAAAGCGACATCACAGACCAGAAAGACCCCCGCCAGCACAGCAAACCGCATCGAGTCGTCCACACCAAGGTCAGTAAACAACCCGGCGTATAGCATGGCGGCTATAACAATCACCACGATCAGGGAGACATTGATAATGAGGAGAACCGGTTTTTCTTCTCTAACGCTTTCAGTCATGATTGAACCTGTTTTGAATGAATCGCGTTATTATAAACCATGACGAGCAAAACACTTATCCTGATATCACTTGCACTGATCTTTATGGCGGTCTCCCTTCGAGCTATCGCCCATACCTATGAACCGAGAATACTGTTCCATCCCCATATCGCTCTTGAGATCAACCCGAAGGTTATGGGCCTCGATTATAAGGAGGTCGCCATCCCCTCCGGCAGATACAAACTGCACGGATGGTTCTTTCCGGGGAAGAGTGATGTGTATGTAATCTTCTTCCACGGTAACGCCGGAAACATGGCCGACCGGCTAGATTTCGCCCGATTTTTAGAACCGCTCGGTTTTAACCTTCTGATGTTCGATTACCGGGGTTACGGTAGAAGTGAAGGAATTCCGACCATCGGTGGTATCGAGACAGACGCAGTATCGGTTGTCGATTGGGCGGTGAAAGAGTGGGGTGTTGAGAAGAGGATCGTACTTTGGGGCAGGTCGCTAGGCGGGGCGGCGAGTCTTCTGGCAACGTTGCGGCGCCCCGATATCGGCGGAGTGATCGTCGAATCGAGTTTTGTCTCTTTACGCGCCATTGCAATGGACGCTTTCCCCTGGATGCCGGTGGTGTTTGTGTCGAACGCTTTCCCCAACGCTACGATCATGGAGAACCTTCCGACCCCGAAACTGATTCTCCACGGAATGAACGACACACTGATACCGATAGCCCACTCCGAAGAGTTGTACCGCCGGGCCGCCGAGCCGAAAAAATTCGTGCCGATAAAAGGCGCCGGACATAGCGACACCTATATAAGGGGCGGGAGAGAATACCTAAAAGTAGTGGGGGAGTGGATTACCGAGCGGACAAGATGAGCCTCGTCATTGGCAAACGAATACCCTGATGAGTTTAAAGAGCTTTGTAAGGCTTTAAAGGCTTTTCGATTTTCAAAGGATGATATAGTCAGCCCGGGCGGGAACGAAAGCAACATACCGAAGAAGTTCAAGGCTATTCTTAATCCTCTTGGTTGGGTAGAAAAGAAATTGACGGCCAGGATGGTGGCTGACGATACAGATGTCCAGCAAGATACGCATAAAATAGACTACCTGAAAGGCCGTGTGGCTTTTGATCTGGAATGGAACTCAAAAGATCAGACGTTTGACCGGGATCTTTTTGCCTTCAGGACATTTTTTGACTACTACCGAATAAGTGTTGGCGTGTTGGTAACCCGTAGTAACGACCTTGATTCACTATTTGACGAGCTTGGCTTGAAGGGCAAGTATGGAGCTAGCACGACGCATATGAACAAGCTACTTCCCCGCCTGAAAGCAGGGAGAAACGGTGGTTGTCCGGTGTTGGTATTTGGAATTACTAAAGCGTTAATGGAGGAATAAGTGGTCATACATAAAAGTAATTTTAACCCTGCCGATGACCTGCGTGAGCGGATTGGAAACAAAAAATATAAAACCATACTAGCTGATCCACCCTGGCAGTTCACCAACCGTACAGGGAAAATGGCGCCTGAACATAAAAGACTGAGCAGGTACGCCACCATGACTCTCGATGAGATCATCTCTCTGCCGGTTGCTGATATTGCGGATGATCCATGCCACCTTTATCTCTGGATTCCTAATGCTCTGTTACAGGAAGGTCTGAGCGTTATGAAGGCGTGGAACTTTACCTACAAGACCAATATTGTCTGGCATAAGGTAAGGAAAGATGGGGGGCCGGATGGGCGAGGGGTCGGTTTCTATTTCAGAAACACGACGGAATTGATTCTGTTTGGTATTCGTGGCAAGAACGCCCGTACTCTCGATCCGGGACGAAAGCAGGTCAATATCATACGTTCAAGAAAAAGAGAGCATTCACGAAAACCGGATGAGCAGTATCAAATTATCGAAGAATGCAGTCATGGACCTTTTCTTGAACTTTTCGCACGAGGCCCCCGTAGCGGTTGGGACTCATGGGGAAATCAGGCGGACGAATACACCCCAACCTGGCCGACTTATTCAAATAATTCAACTGCAGAACAACTATTAATCAGATAAGTAGCCCCACCATCGCTCCAGTTAAACATGTTGCCAGCGTGCCTGCGATAATCGATTTCATTCCGAGTCCCACAATCTCTTCACGTCGATCCGGGGCCATGGCGCCGAGGCCGCCAATCATTATTCCCAAGCTCCCGAAGTTGGCGAAACCGCACATGGCGTAGGTCATGATTAACCTGCTTCGTTCACTTAACGCATCTTCCGGCAAGGCCGCCATTTGAATGTAGGCGAGAAATTCGTTCAATACCGTTTTGACACCCATCAGCGATCCGGCGGTCATCGCCTCACTCCACGGTACGCCCATCAACCATGTCACAGGCGCCATGATAAAGCCTAACATCCGTTGCAGGGTGATCGCCTCCCCTCCCACGACAGGTAGCAGACCAAGAACCGCGTTTACGAGACTGACCAGCGCAACGAGAGTTATGAGCATGGCGACTATGTTCAAAAGCAACGTGATGCCTTCGGTGGCGCCTTTTGTTATAGCGTCCATCGACGATGTGGCGTTTTGAGGTGGGGTAAGCTCACCTTCCGTCTTCTCTCCCGTCTCCGGGATCATGACTAGAGCAACCATGATGGCCGCCGGAGCGCTGATGATCGACGCAGTAAGAATATGCCCCATGGCGTCTGGCAATACCTTGCCGATAATCATGGCGTAAAGAACCATCATGTTGCCAGCGATGGTCGCCATTCCCGCTGTCATCAGGATAAAGAGTTCGCTACGGGTCAACGACTTTAAATAAGGGCGGATAAACAGGGGCGCCTCCACCATGCCGACGAAGACGTTGGCGGCGCAACAGAGACCGGCGGCCCCTCCTATACCCATACTTTTTTGCAGAGCTTTGGAAAAAACCTTCACAATCACCGGGATGATTTTCCAGTAATAAAAAAGGGCCGATAACGCGCTGACCACAAGGATGATCGGCAGAGCCTTGAAGGCCAGAACGAAACTTGCGCCCGGAAATTTTTCATCAAAGGGTAGAGTTGCGCCGCCAAGATAACCGAAGACGAACGACGTACCGGTGGTGGTGGCGCTCTCCAGAACCAGAACCATCTGGTTTAATAGCAGAAAGAATTTTTTAAATGGCGGAGCTGTCAGCAGTACAACCGCCAGGACGAACTGCACGGCAAGTCCGGCGCCAACAAGCCTAGTGTTAACGCCTCTCCGGTTCTCGCTTAATAGCCACGCGATACCGGTCAACGCGAATAACCCGAACAAACTCTGAACCACTTTATCCCCGATCAGTTTTGGGGGAGATTCTACCACGATGACAAAAAAAACGGCCCGGAACAAATGTCCCGGGCCGAAAGTTGAACAGGTGGGTATTTCTTAATCACCCGTAATAAACCAGACGGAAGGTGGCGTAGCCACCGCTACCGGAGCGCATTAAATAAGGCTTTTGCACGCCGCGGTAGCGTTATTCGCCGTGGTCGCACCACCTAGTAGCGGTAGTGGTCTGGTTTGTAGGGGCCTTCTACCGGAATGCCGAGGTAGTCGGCCTGATCTTTTGTCAGTGTGGTCAGTTTCGCGCCGATCTTGTCCAAGTGGAGTCTCGCCACTTCTTCGTCCAGTTTCTTGGAGAGGGTGTAGACACCGACTTCGTGATCGTTCTGCCACAGATCGATCTGGGCCAGAGTCTGGTTGGCAAAAGAGTTGCTCATGACAAAGCTCGGGTGACCTGTGGCGCAACCGAGATTGACCAACCTGCCATCAGCGAGAATGAAGATCGAATGCCCCTCTTCGAAGGTGTATTTATCGACCTGCGGTTTGATGTTCAGTTTGGTGGCGCCTTTATGTGCGATGAGGGAGGCCATATCTATTTCGTTATCGAAGTGGCCGATGTTGCAGACGATAGCCTGATCTTTCATACCACGCATATGGGCGAGGGTGATTATGTCCTTGTTGCCTGTGGTGGTGACGTATATGTCGCCTTCCGCCAGCGCGTCTTCTATGGGGGTTACCTGGAATCCTTCCATAGCCGCTTGCAGGGCGCAGATCGGGTCGATCTCTGTGACGATGACCCGTGCGCCGAGGCCGACGAGCGACTGGGCGCAACCTTTGCCGACATCGCCGTAACCACATACCACGGCTACCTTGCCTGCGATCATTACATCTGTGGCCCGTTTGATACCGTCCACCAGCGATTCACGGCACCCGTAAAGGTTGTCGAATTTCGATTTTGTGACCGAATCGTTGACGTTGATAGCCGGAACCAACAGCTCTCCACGCTCCATCATCTGATAGAGACGGTGAACGCCTGTGGTGGTCTCTTCGGAGACACCTTTCCACTCTGCAACTGTGTCCCGCCAGCAGGTCGGCTCTTCCGCCAATGTCTTTTTAAGGAGGTCATTGATGATCCTCAACTCGTGGTTATCGGTCGGCTCGTCGAGGATAGACGCGTCTTTCTCGGCTGAATTACCTCTGTGGATCAGTAACGTTGCGTCACCACCATCGTCCACGATCAACTGCGGTCCTTTGCCACCCGGAAACGAAAGAGCCATCTTGGTACACCACCAGTACTCTTCGAGCGTCTCACCTTTCCATGCGTATACCGGAACCCCGGCTTCCGCGATGGCGGCGGCGGCGTGATCCTGGGTGGAGAAGATGTTGCACGAAGCCCAACGCACATCGGCGCCGAGGTCTACCAACGTCTCGATCAGAACGGCTGTCTGGATCGTCATGTGCAAAGAACCTGTGATGCGAACACCCCGTAGCGGTTTCTCTTTCCCATATTTTTCACGGACAGACATAAGACCGGGCATCTCGTGTTCGGCTATCGATATCTCTTTACGACCGAATTCGGCCAGTGAAATGTCCTTGATCTTGTAGTCGGTGGTTTCAGCAACCATGTTCACGTCATTCTCCTTTAAGTTATTTCGTACAGTTTTACAGGCTCCGGAAAGAACCTGAGTTTTACATCCTTGAAAGCGCCGGTGGTGAATTTACCATCCAGCGCCGATATGGTCGATTCAGTGGCCACCAGGTCGGCCCAGTCACCCATAGCCTCGGCAATCCCGAACGCCTTGTTTACCGTATCCCCGATAATATCGAGGCTCGCGTAGTCTGGATGTCCCAGCAGTCCCAGATATATCTCTCCTGTGGTCAGGGCTACACCGATATTCTCCGTAGTCGTTTTACGCGCCTCGACAGCGGCCTGTAACGCCCTCTCCTGATGTCTCGGCCCGGAGAAAAAAGCCAGCAGGCCATCACCTAGCCGTTTAATACATACACCGTCAAACCGCAAAACCGCCTCGGTGACGTGGTAGAGGAACCCGTTGGCCCATACCGCCACCTCCCTCGGTTTGAGGGTCTGCGATTTCTTCGCGTATCCCTTAACCGTTGAGATAAAGACCGTCGCGGTAAAAACATCCTGCTCTTCTTCGTATAACCCTAACAACCAGTCGGTGGTGACACCGAGCAGTTTCGCCAGATGCGCCAGCAGACTTATATCGGGCGCGTTCTCTCCCCGTTCCCATTTTGAGACCGCCTGGGCGCTCACCTGAAGGGCGGAGGCGATCTCTGATTGTTTCAGGTTTCTCTCCTCCCGGCGACTGCGGATTCGACCGCCCAGGTTTTCAAGACTGGTCATTGCGCGTTTTCCTTTGCGGGATATGGACGATATTATATATTGGTAGCATTATACGGGATCAATGACGCAACGGTTGATTGCTGTGACGGCGTGGTTGCTTACGCCTGCGGAATTCAGAATATCAGCATGTTACAGAGGGTTAGATGGCTATAAAAGATGTTTTTAAAGGTTTTTCGTATATGCTCCGGGCGGGGCGGGTTATCGTTACCGACTTCAAACTGTTACGCCTTGCCGTTCTCCCCATGGTTATCAATACTGTGCTGTTTGTCATTTTCATGCTCTCGTTCAACTATTTCGCATACGAGTTATCGACGAACATTTTCGAGGAATCGAGTCAGGCGTGGTACTGGGCGATTCTTTCCACACTGCTTGGTATCGCGCTTTTCATCGTGTCGATATTCGTGGTCTTTTTCGGGTTTGTGATCGCGGGTCTGATAATCGCCTCCCCGTTCAACGACGCTCTCTCTTATGCGGTGGAGCGGAAACTTACAGGTCAAGTGGCAGAAACGCAGATGAACCTGTGGAAAACGGCGCTCTTTACCATCAGGAACGAATCCCGGAAGATGGCGGTCATAGTCTTTATACAAATCACCCTGTTTCTGATGAGTTTTGTGCCGGTGGTCGGACAGATAATCTTTGTCACCATCACACCGGTCTTCATGGCTCTGGTCATGGCGTTTGAGTTCACCGGTTATTCCCTCGACCGGCGCGGTTTTCACCTGAAAGAAAAATGGGCCTACATCAAGGGGAGTATGGGAATCGCTATCGGTTTCGGTCTTGCGGTCTCCGTCACACTTCTCATACCGATAGTCAACTTTACACTGCTACCACTGGCTGTGACCGGTGGCACGATGCTGATAATAGAAAATCCGCCTGTAAAGGAGGGCGAAACCATATGAGTCTGAAACCTGGCAAGGAACTGATCCGTTTTTATTTCTCGTTCAACGATCCGTATGGATTCATCCTGACACCTGTTGTCAAGAACCTGGGGCATAACTACAAGGTCGATATCGAGTATGTGCCCCTCACAACCTATGATAAATCGGGGATGTTTTCTGACGATAAAACCACACGTCACTTCTACTCCGCCGATGTTTTGCGGTTCGCAAAAAAAGCGGGAAGGAAACTTATCTATAGTGATAAACCTGTCAATTCCATCGGCTTATGTGAAGGTTATTACCACGCTTACGACCAGATGCTCGGCGTTAAATATATGAATCTTGTTCTGGCCGCAAGATGGGTCTCGGCGAAGGATACCGCCAACGTCGAGGAGGTCGTGGAAGCGTTAAAATATCTGGAGATGGACCAGGAGGAGCTTACGAAAGCCCTCTCTTCTGACAAATATCTGGAGCGATATATTGAAGGGGCCAGGAAGGCGGATGAAGATGGTGTTATCGGAGTCCCCTTTTTCACATTCCGTGGTGAAGGTTATATGGGCGCCGATGGGCTTGGGTACCTTGAGGATACGCTGAAAAGCGATCAATCACTGATAGTCCACCACGACGCAGGGTACGAAGTCATTAAAGCTGATGAGCTGACCGAAAAGATCGGCAAAGGAGAGCCACTGCTGGTTCTCGACATCAGAATACCGAAAGATTACGGCGCGGGACATATCCCGGGGGCCAACTGCATTCCGGCGAAAGTGGTTCACCGCAACCTTCACAAACTCGACCATGACTGGAATATAATAATTGTCGATGACGGTGGTGTGGCGGCGAGCGAGACCGCCTTTTTTCTGGCGAGTGAGGGTTTCTCGAAGGTGAGCGTTCTCTCGGACGGAATGCCCACATGGAAAGGCGCCACGGAAACGGGGATAGATAACTGGCATGACAAACTTAAATAGAGTCGTAGTTACCCTGCTTTTTTTCTCGCTGGCATCACCTGCTTTAGCGGGGGGTGTTTATAAATGGGTCGATAAGGATGGCTCGATCCATTTCACCGACGACCCGTCCAACATTCCCGCTGTCGGCAGGTCAGAGATAAAAACCGTTATCGAAGAGCCTGAAGAGCGCTCAATCGGAGTTGGTGGTGTGTATACCGCCGACCTCACACAGTCGGGCATGAGTTTTTACGTCAGGGCCGATATAAACTCAGGCTCCCATGTGAACCTGCTGATTGATAGCGGGGCGGCCATAACCATCCTCACCGAAAAGACCGCCAGAAGTCTCGGACTACCGAAACCATCCGGCTTGCCGAAGATGCGGGTTATCACCGCTGGTGGAAAATCGTGGATACGGCTAGTCACGTTAAAAAGCGTCAATGTCGGCGGCGCAATCGTCGAGGATGTGGAGGCGGGAATCACCGACCAGATCGGCGGAGAGATTGATGGTCTGCTGGGCATGAGTTTTCTCGGGGATTTTGTCTACCAGATAGACTCCGGGAAAAAGAAACTGGAACTTACCAACGAAAAACCTGACTCCGAAGTTTATGGCGGGCATGGGAAAGAGTGGTGGGCGCGAAAGTTCAAACGTGTCGATAATAACCGCAGACTATATAGCTACTATAACGATAAAGCGGCGAAAGGTCTGTTAACGAATGACGACAGGGAAAAAGCCAACATCGACGGAATGTCCAAAAACGAGATAAATCGGGTGACCAGATATTACAAAGACCTTCACAGCCGCCTTTTCCGCAAAGCGATAAACGCCAAAGTACCGGCA
>JAJDBK010000069.1 GCA_029261405.1 Nitrospinaceae bacterium
TTTACCATTTGCCCTCGACCAATCGGTGTTAATCGGGCATTCTTATGAATGTTCATGCGGAGTTCCTTTTGCAATGATATGAGATCGATACCCATAGCATCGCTCAAATACTCCGTGTGGACAACCTATTGCAACTTCACACCTAGAGTCCGGAGAGTTTTGTTCTGTAGGTTATGTTGTCCGGGTCGGATACGCGGTAGTAGAGATAGAGGCTACCGTCAATATCGAGTAGTTCCGGTCCGTCGTAGCCGTATCCTGTGACCGGATTCTGTAGCAGAGGGCCTTTCTCCCAGATTCGCCAGTTATCGCCAGGGGTGCGTGATTTGGCTATGGTTGTTCCCCACCAGGCGTCCGCGAAGTCGAGGGTTATAGCCGGGTGGGAGCTTATTTCGTAGGCCATGTAATACCAGCCGTTTTTGTATATGATGTTGCTCCGGTACCCGGCGGTACCGTTATAAAATCCATCCTGAACATTGATGAGAGCCTGTTGGGAGACGGTCAAAGCGGTCAGGTCGGAGCCGTAGGCGTATCCGATACGGACTTTCCATTCGTCGGCGTCGGTCATGTGGAAATAGACGTGCCATAAACCATTTTCGTAGAAGAACGTAGGTGTCCCGACATCCGCGTCACCCAGCCCTCCCGGATTTGGCATTGACGTACCCAGAGTGAGCGCGCCTACCCCGTAAGGACGGATGATCGGTCCTTGTTTCTCCCAGTTTTCTCCGTTGGATGATGTCGCAAGACAGACGGTATTCATGTCGGAGTAGAGATCTTTCCCTTCGTAGAGCATGTACCATACGCCACCTGTAACATGGACCGAGGCGAAGCTCGCCTGGTAGAGGTCGTACCACTCGTCACGTTGCAATGTCTTGCCCCGGTAGTTGAAATTGAGACCATCGGAAGTGGTGGCGAGTCCGACCTCGTTGTCGAAATCCCCGGAGTGATCGATGAAATATGTGTAGAGAAGACCTGTATTCGGATGAGCTACGAAGTGGGGAAAATGGAAGTGTTGTATATCTTCGGCCACCCTCTCGGAAGGGCCCAGGGTGATATCGTCGGTAAAAGCGTTATCACCCTCGTTCACCGGTTCACAGGAGCCTAACGCCAATGCGCCCGCTGTGGCGCCTGCTATTTTCAGAAAATCCCTCCGGTTGACGTTTTGTCTTCGGTAAAGGCGCATAAAGCTATCTGCGGGCCAAAACGGCGTAGTCGGCGTGGGAGAAGAGCACGTTGTTAAGTTTTTCGACGTTGAGGTTATACTCCACCACCAGATCGGCCCCGGCCCCCGAGAGCGATTCGGTATAAGGGATGGGCTGTAATCTTATCTCTTCCGGGTAAGGGCTCAAGTATTCGATCCGCACGTCGCTGTAACCTATCCGCTCCAGAGCAAAACGCAAGGCGAAAGGGTGGATCGGTTTGTTGTGGGTGATATCGACATAAAACGCGCCGCAAAATGTCGCAAGACAAGCCGGGTTAACCGTTTCGGCCACCACTAACCCTCCCGGCCTCAGCTTGTCAATTGCCAGCGTAAAAAATTCAATCATCTTTTCGGTGGGAAGATGTTCGATGAACTGCACCGCCGACACTCCTCCCAAAGAGCCATTCTCAAGTTTTCCGATATGAAGAAGGGCGTCATCAGTTTCCGCTTTCAGTCCCAGCTCGCGACACTTTTCCACCATCGTTTCGTTGATGTCGATCCCTCTGGCTTCCATACCCGCGTCCCGGAAAAGCTCCAGTAGCTCCCCTCTACCGCAACCTACGTCAAGCAGGTCGGTCAGACCTTCAAACCAGGTGGTATAGACTTTCAGTCGTTCCCGAATCTCTTCGCGCGAACCTCGATGCAGGTTTTCGAACTTCACATAATCTTGTGAGTCGAGTCTCTCTATCTCCTTTTTCGCCACCGCAACGTCGTTGGCGGAAGGGCCGTTTTCGATTTTTTCAAGAAGCGTAACAATACGCCTTTTGAGGAAAATCCCCTGCCGGTCGGTATCATCCAGCGCCGATGTCAATCTTTTGACCTGAGAGGCGAGATCGACACCATTCTCTTCGGCTGACTCAAGCCGCGCAGTAAAATCTTCCGAAGCGTCTTCGAGCCTCCACATCCTCCTGCCAAGACCGTTCTGGCGGACAGACATCCTCTTGATCTCATCTTCGGCTTTGACCAGCGCCTCGAATGTTTTGTTTAGCGTCCTGACAAGGCTGGCGTTGAACTGCGCCTGATGTATAAGGGAGATGTTTAAAGCCGGTTGAATTATCTTCCGGTACGCCCGTTTGTAGAGTTTGGTGATAGCCCCGACAATGCCACCCCTTGGAGACTCCACATCGATCGGCCTGATGGTGTCCCATCGATCGTTTATCTCGCCGTAAAGGTTTGTCAGTTCAGTTCGCTCGTCTTCTGTCGAAACCACCGGCGTCGGCGCGTCCACCTCGGCGAGTTTCATCTTTTTCACATGGGACAGTTCCTTGTCATCGTAGAAACCGTGGGCCATCTTTTCGTGGATTCTGCTCTTTATTGTTTTGCCCAGAGCGGACATATTGGGGTCGTCCTGGCGGGTTACCAGAGGAGTTTCGTTATCTTCTTTACCAGTCATCTTTCGGGTCCAAGCTTGCCGACTATCGCTGTGGGTATTCTTTGGGGTCTCATTTTTTCATTCAGGCAGGCCATATCTGTTTCGCCCGTTACAACGGTCCTTCGTTCCTCACCGACAGTTATTGTGTAGGAAAAATTCAGCCTGACACCGTTTGTCGGGGCGAGAGTTGTTGTCACCAAAAGCCTGTCGCCATAGACGGCTGGGCTTTTGTAGAAAACCTCCGCCCGGATCACAGCGAAGGTTACACCGTCTTTCGCCCACGCCACCGGATCGACATCGAGAGTTCGCAATAACTCCGTTCTGCCGCGCTCAAAATAGTTGAGATAATTGGCGTAGTATACTACGCCACCGCAGTCGGTGTCCTCGTAATAAATATCTATTTCGACGCTACCTGTCATTCTGAACTTCCCTTTTCGACTCGACCCAAAGCTCTTCCATTCGATCAATACCGGTTTCATCAAGAGACGAGCCTGACTCTTCGATCTTTTTCTCTATATAAGCGAAACGTTCCCTGAACTTGGCGATACTCTTGTTGAGGGAGCGTTCCGGGTCTATTTTAAGGAAACGGGCGACGTTTACCATACTAAAGAGGAGATCACCCATCTCATCTTCAATATCTTTACGCTCACCGGCCCTGACTGCCTCATCGAGTTCCCCGATCTCCTCGTGGAGCTTTTCGAGAGGGCCGTCTATGTTCTTCCAGTCAAATCCCGCATGAGCCGCTTTCTTCTGGATCTTCATCGCTTTAAGCAGAGCGGGCATACTTTTTGGTACGCCGGAAAGGGCGGAGGTTCGGTCCGGTCCTGTTTTTTCGCTCTTTTTTATCTCTTCCCACTGGGCGATTACCTCTCCGGGCGTGTCGGCTGTCGATTCTGCGAAGACATGAGGGTGCCGCCTGACAAGTTTGTCACTTATCGCCTTGCATACGTCTTCTATAGTGAATCCCCCCTTTTCAGAGGAGAGTTGCGAGTGGAAAACGACCTGGAGCAGAAGATCACCCAGCTCGTCGGCAAGATGTTTCTCATCTTTGGAATCAATAGCTTCGATCACCTCGTAGGTTTCTTCCACCAGATAGGGCGCGAGGGTTTCGTGGGTCTGCTCCCGGTCCCACGGACAGCCGTCAGGCCCCCGGAGGTCGGCCATGATCTTTACAAGACGTTCAAATTGCGATGACATAGAGTGCACGATTGTAGTTCCCCGTCAAAACCAGGTCAAGTCCGGGATCAGAATGATACTTGACGCTTGGAGCTGGACCGTGCTATTTATTCCCATTTCCCCGCACAGGAACAACAATGAAAAATGCCGTATTCGCGTTTATATTTCTAACGGTTATAGCCATTGCAGGCAACGCCACCGCTATTCCCGCATTCTCCAAAAAATACGAAGCGCCCTGCTCCCTTTGTCACACCGTATGGCCGAAACTGAACACCGAAGGATTTCGATTCAAACTGAACGGTTTTCAGTTGCCAAACTCCGAGGATGGTGGTGAAACGAGCAAGTTTGCGCCGAGCGATAGCCTCTTTCTCGATATAGGTAACGCAAGCCCCCCCATTTCGGTCATGCTGGAGGGTGGGGTCACGGTTATTCAACCGGGTAGCGGCCCCGAAAACGATCAACAGGACAATATATTCTGCTGTGTCACCGGAAACACAATAACCGCCATGATGGGTGGAACCATCGGTCCGAATATCGGTTATTATTTCGCACTACCGTGGGGGAAACAAGACGCTAATCAGGCGTACCTGCGTTTCGTAAACGCTTTCTCTCCGGGTCTTGCAAGTGTGGATCTGGGTGTTATGAAAGTCGTGGACAACGACGTAGTACCCCATGACAGGAACTTTATCGGAGCGTCGAGTATCGCCCTGCTTGGTCATCCGTACAATAACAACGGTAACCAGGTCGGCATGACCGCCGCTGGATACGACACAGGAGCGAGAATATACGGTCAGCCCGGTTACGGTAAGTTCTATTACGAAGTCGGTTTTTTTACTGGTAACCAGATTACCGGCGCCGCCGAGAACGACAGCTCGCTTGCTTACACATTCATGGGAAGACTCGACCTTGCGCAACTCTCCTTCTCCCTTCGCTACTGGACCAATACCACAGGGGTCGCCGACCAGACCCTGATTTCGGGTGACGGTACGAGCGTAACCTTTCCGGCCAACGCTTTTTCAAGCGACGAGAACCTTCTGGAGTTTTACCTGTCGGCGCAATACAGGCATCCATCTTTCGAGATTGATGTCGCTTTGGACAGGACCGCATCTGATATAAGCGACCGGAGTTTCGACGATAGTGACGGGACTACCCGGACATATTCGAGAAATACCATTAACAGGCTGGGCGTTTCCGTCGAGGCGACGTGGCTTGTGAATAACTGGTTCAGGACCGGTCTCTCATACGGCTACACCACTTTCGACGATTACACCACCACTGCTGACGGCGTGGAATACACCACCAAAGGGGTCTCCACCGGACTAGTACAGTGGCGTATGGAGATGGCGCCTGTCACGAATATGAAACTCGGCCTCGAACTGCAAATCGACACATCATCAGCCGATTCGAGAATACTTGCCGACGGGTCGGAGCATGACGCGCAACACAAGGTTGTATTGCAGTGGGATCTGGCCATATAAAAAACCGGTTCGAGGTCGATGTCCTGGTATTCGACCTCGACGGCACACTGATCGACTCGAAGAAGGATATCGCCGATTCGCTCAACGCCACCTTTCATGTGGTTGGATACGACCCGTTGCCTATGCCGGTCATATCCTCCTTCGTCGGAAACGGTATACGTCCCCTTATCGACAGGGCGGTAAAAGCCGCTGGACATCCTGATAGGGGAGAGGAGGTTCTTGCAGTATTTCGGGGTGAATATATGGCCCGACTGCTCAACAACACCACCCTTTTTAACGGTGTTGAAGAGACACTGGAAACCTTGGCGGATAGGTACGATATGGCGATCATAACCAATAAACCTGCGATGTATACCGGCCCTGTCGTTGATGGAATCGGGTTGCGCAGGTTTTTCGGGGATATGGTCTATTCTGGTGACACACTGCCGCAAAAAAAACCGGATCCCGCCCCTCTTCTTGAGGTGGCCAGACGGTTCTCCGCCGAACCTTCCCGTCTGCTTATGGTGGGCGATTCGGCCACAGATATCAACGCCGGACTCAACGCCGGCGCCAGAACCGTGGGGGTCACCTACGGATTCAGGGATGTATCGGAGCTCGCCGACGCGGAACAGCTCATAGATAACTTCCCGGACCTGCTACCGCTCCTCTCCACTTGAGTCGTTTATGAATCGTAGCGGAGATTGTGTGTCATGCGGTGAATGTTGCAAAAGCATGAGGATCACATCGGTCTTAAGCAACATAATCGCCCAGCACGGCTCTTTCGCCGAAGCGTCGAAATATTACTCCTACAGAGGGATGAGAATATTATCTCCCGATACTGCGACAGACACGCTCCTTATTGAGATAGATATTCCTTGCGATAAACTCACAAGCGACAATCTATGCGCGCTCCACGACAAACCTTCGGTAAAACCGCTGATCTGCCACCGGTATCCGTGGTTCCCGGACGATATCGAAACCTGCGGATACAGATGGAAATAAGGCTTCCGATAAGCTAACCTTCCGGGTTCTCTTTCTCCTGTAGCTTTTTCTCCAACTCCTCAATCCGCTTTTGCAGGTCATCAACTTCCGATTTCTTGGTCAGCCCCATCTGATCGACTACCTTGCGGGCTGTTTTTTCCACCGCTTCGGAGAGGTTCTTTTTATGCTCCTCCGCCGCTTCTTCAAGCTCGGCAAAAAGCCGCTCCCCCTCTTCGCCGCTCATCTTCCCCATTTCGGCGAGGTTGTCGGTCAGTTTCCTGAGGTTCTCTTTCGACAGCGAGAGCGCTCCCACGCCGATCTTCGCCGCTTCCCTGATAACATTGAACATTTCCCTAATCTCCTTTGTAAAATATTAATCGAGCCGGTCAGAGACCATCAACGACCAGAGTATTCGTAAAGCCATCAACAATGAAATGATATAGCCCAATATTCCGGGGAGTGAAAGCCCGAAAAGAAGGGGCGGTACACTGGCGCTTAACACCATCGACGACCCTATTATCATTGAGGCTGTCAGAACGCCAAATACTAAACGGTTGACCGACTGCTCCAGCCTCTTATGCTCCATATGGATTTCGAGGGTTCCCCTCCGGAACCTCTCGATTATATCCGACATGGCCGGTGGAGCGGTCTCTATAAAATCGGATAACTCCTCGTAAAACCTTCTGGCCCTCGTAATCTTGCGCATTGCCGCAAACGCGGTGGCGTTCATCTGCTTCTGGTACGGCTCGATAAGGGAGAAGAGGTTGAAGTCGGCTGTCAGGAACCGTCCTGTTCCTTCCAGTGTGACAAGCGTCCTCATAAGGGTCACGATCTCCGCCGGAAGCACTATATGGTGCCGATGGATAATCTCCACAAGCTCGTTTAACGCCTCGAACATCTTTATTTTCGAGACCGGCATAGACCCGTAGTAGGTTATATAGTCGGTAATATCGGCCGCCAGAGCCGTCTGGTCGAAATCCCGGGGAAGCTCTCCGGCTTTAGTGACGGCTCTTACAAGTTTGTGATTGTCTTTAGTGATAATGGCGGCGACCATATCTTCGATATACTCACGCATCCTCGAAGAGAGCCGTCCCACCATTCCGAAATCGAGCAAGCCGATCTTCTTTCCGCCATCGATTACCATGATATTGCCGGGGTGCGGGTCGGCGTGATAAAAACCGTCTATCAGGATCATCTTCAGAAAAAACTCGGCGCCCCGTTCGGCTATCTCTTTCCGGTCAACGGCAAGATGGCTCTTTTCGTCGATCCTGTTAAGCGAAACACCGTCGATCCATTCCATGACCAGCAGTTTTTCACTTGTGTGCTTTTCGTATACCAGCGGAATTACAACGTTGCGATCATCCGCGAACCGTTCCTTGATGTTCATGATGTTGCGGGCTTCCCGGTGGAAGTCCAGCTCCCTCGTCAAGGTTCTGGAAAACCGGTCAACGGTCTCTTTCGGTCTGAAATAGCGCGACTCGTCGATGTAATTTTCCATCAGCTCCGCCAGATCCTTCAGGATGGCGAGATCAGCGGCTACAACCTCCGCTATGCCCGTCCTGCGTACCTTCACCGCCACCTTCTCACCAGACTTTAGTCGCCCTCGGTGAACCTGTCCGATCGACGCCGAAGCCACAGGCTCTTTATCAAATTCCGCAAAAACTTCATCAAGAGCGGTCTTTAATTCCTCGCAGGCGGTCTTCTCCACCTTTTCAAATGGATCGGGAGGAACGTTCGACTGCAACTGGGTCAGCTCGTCGGAGAGAGCCACTCCGATAAGGTCGGGGCGTAACGAGAGAGTCTGACCGAACTTGATGTATGTAGGGCCAAGCTCCACCAGAGCCATCCTGATCCGCTCCTCTGTGGAGTGAGCCAGGAGGTTGGGGTCGGCCTTGTTGGTAAGGATCTCGCGGGCAAAGTCAATGTCTATACGACGCGCCCAGTCGGCGAGCCCATACCGGACAAGGACACCGATGATCTCCCGGTATCGGGAGATGTAGCGGGTCGCACGGCGTATCTTACCTATCGGCATGACCTTTTATATCCTGTTGGGAGCCTGTGGTTTATTATATCAATATTCATGAGACAAGGAATTTTGCAAATAGAGTCACGGTTCACTTGCGCAACATACAGGATTTAATATACAGTATTCATTGTTTATTTGGTCTTTATTCAAAAGGTTAACCGGCAGGCTGTTTTATTCGCCGGGAAATAGTAATGACGTTGAGGGTAGCGCAGGGGATTAGGCAATGACTAAAATTGATATCATCAACCGTGTGGCGGAAAGCACCGGTCTTCCGAAGCAGGACGCCGATGTTGCCGTGGAGACGATTATAAGCCTTATCAAGGCGTCGTTGTCCCGTGACGAACCGGTTATCCTGCGCAGATTCGGCTCTTTCCAGACCAGAGCAAAAAACTCCCGGATCGGAAGAAACCCGAAAACCGGTGAAGAAGCGGAGATAACCGCCCGGAAGGTTGTAAGGTTCAAGGCAGGGAAACACTTTAAAGAGACGGTAAACGGTCAGCCATCATCTACCGAAGAGAGCTGACTTCATCTTAATTTACCACACCAGTTTCCTAAATACTCCTGACCCGAAATGAAAAACGCCGTTCGTAAACTGCTTGAGATAGTCGGAGAAGATCCTGAGAGGGAAGGGCTGAAAAAAACGCCCGCACGGGTCGAAAGCTCCATGCGTTTCCTTACAAGTGGTTACCGGATGGACGCCGACCAGATCATAACAAGCGCTCTTTTCCATGAGAAGTGCGACGAGATGGTGATAATCAAGGATATCGACCTTTTCTCCCTCTGCGAACATCACCTCCTCCCTTTCTACGGTAAAGCCCATGTGGCCTATATCCCCAACGGCTCGATCCTCGGTCTCTCGAAAATTCCGAGGGTGGTGGAGGTTTTCGCCAGAAGGTTGCAAGTGCAAGAGAGACTCACAAACCAGATTGGCTCCGCCTTGTATCAAGGGCTTGGCGCCAAAGGGGTCGGTGTTGTCATCGAGGCGTTGCATCTTTGCATGGCTATGCGTGGTGTTACGCAAAAAAGCAGTAAGACCGTCACCTCGGCCATGTTCGGCAATTTCAAGGAAGATCACAGAACCAGACAGGAATTCCTCTCCCTCATAAAATCGAGTTCCTGACATACCTTTTCTTTTTTGGCTTGACGCTCCATCAATCGGGGCAATACACTTCTACACTTGGATTTTTACGAATAATAAATTAGCGACGATCGGGCCAGCCTGGAAAAATCCGCCGACGTCGCCTGGTTCATGGAGATACAGTTGAATAAAGCTCTACCCCTGATTGTTTCAATCATAGCGATCTTTTCCCTGCAGGCGTGCGAATCGTTGCCGGATAAACTGATCTGGAAAAACGAAGATTCAAGCGCCGCCCGCCAGAAAAGAGATCGAAATCGGACTGAAGAGCTATCCCCGGCCGGTCTCAAGGAGTCGGCGACTACGAGTCCTATCACAACCGAAGAGGCCCGCAAAACGGCATTGTCACGACCGAAAGTTATCAAGGTGGAGGATCTGGCCAATCAGGATGGGAGCCAGACCAAGTATTTTGACGTGGTCGATGAACGCGCTTCGGAAACCTTGGCGCCGACCATAGACGAATCAGCCAGAGCGTTCAAGATAATCACATACGACAACAAAGCGGTGGCCAAGGAATTCAGGCTACGGTTCGGAACAGCATGGGAGCGGGCCTTGGAAGGGCTACTGAGTATCGCCCTTAACACCGTTGATCGCTCCAGTGGCATTATCACTACTGAATGGATCTATGACGAGCCGTCAGGCTCCGGCGGTCCGTCGCTAAACCCGTTCGGGTCCGATAGGCGGCTTCGTTACAAATATACGGTCCGCATTCTCGACAAGGGCGCCTCAACCCAGATAAAAGTGGTTCCTTTCATGCAGGTACTCTCCAAAGGGGGAAGCGGCTGGAAACCGGCGTTACCGTCTCTCATGGTAACGGATCGGCTCTTCGATCAGATCGAAAAAGAGTTGATGATACCCTTGCCGAACGAACGTTTCTGATACGTCAGGCAGATTCCCTGCGGTTGTCGATCCAGTAAACGGCTGGGATGAAGAGCCACAGAAGCAGACCTGACATGGCGATCATCTTTTCATCCGGCGGTGGCGGACCGAAAATCGCGCCCGCGAATATGAGCAGGAGCGTCAGAACCAGAACGGTCAGCCCCGCTCTTTTCTTCTTCCCCGCATTCCTTGTCGCCTTCGTGTAGAGGGCCACACCCGCACAGAACAGGGCAAGTTCCACAATGACCGTAGCCGACACAAAATTCCATAAACCAAATCCGTAGACAGCATCAAAACCGGGGGCCAGTTTCAGGTCGGGACGATGGGCTATCAGGTCGAGAAACCAGTGGCTAAGGACCAGACCGGAAATGACAGCCGCCTCCACGATCTTTTTCCTGATAACAAAACAGATTCCCCCTGCAAGAATAGCCCAACATAAAACCCCCAGCAGTGAATGGGTATATGGATAGTCATAAAAATCTATGGGGGTGAACTTTGTCGCTGTCAGATCGATCCTGATACGCTCCAGTCCGGCGAACAGAAAGAAGGGCCAGAGAAGATCGATCAACTGCGAGGATAAAACAAGGACGGCAAGGGATGTCTTCGGCGCAACCTTCTTTGCGGCGAAAGCGGCGCCGTAATGAGCAAGAAACATCTTTATTTATCCCAGTGTAAATGTACTAACGTAGAACAGTCACCGCTGTGGCCGCGCCACTGGCCGCGCACCTAGTTATAAGTCTCTACATCATCCAATGAACGCATTAGCACTTCGCGCGGTTTTGCGCCGTCTGATGGACCTACGAGTCCTTGTCGTTCCATGGTTTCGACGATTCTGGCGGCCCGGTTGTAACCGATTCTGAGGCGCCGTTGTATCATCGATACGCTGACATGTTTCATGTTTGACACAAGCTCCACCGCCTTGTCGTAACACTCGTCCGTATCTTCGTTGATCTCTTCACCCGCTTCTTCCGGTGGCGCCATGAGAATCTCTTCGTTGTAATCGGGGGCTTTCTGGGCTTTTAAAAATTTCACGACCCGGTGAATCTCCTCGTCCGATACGAACGGACCCTGCACCCTTTTAAGCGCCGAAGCGCCGGGTGGCAAGTAGAGCATATCCCCTTTGCCGAGCAGTTTTTCGGCGCCCATGGAGTCGATGATGGTTCTCGAATCGACCCTTGAACGGACCTGAAAACTGATTCTGGCCGGGAAATTCGCTTTTATAAGGCCGGTGAGCACATCGACGCTGGGCCGTTGTGTCGCTACAATCAGGTGAATACCGGAAGCGCGAGCCATCTGCGCCAAACGGGCGAGTGATTCTTCCACATCCTTTGAGGAGACCATCATAAGATCGGCCAGTTCGTCCACGACCACAATGATGAACGGCAGTTTCTCCGTAAGCGAGTCGCGGGTGACTCTGACATTTTCATCGCCCGATTCCTCCGCTTTAGCCCGGACATCGGCGGGATCTATCCCCTTTTTCGCCAGATCTTTTAAATTCGCCTCAACGAGTTTGTTGTAGCCCTGGACATTCCGAACGCCTATATTGGCCAGGGCGGCGTATCGACGTTCCATCTCACCGACCACCCACTTTAACGCGTTGGCCGCTTTCTTCGGGTTGGTGACAACAGGGGCGATCAGGTGGGGAATACCGTCGTAGATCGACAGTTCCAGCATTTTCGGGTCGATCATTATGAATTTCGCCTCTTTCGGTGAGAGGCGGTACAGGATCGAACAGATCATCGTGTTGATACCGACACTTTTCCCTGATCCTGTGGAGCCCGCTATGAGCAGGTGCGGGACGGAGGCCAGGTCGGTCGCCATCGGCTCTCCCGAAATATCTCTTCCCAGAGCCAGGGGGAGGGCCGCGTCGTTAGCCAGGAATTCTTCGCTGGAGAGGATCTCCTTGAGGAATACCGGTTCCCGTTTGGCGTTCGGCACTTCGATACCCACAACCGACTTGCCAGGTATCGGCGCCACTATGCGGATCGACAACGCCCTCAAAGACATGGCCAGATCGTCTGATAGGCTGACGATTCTGGAGACTTTTACGCCAGGAGCGGGGGCGAATTCGTATATGGTTATGACCGGACCGGGAAGAACCTGCGTCACTTTACCATCGATCCCGAAATCGGCCAGTTTCATTTCCAGAATTTTAGATCCCTTGAGCAGAGACTCTCTGGAGATATGATTCTCCACAGGGGGGGTGGAGTCGAGAAGCTTTAGTGAAGGGTACTCGTAGTCGCCATCTTCTGAAAGTTCGAAAATCTCCTGCTGGAAAACGTATTCCGCTTCTTTCGGTCCTTTTTTCTTTGCTTTGGGCACGATTACCGGCTCCTGTTCGTCGGCCTCATTAACTTCATCCACCCTGCCTTGTGGCAATGAATGAGCGGCAATTTCATCTTCATATGGTTGCTCGATCCTGGGTATGAATGGAGCTTCGCTTTCGTCCGACAACGAGTCGTCGTACGGATCGAACTCTTCATCGAGTTCCCGCTCTCTTTTCCGTCTTTTTTTATCTTTTACGCTTCTGCTCTCTACGGTCTCCATGAAAAACGGAATCCTGATTGCCGGAACGGATTGCAAAAGCGCCTTTATCTCTCCTGAAAGAACTATTTTTATCTTCCACAAGACGTTTCCTGTTCCGCCAGCAAGCGATGCAAGGGAGACTCGCGCCATGACCTGTATCGCTGTCAGAGCCATAGCGCCCAGGACTATGTACGATCCGTAAGTGGCGAACCACGGCATGGTGAGCCTTTCGGACACAAGTTGACCCAACATACCGCCCGATACAGCCGAATCGAAAAGCGGATCGGTTTCACTGAATCGTATGTTTACAATAGCCGAGGTGGAGCATACGAGGGTCATGAACCCGGCCAGAAATGTTGCAAGGGACGATAGCCTGGTTCCCATGACGAGGGTCACGCCGATGTAGAGCAGGGCCAAAGGGGCGATGCACGCAAGCGCCCCTACCATCTGAACCAGCAGATCGGAGACAAAAGCGCCAGCCACACCGGCGAAATTGGATACTTTTTCCGGGTCGGACATGTAGCTGTTGTAGGATGGGTCGGCCTGATCGTAGCTGTAAAGACTAAGAGTGACAAACGCTGTCAGGGCGAGAACTATAACGCCGAAGGTTTCGGCCACCAATTTCGGCTTTGACTCACCCATCTATACTGTTCCTTAAAGCGTTTGTTTAAGAGATCTTGCGTAATAGCCTGAAATATAACATAAATATGGCAATTACGCAAGTCTCAGCCGGGGAACAGCCTGATTATATGCCCGGTTTAATCGTCGTCATCCTTGTGGCTCTCGCCACCCATACCAAATGCGCCTCCAGCGCTGAAGCCAACCGAGCCTGCGAATACCTTGGCGGCGTTGTGACGGTAGACAAGTTCAGCCCCTGAATGGCCGGTCGGAATTGCCATGAACAACACCAATGCGCTACCAGCGACAGCGCCAGCTTTTAAATAGGGGCTGGCTGAGAAGAGAATCGAAGCGCAGAAGGCCAGCGGTACCAGGGTGACCCAGCCAAAAGCCTCGCCCCACTCCTCATGCTCTTCTATAATTCTTTCTGAAACCACCTTTTCGACCATCTCTTCGTCCCCCTCTCCAAGAGACATCGCTATGAAAGACGAAGTGGTAAGAACGAATTGTAACGCCAGTACAGCCACCCAGATGGAGCCATGGATGCGGGTTTTCCGTGAAACCAATAGAATCGTTACCAGAACTACGGGGGACAAAACAGCAAGAACCATTGGGAAATGGACTATCATCGGATGCAAAGGCATTTTATCTACTCCTTATATTGTTGTTTGAATTCGTGTTGATGCTATGATTACAAAAGGAGCCGGTTATGAGAATGTGTCTTGTGACTTAACGGGTAACAGATTGAATTACAACGTCTAATTTGAGGCCTTATGTCAAAAGACACTATCCTGACAGCGGTGGGGCTGATCGTTGTGGCTCTCCTTATCGCAGGGGATGTCGGGCTGGACCTCGGTTCCGGAGGTTCCCTCGCTCATATACTGATAGAGGGCGCGATCTTTCTTATGGCCATAGGCGGTCTCGGAGTTATGGTACGCCGCTATTTCGCCATGAGAAAGGAGCGGGAGAAACTGCTCTTTACGTTGGCAAAATCGAGAGAGGACGCAATATCGTGGAGGCGAGAGGCGGAGAAGTATTTAGACGGACTCGGCGTCGCTATCGACAGCCAGATGAGCAAATGGAATTTCACTCTGGCTGAAAAAGAGATCGGACTCCTGATTCTGAAAGGATTCAGTTTTAAGGAGATAGCCGCTCTGCGAAACACAAGCGAACGAACTACAAGACAACAGTCCCTCGAAATTTATCGAAAATCGGGATTATCGGGGAGGGCGGAGTTTTCCGCTTTCTTTCTCGAAGATCTTCTGTTGCCTACCAAACGGAACGAGGAGTTATAAACCCTTCGCCTCCATGTAGGCTCGTTCACTCATTTTCGTCCACGGTTCCACCTTCCGTGAAAAAGCCATAAACGCATCGTGAACTTTCTTCACTTTGGGATTGGACTCGACAAGCTCAGTCATGGTTTCATCCGCCAAACCATGCAACCCGCGCAAAACTTCGTCCGGGAACTTTATGAGCTTCACTCTGTATTTATCGACCAGAACTTCGAGCGCTTCACCGTTTCTGGAGTCAAACTCAGCTAGCGCCCTGACGTTAGCTTCCGTGGAGGCGGCTGTAACGATGGCTTGCAGATCTTTTGGCAGACTGTTCCACGCTTTCGAGTTGATGATCAGTTCAATCACCGAACCAGGTTCATGCCAGCCCGGATAGTAGTAATATTTGGCCGCCCTGTAAAAGCCGAGTTTCATGTCGTGGTACGGTCCCGCCCACTCCAGAGCGTCCAAAACACCCCGTTCAAGGGATGTATAAAGCTCCGATGCGGGTAGCAGGACAACATTAACACCGGCTTTGTTCATGACTTTGCCGCCGAGACCCGGTATCCGCATCTTCAGCCCTTGGAGATCGGCCATGGTTTCGATCTTCTTGTTGAACCAGCCTCCCATCTGTACACCTGAGTTTGCTATGGGAAAAGCCACCAGATTAAAAGGGGCGTAGACATCGTTCCAGACCTTCTGGCCTCCACCGTAATAGAGCCATGCGTTCATCTGCTGGGCGGTAAGCCCGAACGGAATCGCCGTGAAAAACTGCGCTTCGGGAGCCTTGCCGGCCCAGTAGTAGGCGGCTCCGTTCCCCACCTGCACGGTTCCTGAACTTACAGCGTCGAAGACAGACAGGGGCGGCACAAGCTCACCTCCGGCAAAGACATCTATCGAGAGGCGCCCTCCACTCATCAGTTTAACCTTGCGAGCGAAATCCTCCGCGCCGGTCTGGAATATAGGAAACCTCGGCGGCCAGGTGGTGACCATTCTCCATCTGAATTTTCCTGAGGCGTGCACAGCGGGGGCTCCCGCTATGGCGCCAACCGCTCCCGCGCAGACAGCGCCAATGGCGCCACCAATGAAATCTCTTCTTTTTACCTGTTTATCACAGGTTGAGTCGCTTGTAGCGGAGTCACGATCCTTAGGAGAATCGTTTTCCACAGGGCAATTATCATCAACCATTTCAGGGATCTAAGCTGTCGATCGACTGTTCCAGATCAACCATCTCGCTATCGGTCAGATAATCTGTCGCTACTACTTTTGATATCCTGTTTACCTTGACCATAATCTCCTTGATTCTGATAGAGAGGGCGAGGGTATTCTTGAGGATCTCATCAATTTCTTCCTTTTCAAGGGTTTCCCAATCCTGCATCAGTTCCATGCTACCGATTATGCCGGTTAGCGGATTGTTAATTTCATGCTGGAGCGTAACGGCCATCTTCAGGGCCACATCGACCTCTCTGCGGTCGGCTAGTTCACTTTCGAGAGCTTTAATACGAAGATGGGCCTGGACCCGCGCCAGGAGTTCGTCAGGGTTGAACGGTTTTGTTATATAGTCGTTGGCGCCGATGTCCATACCATAAATCTTGTCGGCCATCTCACTTTTTGCAGTAACCATGATTACCGGAATAAACTTGGTTTTCTCATCCGACTTGATCTTCTTGCATACATCAAAACCGTTTATGCCCGGCATCATTATGTCGAGTAGCACAAGATCAGGAGGTTCCCTTTTGATCTTTTCGAGAGCGTCCATACCGTTGGAGCTTATCTCTATTTTGTACCCTTTTCTTTTGGAGAGGGCCATCTGCACAAGGAGAGCGATGTTCGGGTCGTCATCAACGATCAGTATTTTGCTCATAAACTTATCCAGATTATCTACATAAAATTGTTACATTCTATCATAGAGGTGTAACAGTGGGAAATTAAAAATTTAATAATCTTGCAATTTTATTGGGGTCGTGGAGGAAAAACGGGTAGTCCCGGGCGGTGGCGGTCTGCGCCTCCTTTTCGAGTTCGACAATTTTTTCAAGCTCGGCGTTCAATCGACAAGTGGCGTTCGCAAACGCCGCCCCCATAGCTGTGTTAAGTTCCGAGATCGATAGCCCTATACTTTTTTTGTCGCTCTCCTGTCTTGCGATCATGACCACGAGTTCTCTCTTTTTTTCTATCAGCCCTGAAATATCGTAATCGGCAAGTTCGGCCACCTTTTCAGGACGCATCTTTATATCGCGCAACTTTTCCCTTAATTCGGTGGGCGAAACGTCAAAAGGCGTCGTTTTGATACCGCAGGAGATGGAGGCTGAGACACAGGCGTAAGCGGGTGGTGTGATCTGGTAAAAGTCCCTGATGATAGCGTCGGTGACCGAGTCGTACTTGGCGCCACCTACTCCATGCAGGAAATAGTCGCAAACGAAAAGCCGCATGAACATCGAAAGGGTGATGGCTCTTGGGCGTATCCTGATCCCGCCTGACTTCAGATCATAAACGGAAAAAACTCCCCCCCCCTCACCCCGTAATTCGGAGTGACCCTCTCTTTTTCGGACATACAGCCGTTCCCGTCCCAGGTCGGTCACTACCCAGAAAGGAGCTTCCCGCCAATCCCCTTCAGACTTGAGGTCGGGGAATGGATTGGCTTTGTATCGGAGTTTATGAGCTTTCCGATATTTATCGAGGTTTCCGTTGAAGATAGTGGTGAAATTTTCGATCCGTTCAATAATATCGAGCGCATATACGATGAAAGACTCGCTTGCGCAGATCATCGATACCGGGATTTCATATGGTGATGTAGTCTGGTCCAGCCAGACCCTTCGCATGGCGATAGCCATAGAGGTGAAATCATCTTGCGGCAGATCTTTTGTTTCGAGTTTGGCGATAAACCGTTTCAGGGCCGTCACCGGTTTTTCCGACATGTCTCCTTCCATCTGGTTGGCAAGGGAGCGCAGATTAAAAAGCAGACTCTCTTTGTCTGGAGATACCGCGCTCTCGAAGACGGTTTTCCCTGTTTGAGGAAAAAGTATATGCGCTTCTCGAACAAGTCTTCCGTCTCTCTTAACCGGCGCAGAAACGGTCTCGGCGCTGAATTCGTCAAAATCGACACTGATGAAAAGAGTATTTGCCAATAGCCGTTTCGATATTTCGGTGAGCGCCATGGTTTTCAGGGCAATTCCTGGATGAAACATCGATGGCTGGTGACCAGAGGCTACTACGGGCGCATTAAGATCCGGTTCGGAAGGAGCGGGGTTTGTTCCCAATCTTCTTGTGTAGTCAAAGGCCAGGGAGAGTATCTCCTTGCGGGCGAGGAGAGCGAGGTCGGCCATTTTCGTATCACCCACTACCGTATTCCGGCTCATCGACATGTTGCATGCTATCTCGTTTTCGTATCGTGAAAGCTCGGGAACGAAAAGCGTCTCACCGTTCCTTTCAGGAACAGCGAACAGGTCATGTCTTTTCATCAGCGGATGATATCTCTTGTATCCGCAAGACCGAGCGGTTCCCGGGCCTTTATCGGCTCCCCGTAAGTGATCCCGATCATCTCGCCGTAGAATCTTCCCGCAGTCTCGATTTTGTTCAGAATCATCTCTTCGTTACCGGTGGCGTGGAATTGGGATCGGTAACACTTTATCGCTTCGATTTTCGTGGCGAAGGTCTCTGTCACATCGAGGATAAAGGTTGGGTCGAACAGGCTGGCAAGGTGCGACGCATTGTAGTCGAACATTTTTTTCGGGTACCAGGGGGCGCCTCTCATTTCAGTTTTGGTCAGTTTGGCGTCGAATCTTGCCTTGAAACATATTTGTGAACCGGCAAGGTGGTCCGGGTGGGCGTCTATAGACCCGTGAATGAACAGAAGGTCGGGTTTCAACTCCCTGTAGACTTCGGCGACCGCTCTTCTCGACTCAACGGTTTCTGTAAGGGTCCTGTTCGGCAGGCCCAGGTTGATTCTGGTTGTAACTCCCAGGACAGAAGTGGATCTCTTAGCCTCCTCAGCGCGGGTTACAGGGTCGCCGAAAGGGGTCGGTTCACCGTTGGTAAGATCGAGAATCGCTACGTCATACCCCGCCTTAACCCACTTTGCAACAGAGCCGCCGAGACCCAGCTCTACGTCGTCCGGGTGAGTTCCGACGACAAGGATACTGGACATTTCTCAAGCTCAAGTTCCAGAACCCGTTTGTAATGTTCGTATCGCAGGCCCGCGTCATCTAACACGCCTCCGAAAGAACGGTCGAGGTTCTTGTATATTCTCGGGACGGCTACCTCTGATACTGCAAATCCGAGACGCCACGCCTGGATCCAGAACTGTAGTGGCATCGCGTATCCTGGTTCCGTTAGCGCCATTCGGGCAAGAGAGCTTACCCTGTAACATTTCAACCCGCAAAAGGCGTCGGTCAGGTGGTACCCGGTAATCTGGTTGACCTGTTCGGTGATTTTCATGTTTATCAACCTGCGCTCTTCCGGCGCATTGTCGTCTTCACGGTTTTCCTTTAGGTAGCGGCTTCCGGAGAGGATGTCGAGATCTTTCAAGCCATCAAGCAGGACGGGGATCAATCGTGGTTCGTGCTGTTCGTCACAATCGATGGTGACCGCTTTGTCGTAGCCGTTTTCGATGGCGTACTGAAAACCGCCGATTAACGATTGACCGTAGCCCCTGTTATTCTTGTGCCTGATTATCTCGATGGTGTCGAATTTTTCGAGAACCTCGCTGGAGCCATCGGTAGAGCCATCGTCTACAGCCAGCAGATCACCATTATGAAAATGACGAATCCGCTCAAGAACCCTGGCAAGGGCCGGGACTTCGTTGTAGACAGGAACAATAACGATATTTTTCATCGAATAATCAGTAGGGCTATCTGAAATCTTAACTGTCGAATGACGCCTCTACGACAAACGCATGTCCTTCCACCGTGAACGGGATGGCAACCACCGGACCCTTGGTGATGCTCTCAATCTCGTGGTTCGGCCCGGTAACTATATTCGGAATACCGGCTTCAAACATTATCCCCGCTTCGGCAAGCTGTCTCCTTGCGTCTCCCGATATCATGTTTGTCAGTTCGCCAACAGCGTCCTTGACATCATCGTTCATCTCGGTGTACTCCGTGCCGAGCATACTGCCGACAATCTTGCAAATGGCCGCAGAGGAGAACGAAAGAACGACAGAACCCCTTTTATGACCAGTCATCCCTATCACACCGGAGATATCCCCGATGGCCGCCTTGTCTTTCTTGAGGTAAGGTTTTCCGGCTATGGGAGTAAGCATCGCCATCATGGAAATAACGTTGACAGTCCCCTTCAGGAAAGGATTGATATATTCCGATTTCACGCCTACACCTCATTTAAACAGGTTCATGAATTACATATTAACGTCCAGGTTCCGTAAAATCTGGAATCGTAAAAAAAATCTCCCTCTTATTCTATTTCAAAGAGCCGGTTTCTTCAATGCGATCTATCGCCGCTGTGACTAGTTCGACAAAAATCTCTCTCTTTTCCTGGTCCAGCTTCAGTAGAAGGTCTGAGGCTATCCTGTCGGAGATTCGTTCTATCAACCGCGCCAGAGCCTCCCCTTTTCCGGCAAGTTCCACCCATACTTTCCGTCGATCCGATTCGTCCGGAGTCCTCTGGAATATTCCTCGTTTTACCAATCCTCCGACGATCCATGTGGTGGTCGATGCCGGAAGATTGAGCGCTTTACCTATTCCGCCGATCGGTATTCTTCCGGCGCTCGCCACAACCTTGAGCGCTTTACGTTCCGAATGACTAAGCTCCCTGCTCAAGAGTGGCAGAGTCGATTCGATCTCCTGATATCTTGCTACGATATGGTCTATCAGTTTACCGAGTTTCTCGGATTCTTTTGTTGGTTTCAATTTGCTTTTATTTCGATTAGGCGGCTGTGGTGTCGTTTTGCTTCATATCCCGCTCCCTGTCTTCGGAATGGATAGTGGGCGGAATATAGCCCTTCTCAGTTTCCGAAAGACGTTCTGACAGGGTCAGAAGGTCGAGGCCGTCCATCTCTTTTTCCATGGCGCCCCGCATGTTGGCGAGAACACCGCGCAGAAGTTCTCTCGCCGGATCAACAGGCTCCGGAGCCACGCTTAACGATTCTCCGCTCAGGCTCATCAATACATCGGTCACATGGATCGACTCGGGTGGTTTGTTCAGCAGAAACCGACCGGAGGAGCCGTCGATGATTTCCACCAGGTCGAGTTTTTTGAGTTTACGAACGATGTCGTCGTAGAATTCGCTGGTTATTTCCAGCTTTTTAACCAGATATTTCGGATCGACCGGTCCCGATCCAGACTCGAATGTCCAGGTAGCTTCGATCAGGATTCTTAACGAGAAGTAGTTGGAATATTTTATCCTGTCGAAACCCTCGTCCTTGGACGATTTTATCTCCTTGGGGTATTGAATCGCATAGGCTATTACGGAGCCTAGCAGAACTATAACCCAGGTTAGATAGAGCCAGAACAGGAATATCGGAATGGTAGCCAGAGCGCCGTAAACAGCCGTATATGTAGCAAAGTTTGTAAGATAAAAGTTAAAAGCGTTTTTCGCCACCTCGAAGAGAAAAGTGGCCACCACAGCCCCGGTGAGGGCCGGTTTAAAATAGACCGTTGTGTATGGAATCAGCTTGTATACAAGAAAGAACGCTACCCAGGTCAGCAGATATGGTATCGCTTGCAGAGTGAAACTTTGGATATATGTGTATTGCGCCCACTCTTCACTTAATACGATGTTCTGGACCCGGGCGGCCAGAATAATGGAGAGAGCGATCAGGATCGGGGTGAATGTTACCGAACTCCAGTAGGTCACGAACTGGCTTATCAGCGGTCTTGAACGGCCAACTTTCCAGATCATATTGAAGGAGTATTCTATGGTGGAGAGTACCCATACCGCGAAGATGACGAGGAAAATCACACCGAACACGGAGACGGAAGCGGCGTTAGAGGAGAACGACTCGATGTTCTCCTCGATAATTCCAGCCAGGTCCTTGTTCGGCAACAACCGCTGAAAGAAGAAGTTCAGTACGGTCTTTTTCGACATTTCGAAGGAGGAGAAGATCGACAGGCTTATGGCCATCAGCGGCGCTAATGCCAGCAGGGTGGTGTACGCCAGCGATGAAGCGTACATCAGGCAGTCGTCTTTCCAGAATTTCTCGCCTATTTCGTAGACGAGTTTTATCCTCCATGCGCTCCACTTGATAATGACCGACTTCTCTTCAAGGTCGGTCTGCAGAACTTTTACGATCCTGTCATAAAGCGCGTTTGACTGGCTCATGGAATACGGAAATTCCTTGCTGTCGGTTTGTGGAGGCGCCGGGCGGATTCGAACCGCCGGATAAAGGTTTTGCAGACCTCTGCCTTACCGCTTGGCCACGGCGCCTTATACCCTCTTGAGAGGAATTGCATATGGTATCATCATCCGGGATTATTACACTAGATTTTTTGATTATACCATAAATTGAACTAATAACCGCAGTTTATCCAAGGAGATAACATTATTCCACCTGCAACATCAAAGATTGTCAAGGCGCTAAAAGAGACTATTCCGAAAATTAGCGCATTGGCCGAAAAAGAGGGGGAAGAGAGCCTCAAGAGGAAAACTACCAGCAACGGGCTTACCGTTATGGAGCGGATAGTAAGCCTTTTTCGTATCGAAACCCGTATGATCCGCCCCGGTATGACAATTATCCTTGGCGGTTATGAAACCGAGCTTCCCTTATATGACCCCCTGCAAAACGCAAAAGGAGAGGCGTTTAACTCGTGTGATTTCGAGCCGTTTCTCGTTTCGTGGCTAAATTCCAGGAACAGGTTGATAGCAATGGTTTCGGCATTGACAGAGGAAGACTTGTCATTAAAGGGAATGCAAATGAACGGGAGGGGGGAACTTGCCCTGATCGAACTGCTTGAGTCGTGGGTAGAAAATGAGAGAAAAGGTATTTCGGAGATATTCGACCCCTTCTAGGAGTCTGGGCGGCCCGAGCGGGGAAGAGTCAACAATATAAACTTGCTCCAGCGGCTGAAAAGATATACCCTCACAAAGGCGGGGGAAAGATGTTCTTCAACGCCTTGGCTTAAAACAAAGAATACACTACTAGGGATTGTCGCCGATGAGAAACGCTTCCATGAAGATAAAAATATACGCCCTTTTTCTACTCATCGGGTTTGTTTCACTCTCAACCATCGTGGTGGTGGTGGTTTCCCTTGACACCGCCAAGAACGACGCCAACATCGTAAACGCCCTCGGAAGACAGCGGATGCTTACCCAGGCTATGGGCAAGACCGCGTTGGGGTACGCCTCGAAGATCGAATACAAGATTCTCGATAATCAGGTGGTCATCCTGAACCGCTATATTACAGAGATGCGGACACTCTATACGAAGTCGGTTATCGGGGCGGCGAAAAAGACCGGCCTTGATATCTCCATGGACCCCCTTAACGAAGACCACCCGGCGGTCCCCTTTCCGGCCACCCTTACCCGAATGGTGAACGAAAAATTCGGAGGGGGTGGTGGCGGCAAGGCTATGTCAATAGACATAATAGCTGAACGACCTGTGAACCCGGATAAGGGCTTTGCAACCGACATGGACAAAGAGGCGAACAGGTTCCTCAAGAACAATCCGGATAAACGGTTCTCCAGTACGATTGAAGAGGGGGGGAAACTCTACACGGTTTTCTATACCTCAGATATAGCCACAGTCCAGGGTTGCGCCTCTTGCCACAACAAATTTATATCGGGCGCCAATTTTGCCATCGGCGACATGCTCGGAATAAGAAAATTCAAGGTTCTCTTCTCAAACGATATCGTTCTCGGCAGGGAAGCGATAAATCCGAGCATGACAGAATACAAGGTCGCCAACGAGATCTTCACAAGAACTCTGGCCGCCATGAAATCGGGTGGTGGTTATCCCGGCGATCTGGCGATGAAGACCAGCGTTAACGTTAAAGCGTTAAATAGCTCCGAAGCGCAGTCGAAAATCGTCGAGATCGAAAGGAAACTCCAGGACTTCCTCAAGGCTGTGGATAATTTCTCCAACTCTTTTATCGGCGCAGGGTTTGTGGAAGCCAGAAGAGATGTTCTGACTACGTCCAATCAGCTCAGAAAGTTAAGTGACGACCTGGTTACAATTTATACCGTTATCGCCAACCAGAATCAGACGAACATTTTCTGGGCGGTAGTGATATCGGGAATCGCCATCTTTGCCCTTATAGGGGCGGCCTCGGTCTACTTGTCTCGTCAGGTTATAACACCGCTACTTGAGATGATTAACAGCTTGAAGAACGGGAGCGCACAGGTCTACTCCGCCTCAACGGAGATATCCCAGGCCAGCCAGACCCTCGCATCGGGAGCGTCGGAACAGGCGTCCTCCATAGAGGAGACATCCTCGGCCATTGAAGAAGTGTCATCCCAGACGTCAAGGAACGCTGATAACGCCAACTCCGCCAACGAACTCTCTTCACACGCCCGTGAGGAGGCTGAAAAAGGGACCGTCGCCATGAACGAGATGATCTCCGCCATGGGCGCCATCAGGAAATCATCCGAGGAGATATCGAAGATCATCAAGGTTATCGAAGAGATTGCTTTCCAGACCAACCTGTTGGCGTTAAACGCCGCCGTCGAAGCGGCCCGGGCTGGTGAACATGGTAAAGGTTTTGCCGTGGTGGCTGAAGAGGTCAGAAACCTTGCGCAACGCTCCGCCGCCGCCGCCAAGGATACCGCTTCGTTGATAGAGGACGCCGTGAAAAAATCTTCCGACGGAAGCGATATTGCCAACCGCGCGGGAAAAGCGCTTACCGGAATTGTAGCCGGAGTCAACCAGGTCTCCGACCTCGTGGAGCAGATTGCGGGAGCGTCGGGCGAACAGGCCCAGGGCGTAACACAGGTCAACTCCACTATCCGGGAGATGGATCATATAACCCAGCAAAACGCCGCCAATGCGGAAGAGTCGGCCGCCGCCGGAGAGGAACTTGCCGCTCAGTCGCAGTCGTTGAATGAAGTGGTGGAGAGGCTTACCCGTCTTGTGACAGGCGGGAACGAGAGTGGCGGGACGAGTCGATCATCAAGGGGTATCTCCTCTAATAGAGCCTTGCCGGGTCGCAGGGGCTGATACGGCTCTGTGCCGATACGTTGCCAACTCCGAAGGGAGTGTGCTACGATTAGCTCAGTTCAACAAGCTTGAAGGACTCTTTCATGCCGGAAGAAACGCCGTTTCACGAACATGGCGGGGAGATAGAGAAACTTTCCAAGGCCATTGTAGAAGCAATTGTACGGTCCGAAGAAGTGCAGGAGGCGATGCGGAAAATCATCGAAACCGATGGTGTCGGCCTTAACGCCCACATGGTGATGATGTTAAAGCTTGATGGCCTGGTAAAATCTCTCGGTCTGATCGACGGCGATGATACAGACACTCCGGAGATAACCCCCCTGGACGTAAACGATATCGTAGGGGGATTGAGCCTCAGAGATGTAAACAAAGGCGACGAGCTTTCCGAAGCGGAACTGGCGTTTCGCGAGTATCTCGCCAAAACATTCGACGAAGACGATTGGCTGAAGAGAAACAGACTCATATTTTGACCCGTTCCCGCTCTCGTCAATGCGCGAATGTTCAATCTACCTGGAACAAGGCGTCAACGCTTGTAGCATCTATCGTACTTATCTTTTCTACAAGCTTCTGTCTTGCGGATAATATGACACCAGATAACCTTTCATTCGCCAAGCGCCGAATGATCGACTCGGATTTGAAAGCGCGGGGGATTACCAATCAAGCGACCCTGACCGCCATGAGCGCGGTACCACGAGAGAAATTCATCCCACCTTCCCTTGCCAATCAGGCGTATGCGGACCACCCGTTGCCAATCGGAGAAGGCCAGACCATAAGCCAGCCATACATTGTGGCCCTGATGACCCAGGCTATTGATCCGAAAAAAACCGATAAGGTACTGGAGATCGGGACCGGTTCCGGGTATCAGGCGGCTGTTCTCTCGTTGATTGTCGATCATGTCTATAGCATCGAGATAGTCGGTTCGTTGGCTGAATCGGCTCGCAAGATTTTTGACACTCTCGGATACGTAAACATTACCTCCGTTCACGCCGACGGGTATAAGGGATGGCCCGAATACGCCCCGTTCGACAAGATCATAGTCACCGCCGCTTCAGACGCCGTACCGACCCCTCTGGAAGAGCAACTTGCTGAGGGTGGTCTTCTGATTATGCCGGTGGGAGGCAGTCGATACCAGACCCTGCTACTGGGAACGAAAACCGATGGAAAAATGAGTTACCGGAGGGTTTCCGATGTCAGGTTCGTGCCAATGACCGGCGAAGCGCAAAACTAAAGACAGAGCGTTTAAGGATAAGGGGACTGGAACCTTCCGGTGTGTTGGTTACGATAAACTTAACCCGGATAATTCATGAGGCTTCTGTTACATCTTCGTATCCACCTGCCACTGCGTCACTTTCGGTCATTTTGGTTCTCGAGTAGTGCGACCACAAGCGAATAAAGCACGCCTCCGAGCCAATAAACGCAGTGGCCGCGCCACCCCAATGACAAGCGCCTACGAACCTTCACGACGAGCCCTCATGAATTATCTGGGTTAAGAGGAGCTTGCCAAATCTCACTCCATCCGGCTATTTATACTCACCGGCTATTGACATTTTCCGGTGTGGGGTCTACATTGGGAACTTGGAGGTGTGTGTTTTGAGCGTCTTTTCAGGGGAGCCTCTATTATCGTCTGGATCATTAAATTTTCAGTCCTGATATATAAAATTTTTTTTGTATTTGCGTTTGGTCCAGCTCTTGGAGTGTTGCCATGGTTGGCGTCTTTGGAAAGTTATTCGCATTAATTCTTTCAGTCGGTCTCATTTCCACAGGTGTAGCCGTTACCTGGGGTTATCAGAGCAGTAAACACGCCCTGGAAAATAACTCTCTTAACCATCTTGTCTCCATCAGGGATATAAAAAGTGCGCAAATAGAACGCTACTTCACGCACAAACTGGCGGAAACGGAAGCCATGGCCGGTGATAGTTCCAATATCAAACTCCTCGAAAAACTTACCGGTGATCAGGTGATCGTGAAAAATATTCAGGAAAATCGTGGCATAACAAAAGACATTCTTGCCGGATGGAAGTTATCTACTCTCCTGTCCACAGAGAAACTCGATTATTACGATATATTTCTGATAGATAAAGAGGGGAATATCCTATTTACCATCGCCGGGGAAGACGACCTGGGAACAAGTCTTAATACCGGGATATACCGGGATACCATGCTAGCCACGGCTTTCAGGCGGGGTCTTAAAGGGTCGGCGATTTCCGACATGGAGTTTTACGCCCCGTCCAAAGGTATAAAAAGCCTCTTTTTCGCAACGCCGGTAAAAAGTGGGACCGGGGATGTGATTGGAGTTCTGGCCGCGCAAATTACCACAGAAAGAATTGACGAAATAATGTTGGAAAGAAGTGGGCTCGGAGAAACAGGGGAGACATTCCTTGTGGGGCCGGACCTGCTTTTAAGGTCGGACTCCCGTTTTTTTGAAGAGAAAACAGCGTTAAAAAGGAAAATAGAGAGGGAAGCGCCACAAAGAGCGTACACCGGGCTGACGGGAACTATGTGGTTGCTCGACTACAGGGACGTTCCGGTCTTTAACGCATACGGGCCACTGAAAATACCTGGTCTTAGTTGGGGAATCGTCGCCAAGATCGATGAAGCTGAGATCATGGCCCCAATTACCCTTTTACGAGATCAGTTGATGTTATTTGCCGGGGCGCTGGTTCCGATCATCATGATAATCAGCTATTTTGTAGCGGGAAGGATCAGCCGCCCGATCATCGCCCTTGAGCTGAAAATGAAGGAAATCACATCAACAGGGAAATACGGAGACCGACTGCCTGTCCCCGGCAACGATGAAATAGGGTCGCTTGTCGCATCCTTCAACGATATGAACTCTACCCTCCAACGCAGGACCAGTGAACTGAAGGAAGAATTGTCGAAGCGTGAGATGGCGGAGATGGCTTTGAGCGAATCGTACGAAATGTTGGAGTGGCGTATAAATGACCGTACCGCAGACCTTGAGAAAGAAATAACGGAGAGAAAACGGACGGAGGATAGTTTACATGAGAGCGCAGTCAGGCTCAAGCGACAGCGGGAAGCCCTTAGCCGCCTGGCGGGTTATGGAGTGAAGGAGGGTCGCGGGTTAGGGGAGTTTACGGAGATTTCCACAAATGCCCTTGGAGTGACACGGGTTGGTGTATGGATAAATGATGAAGTGGATGGCCATCCTGTATTCAGGCTACTCGATATGTACTCCATGGGGGATGGGGGACATAGCATTGGCGCCATAATAAGGCTGTCTGATTGTTCTGGCTTTTATAACTCTTTGATAAACCGGAATATCATCGCCACCGATGACGTAATGTCAGACCCCGTTACAGCGGAGTTGAAAGATTTGCGCCTCAATCCGAACGATACCGTGGCTATGCTTGCCACTCAATTCAGGATCAAGGGTATACGAGCCGGGATAATACTCCATGAACACGCAGGGAAACCGAGAAAATGGTTCGATGATGAAAAGGGTTTTGCTGTTTCAGTAGGTGAGATGGTTTCGTTATGGTTCGAGGAGAAAGAGAGGACCAAGGCCGAAAACGAATTACGGATAGCCAAAGAGCTTGCGGAGGACGCTACGAAACTGAAAGATGAATTCGTCTCGCTTGTGGCCCACGATCTGAAGAACCCGATAATCTCGATCATCGGTTTTCTCCGAATCATAATCAGGGAACAGGAGGGGCAACTGGAGGAGAGACACGGGGCGCTTCTTAAAAGGATACACGACAGTTCCGTCAACATGATGAACATAATCGATAACGTTCTGAACCTGTCGAGGCTTCAGACAGGTAGACTGGTGGTGACCAAATCATTTGCAGACATGCGTGTCCTCGCGGGTCGGGTGTTGGATGACCTTGAGATCATGGCAAGGGGAAAGAATATAGTGTTGGAGAACGATATTCCGGGAGGGACACACATTTATGCCGATAAAACCATTTTCCGGGAGGTCATTTTCAACATTGTCGGCAACGCCATAAAATTTTGCGATACTGGAGGGAAAGTATCGTTATATCTTCCCGATAACGAAAAAGGAACCATCGCCATACGGGACAATGGTGTAGGAATCGATGAAAGTATCCTCCCCGATATTTTCAAGGATACAGCAAAAACATCGACCAGTGGGACTGCTGGCGAGGCGGGTACCGGGCTGGGGCTTCCTTATTCAGCAAAAATAATGGAGGCGCACGGCGGGTCAATCAGCGTTGAATCTGTCGTCGGTGAAGGAAGTGTGTTTTACCTCAAGCTACCTTTCCACAAACCAAAACTTCTCCTTGTGGATGACGATGACGATATGCATTTTATGGTCAGAGAGCTTTTTGACTCCGAGGATATCGAAATTCATTCGGCGTATAACGGCGCTGAGGCTATTGATATATTGACGAAAGTTACGCCGGATATTGTGGTTACAGATATCAAGATGCCTGAAATGGACGGATTCGAGTTGATCGAACGTTTGGGTAAAGAGCCTTCAATAAAATCGGCGCCGATAATACTTGTTTCGTCGATGAAGAATGAAGAGACCAGGATAAAAGCGTTCAAACTTGGAGCGGATGACTTCCTGAGCAAGCCTGTCGGGAACAAGGTGTTAACGGAGAGTGTAATGGCTGTTTTAAACGGGGAAAAGAGTGGAATAATTACGGGGCGTTAACTTGATCTCACTGAGGAGTTAACTTTCGTTTTTCAACGAGGAGGTTTCCTTATTCCCGTTATCGTTGAATTCATCGGCGATCCGCATAAATGTATCCTTTATTTCAAGAAACGCATCCAACATCACCGGATCAAAATGAGTCCCTCTTCCCCTGGTCATGATGTCAATGGCCGATTGGTGAGACATCGGTTCTTTATAAGGCCGTTTGCATATTAAAGCGTCATAAACATCCGCTATCGCCATAATGCGCCCGGCGACAGGGATTTTGTCTCCTTTAAGCTGGTTAGGGTAACCTGATCCGTCCCATTTCTCCTGGTGGCAGTTTATAATCTCCTTGGCGATTTCAAAGAACGGGTTTTCTCCGAACTCCTTCTCGGCAAGTTTGAATGCGTCGTTGCCATAGGTCGTATGTTTTTTCATGATTTCAAACTCTTCAAAGGTGAGTTTTCCTTTCTTGAGAAGGATGCTGTCCGGAATGCCCACCTTGCCTATATCGTGCAGTGGCGCCAGTTTGAATATCAGATCGACGGTAAACTCGTCGAGGTACTCCGAATATTGATCATGAGCCTTCAGGTGATTGGCCAGGGCCAGCACGTAGTGTTGTGTGCGGTTGATATGCGCTCCGGTTTCCGCGTCCTTGTGTTCGACCAGATTCGACATGGCGCCGATGGTCACGTTTTGAGTTTTGACCAGAGCCAGGGTCCTGCGAAGGGTTTTCCTCTCTTCGTATATATACTTAAACAGTGTAAGAACTGTGTAGTTACCCGCCAGGGTGACAAGTAACCAGAGAGGTTGAATGAAAAGGCCAGATGTTGCGAAGATCCATTCTGCGGCAAACCATATGCATATTGCAACGACTACCACTATAAGCATACTCCTGCCGGCTTTAGCCAGGACCAGAAGGGCGGTGGAGAATAGACCCAGGATCAGTATCATTATAAGCTCCAGTCCCTGGATATAGTGCGGCCTGTAGATAAAATCTTTTGCAAGAATGTTATCGGCGATATTTACGTTGATTTCGACTCCTGGTGTTACCGGGCTTAACGGAGTGGCACGAAGCTCTTTAAGGCCAGCGGCCGTGGCGCCGATGTATACTATTTTATCTTTCAACCGATCGGGTTTTAATGATCCGTCGAGAATGTCTGAAGCGGATATATATTCAAAAAATCTTGCTCCCCCCCTGTAATGAATCAACAGGTTGCCTTTTTTGTCTACGGGTACAACAGTATCGCCGATGGTGATCGATTCGATGGAATCGCCTAATATATCAACAATAACCTGGTTTAGATTCAGTGAAATAAGCAAGGGGGCCAGGGCCAGGCTCGGATAGAGTTTGCCTTTATAGTGAATCAGGAGCGGGGCGCGGCGGAACACACCGTCCACATCGGGAGCTATGTCTATAAAACCGGACCTCGTAGCCGCGGTTACCAACTCTTCGAGAGGACAAACAACATTTGAAGCGTTAAAAAACAGGCTTTCCGGTTTTACATCGCTCCCCCCGGTTCTGAAAATAACGTTCACAGGTTTTATCGAACATTCGTTGTCGGTCGTATCACTTTCGGCATAGAGGAATTTAAAACCGAGAACATTTTTGCCTTTTGAAAGGGTTTTGGAGAGTATCTGGTCGTTGTCCTGAAATTCTATCGGCAAACCGGTGATACCGACCGAAATGCCAAGGTTATCGTTCAGATCTTTTATATAGTTGGCGGGTGAAGTGCGATCATGTTCCGAGAAGACTATATCGAGTCCGACAACCTCCGCTCCGGCTTCGTTAATTTTTTCGATGAGGTTTGCAATACGGTAGCGAGGCCAGGGCCATTGACCGTATTTTGTCAGACTATCGTCGTCTATCTCTACAATGACATGTCCATCGGCTGAAGTTTCGTTGTGGGACGATTCGAGAATAGTGTCGAATACCTTGTTGGCTACAAGGAGATAGATGAAGGGCTGGAATGCGTAAACAGTCGCCATAAGGGCGGAGACCCCCAGCCCGACCATCATCATATCCCGGCGTTTTTTCGCCGAACTCCAGTAACTTTTTTTCATGCCGGGTATATTCTGGTTGGTAGAGTGGTCTTGAGGTTATCTGACTGTTACTTCAACCCTCCGGTTCTTGCGGTTTGAAACATTGTCGCCGGTCTGTATCAGCGGATCGTTCTCTCCGTGGGATGTGATTTTTAAAATATCAGTATCGACACCTTTAGAGCTTAATATGCCCGCCACGGCTTCGGCTCGTTTTGTGGAGAGCCTCTTGTTGTATTCTTCATTCCCCGCTGTATCGGCGTGACCAACCACGCTTGTATCTACAGATTTGCGATCCGCTATTATTCTTATGATGTCATTTATAAGCGCCGCTGATGAATCGACAAGCTCTTTCGAACCCGGTTTGAAGTATAAAATAAATACGACGCCAGGTTCCGGCTGGGCGGCCATTGCCTCTCCGAACGTGGCTTGAATTTCTTCTTCTTTCAACGCAACCTGGTCCGAGGGGGCTGAGTTTGGTCCGGTTACCGTTGTTGATCTCATCGGCTCTGATATTGTGGTGGAGCCTTTTTCGGTTGTTACGGTTATCTCCCCAACGGCGCCATCAAGGTCAGGCAATAGCACAAACGTGCTCTTTTGGGAGCAAGCGAAGCTCAGCATGGCAAGGGGTATAAGCAAGGCGTATTTAATTCCTTTTAGCACCGGCCCTATCCCTCCACTTTTGCAAGAAATCTGGTGCCGCGAATTCCGATGGTGGCGACAGGAGTTTGAAATTTAACAGACTCAGGCGATAGTTTGCCTATCTTGCCCGAAATGTATGAGATTGTGCCTTTGAACATTTTAGATATAAAAGAAAATTCGCTTTCAGCCGGATTGAACAGGAATTCATTTACAACAAACTCACTTCCACTTCCCAGGGAAACCAGAGTATTGTCGCGGAAGGTCACACCAAGGCTCGAAGCGTTACCTGTCAGGAACTTGTCGTGAGCGTATATCTTCTCTCCAGCGTTTGCCGGAATCGTTTTACCATCACGAACGATGGAGGCGTCTCCTTTTACGGTTTTTACGCTTCCGATGACGCTCTCCCCCGCAGTGGAGATATCGGCGACGAAGGTAAGCGTGAGTGTAATGAGAAAGAGAGGGACGTAACGCATGGTGATACCCGCCTGATGATCCTGGTTAGAGTGATTCTATCAAATTTGGCGACAACACACAAAATTTTTACCTGCCAGCAAAATAGCGTCGTGTCTCCGCAACTACCACAGGCGCAAGTACGACAAGCCCCACAAGGTTGGGGAAGGCCATCAATCCGTTTGCAATATCGGAGAAGGTCCATACGACCTCAAGTTTCAGAGCCGCTCCCAGCGCCACAGAACAACAGAACAGGGCGCGGTACGGCATAATCGATCTGGTTCCCATCAACGATTCGATCGCTTTTTCGCCATAATAAGACCATCCGAGCATGGTCGAATAGGCGAATAGCGCCAGCCCCAGGGACACCACCACACCTCCCATCCCCCCCGGCAGGGTGGATGCGAACGCCACGGTAGTGAGGGCGGCTCCGTTGGCGCCGCTTTGCCACTCTCCCGATATCACAATTACGAGAGCTGTCATGGTACAGACGATGATGGTATCGATAAATGTCTGGGTCATAGATACCAACGCCTGAGCCACCGGTTCTTTTGTTCTGGCGGCGGCGGCGGCGATGGCGGCGGAGCCTAACCCCGACTCGTTGGAGAAGATTCCCCGGGCCACCCCCATCCTGACGGCGACCCATATGGCGGCCCCGGCGAAACCCCCTGTGGCGGCGGTTGGCGTGAAGGCTTGAACGACGATCAGCTTTAACGCTCCGGGGATTTCGGCGATATGCAGGATCAGGATCATTGTGGCGCAAGAGCAGTAGGCCAGAATCATTACCGGCACGATAATCGACGCCACTCTGGCTATCGACTTTATTCCACCTATGATGACGACGCCTGTCAGGAGCGCAAGCGTAATCCCGGTAGCCATCTTCGGTGTCCCGAACTCGGAAAAAAGGGCGTCCGCCACAGAATTGCTCTGGACCATTGCGCCGATACCGAAGGATGCTGTAAACGCAAAAAGGGCGAAAGAGATGGCCAGATAATTCCAGGCCGGGTTCTCGCCACAAGCTTTCAGGTAGACCATCGGGCCTCCCACCATCTTCCCATTCTCATCCTTGTAACGGTATTTGACAGCCAGCAGGGCTTCCGCGTATTTGGTGGCCATTCCAACCAGACCCGTCATCCACATCCAGAAGATCGCTCCCGGCCCACCGATAGCGATAGCCGTAGCCACGCCAGCGATATTACCTGTACCGACAGTAGCCGACAACGCTGTCATCAGAGCCTGGAAATGCGATATGTCACCATCGCCCGTCTTTTCGTCCCGGATAACGAACGCAAGTTTTAATGCGTAAAGAAGGCGGGTAAACTGGAGGCCATACAACAACGAGGTCAGGTATACACCGGTCCCGAGCAGGAGCAGGATCATCGGCGCGCCCCAGACGCAAGAGTCGATGGCATTCAGAACAGTCATATTCTTCCCCGGTTTCCCGCCAGGCGGGTTGTTGAATAACTACGAGAAGTACATATTAAAATGGCGCGATCCGAATGTTAACACAAGCGTATCTATGGATCAGGTCTCCTGTCGAATAATATTTCTCTTTTCGGGTTAATTGTCGTTACTATTCATCAAAAAGAGGGTAAAATCAGGTTTTTTCGTAATGATTTCTCCATTCGGGTTGATGACAGATCGCAGAAGCGGAACAGGGAGTTTGCAAGGAAAGAAAAATGAGTGAGCTAATAGCCCTTATAGAACGCAACCAGGATTTGCTGGGTGAAACTGCTCATTCGCTGGAGAACGGCGGTTTTCAGGTGAAATCCGCTCCCGACTTCGAGTGTGGGTTACAGCTTTTCATCGACAACAGCTTTGATCTTGCCATCATCGACACCGAAACCGGCCTGATGGGGGGGTTAGGATTCCTGCAATCCTGGGTAGAAGAGGCTCCCGAAGATCACACTCCGGTAATATTCCTGATGTCCGATGCCGTGGGCAAGGCGGAGCTGGATGAAATAATATCCCAAAGCCATTTCAAGTCGAGGGTTATCGAAACTCTCTTCAAACCGATAGAGCCTGACAGGTTGACAAGCTTTATCTCCACTTATTTCGAGTCGAAACGCTTTGTGCCCCCAAAAAAATCGAAGGTGATGGCCGTTGACGACAGTCCCATCCTCTGCACCATGTACCAGTGCCTGTTTGAAAAGCACGAGTTTCTCTACGAAATAGTGAGCGATTCGACAAAAGCTGAGACGATAGCCCAATATTTCAAGCCGGATCTTATCCTGATGGACGCCAGTATGCCGGATATAGATGGCTTTACCCTGACAAAGAACATCACAAGCAGTAAGGAGCTTGCTAGCGCGAGGGTCATTATGGTGACGGCGGACTCCCGCAAGAGCGTAATTTTACAGTCGCTTATTAACGGGGCGGTCGATATCCTGAACAAACCTTTCGACGAAGAAATTCTCCTGGCGAAGATGAAATCCCACTTGGATAAAAAGCGGGTATACGACGAGCTTTCCGGGGCGTACCAGCGGGTCAAGGCGACCAACGAAAGATTATCCGCTCTTGCCGCCACCGACAGCCTGACAGGTCTTTATAACCATGGAAGGTTGCACGAATACCTGATAAAGGAGATCAGCAAGGCGAAAAGACACGACCGTAGTCTCGCTCTGGTTATGCTTGATGTGGACCATTTCAAGCGGTTCAACGACAAGTACGGGCACCGTTGTGGCGATGAGGCGTTAAGGACGTTGGCTGTGGTGTTGCAAGGGGCTTTGCGAGACGGTGACGTGCCCGCAAGGTATGGTGGCGAGGAGTTTTGCATTATCCTCCCGGAAACCGATCTCGAAGGTGGGGCGCTTGTCGCGGAAAAGATCAGAAACGTTGTGGAGAACACTCTGGTAAGCGCCGATTGTTGTGATGAGACGTTGACCGTAAGCCTGGGCGTGGCCCAGTGGAAAAATGGATGTAGCGCCATAAAACTGATCGACAGCGCAGACAAGGCGATGTATGTAAGCAAGAATAGCGGGAGAAATCAGGTGACCAAAGCCTGACCGGCGCTTCCGGTTGTTGCGTTATTCCTCAGATTCCCCGCCGCTCTTTGAGCCTTTAATACGGGCTTATCAAAATAGTTCTTTATAATTGCCCCACGTTATGTGAGGATATGTAGCCCTGTTTCGGGGCAATTCATTTTAAGTGAAGGCCGTTTTTTTAGCGGTCTTAGGTAGGTGGACGAATCTAGCGAAAAGGGAGTGCATTTTAGATGAGCGACGGATTAAAAATGGTCGTACTCTTGAAACAGGTGCCGGATACAAGCTCGAAGGCGGGGGTTAATCCAGACGGTACGGTCGATAGAGCTCGCGCAAAAAAGATGCTGAATCCCTTCGATAAATACGCGCTACAAAAGGCGCTGGAAGTGAAAAGGGCTGTGGGCGGAGAGGTTATCGCCGTCACCATGGGGCCACCACCAGCGATCTCGGTCCTGTCCGACGCTCTCGAATATGGCGCCGACACCGGATACCTTCTGACCGACAGGCGTCTGGCCGCCTCAGACACCCTCTCCACCGCTTTCGCCCTGCACAAGGCGATCATATATATCGGGTCCGATGTTGATATGGTCTTCACCGGACTTCAGACAACCGATGGCGATACCGCCCAGACCGGCCCGCAGATAGCCGAACGCCTCGATATGCCGCAGATAACATACTGTGACAGACTTGAGATGAAAGATGGCAAGGCGCTGGTCCGAAGAGTGGTCGAAGGTGGTCATCAGGATCTTGAAATTCCGTTGCCGGCTCTCATTACCGTGGCCAACTCCGCTACACCGCTCGAACCGAAAAGATTCGCGGCGGTATATAAAGTAAGGGAACTCTCCCGTGACAAGGGCGCATACGACGAGAAGATAAAAACCGTCAACCTCGACGACATAGATGTCGATCCCGCCAAGACTGGTCTTGCCGGTTCCCCCACTGTGGTTGGTAAAACCTGGAAAATGGGTGATATCGGTGGGACCTGCGTTATGTTTCAAGGGGGCGCCCCGGAACACGAGGTGGAGCAACTCGTGGAGAGGCTCACAACCGATGAACGTGGAATAGAGGAGTTGATCCAGTGAGTGATTTCGCCAATGTAATGGTAATTGCCGACCAGTTGCAAAATGATCTGCAACCGATCACTTTCGAGCTTTTAGGCGCCGCTTCCGAGCTTGCCGAGAAGCTGGGCGTTAAAGTTCAGGCGATGGTGATGGGACACGACCTCGGAGATATTCCGCAGACGCTGATCCATAACGGCGCGGATGAAGTGTTCGTGGTAGACGAGCCGGAACTTGCCGATTATACAACGTTACCCTACCGAAGGGCAGTTATCACCGTCCTGGAGCGGTTCGACAGGCCGCCTCACATTATTTTGTGCGGCGCCACGACCATCGGACGGGATCTGGCGCCCAGGATCGCCGCCCACCTCGAAGTCGGGCTGACGGCTGATTGCACCGAACTTGATATCGGAGAGTATATCCATAAGGGAAAAGCCGACCCGAACAAAGTTGGCGCATTCGAGAATTGCCTCTACGCGATCCGCCCCTCTTTCGGTGAATCTCTGAAGGCCAGGATCATCGGCCCGTGGAAAAATCCGCAAATGGCCACGGCCAGAGCGGGGGCCATGGTTCCTTCCAAACCAGACACATCAAGAACTGGCGCTATTATTCCTGTTAAAGCGACTTTTACCGAGTCAGATTTCAGGGTGAAAGTGATCCAGACAGTACGGGACATCTCCAAGGCGGTTGACCTGATCTCCGCCAAGGTCATCGTAACGGGTGGGGCCGGGGTCGGTGGACCGGAAGGATTTGAAGTCGTCAGGGATCTGGCGTCTGTTTTTGCCGACTCCGCTGTCGGCGCGTCGAGGAAAACCGTAGACGCAGGGTGGATACCATACGCTCATCAGGTGGGGCAGACAGGCAAAACCGTCAGGCCAAAAGTCTATATAGCTCTGGGAGTATCCGGCGCCATCCAGCACCGAGTCGGCATGAGCAACTCCGATACGATAATAGCCGTCAACAAAGACGAATCGGCGCCCATATTCCAGTTCGCCGATTACGGTGTCGTGGGCGACCTGTTTGAGATAGCGCCCCTACTCAAAAAACAGTTTCAGAAAACAATGGCGGGCGCCACAGCGCAATAATAACGACCTTTTTCGTCTTCTTTGGAGGAATTACCAGGTGAGCGACCGGATAGAATATGATGTTGCGCTTGTAGGCGCCAGCCCGTCAAATCTGACTTTGGCCTATAGAATGGTGGAGCTTGCCACGGGGCCGCTAAGGATAGCCGTTCTGGAAAAGGCAAAAGAGGTGGGCGGTCACCTCCTCTCTGGCGCCGTCTCCAATCCTCGTGTATTAAAAAAACTGTTTCCCGACTGGGATAATAGTGATTTTCCGCTGGAGGGTATCTGCAAAAAGAGTTACCTCACCATCGTCGGCCCTACCGGCTGGGCCGATGTTCCGCAACTTGTTATGCCTCCCCATTTTGACAAAAGAGGCTACGCCATACTGAATATCTCTGATATGGCGGCTTATATTGCAGGCAAGATCGCGGAGAAAGCCGGAGAGAAAGAGGGAGTGGTTGTAGACTTTTACCCTGGTTTCCCTGCCCGGTCGATTCTTTTCGATGGTGATACCGTGATCGGTGTCAAGGTGGATGACACCGGCGATGAGACCGCTGACAACCTATATGCGAAAGTGACCGTCTTCGGCGACAAGGGTTTTGTCTCTCGTGACCTCGTTGGCAAGCTGAACCTGAGGCAAAATCCGCAGGCTTGGGCTGTAGGCGTGAAAGAGGTCTGGGAGACGAAAGAGAGCCACGAAGGGCAAGTCTGGCATACCGCAGGTTACCCGCTCGAAAAAGGACATCTCGGCGGTGGATTTATATATGGTTGCAAAAATAATAAACTCATCGTTGGCATGGTAATGGCCCTCGACCATGAGAACCCGAATATCAGACCGCCGATAGCTTTGCAGAACCTGAAGAAAAACCCTGTAATACAGGAGATGATAAAAGGCGGGAAGCTCCTCAAATATGGAGCGTCTGTCCTGCCGGAGGGAGGCTACTACTCCTTGCCGAAAAAATTCGCGGTATCGGGCGCGGTCCTTGTCGGAGACGCCCTCGGAACCCTCGACGTAAAACGTTTCTCCGGAGTCGATAAGGCGATGGAGTCGGGGTACATAGCCGCTGAAGTGATTACCGGGGCTCTATTCAAAGGTGATACATCGGAGGCCGGGCTCGCCGGTTTTCAGGAAAAACTGATGAACTCCTTCGTCGGTAAGGAGCTGTACGACAGCAGGTATTTCAAGAGAACTTTCCAGGAGCATCCGGAGCTTTTGAACAACGTGATCCCGACCCTGGTGAATCATGTCGAGTCTGGCAGAGGGGTTATTACCGCAAGCGTGGCCTACGGTCTCGCCGATCCCATAGGCGGTTTAAAACTGCTCGGCGCAAAAACAATGATGGACAATCCATCGGAGATCGGGCCGACAAAATATAACGAAGACAGAACCCACATCAACAAGTCGTATAGCAGTGTACCGCTGGAACCTGCGGAGGATTACGACGAAGATACGATCCACACAGCCGCCGACATAGTTTTTTACGCTCATACGCATTACGGCGAAGAGAATAAACATATCGACGAGTTTGACTCTTCTGTATGTGGTCAATGTGTTGAGGAGTATGAAGGTCGCGACACTCCGTGTGTCGGGGATTGTACAGCTGAAGTTCATCAGATCCTTGAGAAAGAAGGGAAGAGAACCCATGCCATGGCCCTTGAGAACTGTGTCCAGTGTACAACGTGCGAGATTGTCTGCCCGAAAACCAACCTCAGGGTAAACGCCGCGCTACACGGATACGGACCCGACTTCTCAGGTATGTAAGTCCTCCGGTGAGTCAGCACAGTTGACCTGTTTTGATATATCTGTCCGTTGATGGACGGACTGTTGTTCGTCTCACCCCGATAGAAACTTTAGACTTGCTTTAAATGGAAAGTTCTGTAAGATGGCGCGGTTGTTGCCCAGCTTCCATTAAACCAGATAATAGCTTTGTGAGGAGCCACAATTGTTTTGCAGGTTCGATTTCTTTCTCATTGCGCTGACCGCTCTTGCCATCATCAGCCTGATTCTCTTTGAGACGGCGCGATAAATAACATGTTTATAATCCATAAGTTATAACTACCCCACATTTCCCGGCCTGTTACAAAGACCAGATTCTCCGATTACCGCCAAAGACACTTCCAGCGTCAGATTGTTGACTTCCTGAAAAACCGCAAATAACCGCTAAAGTTTTATCAACCGGGACCGATAAGCAGACAAGGGTCAATTCACACAGGAAACAGACAATGCAAATGGCGATGAAAAAAAAGCCCGGCTCAAGACTGGAGCCGCATCAGGCGTGGATTAATTTTTTCGCCTACGTTAATGCTGTGGGTAACGGAGTCATCGACAGGGTCGTCGTCCAGGATACGTTGCCCATCTATACAGAGTGCGTCTATAAGGGGATCGACCTGACAAGCGCCGAACCACCCCCATCTCCACCTGTGGAGAATATAAGCGCTTTGCGGGTCACCGGATACAGCCCGGAATGGACTAAAATTGTCGCTATAGCCGAGGAGTTCCGGTTTTGTGAGTTATATGATCTTACAATCGAAAACGGTACCCCTGTCAGAATCGGCAGGCTGGTCAACAAGGAAAAGATGACCTGATCAGAGTCGAATTCCCTTCCATTCTTTATTTCCCTTTCTCTCTCTCCTAACCTTCTGGCGGCTGTGTTATCATCTTGCCTTTATTATTCATGAGGGTTTTATGCTGTTTCAGGATGTCATACTAAACCTGCAAAAATTCTGGGCGGAGCGGAACGTTCTGATCGCCCAGCCGACAGACATTGAGGTGGGGGCCGGTACATTCAACAGCGCCACCTTTCTTCGCGCCTTGGGGCCGGAACCGTGGTCGTGCGCTTATGTGGAGCCATCCCGCCGTCCCACAGACGGGCGATACGGCGAAAACCCGAACAGGTTGCAACGTTATTACCAGTTCCAGGTGGTTATCAAACCGAACCCGGAAGATACTCAGGCTCTCTACCTCGAATCGCTAAAATATCTTGGAATCGACCCGGAAGATCACGACATCCGATTTGTCGAAGACGACTGGGAGTCGCCGACTCTCGGTGCGTGGGGTCTTGGTTGGGAGGTCTGGCTCGACGGCATGGAGATCACCCAGTTCACATATTTCCAGCAGTGCGGCGGTATCGACTTGAACCCGGTCACAGCGGAGCTTACTTACGGACTGGAGCGGATAACCATGTATCTGCAGAACTGCGATAACGTCTACGACCTGCAATGGACCGACGGCGTGACGTATGGTGACGTTCATCATCGGGACGAAGTGGAGTTTTCCGATTACAACTTCAATCACGCCGACATCGATCTTCATTTCAGATGGTTCGACGAATACGAGAGCGAGGCGGTACGGCTGATAGAGGCGGGGCTGGTCCTGCCCGCATACGATTTCTGTCTCAAGGCGTCCCATACGTTCAACATGCTCGACGCGCGAGGCGCCATTTCGGTAACGGAACGGACCAGATATATCGGCAGGGTCAGGAATATCGCCCGGAAGACCGCAAAAGGTTATCTCGAATTAAGGGAGTCGCTGGGGTTTCCTATGTTATCCCCTGCGAATAAAGCGGGTTAATCAGCGAATATAAACCTTAAAGTCGATTTCGGGAAAGATATTGTCCAGTTCTTCGATTCCCGACAACCACTCTTCATCGATTACTCCTGAGGTTATCCGCTCGTAGAGCCTGTTAAACCGGATCAGGTGATCTTTCGTCCGTTTCTCGGCGTAAGGGGCCACGGCTCCTGTCTTCATGATAAACGCCCAGTCGCTGGCTTGTGCGAGCAACAGCTCCCTTGCCGCCTGATTAAGCGCTCTTTCCAATAAACCGCGCGCGTTACGGTGACTGACCGCCACCTTGACCATCCTGTCGGCGGCTTTATGGAGGTGGCGATATACCCAGTCGTTCGTTTCGTTGAGCCAAATATCGGAATAGCCCATTCTGCCCCACGAAGATGACGATGGCACAGAAATCTGGCTCTCTTTATGCAAATCAAGGTAGTCTGACGGTGTTACGGAGCGGATTTTATCGCGCCGGTCGTCGATCCTGCGCAGAACGGACTCCAGAAACTCCGGCCCCTCGAACCACCAGTGGCCGAAAAGCTCTGCGTCGAAGGGGGATACAATTAACGGCGGGCGGTCTGTAAGCCCGTCAAGCTCCACGGTTCTCTCTTCGAGCCGGTTGACAAAATCTATAGCGTGAAAATTTGCTGTTTCAATCGCCGAGTTCGGGTCGTATATATCTTTCGCTTCCCCGCCGTTTGTGATGCAGTGATATTTTATGCCGGTCATCTTCCTCAAACCGTTTTCCTGGACGTAAGGGCCGATATAGGAGAGGTCGAAATCGAAACCGATATCCCTGTAGAAATCACGGTAGGAGGGGTGACCCGGATAACCGGCTTTGGAACTCCATACCCTGCGGGACGAATCGAGATCCCTTCCGAATACAGCTACACCGGCAGGAGTCGTAAGCGGAGCGAAAACACCCCGCCTGGGGGGAGGTTCGGCGTTTAAGATACCGTGAGCGTCTACGAAAAAATACCGGATACCCGCATCGCCCAGAATAGTTTCGAACCCGCGCTGGTATCCACATTCGGGTAGCCAGATACCGACAGGCGATTTATCGAACAATAGTTCGTACTGTTTTTTTGCGATTAATATCTGCGCTTTGACCGCTGTTTTGTTCAGAGCCAACAATGGTAAAAAACCGTGGGTGGCGGCTGTGGTAATGATTTCAATCCGACCGCTGTCAAAAAATCGTTTGAACGCCGAAACGAGGTCACAGTTATATCTACCCGAATACGATTCACGCGAGCATACGAAACGGGCGTTATACATCCTTGCAAGTTCGTTCATGCCCGGGTCGTCGGTCGTCCTCTCCATCTCTTTTTCCGATAGTTCTATCAGCTTTTCAAGATGGCGAAGGTATCGCTCCCGCAATAACTCGTCCATGAACATCGAAAGCAGGGTAGGCGATAAGGTCATGGTGATTCGGTAACGCACACCATCTTTTTCCAGGCGCTCAAAAATATCGAGAAGAGGAAGGTAGGTTTCGGTTATGGCTTCAAAAAGCCACTCCTCCTCCAGAAATTCATCGTACTCCGGGTGCCGCACAAAAGGGAGGTGGGCGTGGAGAACGAGAGTGAAATAACCGTCAGGCATCAGCCGGTGTTATTCCCAGGTCCATTGAAAATTGTTATTCACCGCCAGAATCGATCTTGATCTCGCCATCACGCAACATTAATCTGATAACGAATTCCCCGTCCGGGTCGGCTTTAACCTCAATACCGTTTAACGTTAAATCAGCGCCGGGAGTCACATGACCTTGTATTGGAAGCTCACAATCAAATTGCGACAATTCTGACATGTTCGAGGCGAGAGTCTCGGAGCTGTAACCACCAAACGAAGCTATATCGTAAGATGATGCGCTCTCGTCCACGCCCGAAAGCTCCGAGGAACCCATTCCCAATGATCTAATTGAGTCCTTGTACATGCTGGAGAGCCGGTACAAACGCCAGAAAGTCTCTTCGTCCACACCTTCGCCCTGAAAACCGGCGGGTGATATCGCCGAAGGCTCTGACCTCGGAGTCTCGACCCTGTTGGAAACAGCTAATATCCTGATGGCGCCGCTACTGTTTATCAGCGCAAGGGCAACTACATATTCGGCCCCGGCCCGATCAACGTCCACATATGCGTCACCTGTGGTGATATCGATATCCAGATCGAAACTGCGCTCGTGATGACCTGCGCCCGGCGTTCCGGTAACATCGAAAATACGTAATATCGCTCGAACGTCGCTTGCCGACCCTCCGAGGTTCTCAAAAGAGTCTTCGTATGACCCAAGCTCGATTTCCCAATATGCGTAGAGCTTGAAAGGATCGCGAACCATGACCGTAACGCTTGTCTGGTCGTTGTAACTATCGGGCAACCCCTCCCGGAACTCCTTCTCCTCTTCTGAAGGCGTGAAGTCCGCTTGTTCTCTTGCGACAAAAAACTTTTCACCGTCAAGGTTGATGTCCCAACCTTTCTTGCTGGTCCGTTCTGACTTGATCGACAAGGCAGGTTTGGCAGTAGCTCTTTTCTTCGCGGCGACCGGTTTAGCCGGTTTGACCACGGTTTTTTTCTTGGCGACCGGTTTAGCCGGTTTGACCACGGTTTTTTTCTTGGCGACCGGTTTAGCTGGTTTGGCTACGGCTTTTTTCTTGACGACCGGTTTAGCTGGTTTGGCTACGGCTTTTTTCTTGACGACCGGTTTCGCCGGTTTGACCACGGTTTTCTTTTTGGCGACCGGTTTAGCTGGTTTGGCTACGGCTTTTTTCTTGACGACCGGTTTAGCCGGTTTGGCTACGGCTTTTTTCTTGACGACCGGTTTTGCAGGTTTGGCCATGGCTCTCTTTCTGGCAACAGGTTTAGCCGGTTTGGCTACAGCTTTTTTCTTGACGACCGGTTTCGCCGGTTTTGTCACGGTTTTTTTCTTGGCAACAGGTTTCGCCGGTTTTGTCACGGTTTTTTTCTTGGCGACAGGTTTAGCCGGTTTTGTCACAGTTTTTTTCTTGACGACCGGTTTCGCCGGTTTTGTCACAGTTTTCTTCTTGACGACCGGTTTTGCTGGTTTTGTCACGGTTTTTTTCTTGGCAACAGGTTTCGCCGGTTTTGGCGTGACTTTTTTCGTCGTGACAGTTTTCCCGGGTTTGGCAGATGACTTTTTTGGTGTCTGCCCTTTCTTAGCCGAGACTCTTTTCTTCTTGCCAGCCATCCTTTTCCCTTTCAACATATACGGTATATACAGTTTCAATCAATGCAGAAATTATACTATATATTTCAGTCTTTTACGTTCCTGTTTTTATCAGCGCAAGTGTCTGCAAAACCTCAGCGCCGGTTTTGGCGATTGTCCCGGAGTTATCAATAACGTAGTCGGCAAGTTCCACCTTTTTGCTTAACGGCCACTGAGTGGATATCCGTTTCCTGACATCCTCCATCGACAGGCCGTCTCTCTTCATGCCCCTGTCTACCTGCTGAGCTTCAGTGCAAGTTACCACTATGTTGCAATCCATGCTTTTATACAACCCTCCTTCAAAAAGAAGGGCCGCATCTACAATGACAACAGCGTCACGATTGTCACTAAATATTCGATCAGAGGCCCGGAAAATTTCGTGACGAATCAGGGGGTGTAGAATCGATTCAAGTTGTTTGCGAAGATTTTCGTCACAAAAAACAACGTTCGCCAGAACCCCTCTGTTGAGCGATCCATCATCATTCAGAACTTGCGACCCGAATTTTTTCGCAACCTTTTTCAGGCCTTCACTACCGGGTTCAACAGCGTCTCTTGCGTATACGTCGCAGTCGAGAATGTGAGCGCCATTCCTTTCGAAAATGGAAGAGACAAGACTTTTCCCTGCAGCAAAACCTCCCGACAGACCGATAAGTGGCATAGTTTTATTTCTTTGAATCCAGATAACCGAACTGTTTAAAAGCTTGTATTACAGGTTCCATAGGTAACCCTACTATATTTGTAAAGCTACCTTCATAACCGGCCACAAGTTCTGAATTGTCACCCTGGGCGGCGTAACTTCCGGCTTTGTCCATGGGAATCCCGCTCTTCACATAACTTTCAATCCAGGAGGAACTCACCTTATTGAAACGAACAATAGATGTTTCGACATGAGTCCACGTAATATTACGATCAACGTGTATCAGGGCAACCCCGGTCATTACCTCATGTTCGGCGCCAGAAAGACGCGACAGCATGTTAACGGCGTCTGACTTATCGACAGGTTTTCCCAGAATATCATTGTTATGGACAACCAATGTATCCGCCGCCAATACAGGTCTGCCGGGAAACCTGCCGGAAACAGAATGTCCTTTTAATACCGCTATGCTTGCAACGTTATCGTGTGGTGTTACGCCATGGTCCAAAAGTTCACCCGAAGTGGGCGCAACTATGTCGAATACGATTCCAGCGGACTTGAGTAACATGGAGCGTCGTGGTGATGTGGAGGCCAGTACGAGCCTGTTTGAGCTATCGTTCATTAGTCAGAATTACTATCGATAAATAATAAAAAGAGCATAGTCCTTATATCGCTATTCCGGCTATATGATGTCAGGCATATATTATGGTTTATATTGCTATTCATTTTCGCAGATATTCTTTCGATTATATACTATGGTATAGTACCATCTCGTTTCGTATTTGGTAATAACAGGTTTCAACTAAACATAGGGAGAATATTTGTGTCGATAATAAATATAAAGGAGGTAAAACTGAAAATAGCCTTCCACGAGGAGCAGCTAGAAACACTCAAGCGCCTGCTCAAGGTTGCAGGTGATTTAGACGGTGGTACAACCTCCGTACGTCAAGGCAAAACCAAAGTCGCCCCGGAAGCTGGCGAGACCGAAAAGCCGAAAAAGAAGAGGGGCGCTGTTACTTCAGCTATCATGAAAATGCTGGAGAAGTCATCCAAACCCGTCTCATCCGGTGAGATCCGTAGCGCCCTCGAAAAGAAAAAAATCATCCAAAAAGGCTCTACCACAATCTATTCCCAGCTACAGCAGATGGCTAAACGTGGCAGTATAAAAAAGACAACCGGAAAAAACGGTATCGGGTACACAACGAGTGGATCGGCTGACACAGCGAAGTAACAACAAACGAAAATCGAAAAGCCTCTCGTATCATGCGGGAGGCCTTTTGCTTGTTGAGGGTTTGCAAACAAAATGATTATATTCGGATACACCATCACATACGTTCCCGATGTGGCGACGGCGCTTTCGTTTTACGAAGAGGCGTTCGGATTTTCCCGAAGGTTTCTTCACGATAGTGGCGAGTATGGAGAGCTTGAGACAGGCGCCACTACTCTTGCGTTCGCCAGCCACACCCTTGGCGAGTCCCATTTCCCCCAAGGGTACGTTCCGGCTTCAGGTTCGGAGAAACCGTTGGGTATGGAGATAGACCTTATCGCCACCGATGTGGACACCGCACATCAAAAAGCGATTGAGCATGGCGCCACAGAAGTAACTGCGCCCGAAGAGAAACCGTGGGGACAGCGGGTGTCATATATACGATGTCCCGCTGGAATCCTTGTCGCTCTCGGTTCACCCATGAAAGGATAGAGCCCAACTCGGCTCAAACTACTCGCTGGGTACAGGTTCGTTGCCCTTCGTATCGAAGGTCCCTATCTGATTGCCCAGCCGCACCTTGATAGCCCCGGAGCCATAGCTCCCCTTTTCAAATACCATGATGAACAGTGATCCACCGTAGTAGAAATTCCCAAGCTCCTCTCCACGGACCAGGGGTACTGGTTTGGATATATCACGGAACTTTTCCTTGAATACTATGGAGCTGATGGTATCCAGCCCTACAGGAATGAACGCTACATGGCCGTATGACCCGGTATCGACTATGAAGTAGCCTCGTTTGAAATTCTCGAACTGGCTGAAATCTGTCCCGTAATACCCGACATTGCCATTGGGGAAAGCCCAGTTCGGGAAGTCGTAAAACCCGAAATATGGCCCTTCAAGTATCTTCGCCTCCAGCACATTTCCGCTCACGGGCGCGTGAAAATGGTGATACGTGTTTGGCATCAGCACACACGACAATGCGGTTCCACCGATAAACCTGTCCGCATATTTCGACCCGCCGAGCATATCGTGGATATTGAGCTTCTGTCGGAACTTGGTCGGGATCAGGGTATTGGCGTCGGTTATCACCATGGGGATGGAGTTTATTATACAGTCTGTCGGCGCGGAGATTATATAGTCACGCTCCGGCATGGTCTGGGGTCTACTCTTCCCCTGATCTTTTAACGTCCTGGCGAAGAAGTGGTTGAACGATGTAAATCCTCCGTCCACAGCTTTCTGATCGGGGAGGTTGTAGTCTTCTTTCTCGATCCGCACATCGGAGAGCCACTCGGCGACGATGGAGGCGGACGCAGGACTGTCGAGATACTGTCCGCGCTGTTTGGCAAACGCCTGAGTGATTTCTCTGCCAGGAGACTCCTTGACGAATCGCATCCCGTATTCGTTTTTGTAATAAAACCAGGCGAAATCCTCGATGTATTTGAGGCCCGTATCGCCGCTACCCTGAGCTATGGGGAGAAAAGTACACCAGTCGGCGAAAAAATCGACCAGATCGGGAAATGCTTTTCCGGCCCATGGGTTACCGCTCTTATATTCCGGTGGTAACTGTTGAGTGTTTTCAAAAGCGGACAAGATCAGCCGCGTAAAAGAAGGATCGTTTAAATACGCCGATTTCAGATCATCGATAGATTTCTGGCAAGGGTTTACGGCTTCGGCGGATGGCGCCAGAGTCGTTACTACGACCCACATTGCAAATATCAGTTTTTTGATAAATCCGGTTTTCATTATTTTTATCTCTCCCTTAAACGTTTATCAGGGCCAACTATTAATCGTCCTCGACGAAGTCTTTCAACTCCTCTTTCAAAAAAACCTTGAGCCTCTTTAGTAGCCGACCTTCGGCCTGACGCACCGCCTCTCGTGTAATGCCGTGCATCTCTCCTATCTCCTGCAAGGTTATCGGGTCTTCAGAGAGGATACGTTTGTCGAGCAGTGTTTTGTCGGAGGGTTTGAGTTGCGGGCGAAACCTGTCGATAGCGTCGTCAAACATCTCTTTCCATTGCTTATTGGCCAACGATTCGGAATAGTCGTCGGTTTCCGCCTTGAGCGTGTCACCTACCTGCCACGAAGACCCTTCATCTACCGGTTGATGTATTGAGGTGTCTGTGACTCCAAGGCTCTGCTGTACCTCAACGACATCCTTCTCGGTTGTCCCGAAATGCTTCGCCAGTAGTTTGGCGTCCGGTTCGTGTCCCTCCAGGGCCAGTTTTTTTTCGATATCTTTCAGGTTGTAGAGCAGTTTTCGCCTTACGTTGGTGGTGCCGACCTTTACCAGCCGCCAGTTGTCGAGCATATACTTGAGCATATACGCCCGAATCCAGTAGACGGCGTATGTGGATAACCGTGTCCCTTTGAACGGATCGAACTTTTTTATTGCGCGTAACAGGCCATAATTGCCCTCCTGAATCAGGTCGAGGATGTTCTGGAACTGGGACCGGAACTCAAACGCAATTTTCACCACCAGCATCAGGTTTGACGTAGCCAGCTTGAACGCCGCCTCCCTGTCGCCCGTCTGATGATACATGACCGCCAGTTCATACTCTTCTTCGCGGGTCAACGGGGGGTTTTCCCTGATTTGATTGATATAAAGCTGAAGCGGGTCGAGGGGAGCGAGTCGATCATCGCTTGCGATTACGGGTAGCTTTTCTGAAATCTGGTTCTCGTCCATCCGGTCATTCTAACATGAGCCGACCGGGGTTAATGAGTGTCAATATCGTGACGCTAATGTTGGCACAATAATTGAATCTATGTTTGCCATGAGATTAAAAGGTGGTCGATATGGGACTTGTTAAAGATTTACTCTATACGAATAAAACAGGGTTGTTGGCGAAAAAAGCGCTCAACCTGCACGCGGATCGAGCAAGCCTCACCGTAAGTAATATCGCCAACGCCGATACTCCAGGTTACAAAGCGGTGAAAATGAGACCGTTCGAGGACGACTTGAAATCGGCATTCCGGAAACAAGCGCCCTTGACGACGACCAACCCCAGGCATATTGCGGGGAGCGCCGGAGATATCATGGCTTTTCAGCCGACCTACGAGATCTCTACCGAAACTCCGAGACTCGATGGCAACAACGTCAATCTAGACACAGAAGTCTCCGATATGGCGCAAAACAGCGTCATGTACCAGGCGATTATCAAGGCCAACTCGAAAAGAGGGAAGCTCATCAGCGCCTCAATGGAACCGGGAAGATAAGTAACTAATATTTCAGGATTGTAGTCATGGATATGAAAATAAACTCGATGATGGAGCCTTTGGGCGCGTCGCTGAAACTCAAGAGTGGCGAAACACCGAATGGCAATGCGTTCGCGAATTCCTTAAGCGAGGCGTTTAACGACGTTAACAAGATGCAACTGGAGGCCGACACCGCCCTGGAAGACCTTATCACCGGGAAAACAAAAAACATTCACGAAACAATGATGACCCTGGGCAAAGCCGAACTCGCCTTTAAACTGACCATGCAGGTCAGAAACAAGGTTATGGAAGCCTATAAAGACGTGATGAATACCGCTGTATAAGCGACACGGCACAGCAATCCGCTTGCGATGGCCGCCATGCTGGTTCAGATGGTCATATCACGGACACTGGAGTATCAGGCGGACAAGGGGTCGGCGCCGAACTGCCCGGTAACCCGATCCCGCTTGCCAACGCGCTTGCCAAACTCGAAAGAGGCGCGCTCAGGCCATACCGATGGACGCGGAACCTGCCACGGCCCACATGTTTATCGTCAGCCCGTTATCGGGGAGGGATATGGCCTCACTCTTCTCGACCCATCCCCCGGTGGAGAAGAGGATAGCGGCCTTGCGGGGTATGGTAACAGGCTACCCAGGCGGGTTCTAAAATGCGTTGCCCCGGATAATTACGATCCTGTTCCCCAGATGGACGGGGGTTTGATGCCGTTCATGCGGGCGTATACCCATGCCTGTCCACGGTGATGGACTCCCTCCTCCCATGTCCAGTCAAGCATGGCATCCACAGTCATTTCCGGGCCGCCCCATGGGGGGGTAAAGGAATACGATGTAATGGTTTCAGGTTTTGACAACAGGTAGTCGCGAAACATTTTCCAGCCGTTGCGCAACTGCTCTGATGCGTGTTTTCCGTCACTGGCAAGATTTTCCCTGTATATTTCCGGAAACCCGTGATCGGGGTTGCCATCGATCAGTCGAGTAAACACTACCCAGTGTGTGGCCGGATGTGAGACGAGATAGAGCCACGGCATGGAGTTTTCCGAGGGTTTGAACTGGATTTTATCATCCGGTATCTGTTCTGCGGCCTGAGCCAGATGCTCAACGATAGTCTCGTAACACTCTGTAAATTTGACAATATCCATATCGTATCCTCCTGTCCCCTCATTCTATCATGACTTGGATCAGCGCACGGCACATCTCCTCCGGCTGTTTCAGAATTCTGCCCGGCCCGGTTGAACACTTACAGGAGGTTTTTTAGCCGCTCCTCAAGAATGGTTTTATCTGTGATGACTTCAAACGGCGGGAGGCTTGCGAAAAAGATCCTGCCGTAACTTTTTGTCTGCATTCTTTTGTCCAGTACCGCAAGCAGACCCCTGTCACGCTGTGACCTTATTAGTCGGCCCAGCCCCTGTTTTAACATCAGCACAGCCGAAGGGAGTTGATACTCTTTAAAGGGGGACTTTCCCGCTTTGCGGATCATCTCGATCCTTGCTTCCACCAGCGGGTCATCCGGCGCCGCAAAGGGTAATTTATCTATTATAACAGCGGAGAGCGCGTCTCCCCGGACATCGACCCCTTGCCAGAAGGACGCCATGGCGAAAAGCACACATCCCGACTGTTCGGTAAACTTCTCCAGAATCACAGCTCTCGGCGCGTCCCCCTGTTTCAATACAGGATATGGAAGTCTGCCTTCCAAAATTCGGCTTACGAGATTCATACTTCTTTTACTGGTGAACAGCACAAAAGCCCGGCCTTCGGTCTGTTTCAGCAGAAACTCGATCCTGTTGGCCGCCTCCAGCGGGAATCTCTCTGAAGACGGCTCCGGCAGGTCGGACGCCAGGTGAAATACCGCCTGACTTCGGTAATCGAAAGGAGATTCCATGACCACCTCCTTACCATCAGACAGTCCCAACCTCGACCGCATAAAGGAAAAATCCCCCCTGATAGAGAGGGTAGCCGAGGTGAAAACTATGCTGTGAGCTTTCGGATAGAGCTTTTCTTTCAGGTGTTCGGAGACATCGATGGGGCTGGCTTGCAGGAAAACTCCCCTACCCCTCGTCTCCACCCAATAAACATGGTCGTCCTTGTCGAAAGCGGTTATCCCGGACAGGATATCGCCCAACCCGCGATACCGTACAGCCAGCGCCTTTACAGGGTCGGTAGCTTTGCGCATCGAAGAGAGGATATCAGCCATCATATTGAGGCTGTTTAAAAACGACTCTGTCTCAACTTGAATCGTTTCGATCTCCTTTTGGAGTAATTTGCGCCGCCCCTCCAGTCGGTTGCCGACAAGGGCAAAGAACTCTTTCGTTCTCCGACCCAGGTTCGCGATCATTTTCGATACGTCCGGGTCGTCAAGACGCTCCGATTTAAGCTCCCGTTCCGTATCTCGTAATGCGTCGAGAATTCTGTGGTTCGATATGGCCAGGCCGAAATAACTTGTAGCAACCTCCTCCACAAGATGGGCCTCGTCGAAAACCACAGAGTCGTAGCGGGGAATCACCTCGCCAAACTCCGATTGTCGAACGGCAAGGTCGGCGAAGAAGAGATGGTGGTTGACGATCACAATATCAGCGACAGCCGCGTCGGATCGCATTTTCCTGATGAAACAGGAATCGAAAGTGGAACATGCGCTACCAATACAAAGATCGGACCGGGAGTTTATCTCCTGCCAACCGGCGTAATCGTCGGGTAGATCCTCGATTTCAGAACGGTCACCAGTTTCGGTTTTCTCCGCCCATTTTACAATCGAATCGAAGAGACGACCCATAGGATCGTCCTTGAACAAAAATCCTTGCGAAAAACTTTTAAACCTTCGTTTGCAAAGGTAGTTCTGGCGACCCTTCATGATAGCCGAAGTGAAGGTGTCGGGGAAAACGGATTCGAGGATAGGAAGATCCTTGCGGGCGATCTGCTCCTGAAGGTTTTTGGTGCCGGTAGAGATTATTACCTTCGAGCCTGAAAGAATGGCGGGTATAAGGTAGGCAAGCGTCTTGCCGATCCCTGTTCCAGCTTCTGCAAGGAGATAGCCCCCTTCTTGCATGACACCATGTATCTCCTCAGCCAGTTCCTGCTGCCCGGGCCGACTCTCGAAACCTGAAAGCTGTTTCGATAACTCGCCACCCGGCTCGAAATACTCTTTCACGAAAGAGTCAGGGCTAAATCTCCCTTCCCACAGCGGTCGCTATCGGTCTCAGAGCTTTCATCAGTTTGTCGAATTTATCCGGTTTCAGTGATTGCGGACCATCGCTATACGCCTCTTCCGGTTTCCAGTGGACTTCGATCATCAGACCGTCCGCTCCAACCGCCACCGCCGCTCTGGACATGGCGTCTACATACTGCCAGTACCCGGCGCCGTGACTCGGGTCGATTATGACCGGAAGATGGGTCTTCTCCTTGAGGACCGGCACCGCCGAAAGATCGAGGGTGTTTCGGGTAGCGGTCTCAAACGTGCGGATACCACGCTCGCACAGGATCACCTCCCTGTTTCCTTCGGAAAGGATATATTCAGCCGACATCAACCATTCGTCGATAGTTGTGGCAAGCCCTCTTTTGAGCAATATAGGTTTGTCAAGTCTGCCGATTTCCTTAAGCAGAGAGAAATTCTGCACGTTTCTGGCTCCGACCTGGATGATGTCGGAGTATTTGTATACGAGATCAATCTCTCTCGGATTCATCACCTCGGTCACGATCGGCATCCCGGTCTCATCGGAAACCTCTTTGAGAAGTATTAATCCCTCTTCGGCCATCCCCTGGAAACTGTAGGGGGATGTGCGTGGTTTGAATGCGCCACCACGTAATATATCGGCGCCCGAGGCCTTGCACGCCAAACCTGTGGCCACAAGCTGTTCGCGGCTCTCCACAGAACAGGGGCCAGCCATTACGACCAGCTTATTGCCACCAATTTTGATACCCTTGACATCTATTATGGTGCTCTCACTCTTGACTTCTTTGGAGCATAGTTTGTACGGCTTCAATATTGGCATCACTGATTCCACATGGTGTAACGATTCGAGAGACTGCAACCGCGCCTTGTCCCGCGCATCACCCAGAGCGGCGATGACCGTCCGTAGAGACCCTTCGATAAGCTGGGGCGAGTACCCGTACTCTTTTATACGACTGACGACATCTTCAATATCCTGAGGCGTTGCCTTCTCCTGCATTACGATAATCATTACCGATAACTCCTATTATTCAATTCTCTTCCACCCGGACAAACCCGTTACCGGAAGAAAACTTTGTGTGCTTTTACTAAATTATTCAATCTCTTCATTTTAACCCGGAAACAAAAGTTTTTGGAGTATAATGTCGATCCTTGGGCCGGAGTGGCGGAACTGGTAGACGCGCGAGACTCAAAATCTTGTGTCCTTACGGGTATGGGGGTTCGAGTCCCCCCTCCGGTACCACTTTAGAATGGGTCCGACCCGGAGACATGGGTAACACAACGTACCCAAGGCATAGGTAACGACCTCGGGCCGACCGGGTCATCGAGGGGATGCAAAGTTTTCCGCTCCAAATCTATATATCCCATACGGCCACAGGTTGTGACAAGAATGTCTCTATCGTGGAGCGGATACGCAACTTCAGGTAACCCTTTATAAGCTTGTCTCGATGGGATGTAGACCTGTGCCGGAGACTTCATATTGAGAGCTTCATGTGGTCTTTCGTTGTTAAACTCATCGACGAAGTCATCAAACCTGGCTTACCGCTGAAGACTCCTGGTGTCGCGTTCGCCAAATAGCATGATATAATGCGTCCAAAGAGGTTCAGCCATGGGACGAACGATAACCAGGATCACATTAAGCGGTGAAGAGTAGCAAACGCTGAGGATGTGGGTGGGCGCTTGCAAGACGGAACAACGGATGGTTCAGCGGGCCAAGGTGATTCTTTATTCAGCCGAGGGATTGCCTTTACATTCTATCAGTGAGAAAAGTGGTCTTGGCAAACAAAACTGTTCAAAGTGGCGAAAGCGGTTCTCCGAAAACCGGCTTGAAGGATATGAAGGGCCGGGGCAGACCGCGATAGATCACGCCACAGCAACATCTGAATGTCATCGCGCT
>JAJDBK010000070.1 GCA_029261405.1 Nitrospinaceae bacterium
TACGTTGAGATGTGTAAAACTACTCTTCATCGCCAAGATTGAAAGTGAACTTGAGATATTGCAGACCAACCATCAATCGGGTCAGATTCAAGTTTGGATTTCAATGAATAATCTACAGGTTTTGAGAGATATTGATGATTATATGACAATATTATACCCTAATGAAGTTGAGAATATTCAATGTTTATAGGATTATGGCGCTTTTTCAGGAGCGACTAAAAGAGCGTGGCGGTGAGATTCCGCCGCGCTACTCGCCCCCCCCCATAGAAAGTTTCAGGGGAAGCCTGGAGAATGAGCTTGTACATCACATACGTTACGCTACCCGCTCCGAGGCTTATGCCTCAGTTCAGGAGTATATCGAAATATTGTATAATCGCCCAAGACGCCACTCGCGCCTTGGCTATCCGTCGCATGCCGTATTTGCTGAAAAATATGATGAAATACAGGCGGTGGCATGAGACGAAAGTGTCCACAATTTACAGGACTGTGCAACTGATATACACAAAAACAGTTTAATAGACGCCGTATCGTGACAGCGGTAATTGTGATAAAGTTCCGCTTTCGCTTTTGTTCCCGATTTGGTCAACTTCGAACAAAGGCGCTTAATTCAACTATAAAGAGTTCTGCTAATTGATCGACACTGTAGAAGCCATTGCGCTTGGGGTTGTACAGGGAGTTACGGAATATCTCCCGGTCAGCTCTTCAGGACACCTTGTGATCGCCCAGAGAATGTTCGGCATTACGAAACCGGAAATTTTCTTCGACATAGTGTTGCACCTTGGCACCCTTTCAGCCGTACTGATCTATTACAGAAATGACCTTATCACTGCGTGGAACGATTCTGTTAAAGGGTTAACGGGCATAAGGTCTGGAATCCCCTTCAAGGAAGTGGTAGTTACATATCCGGGGTTCCGACTGGTATGGCTTATCATAATCGGCTCGGTTCCCACTGCGATGATAGGTCTCACATTCAGGAATGAACTTGAACTTGCGTTCGGGTCGGTAAGTTTTGTGGGTGTCATGCTAATATTCACTGCTATTCTCCTGTTCCTCACCCGATTTACGGAGGAAGCGGGCAAGACAGTGGAGAAGATAAGTATAGGTGACGCGCTGGCCATCGGGTTTGTTCAGGGGCTTGCCATCCTTCCGGGAGTAAGCAGATCGGGGGCGACGATCTGCACTGCTCTGTTTCTCGGAATAAAAAGGGAAACGGCGGCCCGATACTCTTTTCTGCTCTCCATCCCGTCGATTACCGGAGCGTTTCTGGTTAAATACGATGGTGGTAGCGGAGGTATACCGTATACAACTCTTGGAACCGGGTTCATTATTTCCGCTGTCACAGGTTACATCTGTTTGGCTCTCCTTGTGGCGGTAGTGAAGAAGGGTGGCCTTCACTGGTTCTCTATATATTGTCTCCTTGCGGGAGTCACTTCTTACATATTTCTGGCTGACAACTAAAATGAGCGGATCAATCTACGCAGTAATAATGGCCGGTGGCAAAGGAACCCGGTTCTGGCCTCTTTCAAGAGAGTCAAAACCAAAACAACTCCTCTCCATCGCTGGCGAAAAAACCATGATCCAGGAAACAGTGGAGAGGCTCGAGCCGATAATACCTCCCGAGCGGATCATTGTAATCACCGGAGCCGCTCTTGCCGGGGAGACAAGACGTCAACTGCCTCAACTATCTCACGATTCCATTGTGGTGGAGCCTGTTGGACGAAATACCGCTCCTTGTGTGGCCCTGGCGGCGTCAATTATCCACCACCGTGACCCTTCAGCAACGATGGCGCTCTTCCCGTCCGATCACGTTTTTGAACAACCGGACAAACTGCTAGACACTATAAAAACGATTACTGACCACCTGGAGCGATACCCGGACAAACTTGCAACCATTGGAATCGAACCTTCGTACCCGGAGACAGGTTACGGATATATTCGCCGCGCTGGCGCCATTGAAGAGAAGATTTTCAAAGTGGAACGGTTCTGTGAAAAACCGGACAAGGAAAAAGCGACAGAGTATGTAGATTCGGGAAATTACTACTGGAATTCCGGCATGTTTTTTTGGAAAACCGAAACAATTCTCCATGAACTAAGAGACAAAGCGCCTGAATTGATGAGCGGGATCTCCAAGCTCATCGATACGCCCGGTTCTGAAGAATGGAGCCAATCATTATACGAGATTTATCCTGACCTTCCATCCATTTCTATCGATTACGCAGTGATGGAGAAAGCCGGTTCCGAAGGTAACGTGGTGGTGGCGCAGTGTGATCCGGGATGGAACGATGTCGGCTCCTGGCGTTCTTTATACGACCTCTCTCCGACCGATGAGCATGGTTCACACCATCAAGGGGAACTTGTCACCATCGACTCTAAGGGAGTCTTCTCATACAGCAATAAAAGACTCGTGGCGGTCGTCGGAGTGAATGATGTTATGGTGATAGAGACCGAAGACGCCATACTTGTGCTGAACAAGGAAAGGGATCAGGATGTCAGAAAGGTAACAGAAGAACTGAAAAAAAGAGGGCTTGACAGCTTTCTGTAAGCTACTTCACAAACTCAGTTTTTTCTTGATTAGTTACTATCTCTGTTACAATAGTTAGACAAGTTCCAAGTGATTCGCGCTATGCGAACGTTAATTTATAAACGACTAAATATACCCGGAGTTGAAGAATGTATAAAAATACCCTCTTTGCTTTACTGCTGACTGTTGCCGTGGCTACACCAGCAGTCGCCGATGACCTGTATAACCTCGACAATACGCATACCAGGGTCGGGTTCTCTGTGACACATATGGTTATAAGCTCTGTCAAGGGCGACTTTACAAAATACAGTGGTGAGTTCACCCTTGGTGACAAAGGCGTTCTAACCCATGTCGAGGCTTCTATCGATGTTGCCAGTGTCAATACCGGGGTGGAAAAGAGGGACAACCATCTGCGAAGCGCCGACTTCTTTGATGCGAAAAAGTTTCCGAATATCACATTTATTTCGAAAAAAATCAGCGCCTCTGGAAATAACTATACTGTAGAGGGTGACCTTACGATAAAAGATGTCACCAAATCCATTGTATTGACAGGAGAGCTTCTGGGGACTGTAAAGGATCCCTGGGGGAATTTCAGGGCTGGCTTTCATGCGGAAGGCAACATAAACCGGAAGGATTTTAACGTCAGTTTTCACAAAGCGCTGGAGGCTGGGGGCCTTGTTGTCTCCGACGAAGTGAAGATAATTCTCGATGTCGAAGGGATCAGGGCGAAAACGGCCAAGAGCGCTGTCCACAACCATTAAGAATCTGGTTAAGTCTTACAGCTCCACATAATGCCAACGCCAGTAGGACACTCGCTTGCTGGACTGGCAGTCTGGGCCTCTCGGAACAAAGAGAAAAGCATTCCAGACGACAATTGGTTAACATGGGCTATCTTATGCGTCATGGTCGCGAACCTGGCGGATTTCGATTTTCTCGTCTGGACCGGTGACGGGCTGGCTTATTCGGACATATACCACCACGGTTATACCCACTCGGTCGGATTTGCCCTTTTTATCGGCTCCATCACAGCCTTATGGGGATGGTTGCGTGGTTATGTACACTGGGTAAAAGCCTCTATCGTCGTTACTTTATCTTACGGGTCTCATATAGTTTCAGACCTTTTCAATTTCGATGGATATCCTGTAAACGGCATCGGTCTTCCAGCCTTGTGGCCGTTTTACGATGGATACATGATCTGTCCGTTTATGCCACCAGTGAGCAGGAGTGATCCGCTAACCCTGACTGCGCTTTACGCGCTTTCGCTGGAGATACTTCTTTATGGAGGTGTGTTTGCCACGGCTCTGCTAATAAACAAATACCGCCACCGCAGACAGAGATAAGGGGAAGATTTTCAGGCGCTCATGGCGTCGTTAGCCTTTTTCGCCCATTCAGGCGGTTCGGGCAATGAAGGATCCTTTTCACCGGCTTTCACGAAATAGTCGTATGCGTCGGAGTAGTTTGCCATTCTGAAATACAACATGCCGATGTTAAAATGGATTCCGGCGTCTTCCTGGTCGATTTGAAGGGCGCCGTTATACATCTCAAGAGATCTTTCATATCTTTTTGCACGGGAATGAGCCATACCGAGTTTGTTATAGAGGTGGATCAGGTTCGGGTCAATCTCCCTGGCTTTTTCGAAAAATTCAATAGCCTCGTCGACCCAGCCCTTTTCCATGGCCTGATTGCCCATCTCTATCATGAACATCTGGTCCTCTCCACGCCGCTCTATAGCCATGTTCATCACTTTGAGCGCTTTATTCTTCTCCTCTGTCTCGGAGGCGATTTTCGTCAACAGCGCCAACACTTTGGGGTGCTTCGCTTTAAGGGTGGCGGCTCGACCCAGAACCCTCTTGGCGGCCTCGAAATCTCCCATTTCGATCAGGGACTTTGCCATCAGTATATAGGCTTCGAAAAATTCCGGTTTTTCTTTCAGTGTACTCCTGAGCAGGTCCTTGGCGCTTTCAAAATCGCCCTCTTCAAACTGACTCACCGCCTTGGAGTAATATTCGAGGGAGAGGCTATCGGCGACAAGCAGGCTCTTGCCGATAACTCCACCCTGGAAAACCTTGATGAGAGCCTCTTCGACCTTAACGCCATTCATCGGCTCTTCGATCCAGTGAGCGATAATTTCGTTATTGGAATGGAGTTTTTTGTGTTCTGAAACCTTATTGGAAAAGATTATCACCGGTGTTTCCGGAAACCTGGCTGATTCCTCCAACTGGGTGAGGAAATCCTGACCTTCAGGGGTAGAGGCGGAAAATATCATCACATGGGCTGGGGACAGTTTTAATTTTTCCCATGCTTCATCGCAGTCGTCCGTCTCTACGATATTGGAGATACCGTCTTCACGTAAAACGTTTCGTACACGTTTCCTGTCACCTTTGGACGGGTGGACGATATAGATACGCTTTTTGCTGTGTAGTTTGAACAGCTCTTTTAGTTGTTTTTCATCCATAGGGCAATATTAGGATAATAGACCACAATTATCCTCAAATTATATCACAATTAATTGAAATTGCCTATGCTTGTAATAATTTCAAAAGATTCAATATGTTACAAATTAAATTCCCTAATTGGTCCTCTCGAAATATAAGCTGAGTTTTATAAACTATTTTTCACCATGAGATATTGTCGTTTATACTATTTTTTTCACATCTTTTAATTGACATTGGGCAATTCGCAATCTATAATTTCGTCTTTCTTGCGTTCATTGCGGGGTCGTAGTTCAGCTGGTTAGAACGCCGGCCTGTCACGCCGGAGGTCGCGAGTTCGAATCTCGTCGACCCCGCCATTTTTCAAACACTTAGAGAAATCTAGTGTTTGATTTTCTCCAAGTGACAACACGAGTGACAACACTTACTTTTCCAGTAGTTCAACGACACGACGCAATCTATCCCGTCGTCGATGAGTGTACTTCATTACCATCTTGATGTCAGAGGGTTCACCCCCGTTTTCACGGACACTTTCAAGAAGGCGCATAATGTGCCAAAGGAGTGTTTATGTCGAATCGAAGAAAGTATGACGTTGAGTTTAAGCGTGAAGCGGTAGCATTGACCCGACAGCCAGGGGTGAGCTGTCGTCAAGTA
>JAJDBK010000071.1 GCA_029261405.1 Nitrospinaceae bacterium
AGTTGTCCGTTCCCGAAGAAGGTGAGCGTGTGCGCACCCGTGGAATCGGTGGTCGTGACGGAGCCGCTGGTTCCGTCAAGATGGGCGAGCAGAGCGGTCGCCATCGGCCCTCCTAGTTAGTGGACAACGTTATCTTCGGCGTTATCTCAATCGACTGGCCGGTCGTACTGATATTTATCGGTGACGCGAACTTCTCCGCCCATAGCAGAACACCGGACGTGGCCCCCACAACGTAATAGCCGTAAACCGGAACCGTTCCGCTTACGGTGTCGTCGGTGAACGAGAAGGTTTTCGCCGGAGCCACAGCCTCCGCTTCGCCCGATCCGTTGGTTGTGACGGTCCACTGCGCCATGGTAATAGTCGCGGACGCGTAACTGTGCTGGGACATCTGCGTGAACGTAGCATCGGTATCCGTGTCCGCCGGGGTGATGTTGTTTACGAACAACCGAAGTTGCAGGTTCTCCTGGGAGTTCTCCCCCAGGGCCATTTGCAGAAGCCTTACTTCTCCAACATTGGCGACTTTCAGCATCTATCTATCCTCCTGTCAGGCGGCGGGAGCGTTGATGGTGAACGTGTCCAGTTTGACCGGCGCTCCGGACTGTATCGACGTTCCTCCCGGAAAGTTCAGGTTCGCTCCTGACGTCCCGACGGTACCGTCGATCCGCGCGGCGGTGGTACTGGCGTTATCAGGGGTAGCGTCACCCGATTCGTGGAGCCGGAACCAGCCCGCCGTTCCGGTAGCGACAGCATTCACCGATACGGCGGCGTCGATGGATATCGACCCGCTGGAGGCCGCGCCGGTACAGGCCAGCGGAGTGATAATCGCAAGAAGCGTCGACGCGCCAGGTTTCGCGTCATCGGACGACGCCGGTTGTGAGCCGGAATAGAGCCGAATCGAAGCTCCATCCAGTTTCCCCTGGATATCGCCGGTGTCCAGGATATGGTTCCTCAGGCCGGTGGATATTTGTAAACCCATTTCATTCTCCTAAAAGAAGTTCCGTTCGGTCTCCGTCACACCGGTATCCCTGCGATAAAGAGCCGTATTCGGGTCTTGCAGGGATACGATGTACTGGACGTTACCGTTCTGTTTTCTAATCATCGACCCGCCCATGTTTGACCTGGCCGGGAGATATTTATCAGCGGTAAGGTTCACTACAATGCTTCCGTTACCGCCAAAATAAACGCCGGTATCAGCGGCCCAGAGATAACCCTCGCCGTGAACCCCATCAATCCCGAATTGTGTAGCGTCCACTTTCTGGCTCGTGCCACGAACAGGACCGCCAGCGTTCAGGCTGTTTTTACTGAATTCACTCGGATCAGACCCGGAAACAAACATCACATCCGTTTCAGTTCCCAGGAAAAACCCGTCATCGACTGGAGCGAACATCGTAATTACCGATGTCATCTGGAGATACTGTCGTTCATCGAACATTTCGTAATTCCTGGCATCGCTGTAATAAAGAAGATCTTTATCCGCAACGTACATCCGGCCCTTGTGGAACCCAGCTATCTGACCAGCCGGAGCCTCACGCTTGAATTCGGTAGAGAGCATCCGCCCTGTTCCGAGTGAAGCCCCGTCGTATGACCATGTAGTTGTAGCGTTGGGAATGTTATCCATCCAGTAGAGAACGTCACCATCGGTGGTGGAGAGATAGATATCTTTCGACACCACATCAGGATCGATCGACACCGGAATATTGGAGAGATCAAGCCCGCTATCATTCGCGTTTATATAGAACGCCAACGGTCGGGACGATCCCGACTCCTGCCCGTCACTGCGCTGATAAGTTACGGCCACGAAGTAATATCCCTGCCGCAACCCGTTGACGATTCCGCCAGAATTGGATTCCACCACCGACGGAGGAATAAACGTCGGCGGCGGAATCCCCCAGGATCGAGCTTTATTGTTCTGAACGATCCCGGTAAAAATACCGTCAGAGAAAAACACCCGGCCAGCCACTTCACAGAATGAGACGTTATTCAGCACAGCCGGAAAAGTCTTCAGTATTTCGCTTGTAACGGTAAAAGAACCTGCCGATTCAGTCAGTGACGTAACATAATGAAGCTGTGACCCGATAATGAAATAAGCTCCTTGCGAACAGGAGAATAACGAATGCGGAGCCGATGCGGCCAAGGCCAATGAATATCCGCTCCTGCGAGATACTCTTCGTCCTTCCGGCCCGATATCGACGTTATCCGCTACGACCAATCCCTTCACACCAATCGCCAGAGGATCGGCGACATTGTTTATACCGGTGAACGTGTTAAGAGATATCAAAACCGGATACCTCCGTATGCGGCTCCACCAGAACGAGACGCTCGTGTCAGCCTGGCTTTCTCAGTCCTGGCGTCCTTCACCATCCCATCAAACAACAATCCTTCCGAGTCGCTTTTATGCGGATTGTAAATCTCAGTGTCGTCCTTCCGATACGCCATATGCAAGGCATAGTGGACCAGAGCCATTCGATCTTGCCGATTAATATCCACAACATCAGAGTCATTAACCAATACCGTGAGCGGAAGCCTCTCAACGGTCATCCATATGGAATCATCTGCAGTAGGAATCGGATAAAGCCTTATCTTTTTCGATGTATCCATGTCGGGGATGTAGATCCCTGGAGTACCGGTACTCTTTCTCCAATTAACCCCGCTAGAACGAGAGCCGTAATCGTGAGCCAGAACGCCACTTTTCATTTCGTTGTAGCTCTTGCGTTGTAATTCCCTGCCGGTGGAATCAAGGGTAATATCGCGAACACCAAGAATCGATTCGTGCAGAGCAACCACGGGCTGACCTGCTGTTACAGTAGCGGAACAAGCGGCGGCGGTACTGGAATCAACAATACCTTTGATACCGCGACAAAACGCATCAATCCCTGCGTTGATAAACATCGCCCAGAGAAAATCAGAGATAAACAGGTCGTCAGCATGTCCCCTGTTTTCATCGAGAACCATCTGCCGACAGGTTGTTCTGATTTCTCCGAGGGTAGAAAGATACATCTCTTTACTTGCCTGTTACTCTGATGGATTCTCGTTACCAGACGGGTCTTCGTCATCACGGTTTTCATCGTCGGCAGACTCCGAACCCTCCTTGAGCGCCTGTTTCTTGAGAACCTGTTTCTCCTTATCCGGTTTTGGCCCAGGTTTCTTTCGATGCGTTTTTATCACAAGCTGAACCTCTTCAGCGGTCAGACATCCTTGCGCTCTGGCCGTATCAAACAGACCGGGAGACACATTCTCTATATATTCCCCGGCAGTTATCGGCCTTATCGGGCCAGCCGTAGACGCCAATCGCCCAGAGCGTGTACAAAACAGTTTTGTAGGTTTTTCGGTCGTCATTCCCTTCTATTCCTCTTTTATGTTTGAGGGGGCAAACGGTCTCCGACAAAAGGAGACCGTTTGCCCGATACCTCAGTTAAACGCTTGCGTTGAGTCTGGAGACCTCATCTTCGCGGCGCGGATCAATAAATTCGGCGATAACCACCATTGCCCCTGCGGTTGGAACGGCGCCAGCGCCACGGGTCAAAACCGCCTTGAGAGTATGACCAGTGGACGGGATGGAAAACCCGGTCTTTTTAGTGGTCTTGTCTCCGATAACCGCTATGCTTTGCGAAGCCATATACCGATCAGCGATAGCGACATCTCCGACAACGGCAACATCGGAAGTACCGGAGTTGAAAGCCGTTTCGACCATAACAGCCATCGACTTGAGAATCCTGCCGGGTTGAACATCGCAGACTTCAAAAGTATGCGGACCGGAAGCGCCTGCGGCGTTATACGCCACACCGGCGTTGTCCACGTCATCGAAATTGATCCGATTATAAAAAACCTGTGGACATTGCGAAGCCTGAGCTTTCTTGTAAGCCATGATTTACGTCCTTCCTAAACCGAAACAGGGTTAATAGCTGTATCGATAACAACAATCCCAAAATCTTCGTCCCGATCCGCTTTCGGATCAAAGAAGACAGGTTTTTTGAAACCGAACATTTTCCCGGTTGAGATACCCTGGGAGTTCTCGTAGTCGAAACCTTTCTCGACCCATGTGGGCTCGTGATAGTCTCCAAAAGCCAGAGCTTGAGCGCCACAACAGAGAACCCTCTGCCCTTCAACATCCGATGCGGCGCCCCATTTAGAGCCGGTATCCGCGCCGGTAGTGTTGTAGATGAGGTTATGGGCGTGGATCATCATCCCGTTTACCAGCACGGAATCGTATCCTTTGAACAACTTGTTCGAATCGCCGCGAACACCGGCGGTTCTCATGATAGAGATGAACTCCGGGTCTTTCCACAGATCAGCCATTCCTGATTCCGTCATGAAGACGTGGAAGATATTCTCTTTACCGTCAGTCTTTATGCCCCGGATGTTGTGAGTTTTGGCATACGCCTTCACGTCGATCAACATGTTCCAGTTAACTTTGTCGGTAGCCTCAATCGCGCTGGTGTCGCCAGCCAGAAGACCACCACCACCAGCAGCGGTCCAACGCCTGTGTCGGCCTGGAGTCGGAGCGGTTACATCCTGGTTGAATACAAGGTTTGGAAACTGTGAGTCAGCGGGTCGTAGACTTCCGTCGTTGTTGAATTGGTAATCTATCCCGGATGCTGTCAGAATCGCCAGTTGGTCAAGTCTCTCGGCCAGCCAGACAGCAAGTTGCTCACGAGCGTCAGTCCTGAAATTATCGACTGTTTTCTGGTTTGCGAGTTTTCCTTCGTTCCGAACGGCGTGACGAAGCTGATCTATTCTTACTTCCCGCTCGTTGTAAGCAAGACTTTCTTCCCTGCCTTCCAGTTGATTGTCACCGACTGTACCGTCACCAGTGAGAGACTGAATGAGCTTTATAATAAGCAGTGAACCGAACGACTTCTCTGTGAGTTCGTCTACCCGCTGTATCATCGAGTTGTGGCCTTTACCGACGAACGGTTTCATCCACGAATAGTTACGGGCTCGTTTCCAGGTAGTTTTGGACCATGCCGTGTTTGTTCTACGCTCTGCGGCATTAAAATTGGTAAGCGCCATTGGCCGTTTTCCTTTGAACATTATTTGCGATGTCTATTGCCAAACCCTGGTTCAACGCCCCAGGAACGGGCTGAGACATGCGGTAACGTCCGCAAGCGACGACCATGACGACGCATTGGCGTGCTGTGACACATCCTTACGGGAGTGAATCGGGTCCTGCAACGCTGGACCAAAAGCTGTGACACATCCTTACGGGAGTGAATCGAGTCCCTACCACGCCGGGACCAGGGCTTTAACATTCGTAACGTGAATGATCCGGCCCTCGTGGGCGGGGAAAGTTATCTGCTCCTTCGTGGCGAATACAATAATTTATCTAATTCTTCATCCGGGAGCCTGTCGAATTCCTCGTCAGACATGCCGTCGATATCAGGCAGTGTGTCGGTATCAGTGGCGCCGAGGCCGGAGCCATTTCGCTTTGGGGCCTGCTGGCCTCTGGCTCTCCTGTTTTGCGCATCGCTGTTACGCATCCCTGTAATATCGGGTTTATCAGAAGGAGTCTGTTCAGGGGCTTTCGTCCCCATCACTTTGCCTACAGCTTTGGCTAATGCTGTGGCGCGATCATCGCCACGAGCGTTAAAAATATCTGTCCATCCATTGATATCGTCAACTTTGGCTTTATCGTAAGTCGCAGGAATATGGGGATTAAGCTCAGGAAATTCGCGTAGCGCGTCAGAAGAGATTCGCTCCATATTCAGTTGAGTTATCTGGGTTTGGGAAAGTCCCTGATTTCCCATAGTTTCCTGCATTTGCCGAATTATCTGGGCGTTGTTGTATTCATCGATCTGTTCAGACAATTCCAGGGCTTTTTCTACATCGTCATCTTCTTGCGCCTGGAAATAAGCGCGTCGGGCCTGTTTTATATCGAAAGGGGGAGGTGTGGAGGTATCTTCATTATTTTGCTTTGAAGCGGCCCTGGCCTCCGCGAGTTCCTGTCGAAGTCGCTCATTCTCCTTTTGCTGATAGTTTCTTTCGTCTATAACCCGATTAAACCGATTAACCGGAATTGAGGCAGGAACCTCACCGTCATCTATCTCCGGTTCCGGCTCTTCACTGGTATCTTCGCTGACCCCGGAAGAGTCATCCTCATCGTCAGACTCAGACTCCTGGTCCGCAATCGCGCCATCATAAAGATCATCTTCGAGACCATCATCGAGACTATCGAGATCGGCGTCGGTATCATCATTCCTCATAATTACACCCTTAATCCAATATCTTGTTTTCTATACAATTTATATGATGTATAGAATACCATATCTTCCGAGCAAATATTCAACCATTTATTTGGGGTTCAGCAACAGCAGGTTCAGGAATGGCCGCTTCATCGATAACATCGTCCTGTTCAATAGTGTCGGCGATATCAGCAAGAGCGGGGTCATCGGCGATTTTCTCAGCAATGCTCACCGCTTTTTCTTTTGTTGCCATCTCTTTTTCTCTCGTCTGGGCGAGAACCATTCCAGTATCAGCCTCTTTTTTATTCATATCTATCTTGGCGGACATTTGCGCCAATTGATTCTGCGGGGAGTCTTCGCCCTGCTTCGCTCCTGACATAGTTTCAAGTAACTGCTCTTTATCCGGGATAGACGACGCCTCTATCATTGCCGTATCCGGGATCTGCACTCCGAGGTTACGCATCGCGGTAAGTTCTTCAAAGTTGCGTTCTCTGGAGGTATCAAATGATGGGGTCGAGGTTATCTTCACCCCATATTCCCCCACTGTAAGATCGTTCAAAACTTCTTCTTCACCAGCTTCATTAGTATGAACCTGATTCAAAACCAATTCGATATCTTCTTGACTTGCCCGGGAGTGGCCCCGGTTCCGGGTAATCATCACCACCCGTTCCGACGTATAGTGATCCTGGAAAAGATGTAACATGTTTCGCGCAACGATATTCCTGGTCTGATCGAGATTGGTTATCGCCCGGGTCATGCCGACACCCATCCGGTCCTGTAACAGTTTCACTGTTACGCCAGATTCGTCTCCTTGCCTGAATCCACGAGCCTGGTCAGATACACCGGAGATTTTATTAATGATGTCCAGAGCAAAAGCCCTCAGATCGGCAAGACCTGAAGGTATCGGATTTGGATGAATCTTTGTTGGCGGAGGTTTATCTCCATCATACTCGAGAACAAGCCCGGTATCGGCGCCATGAGCTTCTATCTCCTCTGGCGTTTTGTTGGTCACTGAATCCCTGGGTAACAGCCAGCCCGAATTGGCGGTAGTATTTACAACATGCAATATCTGACTCACCACCTTGTTCAGCAACTCCTGCGGTGATATCAAATAATCGACTAACCCTCTTGTGATCCCTCTATAAAAATAGGGGTAATAAGGTATTACTGTGAAATGACGGTATGGGGACCAATCGTCATACAGAAGGCAGGTATTAGAAGAGACAGTCCATTTGACTCGTTTGCCGTGTAATTTCTGGATCGTAAGCCCATCTCTGTCAGCCTTGAATTGGGCGTAATCAGGGTCCATATCGACAGGAACTATACGCATATCCCCTTGAGGATAGATGAAAAAAGGATATTCCCCTCTAACCCAATATTGTCGTTCCACTATTCGGTAGAGTTTGTCGCCTTTACCGATATGTTTCACCGAATCGACATGGTCCTGGGGGCGCACAGCGTCACCGCCGAACGCATTGTAGCGAAACCCCTCCATCGGATCAATTGAATCGCCGGGATCGCGGGAATTAGAGTTTAAAGAACCCTTTATCTTCTTTGCCTTCTTCTCTCCCCACATTTCGGCGATGGTGTTGTGGGAATATAAGCGGGTTGTCGTTACATCACCCCAGGAATCAGGATCATATTCAGACGCGTCGGGATCAGGAATAACCTGGCGCGGGTCGAGAGTTTCAAACTTTGGTTCCCCGTTAATGTTATCCGAATAATCCAGCCGCATATCAATAAAAGCGCGTTGCAGGGCCATACCGGTGAGGAAAGCGTCACTCTCATGCTGGTGATATCTGCGGTCATCGCACGTCTGTCTTGCGAGTTTGCATAATACCTCCGCCGTCTTTTGAATTGCGTTTGATTTCGGTTTGAACCCCATATCAACGCGAGTTTTAATTTGTTGTCCGACCATCTGTTCCAGAATCTGGAATATCATATTCAGTTGCAGGGCTGGCCTTTTACCCAACGCATCTAAAGATTCCTGGCTCCACTGCTCGTTTTTGAATGCGAACTTCTCATTCAGGTTCGCGGTCTGAATATAATCTTCATGTCCTTTCGCCCGCACATAAACGTACCGGCTCCAGTTCTTCCGCGCTTTTTCTTCGGCAGAATCGCCTTTTTCGTTATCCTCGGCAAAATCAGTCATAATTGATTCCTTGCTTGTCGATCATCACGGTCGAGGTATACAGCCTTGATAACCTTACTCAATGCTTTTAATGTAAGTTTCCACAAAGCCTTTACCCAATTATCTGTTGCGGTCACTTGAGCCGGGTTCATCATTCCTGAATGTAAGTAAAGATGTTCATCACCAGCATCGGGATAATTGGACAACATCAAAGCTCTCTTTAATTCGCCTGACCATACGAAAAGATTAGAAGATATTTTCTTTCGGCATTTATCCTGATAGGCATCGAAACGCATTTCTTCGTGCGCCGCTCTTGCACAAAAACTGGCAAATAACCGCCAATCCCTGGGGTGAAGCTCTAACAATTGACCATCCTTCGCAAGTTCATAAGCGACCAGATCAGGGCCAGCATACGATGACGGCCCTAAATATGGGCTTCTGCCAAGACAACTCCCATGCTCGTCCTGGAACGCTTGCAGGAGTTTATCTATTGTTCCTTTGAAATGAGGGAGGATATCTCTAACGGGTATCAATTCCCCCCGGTCTTTTTCGTCTATATGACATTCACGACCATAAAATGATTTCACTAAAGACCTGCCTTTTTTAATCCTTTTCATCCTCTAAGCTCCCATAAAGCCAGCGCGGCTCCGTTGTTTCTTCGCAAAATCGTTTATGTACTTATCAGACCGTGACCTGACATCCGGTTTCGGGATTCGCACCGGCTCAGCGAAGGTGAGGGTAAACGCATCGCAACCGTCAGGAGACCGGACACCTTTGATGCGTCTTTTCAGGTCGTCTTTGCTCTCAATCTGGAGTTGATTATTGAAATTGTATTTGTAGGAGAGCGCCACCATATCGGCGGCAAATTCATCATCATCCGGCAATTGGTTGGGCTGGTCAATGAGCCACTGCCGAGCGTCATGGAACATCTGGGCGCGTTTGTTTTTGAACTCTGATTTCGGGCCGGTATCGTTGGTCTTCTTTTGTTTATTCGCTTTTATCGCTCCTCGCGGTGAAGAGGCGCTATTCACCCGCACAACAACCTTTTCATAACCCCAATCTTTCAACATGGCGCAGACACCAGAACCAATGCCGATAGAGTCGATGAATACCCTGACAGGCTTATGTTCCTCAATAATATCGGCGACAAGTCGGGCTATGGCCACCTCATCCATCCCCCGGTAATAATCTATTCTGGGCGCCACCTTCCCCCATCGAAAGAGAATCGCAGTCCGATCACCTTGTTCAGAAACAGCCGGATCAACTCCTACAACCAGGGTTTTGCTCCGTGTAACGTTTTTTGCTTTCCGTGCCAGTTTAACGAGAAGGGGAGAGAAAAATGACTCGGTTCCAGTAACCTGAAACGCCTCTTCAGGATCTGAGGGGTACTCCCTCATGAATCGTGATTTATCTCCTTTGAAATCACTATCTATTTTGTTCCGCCGCCAGAAGATTTGGTTGAGAGTCAGATCATTAACCTGCATCAGCGTCTTCTCGTCGGCATCGGGCTGGAATCGATCCGGCGCTGGTTTGCTATACTCCTCCATCCAGAACCACGGAATAAATACCGGTCGATATTCGCCTTTACCTTCCATTGCGTCCTGCCACATCGGGTAGAAGACCGGGTCCCACCCATTGGCGGTCGATTCCATGATTACTTCGGTCCCCGGCTCATCTGGCACCGCTTGCAACACCCCTTCCTGGTGATCCACCGCATTGGGAGAAAAGGCCACTTCACTCCAATGGAAATAGTGGATCGTCTGAGACCGTCCGATATCCTTGGTCTTGGCCGTCGCCAACCGGTAATCGCAATCGAGTTTGTCAAAGGCAAGTTCCTTGGCGTTGGAACGGCTGGTGGAAGGGCGAAGGAGTTCGTGGCAGTTGTCGTGGTAACGCTTCACCATCTGGAACAGGTTGTCAGTAGCGTCCTGTTCGTGGGAGAGGATGAAAACCCGTTTTCCGAACCGGAACGTCTCCTTCCAATAGAACCGGCCAGCCACATAGGTAGAGATTCCTTCTTGCCGCGCTTTGAGGACAATAAGACGAACCTTGCCGGTCTCCCGCGCCTGTTGTTCCGCTCTTTCGTGCAGGTAGAGTTGCGCTCTGTTCATGCGGAGCCGCACAAGACCACGTTTTTTCGGGTCGGCGCCTACGCCGGGGTCAGAATTGTGTAATTTACGTTTCGGACGAAGCCACAGGTTTCGACTGGCGTAAAACGGGAAATCGGTGGCATACCGTTTCCGTATCTCAGCCTCGGTGACGTTACTCAACTTTACTGTTCCACATCATTGTTCCACGAATCCAGGTCTCCCATCTCGGCCAGAGAACTTTCATGGGTTGTGGTTACGTTGTGTCTCTCCGGCGCATAAGCCCCGATAATCCGGGCAAGCTGATCGTTTGCCTTGAGGGCGTTCGTAGCGTCGAATATACAGACACCCTTGACTTCAGCCCCTTCCTTATCATAGACCTGCGCCAATTCCATACATCGACCAAGAACCTCTTTAGCGGTCTCGATAACATCGTCTACGGTCAGGTCGTTCCGTTTGGCCACCACCGCATTGGCTTCCGCGATGGCTTTTGCAATACCAGCATTTACCAGCATTCTCGGACCGTTTACATTCGCTGATCTTTTTGAATACCCTGCCCTGATCGCCGCCTGAGTAGCGTTCAGATCGACCATATACTCGGATACGAACCTGATCTGTTTCGCAGTTAATTTATTCATCTTCAATTAATTCCGCTTATGTAGCGTTTACCTGATATTAATTATTCTGTCTATAATACCATATCAGCAATAAGCCCATCGTCTGTAGTGTATTCCTGATTAATCATGGGATATCTGTGTTACCATGACCGTAAATCAGATCGAAGGGTAACGACATGAAGAAGGGTTTCGCGCGACGTCTCTCCGCACTCCGCCGGGATGCGGGTTTAACTCAGCGGGACGTTGCATCCGCAACAGATGTTTTAAAAGACTCCACCTCAGCTTACGAAGCGGGCGTCAGGCAACCAACCGCCGACAATCTCTACAGGCTGGCAAAACATTTCAATGTGTCCATGGACTGGCTCTGGTCAGGCCGTGAACGGAAAGAGTATCAGAACCCGATGGCCGACCTGGCGACCGGCAAGACAACCGCCAAAAGCGAGAAAGCGAAGATGGCGGCTGAGATTGCGGCCATGGCATTTGATATGAGTCCGAAAAACGCTAAAATCTTGAGGGTGTTGGCGAAAGAGCTTTCATAATTGGTGGAGGTGGCGGGACTTGAACCCGCTCACCCCCTTTACGGTTTCACCGCAAACCATGTCCCGACTGATGCGACAGCTGTAGCGACAGCCCCTATCAGCCATTGCCAGTAGTTTTGGCGGTCGATCCGTTCGTGAACCTTTGTCACTTCCGTCATTGTGAAATCGTGGGCCTTTGAGACTTCCGCCCTGGTGTACTCGTTGGCTTCGTGGCACAT
>JAJDBK010000072.1 GCA_029261405.1 Nitrospinaceae bacterium
ATGCTTTCCCCAAAACACAGAACCACTTTTACTGCCAAACCCCTTAACACCGCCCATCCAGATAACCCTCCAATAAATATCGAAGGCCATCATCGCAAACAATTAAAAACCTGAGAAGATGCGGGTCATTGGACGGTTACATATCAAAAAACTGCCTGAGCCCTTTTCTTCTCCTTATCGCAACGGTTCTGTTCCTTCATTGAGGAGGTTGAGATAGTCGTCATAGACAAATAATCGTCCTCGTTTTTTGCCGGTAATCTCTCTCGTGATACCTAACTCCAGAAGATGTTCAACGGATTTCCGAATCGTAGGAGAGGTTAAACCCAAGGTTTTAGTCGCAACGGGTACAGATAGAAGCGGTCTTGATTGCATATATTGATGCACTCTAAGCGCGGAGGAGGATGGACGACCAAGCCCCTCGATTTTGCGCCGATCCCGCTCAAAAACGGCTAGAATTCGGCGCGCAACGTCCGCCGCCTGATCCGATGTTTCCTTGACACCGGTCAGGAAAAATTCGAGCCAGGCTTCCCAGTCCCCATCTTCCCGCACCTTTTGCAAAAGATCATAATATTGTCGCCGGTGCGTTTTAAAATAGAGGCTCAGATATAGGATCGGTTCGCGCAAAACACCTTTAGCGCACAAGAGGAACGTGATAAGCAATCGGCCCAAACGTCCGTTACCATCCAGGAATGGGTGAATGCTTTCGAACTGAACATGAATGAGCGCCGCCTTGATTAACACAGGGAGTTTTGAATCTTTCTCATAGATGAAATTTTCCAGTTCACCCATGCAATCTTGAACCTTATCTGGCGGCGGTGGAACATAGGTCGCATTGCCAGGTCTCGTGCCACCGATCCAGTTCTGGCTCCGTCGGAATTCACCCGGTTGTTTGCCCGCTCCCCTTCCCTTGGCGAGCAGGATTCCATGAATTTCCTTTATCAGCCTCAGCGACAACGGAAACCCACCGTGTAATCGCTCCAGGCCAAAATTCATGGCCGAAACATAATTGGAAACTTCCTCTACATCGTCAAGCGGTACTCCGGGGGCTTCGTTGCTTTCAAAAAGTAAAAGGTCTGAAAGGGAAGATTGTGTTCCTTCTATCTGGGAAGAGAGCAACGCTTCCTTGCGAACATACATGTAGAGAAACAGTGGTGTATCTGGCAGGATAGAGGCGATTCCGTCGAGCCGTCCAAGCGACCTGTTGGCCTCTTCCATCAGACCGTAAAGTGCGTCGAGACGTAGTGGCGGTTCCGGTGGCAATTGTGGCGGTAAATAGGCGTTCACCCGCTCATCATCAAAGATGGTTTGAGCGAACTCTCCTACTCTTTTATCCTTTCTTAAGGTTTTCACTTACGAAACGATCCTTTCTTTAGCGTTCACCTTAAGAAAGGATACATCAGCTTCCTATTTTAACGAAGGTTTTTGTTAAAGTTATCTCCCGACATATCAGAAAGCGGCCTGATCCGACCCGGTTTAGCAGATAACTGCAGTAAGAAAATCCACAGCACAAGAACATGCCCCCTTTTTGGACCACCTCTTATCGCCGTCATAGAACCGGAGGCAGGGAGCAAAGCGACCCCCCGAAGCGCGCGTAACCAGAATATCGGTTCCCAGCGATAGCGTTATTCGCCGTGGCCGCGCCACTGGCCCGGGCGCCCTTTGGCTTTTCAGTTGGGGAGAATGGGAGTAAAATCTATGTGGTAAAAGATTTTCTATAAAGGCTCTCTATGTACACTGGTGACGGTCCGAACTCTTCGGGGGATCCTCTGCGGGCATATCTCAAGGAGATAAGCGGGATTCGCCCCCTGACGCGCGAAGAGGAGCAACGGCTGGCGAAACTCGGTGACGAAGAGTCGTTAAAAACTCTGGTGGTCCGCAACCTGAAATATACCGTTCTTGTTGCGAACAGGTACAAGGGTCTTGGATTAAGTGTATCCGACCTTATTAATGAGGGGAATATCGGGCTGATAGAGGCGGCCAAACGGTTCGATCATAAACGTGGCGTAAAATTCATCACCTACGCATCCTGGTGGATAAAGCAGGGTATTTTACGGGCTTTGGCGGAACAGGCCAAGGTAGTGCGGCTACCTGTTAAACAGGCCGGACTTTTAAGCAAGGTCACTAAAGCCATAGAGAGCCTCACCAGGAAAAACCAGCGGGAGCCTGCACTGGAAGAGGTGGCCACGGCCCTTGGCATCAAGAAAAAATCGCTCGAAACTGTGATGAGAGTGTATCGGGACTACTTAAGTCTCGACAGCCCGTTGAGCGCGGAAAATAACGATGTAAGTTTTCTCGACATTATGGTGAGCGACACAGCGCCAAATGTGGAGGAGGATTTTATTCGGCTTTGCCTGCACCACGACCTTGAAAAACTGTTGACCGCGCTTCCACCACGGGAGTCGGCGGTATTACGCATGAGATACGGTTTCGATGAACCTCCCCTCACACTGGAGACTATCGGGAACAGGCTGGGGCTTACCCGGGAGCGGATCAGGCAACTGGAGAAATCCGCTAGCCAGAAACTTCGCACAAATACAAACCTTAAAGTATTGGAAGATTATCTAAGGTGAAAAAACTTGCTGTGGCCCTCCTTGCCCTAATCACCGTTACGGTCGGCTGTTCCACCAGCGGAGGTGGTGGTGAAACCATGTCAAAATTCGGGATGTCAGAAAGCCCTGTTGACGCCGCTGTCAGGAATAATACAAGAACCTTCAAGTTATACAATAAGTTCAGGACTATACTCATTCTGGATACGATCTTGAACGATTATGAACTTCGTAAGACATGGGCCAGGGAGAAGACCAAAAGCCAGAAAGCCTCCCTGAAAGAGAAGTCCCTGTTGATGGCACAGGAGAGAGAGGCGGCTAATAAAGAAGTCGAGTTTATTCTCGCCTTATACACACCTGAAGATGAATGGAACGATCTGGATGACCCGGAAACGGAATGGGTGGTAACCCTGAATCCCGCTAGTGATCGAGTAAGACCTGTAGCGATAGAAAAGATCAAACCGGAAACCCTGAAAATTCGGGATCATCTACCGTTTCACAAGAACTTCCGTACATTCTACCGGGTCAGTTTCAAGAAATCTTCAGGCTTGAAAAGACCTTATACACTTGTTGTTTCAAGCGTTCTCGGGTCGGCGGAATTTAATTGGGACAGAATCAGATAAAAGAACCGATTATTTAATTGAGAATGTTATTACTTCCGGAATTTCTTCCAGAGGGACCACCTCGTCCACAACACCTATAGCCACCGCGCTTCCCGGCATTCCCCAGACGACACTCGAATCCTCGTCCTGGGCCACTACATAAGCTCCGGCTTCCTTCATCAGTATCAGACCTTTGGCGCCATCGGACCCCATGCCGGTCATTATCACTGCAATGGCGGACTTTCCGTAAACCTTGGCGGCTGATCGGAAAAGAACATCAACAGAAGGCCGACTACCGTTCTCTGGAGATTCGGTGTTCAGGGCGGTTACGATTTTTCCGTTCACCTCCCGTTTCAGAAACAGATGGTTTCCTCCGGGGGCAATGTATACATGGTTATCTTCGGCGATCATACCGGCGGTAGCTTCCACTACGGTATGTTGGCATTTTTTGTTCAGACTGTCCGCGAGGGATTTCGTAAACTTTGGTGGCATATGCTGGACTATAAATATTGGAAGATCGGTCCTGGAAGAGAGTACGGGTAACATCACTGCAAGCGCTTTCGGGCCGCCGGTCGAGACCCCGATAAAAATCGCCTCCATATTTGCGGCTAATGCGGTTCGGGCTTTCCTGGGAGATGGCGTCGTCAGGGCGGCGGGTTTTGTTCCTTTATCAGATGCAACCTGCGTTGTATGGGAAACAGGCGATCTTTTTATTCTTCTGCTCTGCACCCTGAATGTTCTGATCTTTCCGGTAATCGCAAACTTCAGTTTTCTCTGGTTCTCCTCCGGGTCTGCGCCGATCGGTTTGGCGACGAAATCGAAAGCTCCGTTTTCCAGCGCTTCGATGGTAATTTCAGCCCCTTTTTGCGTAAGAGCGCTTACCATGATGACTCCGATATTGTAAGCGGGATCGCCTGACTGGTTAAGCTTCTGGATCTCCTTTAATGTTTCAAGGCCGTCCATTTCCGGCATTTCCACATCAAGGGTGACAAGGTCGGGAGGATTGTTGCGAATGAACTCCATCGCTTTCACACCGTTCCTGACCGATCCAACCACAACGGTACCAGCCACAGTTTTCACAATACCCTCAACAGCATGGCGAAAGATGAGGGAATCATCGACTACGAGAACCTTCAGCTGACCGGTTCCACTTTTTTGCGTGGTATGGTTTGCAGAGTTACTGCTGTTATTTTCCATCCGGTTATTATATTTGCTCTTTGGAAGCAATAGAAGGGGTGCGCTGAAATTAGATATTTTTTATAATCACGATCACCCGGGAAAAAGAAGATTCTTAATATATATTATTTCTGTAACGTTTTCTTCCACAACATTGCTGGAAGTGTTTCAAAATAAACGACACTTTTTTCTGTTTGCAAAAAAATCATAGCGGAACAAAAAAAATTATTTTTCGGGTTTACTTGTTGTATTTTTTATTGTTATAATTGCATCGAACTCAGGGGACACCGAGAATAAATGTGAATCCATTTTATTGGTGTTATATCAAACCAGGCGCCCCCATAGAGTGTTAGAGCGAAAGCGTTTATAACAGTTTGAGGCTCTGACAAAGATTTGTTTTTCAGCCACGGCTGACCTGATCCGCCAGGATGTAGCGGGTCGCTTTTAAATAGCGGCAATGTCGAACAGCCCCACAAAGATCATCGGGTCCCCCTATCCGGTGGTCTTTTAAATCCGGGGGAAGGGTTTTACACCCCTAAGGGCCTCCCGGTCCTTGGGTTATAAAACCCTCCCCGGATCCCCATAACTACATTACCCATTGCATGCTCTGGAGTGCGGCAGTTATGTCCGTTGCGCACTGCCACCGCTACCAGCGCGATTGGAATGAGATATTCAACCATCGCGTTATTGGCCGTGGTCCTGCCACTTGTGGACTTTGCAGATCATTTCTATGATCTTGTTTCCTTCTATTGGTTTGTGAAGAGATTGTATCCCGTGCAACTGGCAGAAGTCGCTTACTTCCACTCCTATGGTTCCGGTGAGTAACACGAATTTACTGATGTTTTCAGGTTGCTGTTTTTTTATCCACTCGAACAACTCGAAGCCATCGCATACCGGCATTTTTATATCGGAGAGGATGATATCAAACTTCTCATTTTCGAGAATCTTTTGGGCGAGCAGACCGTTTTCCGCCGTTGTCACCTTCGCCCCTTTCCCGGCCAGCAATCTCTCCAACAGCCCGCGAATAGGGGATTCATCTTCCACCACCAGAATCCTGATGTTAAACGGTATAACCTGGTTCGGAGCTTTTGGTTTTGCCATCAAGTTGGCTTCATGTGAGACAGGAAAAGCGATGATAAACCTGACACCGGAGCTATTGATGTTTTCCACCTGAAACCTGCCGCCATGTTCCTTGATGATTCCGTACGAAATCGACAAGCCCAGCCCGGTTCCTTCGCCGATATCCTTGGTTGTGTAGAAGGGATCGAATATCTTGTCGAGGATATCAACGGGGATCGGCGGACCGCTGTTTTCCAGGGTGACGACTATTTCATCTTCCGCCTTCTCACTCTTGATCGTGATTGTTCCTTCAGAATTAGTATCCGCAATCGCCTGATGTGCGTTGATGATGATGTTCATGAATACCTGCTGTAGCTGGTTCATGTTTGCCATAACCAACGGAAGATTGTCGTCCAGATCTTCCTTTATCACGATATTTTCCGTACGGAGACGATAGACGTTGAGGCTGATAGTGTCTTTCAGGATGGTGTTGATGTTGGTGTTCCTCTTCCCTTCCTTCTGCTTCCGGGTGAATTTCAGAAGGGAATGGACGATCTTTCCGGCCCGTTGCGCCTCCGACGCCAACTGTTTCAGATCATCTTTATATTCTTCCGGCAGGTCGTCCGCCGAATCCAACAATATCTCCGAATAACCTATGACAGCTGTAAGTGGATTGTTTAGCTCGTGGGCCACACCGGAAATAAATGTTCCAATCGAAGAGAGTTTCTCCGATTGCATCAACTGACGTTGCAGTTGTTCCCTTTCCGTAATGTCCGTAAAAGTGACTACGGCTCCGACGATTTTTCCGTTATGGGTCAGGGGGTGAGATCTGTATTCGGCTGAAAAACTTGTCCCGTCGGCACGCCATAAAAGCTCATCATCGACATGGGTTCCGGTCCCCTTCCTGAAGGCCTGGTATACCCTGCACTCCTCTTCAGGATAAGGTGCGCCATCTTTTTTGGTATGATGGTTCACTTCGTGCGTTCTTCGACCGACCAGTTCGTTTTCCTCCTTGTAACCAAGCATTTCAAGGCAGGCGACGTTCGCGAAAGTGCATACGCCGTCAAGATCAAGACCGTAGATCGCCTCGCCCGTGGAGTTGAGTAGCAGTCTTACCTGCTCTTCACTGGCCATGAGCGCGTCTTCCCGTTCATTTAGCGCAACCACCATTTTGTCAAACTCAGTGGCGAGTTGACCTACCTCATCTTTCGATCCGTTCTCTACTCTCTGTTTCAGATCGCCGGATGAGACCTTGCCGATGGTTACAAGCAGTTCGCTTAGCGGGTCTAGCGCCATCGAAATAAAATAAGCGCCAGCGACAATAGCAAGCGCAATTATCATGAGGGTGACTAGGAAGGCGAATTTCAGCGTGTTGTTGATGTTTGCTTTGAGTTTGGCTGTGCTGAATGCAATGATGACTTCGCCAATGACCTCTTCATTGGAACGCCCCTCCCCCCCGAACTCGTCTTCCATCATCTCAGTGGAGACAATTTTGGCCCTCTTTACCCTCTGCAATTTTCGGGGAACCGGGTCACCGGTCCCCTTGACCATCAACTCCCCTTTTCTCATGATGGTGACCGAGACCATATCGGGAGTTTTAAGCAGGCTGGTTACCATTTTTGAGACACCTTCCCTGTCTCCGATCATTACAGGCAACTCAAGGTTGTAGGCCACGGAGTTGGTAATGGAGGTAATCCTCAGATCGAATTCATTTGTAAGGCTTTTCTCAAAATAGTTGAGCAGGGTGGTGGTGAGAATACCCACGGAGAGCACAACGACCATAGAGACGAAGATCGTCATCTTGATCCGAAACGACATGTCTTTAATTCTTTTATTCACCATAACCACCTGGGTTGACTATAACCCGAAACAATCAAAATCTGTAGCTCACGTCAACCGAAAATGTCACACCCTCTCTGGGGTAGTCGCTTGCCACGGTACCTTCCGGGGCCGGGTCAGAATACTCCTCATCCAACAGGTTATGGATAGAGGCCCTTATCTCCGCAGTCTTGTAGAAATCTTTTGCTACTACTGAAACGTCCACCACCTTATAACCGCTCAGGTCAGACCTTGTATCGGTTTCGGATCGCTCTCTCGCCCCCACCATCAGCAGGTTGGAGTTGAGGTTCAGGTGCCCGGTGGCGGCCCAGTTAAACCCCATATTGCCGTACTGTTTCGCCACATCAGGAAGAGACTCTCCAGTATCGGCGTCCCGTGGATCCAGCAATGTAAAATTCAGGTAACAGTAATCAGCAAGATTGTCGAAAGTCTTCTTTGCCTCAAACTCAACACCGTCGATCCTCCATTTGCCCAGGTTCGTGGCGTTTACCAGATCCCACCTGATAATGTCCCTGATTTCGCTGTGGAAGTAGGTGAGCTTGACCTGCAGGTCTCTTGGGAAATAGTCCACGGACGCTTCATAGGTGTCTATCTTCTCCGGGCTTAGGTCTATATTCCCCAGGTGGACCGGATTGTTTATGTTGTAAAGCTCCTCATAGTTCGGAGCGCGGAAAGCGGAGCCGTATAGTAGTTTCAGGTTGGTGTTCTCCATGAAATTCCATACAATAGCGGCTCTGGGATTGAGGCTCTCCCCGAAGTCGCTGTAGTGATCAAACCTTGCGCCAAAGGTTCCTTCCAACTCGGGGGTGATCCTCCAGATATCCTGAACGTAGATCGCATAGATCGTCCTGCTAGCGTTCTGGCTCCAGTTTGCTCTTTCGGTATAATCAACTATCTCGGGAAAGTTTTCCCCTGTAACAGGATCGACGTTCACAAGATGGGCCACATCATACTGCCCCTTCTCCTCGTACATGGCCCCGAAAGTAACGTTGTTGTTATCGGTTACGTTGTAATCGAACTGGACTTCCGCGCCATAAGTTTTATCCTTGGATGGAGGCCACGCCTTGAACCCGTATGGAAACTGGGGGATAGCTCCCGGATCGAATGCCACCCAGTAGGGATTATGGAAAAACCTGTCTGCGTATAATTTCATGAGAACGCTGGAGTTTTCTCCAATGTTCTTCAGGTAAGAGAGCTCACTGTAAAAGTGGCTGTGTTCGATATCGGTCCCATCGTTAAGCGCGTCAGCCACACCCATAAGCGACCCTTCGTTCTTATGGAAATAATCTGTCTTGAAAGAAAAATCCCCATACTCAGCCTTCAGCGCCAGATCATAAACCCGGAACCAATCGTCAGTGGCGCCGCTTCGACCGATGGCGTCACTTTCAACTTCGAGGTCGGGGCTACCCCTTGTTTTATAGTTGAAGGAGCCAGAAAGTTTTAGATCGGAAAACTCCTTGCCGAACAACAGGTTGGCGTGACGATAGTCGAGACTTCCGGTCCCGGCCATGGCTACTACACCATCAAGGTCAGTTGTGTCTTTGGTGACAATGTTTATCGACGCCATAAATGCGCTGGTCCCGTGTAGCGCTGATCCCGGCCCCCTGATAAACTCGACCCGTTTGATGTTTTCGACAAACATCAGGTGGAAAAGCCAGGTTGCGCCACCCGAAATAAGGTTGTTCACACGGTGCCCGTCGATCATGATCAATATCTTTTCACCACTGAACGTGCCCACACCCCGTGTTTCGATACTGTCGTAACCTACTGCCGCATCTTTCGCGGTCAGCATTACCACTCCTGGTATTCTTTTGAGAACATCCCCTAGTGTGGTGGCGCCCATGTTCCTTATCTCTTCAGCTGTAATTACCGTGGCGATGGCAGGCGCCTGAACCAGACGTTTGGGGGTTTTGGTGGCCGAATATATGATATCCCCGGCGCCGCCTTCGTAAAAGCTGTCGTCATCACCGGGAAAAAGAGCCGCCACTTCGGTAACCTCAGCCAAGCCCTCTCTTGTGTCGAAAGCCAAAACTATCAGTAGTAAAATAACCACTCTCATAACTCCCCTCCCGCCATTAGCGCCAGTTGATAGCAATGACCGAAAAGAAGGCGCACCATCATCTCATTGAGTGGTATGACACTCCCCTTTGCGGGTCTGGATAGTAGAGTTCTTCTTTCCACTTTATCTCTTAATCTGAAAAATATGCGTTGTTCGGTATCTTCAGTTGTATACGCTGACTTAACCTTTCGAGGACATTCCTGTTCATAAATACCTTGAGGTCCTCCGGCGACTCGATCACAAGGTCAGTCTCATCATTAATCCGGTTGATATATCTGCCGGTCTGTCTGCCGATATCACCGTAGTCACTGAAAAGGCAGAAGAGGGCGCCACCCTGTTTAACGAGCCACTTGTTAAAACCGATAACAGGGGTACCCGCGCGTAAGGCCCGCAGTATGATAAATTCCTTCACCGCTCTTGATGAAGACATGATTACCGGGTCGCGAAGCAGTAGAAATACCTCCACCTTCGAAGAGAGCCGGTCCATGGCGCCTTTTATCTCCTCAAGTGAGGGTATCTTTTCAGGGACGATGGTTGCTCCCGTCTCTTTTGCCGCCAGCAAAACCTCCTTGGCAAGACTATCGGAGCTGTAGATAAAACCTACTCTCTTCGCATGAGGCAGGATTTTTTTCATTTGACGTAAATAGGTCACCGCAGGGATGTCGAGCTTAACTCCGGCCATCCTCCCCAACTGGTATTTTTCGGGGTCAGTTACCATGGAGAAGATTACCCGGGTATCTTTCATATCGCGGGTTACCCATGCCGCCTTGGCCCCCAAAGCCAATATCAGGCCGGGCTTCTCCTTCTGGATATTTTTCAGTTTTTCAACTCCCCGGTTTATATCGTTGCGCATATCCAGAACGCTGATCCTGGCTGTCGGGACAGTTTCCCTGAATCCTTTCAGGAAAAGGTCGTAGGGTTTGGCGTTATTACTTTTCAACACCTTGATTTCATAAACATTGGACGAATTTGCTAATGGGCTGGTAACAAAAAAGAAGAGAGTGAAAATCAGAAATATGGAGTTGGAACGGAAGCGTTCTTTGCAACATCCGGACTGGTGGTTGCGCTTGCGACTATCAGGTCGCATTTTTCTCAACACATCAAGGTTGAACATACACTACGCCCGTATCAGTGAATTGAGGGCCACAACTTGTAAGTAGTTGATTATATATTAGTTCAAAATACATTCCTTGTAGAAACACCCTCAGCGCCATTATATATTAGATTCAGTCTGTTTTGTGGACAATCAGGAACCGGAAAAAGCGCGCTTCAGACGGTACAGCATAGGGCGTTCAATGACCGTATGAAAAACGACTCCAACCCATACGGATGAAAAAACAAGGAGTGCGAATATTATTTCCAGCGGCAAATAAACGCCAGCGCCTACAGCGACCACAACCTTTACAGCAAATGATATGAACAAGTGGTGTACCAGATATATGGAATAGGAGGCCGAGCCGATGCGAAACATCAGATCTGGCGATTTGAAACTCCCGGCCAGTTCCCCCCAGGCAAGAGAAGATATCATAATGGAGGATGACAATCCGTACCATGTTCGGAAAAGAAAAAAACTCCCGCCGGAATCTAATATCGAAGTCTCCGCAACACCGGCGATCAGAAAACAGATAACCCCCACAGGCAAAAGCCAACCGGCCCGATCAATACGATAGTTAACGACCAGATAGCCTGTAGCCATCCCCAAAAGAAACTCCAGGTTAAAAATACTGAAAAAGAAGGAGTAGGGATATTCAGAGCCGGTCAAATAGACGAGCGGAATACCGATCGCCCAAAACCCGAATAACAGTAGCCCCACCCTGATATTGAATATCAACGCTCCGAACAGGAGATAAAACAGAATCTCATGTCGCAAGGTCCAGGCTACACCCAGTATCGGATTGTGATCCTGGGGAACAAGAGCCAGCGATTTTAAAACCACCATTGCATCACTCTCATAACCGACGCCAAACGAGGGGTGAAAGAAATAGATGGGCAATATCAGCAGGGTGACAACCCAATATACAGGGTAGATGCGGATTACCCGTTTTTTCAGGTATAAAGATAAAGTGGACGGTTTTCCCAGATCGTCGTAATGCGCGTAGACAAGAATAAAACCACTCAGGACAAAGAAGAAATCGACTCCGGCTTTTCCGAAATGGAAGAAGGATGAAAAGACCTCACCAAGACCATATTTCGGCAAAGCCATAACAGCGGTAGCGTGAGCCAGAACAACCAGAGTAGCGGCGACACCCCGCGCCGCCTCAACACAAGTCAGTGGTGGTGAGGCTACTTCGATGGACGCTAGGGGTTGGGGGCGATTCTGCTGTAAAACGCTACCCCTCTCTCCGATACCGGGAGTTTGAATAATCTCTTCGATTTCGGGAGACTGCGGTTAACCTTGTCGAACAGCTCCGGACCGTTCAATGCGCCCGGCTCGATGATATCCTCAGCGCCTTTGCTGGTGCGAATCACCCAGCGCCCCTTCTCCACTTCGGTTACCGATACGTCGGTATACTGCAAAATCGTGTCGGCGACAGACGCCATGTTTGCGTTCTCAAGAACCCATACAAGCCCCTTCTGAAACTGCGATCTCTTCTCTTTCGGAACGGATACGGTATTGTAGATGGCGTTAAGCCATTGGCGAAGTTGTTGTCCGGATGGTTGAGGTATCTCCTCCTCGTCAGAGATGGATGGAAGGTCGAGATGGACCTCCTCCTCCGGCATGGCGGGGGGCGATTTCGGGAATTTAAAGAGAACGCCACGTTCAGAACCTTTGGCTGTGGTCTCTGTCTCTTCATTACCGGCCAGGTATTTTCTAAGCCTGGTGTAGTTTGCGTTGAAGAACTCGGCGCAACCATCTTCGGAGACAGGATCGGCCTGATCGGTTCCCCGTGTTTCAAGTTTATGTCTGCGTAGTAACTGTTCCACCGAAAAGCCGGGGAACTGGAACAGCGGCATACCTCTGGGGCGATCTGTGTTGATGGCGCCCTCTTGCGCTGAGGATGTGGTGACAATTCTGCCGTCCCTGTATTCGGTGAGCAGGTTCAGCCACGCCCTTCCCCCCGGGTCCTTATAGAGGATACCCACCAGGTTTTTCTGCGGATGGGTGTATATCCGAAGGGAAAATTCCGGCATTTCCTCTACCTTGAAGTCACCGCAAAGGGTCAACCCACTTTTCTCCGCCAGGACCTCTTTGGCTTCATCGGCGACCGATTCACCGCTAAACTTGTCGTCGCCAACTTCAACCTTGCGCAGGGTGATCGATGCGGGGGGTTCGGCCACACGCTTCTCCGGCATATGAAAAACCCTTCCTTCAGGTTTATCCTGCGAACCATCTTTTTCCTGGTTCTGGCCGTTGATCGTCTGCAATATTCTGTAAACGATATAAAGTAATATCCCGAGGAAGACTAACGATCCAAGCGGGTTAGGGGCTCCTGGATCAGCCATTGCTTTTACCTTTCGTCATGGCGATAGCCTTGTTAACTCTCTGACCGTCTGAGACGGAGAGCGCGGCTAACCTGGCCTTCGACTGTTTTGTTATTTTTCTTCCGCCTTTAGTGGCTTTTTTTTTCGATCCGGTCCGCTTCGGCTTTTCCGCCGCCAACGCCAGTTTCAGCACCTCATCCATGCTGTCTACAGGCACGATCTTGAGGCTGTTTAATATTTTATCAGGAATTTCCTTCAAATCCTTCTCATTATCCTTCGGAATCAGGACTGTGTCTATACCCGCCCTGACAGACGCCAACAGTTTTTCCTTCAACCCTCCAATAGGCAGAACGTGGCCGCGCAAGGTTATTTCCCCCGTCATCGCCACATCGTGGCGGACAGGTTTTTTCAGAAGAGCCGATACCATGGAGGTGGCTATGGTGATACCTGCGGAGGGGCCATCTTTTGGGATAGCTCCTTCAGGTATGTGGATATGAATATCGACGTTGGAGTGGAAGTTCTTCTTTAGCCCGAACTCCTTGGACCGGGAGCGGATATACGAAAGAGCCGCCTGGGCCGATTCTTTCATCACGTCTCCGAGCTTTCCGGTCAGAATATATTTCCCTTTTCCGTCAAGCACGGTGGTTTCGATTTTGAGTATCGCTCCCCCAACCTCGGTCCACGCGAGTCCGGTGGTGATTCCCGATTCGTTCACCTTCTCGGCCAGATCGTCCCGGTATTTTATCTCACCCAGATAATCGGCAAGGCTCTCTTCCCCGATATTTACGGCTTTTCTCTTGGCCGGTTTTTTCGTCTTCCCGGCTGGTTTTGACTCGGCGATTTTACGGGCCACCTTGCGCGCCACCGACGCCAGTTCCCGTTCCAGGTTCCTGACCCCCGATTCACGGGTGTAGTTGCGAATAATTTTTAATAACGCCTCGTCGGATACCTTCAGTACGTTTTTCGGCAAGCCATGTTCCGTCTCCTGTTTCGGCAGGAGGAAACGGCGGGCGATCTTCTCTTTCTCGTCGTCTGTGTAGCCGGAGATGGTGATCACCTCCATCCTGTCTCTGAGCGCGCGGGGGATCGTGTGCAGGACATTGGCGGTGGTGATGAACATTACTTCGGAGAGATCGTAATCTACTTCCAGGTAGTGATCGTTAAACGCCACGTTCTGCTCCGGATCGAGCGCTTCGAGCAGAGCCGCCGCAGGGTCGCCCCTGAAATCGGAAGCGACCTTGTCTATTTCGTCGAGCATTATTACCGGATTTTTGGTCCCGGCCTTTTTCATCGACTGCACGATCCTGCCGGGCAGAGCGCCGACATAAGTGCGTCTGTGACCACGTATCTCCGCTTCGTCCCGAACTCCACCCAGGGAGAATCGGACGAATTTTCGGCCCATGGCGCGGGCTATCGACCTGCCGAGGGAGGTTTTGCCGACACCCGGAGGGCCGACAAAGCAGATCACCGGTCCTTTCATCCTGTTTACAAGCTTTCGTACGGAGAGGTATTCCAGGATTCGATCCTTTACCTTATCCAGACCGTAGTGGTCTTCCTCAAGGATTTTAGCGGCCCCCTTGATATCGAGTTTATCCTTCGATTTCTTTGACCAGGGCGCCTCCACCAGCCAGTCGATATAGTTTCGCGATACCGTTCCCTCCGCCGACATTGGCGGCATCTGCTCTAACTTGGTGAGTTCTTTTAAAGCTCTCTTCTTAACATCCGATGGCATCCGGGCGGCCTCGATCTTCTCCCTGAACTCCTCGAATTCGGTCTTTTCGCCGTCACCTACCCTGCCGAGTTCTTTCTGGATCGCTTTCATCTGTTCGGTGAGGTAATAGTCGCGTTGCGACTTTTCCATCTGCTTTTTCACCCTAGAACGGACGCGCTTCTCGATCTGCAGAATCTCTATCTCACCTTGCAACCGCTCTACCAGCAGTTCAAGGCGGGTTTTGGTGTTCTCAGCCTCCAATAGCTGTTGTTTCTCATCGACCTTCACCCCCAGGTTGGCCGCCACCATATCTGTAAAAACTTCCGGGCTGTCTTCGGCCAGCAGTGATGTGGCCATCTCCGAAGGAAGGTTCTGGTTTAACTTCGCATACTGCTCGAAAAACGATCTGGCGGTCCTGAAGAGAGCTTCATGCCCCGGACCGGTCGAGGGAATTGCCTTAACGGGAGAGTAATTTACAGAGAGGTATTCGTTGTTCTCAACAAAACTATCGATCTTCGCCCGATATTTACCCTCCACCAGAACCTTGGTGGCGCCATCAGGAAGTTTAAGCGTCTGAGCCACCTCCGCAACACAACCGATCCGATATATGTCGTCCCCTTCCGGATCGTTTACGGAAGGGTCTTTTTGAGCCGAAAGCATTATCAGGGATGAGGAGCCGGAAATGGCTTCCAGGGCGTTTTTTGATTTCGGTCGCCCCACGAACAGAGGAACCATCATTCCGGGAAAAATGACTATATCTCGCAGAGGAAGCAAAGGAATGGTGTTTTCCTTTGGCTCCTGTTTTTCGGTATTCATATAAGCGCTTTGCTGGTTTCCAATTGGTGGATGATTAAATGGATAAAATCGAAAAGCCGTTTCGTCAAGCCGCAACAGATATTATCGGGTCGGAAGGTTTCCTTTATAGATCCTTTTTATAAAAACCTTTCTTTTCTTTATCGATAAATCGTTGAAACACTTGTTTTTTCTTTAAAATATCTATCAGTTCCATATCGAGTTTGCCGCGGCTCGCCTCGCCTTCAAGGATAGAAAAAGCTTTTTCTATCGGCATCGCCTTCTTGTATGGTCTGTCGGTCGCCATCAGGGCTTCGAGGAAGTCTGTGATGCACATCATTCGTGACTGTACCGGCATCTTCTCGCCTGTAAGACCTTTTGGGTAACCACTGCCATCGAGGCATTCGTGATGGCTGGCGGCGTAGAGTGGAGCGCTTTGAAATTTACGCGGAAAAGGTATCTTGTCGAGCATCTTTATGGTGACCCTTATATGGTCCTGCATGATCTGTCGCTCTTCATCGTTAAGGGACCCCTTTCGGATGGATAGATTCAAAAACTCATCCTCACTCAATCTCTTTGTTCTGGTCCCGTTCCGCTCATATTCCGAGTCGGCAATCAATTTCAGTCGATCCACCTTTTCAGGGTCCATGAACTCGCCCGGATTGTTACATGACAAGACAAAATCACGCTCTTTGTGGATCTCCTCAAGCTCTGCAAGCAAATCCTTGTCAACCTCTTCGGATGCGGCGCCACCGCTCAACAGTTGAATCTTCCGCTCCTGCCCGCTTATTTTCGCTTGGGCCTCGATCAACTCGTACCTCTCTTCGAGCAGTCTCGCCCGGTCAAATATCGTCTCAAGCTTGACAGATTTGTCCATAATGTGCGGCGGTGATACTATTTTTCCTATGTCGTGCATCAGGGCGGCGATTTTCAGCTCTTTCTGGTCCATATCCGTAAATTTGAAGTCGGCGTAGGGACCGATGTCTGTCTCGTTGATCGCCTCGGCCAGTTCCATTGTGAGGCCCGCCACCCGCTGTACATGACCGTGAGTATATTTGCTTCGCGCATCGAGCCCGGTAGCCATAACCTCCAAAAAAGACTCGAACAGTCGCTCGGTCTCCTTTACAAGGTTGAAGTTGTTTAAGGCCACAGCCGCTTGACTGGCTAGCGATTCGGCCAGAACCGCGAATTTCTCGTGGAACCGGGTAACCTGACCGGTATCTGGATCGATGGCGTTAAGGAGCTGAAGCACTCCGATAATCTCGTTCTCGTGGTTTACCAGTGGGGTGACAAGCATCGATACACTTCTGTACCCGGTCTGCTCGTCATACTTTTTAGGGCCGGTAAAGTCAAACCCGGTCGATTTATAGACGTCGGGTATATTTACCGTCTCTTTGTGGATGGCCGCATAGCCGGAGACAAAAGCAGGATCCATCGGCACCGGCGGATAGGAGATCGGTTTGCCGGTAACGCCGCCGAACTTCGTTCCAAGAGAGTTGTTGTGGCTGATGGAGAAGTGAAGAACGCCATCCTGGACAAGGTAGAGGGTGACACCATCGGCGTTGGTAAATACTGACGCTTCATCGACTATCTTCTCCAGTAAAGCGTCGATATTCCGCTCCGCAGACAGCGATATGCCGATCTGCGCGAGCCGGTTAAGCAGACTGAGGTCCTCACGACTCTCTTTGGTGGCGGTGGGTTGGGCGTTACGCGCGAAGGCCACGAACAAAACTCCGTTCAACGCTGGGTAGGTTTGCGAAAATCACGGCTGGAAATCCCACTCTTCCATTATCCTGGCAATTTCACCGTTCTCATACAGTTTTTCCCAGGCCAACACAACATCCGGGTCGAAATGAGCGCCAGCCGAGCGAAGTATCTCCGCATTGGCGTCTTCGATTGTCCAGGAAGCCTTGTAACAACGTTTGCTTATCAAAGCGTCAAATACATCAGCCACCGCCACTATCCGCGCCGGAAGGGGTATATCTTTGCCCGACAGTTTGTCAGGATAGCCGGCGCCATTCCATTTCTCGTGATGGAACCTCGCGATCTGGCGCGCTGTTTTATAAAAAGGTTTGGTCGGCAGAATCCGCTCTCCATGAATAGTATGCTCCTTCATGGTGTCAAACTCCTCGTTGGTCAGTTTAGCCGGCTTCTTCAGAATGCTGTCCGGGACCGATATTTTGCCGACATCGTGCATTATCGACGAATAGCTGATCTCATCCGACATCGCTTCCGACAGCCCCATCATCTTCGATATGGCGCCGGAAAAATAGCGTATCCGGGAGAGGTGGTTGCCTGTGGCGTCGTCTTTTGCTTCCGCCGCCACCGCCAGCGAATAGATGGCGTCAAGGTTTGACTGGCGCAATTCGGCGGTCCGTTCGTCAACCCTGCGCTCCAGGGTGGCGTTGAAATTGTTCAGCGCCAGATTCGCTTTGCGTAAATCGCGGTAGAGTGATTTCACCCTGAGATGGCTTCCGATTCTTGCGATAAACTCTTCGCTCGAAAACGGTTTTACGATGTAGTCGTCCGATCCTTTGTTCAGAAGATCCTTAACAGTCTCCTTGTCAGCGATAGTCGTGGCCACAACTACCGGAATAAACCGGAAACGCATATCCGCCCGGATTTTTTCGACCAGTTCCGTTCCGTTCATCCTCGGCATGTTGATGTCGGTGATAATCATATCGACTTCATTGGAATGCCGGTTCAAGGCTTCCCACCCTTCGACACCATCACACGCCTCTATGACTGTGTGGTTATGTTTCTCCAGCAGGAACTTGGTGATGGTTCTGATCGTATGCGAATCCTCGACCAGCAGGATGACGGAAGGTTTGGCTGAGTCGTCGGATCTGTTGAATATTCTTTGCAATATGGAGCTTAGATGACCGTGGGGAAAAGGTTTCGATATAAGGTCAAGAATATCCGCCTTTTTCGCCCGGTCGATCTCGCTCCTGCTCTCAAGGCCGGTTACGACCAGAGCGGGTACCGAACGCGTTGATTCGTCGATTCTAAGCTCGTTGATGATCTCAAGACCATCCCTTCCGTTGAGCAGAAGATCGATGATTATTATATCGGGAGGATTTTCCCGGGCAAACTCCAGCCCCTCTTCCCCTGATGCGGCGATTACAGGTGTCAGCCCCGCCATCAGCGCTTCTTCTTCGACAATAATCCTGGACACAGGATTGGTGTCGATTATCAGCGCTGTTTTGTCGGATGAACTACCGATATTTTCGGACATTTTCCTGTTCTTTAAACCGCCACAAGTTACTCCATGAAGTAACTATGCTATCATTTTTTCGATGCGTTTGTTAGATCGACACATAATAGCTGAACAATTAAAGGTCTTTACCCTTGCCCTTCTCGTACTGGTTTCGGTCCTTTCCCTCGAAAAGGTCAACTTTCTCTCGGAATTACTACTGAGCAAGAACGCTCCCGTCTCGGCTATCGGCGACATGCTCCTATACCTCTCACCCACCTTTTTTACTCTGGCTACTCCTCTTGCGGTACTGATGTCCTCCCTGATGGTCTTTTCCAGACTTTCGGCTGACAATGAAATTAACGCCATGAGAGCTGGAGGCATATCAAATTTCAGGCTGGTGGCGCCTGTCGGGTTTGTTGGTATCGGGGCGCTTCTTATGACCCTTTATCTCTCCATCTACGTTACCCACGAGAGCAACATTGCGTTCCGCTCTACCGTGATCGGCATTCTGAAATCGAACCTGAATATCGAACTTAAAGAGAGAAGATTCAACACACGGTTTCCCGGTTACGTCATATATATCAACAAAAAAGAGGGCGATATCCTGCGAGGAGTCTTCATCTCCGATATGAAAGACCAGAACCACCCCAGGGTCATTGAGGCTATGGAAGGCCTGATCGAACCGGAACCGGAGCTTGACTCACTTCTCCTCAGGCTATACAACGGCGTAATTCATAGCGAAGGGGTCTCGGGGGATTACCAGACAATCTCCTTTATGACATATACCCTGCGAATAAATCTCGACTCAGGTTCGGCGACATCCTTTGAAAAGGAGATTCCACATATGTCGATCCTGGAGCTTGAACAGCGAATCGAAAAGATTAAAGCTCGTATTATCAACGGTGAGGCGCTAAAACCTCCATACTCGGAACAGGTGGCGATCCAGCAGAAATTTTCAGCCCCCTTCGGTTGTCTTGTGCTTGCCCTTCTGGGCGCCCCTCTCGGAATAATGACACATCGGAGAGGCGCATCGGGGGGATTCGGGCTTGGGGTCGTAATGATAATCCTGAACTACATTTTGTGGATGGTGGGGCAAGGACTCGGTTCTGAAGGAAAGATACCTCCTATCGTTGGTGTCTGGGGGCCAAATTTCATCATGGTCTCCCTGTTCGCTTACCTGATGATGAAAGTCTCCAGGCCATGATCGAATTTATCAGGGGCCTCGATGAAACCCTCTTTTTCGTTATTAATAACAGCTACGCGCATCCTCTTCTCGACGCGATTATGACCTTTTTCACCCTGGCGGGCGACACCTCGGTCTGGATCGTTTTCGGACTGGCCTGGATTCTCCTGTGGGATGTAAATCATTGGAAAAGAAGAGCCGTAACATTCCTGTTGATAATGGCGATAGCCGGACTGGGGGTAAACCTGCTGAAAGAGTCGTTCCACCGTCAACGCCCTCTGGCGCGGTTCAAAACCGAAATTGACACCGGGAAACTGGTCGTAAATACCCCTCACCAACAGCTCGTATCACGGTCGTTTCCATCGGGGCACTCCCAGGCGGCCTTTACAGCCGCCACATTTTTCGCCCTCTACTACAGGCGCCACCGCTTCTTGCTCTACGGGTTGGCGGGGCTCGTAGCCTTTTCCAGAGTCTACTTGGGGACACATTTCCCGGCTGATATCGTGACGGGTTCTGTTTTCGGATGGTTAATGGCGTGGCAATTATGGCGACTTGACCCCGAAGCCCCGTTTAAATCGACTCTTGCCGTAACGGAAAAGTAGCGATTTTCACCTTCTCAAGGGGCAAATATTGCCGTGTCTCAAAAGATATCTTTACATTCATGGCTCCGAATAAACGCTATGAGTCCAATAATACAACCAGTTAGACGCATTTTAAGCGAAGATAGATGATTGTCGGGCAAAAGGCGTGATTATTGAAAATATATCAAATAACGGTTCAGCGTTATTTATCCGTCGCCGATAACAATGTTAGAATCAGCAACATAAATTAAGGAAACGAGACGATGAGAATAGACGGTGTTGACCCTCTGCTTAATAAAGAGGTCAAAAAAACTCAGGGGGGAGCTTCTTCCACAGGAGAGTCGTTCGCCGACATGTTGGGAAGCGTAACCGGAAACGCCCAATCGACCAGCGCCGCCTCCACAAGCTCCGCAGGCCCGATCTCAAGCGTTCCTTTCCTGGTGCCGCCCGCCGCCGAATCGGCTTTCGATAGTAGCGCCGCTGTAAGCGACCTGGAAAGCCTGTTGGGTGATCTCGGAATGCTGAAAAACTCGCTGAAGAATAGTGATATTCCTGTAGAACAGCTCCAGCCGCTCATCGATAAGCTGATTGAACACAAAGACGATCTGGCGAGTTATCTTGGCAATACATCAGATGACGAATTGAAAAGCGTTATCTCCGACGCCATGTCGCTTGTCATCGACCAGGTGAACCAGTACAACGGCGGCTACGCGTGATCCATGACTGTTAGTAAACTTCTTACAGAAAATAACCTGACGATATTCCGTCTTGCCGGAAAGGTCATCGCGCCAAACCTTGCCTCGCCCAGAGCGGGGATCGACGGCGCCCTTTTACAAAAAGGGGCTCGAATTGTCGTTAACCTGAAAGATGTGCAGATTATCGACTCCGACGCCGTAGGCTTCCTCCTCAGCCGAAGCAAAACCGCCGAGAAAAGAGGTATCCCATTCAAGATTTGTGAAGCCCGGCTCGGCATAAAAAGACTGATAGCAATGTCCGGCAAACTGGAAGAAAAAGATATAAGCGGCCCCGAAGAAGAAGCCCTCCGGTGGGTGGCCCACAGCCAATAACGCTGACGCTGGGATTCGGATGACTGTTTAAATTCGCTCCGGTAGCGTTCGCTTCGCTCTCTGCCTCCGGTACCATTACAGACGATTAAGAAACCCCATCCTCGCAGGCATGACTGCTGTCCTCTACTACTCCCAAATGATGTATACTGCTTCTGCAATACAATTATACCAATTCCGTCAGACTCGCGCAGGGGTTGAAATATGGCTGATCCATCTCATGAGCCGGGAAACAATTCCCTTAACCCGGATACACCGAAGAAAAGCATTCGTAACGACCAGTGGAAAAAGGAGGTAATTTCCATAACACTTGTTCAGAAATAATACTGGGCAATACATTTGAGGCTCTAAATGATTAGCAAAATAACTCGACAAAACATATTTACGCACCTTGAACAGGAGGATTATTGCTGGTCAGGTAACATGAGTGACCTTGATTTTCTGTCTCGGCTATACAATCTCGAAAAATTTCCGTCACATGATGGTCGGTTTGAAAATGCCGCTGGAGATATTCGGCAACACACAGTCAACAACGATGACTATATGGGTTACTGGATTGTTGACGATGACAGGTTTAATTTGCTTGAGTGCGATGATGAGGACTTCCTTGGGTTTCTCTCTGAAATGGTTCACCCGTTGGTCAGAAATAACCCCGATGATGCTAGACGTATTGCATCGATAATGAATGATTGGTTGGCGAAAGATGGGTGTAGACTTGGAGAGGTTTCCCAAGTTGGAGAAAGACCAATTTTTAAAGCTTTCTCTTCTAAAATGTCCTCGACAGTTGTCATAGGTGGAGCAGAAGAAAAGGTTCTTGATCGAATTTGGGGACCTCAGCATTATCGTATTTTTCTCAGCCACAAGTCTTCTGTCAAGGAGCATGTGTCGAAACTAAAGCAGTCACTGAAGGAATGTGGCATATCGGCTTTTGTTGCGCATAACGACATAGAACCAGATGAAGAGTGGCAACGTGAAATAGAAAGTGCCTTGTTTAGTATGGATGCTTTGGTTGCTCTAATCACTGATGACTACCACGAAAGTAAATGGACAGATCAGGAGGTTGGTGTCGCTATTGGTCGAGGTGTGCCAGTAATTGCAGTTAGACTTGGTGGCGACCCATATGGACTCATAGGTAAAATACAAGGGCTTAGTGGCACCTGGTCTAAACCCAATGATATGGCGGCAAAGATATTTTCA
>JAJDBK010000073.1 GCA_029261405.1 Nitrospinaceae bacterium
AACCCCACTAAAAAAAAAAAATCCAAAACCCCCCCCCCCATTTTGTGTCGTATTGTGTTTCCCCCCCACCGCCAAATACCATCACGACACTATCTGGGGCCTATGATATTTTAACTCTGTCAAGTTATTTCAGGTTCTTGGCGGCCTAAGTGTATTGCGGACAGAAAGAATCCATACTCCCATGATATGGAAAGAGATAACTTCTATCCTGAGACTGGATCAGAAAAGTTCTTTTGCTTTTACCGCCAATGGATCGGCCGGTCTTATTATTCCGAGCAGATCGGTCACGACTTTTTTTGATGCGGCGACATCTCCTGAATCTTTGTACGCTTTGGCAAGGGCGTAAAGTGTCGCAGGGTTTATGGGCCGTTGAAGTTTTCTGGTTCGTTCAAGATAGTCAATCGCCTTGGTGTAATCCTCCAGCCCCAAACTTGCCACGCCACTGTTGTGAAGCCCTTCCGGGTTGTCGGGTTTAATGGCAAGGGCCTTATTCAGGTGCCTTTGCGCGATGTCGTACCGCTCCGCGCTTATGGCGATGGCGCCCATCATGACAGGATACCTCTCCTGATCCGGGAATGATAAAAACCCCTCTTCGGCAAGTTTCATGGCTGAAGGAATATCCCCGGAACGCCAGTAGGCTTTTGCAAGCAGATACCTATCGTTCCCCCCGAAAGGAACAAGGGGAATCGCCATCGATGTGACAAATATAACTACTACAAGAATCGAGGTTGCAATCAGCGGTATATACCTCTTCCCTCTCAACCAGTCAAAGAGAAGGGTAAGTGTTATCCCGGCCCCGACCAGCAGGGACGGAACCATCGGAATTCGCAACCGTGACGATGTGTAAAAAATCAGGATTGTTCCCATGGTGACGGCGACCGGGAGAAAGAGCCAAAGGGCTTCCCGCCTCCTGAACGGAGCTATCAAAAGACCGGGCAGACCAAACGCAATTACAAAAGCGTAGTTCGGGAAAGGTGCGGCCAATACTGGCGCAAATATAGCCCACGTATCGATCGATACATTCGCGGGTAGCTCTTCGTTCCCAAGAGTTCCCTTGAGCTTGTTGTAAACGAGGAGGAGCGCTTTGTCGGGATTGTTGAGCAGGAACTTCATCCCTTCTCCGCCCCAGTAGCTCGACGCTTCGGTCTCCGACAGTTTTTGTCCGGTCCTTCTCTCGGCTTCCCGGTGAAAATCTATGGGCGCTTTTACCGGATGCCTTCGCGCAAATGATGGGGGGTTGTAACGACCGGTCAGGTTACCTGCGTTATTGCTGACAAAAAACGTTGCGCCACCCTGGGTGCGAACCACCACCATCTCTCCGCTGACAATATAGTTCCTCGCGGTACTTGCGCCGAGGACGATCCAGACGCCCACGCAGAAAAGGATCGTATGTTTAATATAAACCTTTATCGCTGGTCTCGATTCGAGCCAGTAGATGATCGGAACCGCCACTGCAAAAAGGGCGAAGTTGCTTCGTAGCAGGCAGAGTAATCCGGCGAAGGCGCCTAGATAAAACCATAGGGAACTCCTCCCTTTCCTCGATACGTTTATAGCCGCCAGCAGAAACAGGAGTGTGAAAGTTACGGCGAACGTAGTTTTTAACAATAAACAAGAATAGAAGAAGGCGACTTTATAAAGGGCGTAGAAGAAGGCGGCCAGCAATCCGGTTCGTTCGTCTGCGGTTTTTTTTCCGAGAATGTATATCAGGTAGACGTTCAGCGTATCGGCGAAGAGCTGTATCACCCTCGGTACTATCAGGTCTTCACCGAAAATGAAAAAGAGCAGTCCGAGATAATAACCGTAAAGTGGATCGAGCTGGAACGCAGTATTCTCCCCGATCAGATAACCACCGGCGATCTTTTTTGCGAAATCGACATAGTAGGCTTCGTCGAGAAGCGGCACCGCCACCAGCGGATTGTCGAGGCTTTGTAAAAGTGTGACGAGCCTCAAAACGAACGCAATCCCCACACATACGAACAAGGCAGAGCGGTTATTCATAGAGTGAACCGATATCAGAGGGATGCGAATACATGTATCGTCCAGCGTTTCTCTTCTCTACAGTACAAGCGCCAAGCGAACCCGTTCTTCCCACCACCACAGTTAGGAGCCACTTTGTAAAGGTTCCCCGATTGCATCTATACCCTCTCCCCGGCGCGTTCCACTCCAATTTCGGCTATCTCCTGGACCAACCACCCAGGAGTGTGGGCAATGGCGACGCCTGGGAGAGAACTCCCTGGTCCACATTTTTCTTTGAAAATTTGGTTATGGCGTCTTCAATCGTTATAAGGTCGGAGTTGTCCTGGCGGATTGCTTTTCCCAGATAACTTGCAACCGCCTCAACCTCGGACTTTGTTACCGCAAGGTCGGCCTTGGATCCTTCATGAGTGATCTTGGTCATGGCAAGATGATATCCTGGCATGAATTTGCTGTCTACATAGTCGCTCCTGAAAAAGCGAAAATAGCCTTCTAAACATTGGTTATTCTCAACTCGGGCAGTGTATAATATCGCAATGTAATCACCAACAGCTTTCAAAACCTGGAGATTATTCATTGAAATCCAAACCTGAATCTGGCCAGATTGATATTTTCTCCACCCCCATCGAATAGATAATCGATCTGTCCCATTCTCTTTGCAAACTGGCAAATGAGATAGACTGGCGCCGGCTCGACGTTCAATTCGGTCGGTTTTATTGCCCTGACAATGGTCGCCCCGCCAAGCCAGCCCGGTTGATGGTGGGTCAGCAATATCTTAAATTCACTTTCAATCTTGGCGATGAGGTTTTGATCGAACGTTGGGAGGAAAATCCCTACTGGCAATATTTTTGTGGGGAGACGACTTTCACACATAAGCCTCCCATCAACCCAAGCCTGATGACAAAATGGCGTGATCGTGTCAAGAGTTACGGTGTGGAGAAACTTCTCGAAAAGACTATCCATGCCGGGTTGAAACTCAATGTGATACACATCTCAACGTAGATACTACTTGTTCAGGAGAAAGCGATAACTCACCCCACTGACGCCACCCTTTGCCACCGAATGCGCGAGAGGCTTGCGCGCAAAGCCTTCGAAAATAGTTCAGGCGCAGGTCTGCGATAGAGCCGTTGATTGGTCATGTGAACAACGATGGTCGTATGGGACGTAACTATCTGAAAGGGACCGAAGAGGAATAGATAAACGCGATACTTTCAGGGTGCGGTTATAATCTGGGAAAGATCTTCCGGGATCTTTTATCGTCTCTCATTACGAGGTGGCGATTTTCAACTCATGAGCTTTATTACATCTGGGAGTCTGTCAGACCTAGGATGATTCCGCTACAAGTGGTCGAGCCACTTCGCGAACAAACCCTAAGTTAAGGCAGACTCCTAGAGGAGTTTTTTCAGGGACCAGGCGTTTTTTACCGCTGTGCCCTGGTAATGGTTGTTGAAAAAGATTACTGTGCGGTCGGTCATGGCTGAAATCTTGTGGATGGGGGTCAACAGTTCTCTTAATTCGAATTCTGTATATTTGTAGTTGTACCCTTCGTTGATGGGAACGTTGGACCAGTTTATATTTCTTCCATACAACCTGAAATAACCGAGGCTGGATGTGCCCACCGGTGTGAAGAGTGGGAATTTTGGGTGGTCTGGCGCGTCGATGATGCAAAACCCGACATCGAGACTTTTCAACAGATCGAATATTGTAAGAGAGGTCCAGCTCTCATGTTTAAACTCCACAACAAGCTCCGTTCGCGGCTTGAGCCTTCCGGCGAACCATTTCAGATGTTCTATAGAATCCCTGCTTTTTGTAAAGCTGTATGGGAACTGGGCGAGGATACCTATCAATCTGTTACTGTCGAACATCGGTTCCATTCCTTCAAGGAAAGTCTCCACCGCATATTCGTTGCGGAGGAAGTGACCGCTTTCATCCCATAATTTCTTGGTCAATTCCTGATTTGCTTTAATGACAAACTGGAAGTTATCGGGAGTCTGGTTAATCAACCCCTCCATACCGCTTACCGTTGGCATGGTGAAGTAGGTGTCGTTTATCTCCACCAGCGAGAATCCGAGTTCTTTCGCATAAAACGGGAGCATTTCATCTACGGCAATATCTTTCGGGTAGACTTTACCTCTCCAGTCGTCATAAGAGTAGCCGGAAGTCCCTATCAGGATCTCAGGTTTGGTTTCATCCATATCAGTTGAACTGACAGTCGTTAACTCCACGATGTTTCGGCGTCTCCATCCGGGTAATTATTATGGTGCGGCATTCAGCTCGTTGGTCCTGGGGTCATAAATCACAGTATGAACCCTGCCTGTTAAAAAGTGATCCATGGACAGGGTAACAGTTTTTTCAGATAGCGCAGTGGAAACCTCGATTGTGGTCTCTTTTTGACCAGGCTCGATATCAAAAGCCTTGTGGAAAACAGAACCGCCGAGGGGAGTGTCGGGAGCGATTTTTTCATTCAACAACAACGTCCCGCCCAGTTTTACTGTTATTGCTGTTTCCGCAAAAACTTCTCCTGTAACCACAAGCTGTGATCGGTTCTTATCGATCAGCGCGACCTTGTAACTGTCGCTTGCCCACTGAAACAAAAGAATCAGAACAAAAGTCACTAGAGCGGCAGAAACTGTTTTTACGGGCCAGGCGGTTTCGCTCGACACATATTCGCGATCACCCGGTTCGTTTGAGAACTCCTTCCTGACTGAGGCGATCTTTTGCTCAATTTCATCGGTGGTCCCACCGCCATCTGCAATCAGTTTCAAAGGCCCGGAGCGATACTTATCTCTTAACCACGGTTTACGAAGATGAAACATGCGCATTCGGGTAAACATTGAGCCGAGCCTGCTCTTGCAAGCGCTCTCTTTACAGGAGAGGATTATTACGGCTTTGGCGCCACGTTTGTAATCGAGCGCAACCTGGTTTGCAGGTAGTTGACCTGCGCAGATAAGCGGAACAACCAGAGTCGATTTGTCGCCCGGAAACTTTTGCGAAGGGTACGATTCCTTGCACGCATAGACGATTACAGGATCAGTGGCCCTTGCCAGAAAGGCGCTTGTCTCTTCATTGATTGCGGTTATCCCCCGGTCAGGCGCCGACAAAGCTCCGAATCCGCACGACCCGACACAGACAGGACAACCGGCGCATAGATCTTCATCAAGCTCCACGAGCCAGGGGTGATGGTTTTCCAGAGGCGCTGGAGTCATCGACAATGCGCCATACGGGCAGTCGGCTTCACAAAGGGCGCATCCCACACATTTTTCAAGGTTCAGCTCAACAGGTTTTACCGCAAACCTCTCACCAAGGGATTTTATAAAATAAATCGCTATCGCAATGCCAATCAACAATACCAACAATGTGAAGGCCGGACCCGCCACAGTTACGAATAGCAGAGGTGTCATGAACTGCCAGTAGAAGGGGAGTTTACCGGTAAGGATCGAAAAATCGGCTATTGGCGCCAAGTTAAGCGGGAAGAAAATCGCCGTCAGGAACAGGCCGATGGTGATTCCAGCGCTTGTTCCTTTGGAAGGCCAGAGCCTCGGCATGTTGATTCTGTGAAAATGGAGTAGCAGAGCTGTCCCTGCCACAAATACAGGTACTATATGCAAAGCCAGCAGAACAACGGTAGATCCGACCGGAACAGCGTCATTGACTGCAAACGCATTACGCGCCGTCTCACCCGGAATGATATCAAGAAAAACTTGCAGGATCGACCGGGCGACCATATCCATCGGCAGGATAAGGCCGGTTATTCCCTGTGCGGAAAAAAAGAGCGCCAGCCCTACTGCGCTAACCCAGGTTAGCCACATCCCCTTTGCTCTGGCGCGTTTGGCGACCAGGACATATACAAGGTGAGCCACGACAGCGCAGACGGTCAGACTGGCGGCGAAATGGTGAATGGATCGAAGTAAATAATAGAGGGGGTTATCGTCCGGGGCGTTTATTATGTAGCGGTAATTATCGGGAAAAACAGGAATATAAAACGCAAAAAGGATAATACCTGAAACTGTCAGGGTTAAAACGAGAATGAAGAGCAACGCTCCGGCTTGTGTAAACCTGTTCACTCCTCCGTGGCCGCCCGCTCCCCAAAATCGATAGCGCCCCAGACAGCCAGCGTTATAAGAGGCAAGTGAAGATAATCGGGCTGATCCATGGAAAAAACGGAATCGGCGATGTTGTTGTATACGACCAGGGAAGTTGCGACAATGGCTACCAGCGGATAGAGCATATTCCGCAAAAAACCTTTCCATACACGAAAAACAGAATGCGTAAATCCGGCTACCAGCGCTACAGGGATGCCGACTGCCAGATAGAGGATCGTGAAATAGAGGTTCCACATATCCTGTTCAACTGCGTGGGCCTGAAAGGAGCCGCTGATGGCAAAGACTATAAACCCCAAAGCAAAACCGATAAATGCGCAGACTCCGGCGGTTTTGTATCCGTACCTGAAATAAGCGGGAACACCGAGAGCCAGGACTATCGAGACGATGGTGGAGACAAGCGCGTATGTTTCATCGGAGCCAAATTCGCCGAACGCGTCACTTTCGAGTTGAATCTTCGCGTAGGCCGCTATCGCTCCGGTTATCAGAGCGATAACGGACATTACAAAGGGGTCGTGGCTGATATCTTGTGTGCCATCGATATTTATGGCGCCTGAAGGTTGTTTCAAGTTTGATTGGGCGTAATCGCGCTGATCGGCGTATCTTTCCCTTTCGAGATCCTGTTTTTCGCGGGCGAGACGGCGTTTATCGTACTCCATTTTCGACTTCATCCGCTTCAACTGGTCCGCTTCGTCCAGACCGAGATAGCGGGAGAAAGCCGCCCCAAGTTCTTTTGCGCTCTGGTACCTGGCGTTAGGCTTTTTCTCGAGACACTGGAAGATAATTTTCATCAGTTCGCGGCTAACGAAAGTGAGTGTCGCAGGTTTTGTCTGAAAATGGTGGTTGATGATATCTTTTGCGGTATTCCCACCGAAGGGATGGTTTCCTGTCATCAACTCGTAGAGGGTCAGACCCAGCGCGTAGATATCGACCCGCGCATCCGGTCTGGCGCCTTCGAACACTTCCGGCGCAATATACGCCAATGTTCCGGCGATGGAATCGTGGTCGGCGTCTTTCTCCACAAGGGCTTTTGCTATGCCAAGGTCCATCAGCCTTACTGACTGGGACCCGCAAACCATTATGTTGGACGGTTTGATATCGCGGTGGATGATATTTTTCTGGTGAGCGTACTCAAGGGCCTGGCAAACCTGCAAACCGATTCTGGCGACGTAATCGGGTGAGAGGCGTCCGTTCTCTGTCTTCTCAGCCAGCCCGTCGAGGGTATTGCCATCCACATACTCCATGAGCAGGTAGACGTTCTTGCCATCGTCTTCGAAGTTGATCAGGCGCATGATGTTTGGGTGGGTCAGCATCATCGCCACTTGCGCCTCCTGCTTGAGCCGCTCCACTGAATCCCGGTTCTGGCTCATGCTCTTTTTCATCAGTTTGATGGCTATAGGGGTGTTCAGTTGTCGGTCGAAACCTTTGAAAACCAAACCCATTCCACCTTCGCCTATCTTCTCGACAACCTCATATCGATCACCGAGAACGGAGCCTGAGCCGACCTCTTCGCCGGATGACGAACCTGTGTCGGTAGGTTCGCCCAAACCTGCTTGAATGGTTTGAGCCAGTCTGGCGGTTTTCTTTAAATCCATTTAACCAAAATGAGAATAGAGGGAAGCGACGATTTTACCATTTATGGAGAGTATTGAAAACGACCTAACCCCGATTATTCTGTTGCCTTCTGAATAATCGGGGTTAGGAACAATTACATTTTTAAAGCTCAGGCGGTTACCGCGCCGACAAGTTTGTCGGTTTTTCGGGCGAGTTTATCGAAAACATCGGCAAGTTGCGGGTCCTGCTCCCTATCCACGATAGGGGAGCCAGCCTCGGCCGCCTCGCATATTGTCTTCACCAGAGGAACACCGCCAAGGAAAGGAACTCCGATGGCCGCCGATTCCCTTTCGCCGCCGCCATGTCCGAAGAGATGAGCGATGTCGCCGCATTTGTCGCACCTGTAGTAACTCATGTTCTCCACCACACCAAGAATTCTGGTATCGGTCTTCTTGAACATCTGTACAGCCCTGCGAACATCTATAAGGGAGATGTCTTGTGGTGTTGTGACAACTACGGCGCCTGTAATATCGAGGTTTTGAACCAGAGAGAGGGGAACGTCACCTGTTCCCGGAGGCATATCGACTATCAGGTAATCGAGTTCGCCCCATTGAACCTCGTTCATAAGCTGGTTAAGGAGTTTCATCACCATAGGACCACGAATAATCAAGGCTTCGTTCTCGCCCATCGCCATGCCGATAGAGACGACCTTGAGCCCCCACTGTTCGTGAGGGTCGATCATGTCGCCGACCATGGCCAGCCTGGCGTTCTTTGTGCCGAGCATCCGGTGAATCGAAGGTCCGAAAAGGTCCAGATCGAGCAAGCCAACCTTGTGGCCCAGCTGGGAGAGACCATAAGCGAGGTTGACCGAGACGGTCGATTTACCAACGCCACCTTTGCCGGAGACCACGGGTACAATATGCTTAACACCCGGAATCTTGTTCCTTTTGAAAGGTGATTCGTCATGCCCCTGTCCGTGACCCGATCCGCAAGAAGCGCCGGATGACTGGGGGGCCCCTCCGAAGAGTACATCGATGTTCACCGCTCCGGTCTTGTCCCGGACCACTGCGTTGATATCCTCCACCAGGCGGTCGAGGATATCAGGATCGGCGGAGATGGTTTTCATGTCGATAACGACATGACCGTTCTCCTCTACCGAAACGGTATTAACCGCGCCCAGCGTAACTATATCCTTTGAAAATCCGGGGTAGTTTACCTCTTTTAGAGAGGACAGTATCTCATCTTTATCAGGCATAACTACGCCGTTACATTATGGCCTGGACAGCCGTAATCCCGGGAACCTTCTCCACCAGGGTGCGTTCGATCCCCATTTTAAGGGTCATAGTGGCCGAAGGGCAACCGGAACAAGCCCCTTTGAGCCTTACAAGCGCCACACCATCTTCATTGAGATCCACAAACTCCACATCGCCACCGTCCGCTTGCAAGGCGGGCCTGATCTCGTCCAAAGCCGCTTCGACAGCGTCTCTTTCAACCATTGAATTTCTCCTATTATTATATAATCCGCTCAGGGTAGCCGGAGCGTGATAACAACATTCAGTTCTAAGTATACTAAATTAGTCAAGTATTGCCAAACCGTTTTTTTTGAAACCTTTTCCATAAACCTGAATCTATACACGAGAACGGGAGTTGTGGGGGTGGATCGGTCTCTGTCCAGAGACGCTGTTGAAGCTCTGTTCCCACCTTACGATTTTTACATGTAACCATATAGTTCATAACCTGAGGAGAGGAGCGTTTCGAATGCACAAGTCGATCTTGATCGCCGCTGTTGGATTAGTCCTGGTGGCGCAAACCGCCTTTGCCACCAACGGTCACCAATTAATCGGAATTGGCGGGTACCAGAAGAGCATGGGTGGCGCAGTGACAGCCGCTCCGGACGGCGCGTCTACAGCCGTAAGCAACCCGGCCGGGATGGCCCTGATCGGTACCAAGGCCGACTTTAACTTCGACGCGTTCTTCCCCGGAAGAACCGCCGATTTCACAGACCTGGGTGGCCAGGAGAATGACGGTGGATCCCCGATGTACCTGATTCCTGCTGTCGGATGGGTCGGCCCGGTAGGTGATAGCGACGACCTCTTTTTCGGCGGGGGAATGTTCCTGATGTCTGGCATGGGGGTCGATTTTGACACCATCAACGCCGCCCCGTTTAACGCTGTGATGGGACAACTCTCCGGCGTAACGGACCCGAGCCAGCTTGACATGACGATGTGGAAGGCTAACCTCTACAGCCAGTACCAGTTCTGGAAACTGGCGCCTACTCTGGCAAAAAGATTTAGCGAACAGTTATCTGTTGGTATCTCCCTTAACGTCGATTACCAGCAGATGGCTTTCAAACAGAAGTTTTTTAACCCGTCTAATCCGGGTCAGTATATGGGAGTCGATCTTTCCAGAGCCGTGGGCGCATTGGGTTTTGGCGTCACAGTCGGGGCGATCTATAAAGTCAGCGACACAGTGCAATTAGGTTTCAACTATATCTCGGAACAGTCTTTCGCCGATATGGAGTACCGCGTTTCGGCTGGCGATATTGTTTCACCACCGAACGGACTTGGGCAGTCCCTGGTCAACGACAACGGCACATACAGCATGGGCATGAACTTTCCCCAACAGCTAGCTTTCGGAGTGGCTTTTACGCCGACGGAAAACCTGAAGATAACCGCCGACTATAAGTGGATCAATTTTAGCGCAACCCACGATGTTATCGATCTGACCGGAAATTACGCCCTGGTCGATTTCAGTGGAACACCGGTTGGACAGGCCACATCGATGCCGCTTAACTTCGGCTGGAGCGATGTGAGCGTTATCGCCATCGGCGCCGAGTTCAAGGTTAACGAAACGGTCACCCTCAGAGCCGGGTACAACCACGGTGATTCTCCCATCGGTGAGGAGGATGTCTGGAACAACATGATCTTCCCCGCCATCACAACAGACCATATTGGGCTGGGAGCCGAGTTCGCCTTGACAGACAGATGGGGACTTGGACTTGCCTACATGAAGGCTTTCAAGGAAGAGTTGGTCGGAAGCCAGGACATGACTGTTTTGGGCCAGACCCTCGATTCCGGAGCCAAAATAGCCCTTGAAGAGACGAGCCTGGTCCTCTCCCTCTCTTACAATTACGGGAAATAGATTTCAGCTTTACAGGGGGGGCGTCGTCCGAATACGCTCCCCCTTTTTTGCGACCAAAATTAAATTTTCCGCTAAAAAAAGTCTGATACCGCAAAAATATCAGCCAGTTCCAATCGCCAGATACGTCTGGAAATTGTTGAGAACAAATATTTGACGCACAAGATGTTGTGGTGTATACTCTTCACTTATACTAAATGATGGCTTTGGGGGTTGAAAAGGTTATCTGACGTAATCACCAGATGGACGTTTTCTTTTTTCAGATATTCTGTATTCGCGCCAATGGCGCTTCAGTCTATCGTATTCATATCTAAAGAGCAGAGATTGCTCTTTTATTCAGTTGGAGAATTGGTTAATGGGCGACAATGATCGGGATAACACGGGGATATCAGTGATGGAAGATTCCAATCTTACATCGTCAAACCACGACTATGTAGCCGAGGAAATAAACCTTAAAACCCCCGATCCGACGAAGCATATGACCGAAAACGCCCTTCGTGTCCTGGAACGCAGGTACCTCATGAAGAACATGGAGGGCGAAATTATCGAAACCCCCGCCCAGATGTTTCACAGGGTTGCCGATAACATCGCCCGCGCAGAGCTTGAATACAAGACCACTCAGGAAGCCGCCGATGTGGCCAACGCATTTTATAACATCATGGCCAGGCTTGAATTCCTGCCTAACTCGCCGACCCTGATGAACGCCGGCAGAGAGTTGCAACAGCTCTCCGCCTGTTTTGTTCTGCCGGTGGGGGACAGCATGGAGTCGATCTTCGATGCGGTCCGTAACACGGCTCTTATACACAAGTCGGGTGGTGGCACCGGATTTTCCTTCTCCCGACTTCGCCCAAGTGGTAGCCGGGTCAAATCTACAAGCGGCGTCTCTTCCGGGCCGGTATCGTTCATGCGGGTATTCGACGCCGCCACAGAGTCTGTCAAGCAAGGCGGCACAAGACGTGGCGCAAACATGGGAATTCTGCGGATCGACCACCCCGATATCCTCCAGTTCATCGACTGCAAGAAGGATATGACACAGTTCACCAACTTCAACATATCTGTCGCCATAACGGACGAATTCATGAAGGCCGTGGAGAAGGGGGGGGCCTACAACCTGATGGCTCCTCACAACGGCGAGGTAACCGGAACTCTTGACGCTCGTGAGGTTTACGCAAAGATAATCGACTCCGCCTGGGGGAACGGTGACCCCGGCATAGTCTTCATCGACCGGATCAACCGGGATAACCCGACTCCGCATTCAGGAGAGATCGAAGCCACGAACCCTTGCGGGGAACAGCCGCTATTACCTTTCGAGTCGTGCAACCTGGGGTCGATCAATCTTTCAAGGATGGTTGATGAAGACGACGGCATGGTCGATTGGGGCAAACTTCGCCGGGTGACACATCTGGCGGTCCGGTTTCTGGATAACGTCATCGACATGAACAACTACCCGCTCGCCGAAATCGACAGGGTAACCAAAACCAACCGGAAAATAGGTCTTGGCGTGATGGGCTGGGCCGACATGCTGATAAAACTTGAGGTTGCGTACAACTCTGACGAGGCTATTACGCTTGCTTCGGAGGTGATGGGGTTTATCGACAAGGAGAGCAAAAAAGCGAGCGCGAAACTTGCGAAGGAACGGGGCGCTTTCCCCTCATACGAAGGCTCGGCTCTCGACAAGGAGGGCGCCAGAAAGATACGAAACGCCACCACCACAACCATCGCCCCCACCGGCACTATTTCGATTATAGCCAGTTGTTCGTCAGGAGTTGAACCCCTCTTCGCTCTTTCGTATGTTCGCAACGTCATGGACAACGACAAGCTTGTGGAGCTACACCCGATCTTCGAGAAGGTGGCCAACGACCGAAAATTCGCCAGTGAAGACCTGATGGAGCGTGTGGCGTATACGGGGCATATAGAGGACGAGAAAGATATTCCGGCAAAGACCAGGGATGTCTTTATCACCGCCCACGGTATCAGCCCGGAATGGCACATCAGAACCCAGGCGGCGTTCCAGCGCCATATCGACAACGCCGTCTCGAAAACTGTCAACTTCCCGAACTCGGCGACAGAAGAGGATGTCGCCAAAGCGTACTCGCTGGCATACCAGTTGGGATGCAAAGGCATTACGATCTACAGGGATGGCTCCAGAGCGATGCAGGTTCTATCGACCGGCGCAACTAACGACAAAACCGCTGATGAGACAAGCCAGACAACGGAAGAGAAGACCGTATCAGAACCTGAGCGCAGAACACCGAAACCGAGACCGGAGATAACATTCGGCTCCACACAGAAGATCAACACCGGGTGTGGTGGAATGTATGTGACGATCAACCAGGACGAAGATGGCGCCCCGTTCGAACTTTTCACCCAGATCGGTAAAGCGGGTGGATGCGCCGCCTCACAAACAGAATCTATCGGCAGACTGGTATCCCTCGCGCTAAGGGCCGGTGTGGATATTGAGCAGATCAGAAAACAACTGCTCGGCATATCGTGCCACCAACCCGCGTGGGAAAAAGGGGTAAAGATAACCTCGTGCGCCGATGCGATCAGCAAAGGCATGGGCCGTTGGATAAGAACCAGAGAACATTTTGAGGAGTCGGAAGTCCCGAACGGAACCGCTGTAGCAACCCTTCCCCCCTTGAATTCGCCAAAAGATGAAGAGGCAATGCAGATAGGCGGCGCCTGCCCCGAATGCGGAAGCGCGTTACAGCATATAGAAGGATGCCTCAAATGCGAAGGATGCGGATACTCGAAATGCTGACCGACAGACTCCTGAATCCGGGTGGGCGCGTAACGACACCCGGATAGACTCTACCGCAGGTCTATAATCGTAGTCATGCAAAACCTTATCGACACTCGTATTGAGGAGATTCGGAACGACCACGACTCCGGGGCTGTACAGCTTGCCGAAAAAGGGTGACTCCTGGACGAACCCTGAACCAGTACTTGCAAACCTTCTGGAAGAGAGAGAAACGGGAATAAAGAACCAGATCCGGGTCGCCACGGAAATTTTGGGCCATTACGAAAAGGTTTTTACCCTCAGCTATTCTTCAACAGCGCATAAAATCCTTAAACACTCGCTAAAATCAGGCGCCAACATCGTCGTGGCGGAGTCGAGGCCGCTCCTTGAGGGGGGACGGTTGGCAGAATGCCTTCCGAACGTCACCATTGTTACAGATTCGTCTATCCCGGATAATTCATGAAGGTTTGTGATGAAACGTCGTAGGCGCTTGTCACTGGGGTGTTTTCGTTTGTTTTGGCTCGGAGCGGACATGATCACCCTGGACGGTTCGATAATAAATAAAACAGGCAGTTATCTGGCGGCTTTGGCAGGCCGGGATATGGGAAAGCCGGTTTACGTTATTGCGGATACCTGGAAGGTAACAACAGACACCGACATAGAAAAAGTAGTTTTGGAGGAAGGTCCAAAAAAGCTGGTCTGGCCGGAGAGACCGGAGCTTTGCCGAAATGTGACTTTCGAGCCTGTCCCCGCATCCCTTATCACAGGTTACATCACCGAGAAGGGTCTGCTCTCTGTCAAAGAAATTAGAGAAACATAATCGTCGCAAAAAGGCCTGTAACGCTCATGGTGATTGTATAGGGGAGGGCGAGCAGTAGCATCTTTATGTACGACAGGCGTATCAACTGGGCCACCGCTGAGGTTAGCAGGAAGAGGAACGCCGCCTGACCGTTTGGTGTGGCGACACTTGGAATGTTGGTGCCGGTATTCACGGAGACGGCTATCAGTTCATACTGTTCCAGGGTTATCTTGCCAGCTTCAAAGGCTTGTTGCGCTTCACTGATATAGACCGTGGCGACGAACACGTTGTCGCTTATCATCGACAGAAGACCGCTGGCGCAATAGAAGGCGGTCAGCTGGGTGTTACCCTCCAGAGAAAGTGTCCAGTCAATTATCGGTTTGAACAGGTGTTGTTCGTGGATCACTGCGACTATGGCGAAGAAGACCACCAGCAGGGCGGTAAAGGGTAACGCTTCCTCAAAAGCCTTCCCTATCTGATGCTCTTCCGTTATTCCGTTAAAGGCGGTCAACAAAATGATTACCGCAAGACCGATGACACCGACCTCAGCCAAGTGGAAAGCAAGCGCGAGAATGAGAAGGATTCCAACGACCCCCTGAACTATAAGTTTGGCATTGTCTCGATGGTCACGTTTCTTGTCTTCTTTGGCGGCAAACTCCTGAAGCACGGCAAGGACCGATTCGGGTAGTTCGTGGCCGTAATCGAATTTTTTATATTTCTCCAACAGAAAACATGTCAACATTCCTACCGCGAAGACAGGCATTGTTACAGGCGCCATACGGAGAAAAAATTCGCCGAAATGCCAATCCATGACGGTGGCTATAAGCAGGTTCTGCGGCTCCCCCACAAGAGTGGTCACACCACCCAACGCCGTACCCACTGCGCCGTGCATCATGATATTACGCAAAAAAGCGCGAAACCTGTCGAGGTCGGATTTGTGATCTTCATCGACTTTGGAGTCGTCCGTATGATCATGGGCGGCATGACTCTTGGACGCGAACCTGTGATAGACGCTATAAAAACCGATAGCAACGGCGATAAGCACAGCCGTAACGGTCAATGCGTCGAGAAAAGCGGAGAGAAACGCTCCTGAGAAGCAGAACAATAACGAAAGAATAATCTTGCTTCGCACCTTCACCAGCATGTTGGTAAAGATATAAAGAAGCAGATCTTTCATGAAATAGATACCGGCTACCATGAAAACAAGCAGGAGGATAACCGGGAAGTTGTTCAGAGCCTCTTCGTATACCTTCTCGGCCGGCGCCATACCTATAACTATCGCTTCAATGGCCAGCAGACCGCCCGGCGCCAATGGGTAGCATTTTAACGCCATGGCAAGGGTGAAGATGAACTGGGCGATCAGCACCCAACCGGTAACAAAAGGACCAGCTATGAGGAGCAGGATCGGATTAATAACGAGAAAGGCAATAATGGATATTTCATACCAGGCGGGTGAGTGACCCAGGAAGTTTATTTTAAAGCTCTGAAAGGTGACTTTCGATCCAGCCATGTGGTTATAACCAATAGTGATGTTTTATTAAAGTTCGCAGGATAGATAATATCTGCGCACATAATGAATGGCAAGTACTGCTTGCAAAAGAAATACGCCCGTTAATTAAAGACCTCCATCACTGACTGAAATATGGTCAGGCCGTGGGAGCCGCCCAGTTCTTCCTCGCAGACCCTTTCCGGGTGGGGCATCATACCGGCCACTCTCCTGGATTCCGAGATAATGCCAGCGATATTTCTGGCGCTACCGTTCGGGTTTGCCAATTCGGACACGTTTCCTTCCTGATCACAATATCTGAAAACCACACGGTTTTCACGATCCAGTTGATCGAGGGTATCTTCGTCCGCGACAAAACAGCCCTCCTTGTGAGCGATAGGAATTTTCAGGATATCGTCAACTCCACATTTTGAAGTTACGAAAGAATCCCCCGTTTGCGCTTTGATGTAGGAATCTTCGCAAATAAACTTTGTGGACCTGTTCTGTATCAGCGCGCCGGGCAGATGTCCCGCCTCGGTCAGGATCTGGAAACCGTTGCATATGCCAAGAGCGTATCCACCCTTGCGGATATGCTGGTCAAGCCCTTTCATAACATCGGAAAACCGGGCGATCGCCCCGGCCCGAAGGTAATCACCGTAGGAGAAGCCTCCCGGCAGGATGACAACATCGTATCGGGTCAAGTCACGATCACCATGCCAGACAAAATCGACACTGATACCCAAAACGTGTTTTAGCGCATGATAACAGTCGTGGTCACAGTTCGATCCGGGAAAGACCAGGACGGCGAATTTCATTTGGAGACCCGAAACATCTTAACGGAATACATCGGCGAACCTGCCAGAGGTAAAACGTAACCGGACCGCTAAAGATCGCGCAATGTTTTTCAGGATTTTGACACCGGTACGAGGGTGATCGGTAACCAGCTTTTCGAAGTTGTCCCTGCTTAAGGAGAGGATTTCAAGGTCGGATATGGCCGTAGAGGTCGCTGAGCGGGGCGCGTTGTCTATCAGCCCCATTTCACCCAGGGTAGCCCCTTTGCCGAACTGGGCCAGCGCCTTGTGTTTACCGTCGAGAGACTCTTTTTCAACTTCGATCATGCCGTCAAGGATGTAGAACAGGGTATCCCCGGCGCTCCCCTCTTTTGTCAGGACCGACCCTTTGTTTATTTTTCTGCGGATGACAAGACGTGAAAGAATGTCGATCTCCGCCGGAGCCAGATTGTCGAATTGGGGGATTTCGCACATCATGGTCTTGATGCGCTCCAACTCTTCTTCTTCGAAGCTCATTATCCCTCCGAATCCATCTCGATAGAGTAGTCTTCTATAACCGGATTCGCCAGAATCTTGTCACACATCTCTTTTACGGCTGTCCGGGCTTTCATGATATCGGTTTCATCAAGTTTGACCTCAATATATTTTCCGATACGAACCCCGTCTATAGTCGCCTGATCGAGAGTCTTTAGAGCGTCGTGAACCGCTCTGCCCTGGGTGTCGAGGACTCCAGGTTTCAGGGTGACAGTAATCCTGGCTATCATATGTTTTCCTTAAGAAATACTCAGAATGCGGTCACGCATCTCAGTGTAGACCTCTTCAAGACGACCAAGGTCACGGCGAAACCTGTCCTTGTCCATCTTTTCCCCGGTCTTTTTGTCCCACAGCCTGCAACCGTCAGGGCTGATCTCGTCGGCAAGCAATACACCCTCCGGTGAGATACCAAACTCAAGCTTGTAATCGACCAGAGTGATTCCAAGTCGATCGAAAAAAGAGACAAGCCAATCATTTATTCTATACGCTTGTTCTTCGATTATGTCCATATTCTCTACGCTGGCAAGATCAAAAGCGCTGATATGGCTTCTGTTAATCATCGGATCACCCAGATCGTCGTCCTTATAATAATATTCGAGCACGGTCTGTTTGATCGGTGCGCCTTCATCAAGCCCCATTCGCTTGGAGAGGGAGCCTGCGACTACGTTTCGTAACACCACCTCCACGGGGATTATCTCAACCTTTTTAACCAGCATCTCTGTCTCGGAAGGCCGGTCCACAAAGTGTGTGCGGAACCCCTCTTTTTCGAGGAGCGCAAAAATGTGGGAGGAGATGGCGTTGTTACACGCTCCCTTATTGCCGATGGTCCCTTTTTTCAGGCCGTTGAAAGCTGACGCATTGTCTGTGAAATATTGTATCAGGAGATCAGGGTTGGAGGTGGCGTAGAGTATCTTCGCTTTCCCCTCGTGGACCTGCTCGCCTCTGGTAACAGTTTCGGTCATTATATTTACGCCTTGAATACCTTGTTAAAAATGTAATCGACCTGGGTTAGATAATATGACAAGTCAAAAGATCGTTCAAGCTGATCCCGTGTCAGCTTGTCAGTAACGTTCTTTTCTTCCATCAGCAGGTCGATAAAAGGGGTTTTCGATTTCCAGCATTTCATGGCGGCACGCTGGACCGATTCGTAAGCCGCCTCCCGTGAAAGCCCCGCTGAAATTAGGTCGAGCAAGGCTTTCTGCGAAAAGATCAGGCCGTGTGTCGTGTCGAGATTTTCGAGCATCCGATCCGGGTAGACTGTCAGCTCACTGATAAGCCGGGTCATCCTGGCGAGCATGGTATCGAGCAGTATGGTGGAGTCGGGCGCAATGATACGCTCTACAGATGAGTGGGAGATGTCCCGTTCGTGCCAGAGCGCGATGTTGTCGAGGGCGGCAAAAAGATTACCTTTCACCACACGGGCAAGACCGGTCAGGTTCTCCGCTGTTATCGGGTTACGTTTGTGTGGCATGGCGGACGAGCCTTTCTGCCCTTCGTGAAATTTTTCCTCCGCCTCAAGCACTTCGGTCCTTTGCAGGTGCCGCAACTCCACCGACATCTTCTCGATGGTGGCCGATGTGATGGCAAGGGCTGAAAAATATTCGGCGTGCCGATCCCGCTGGAGAACCTGGGTTGATATAGGCGCCGCCTCAAGCCCCATCTTTTCACATACATACTCTTCAATAGCGGGATCGATATTTCCGTAAGTTCCTACAGCCCCCGATATCTGGCCCACCGAAATAGTCTTGACAGCCCTTTCCAGCCGGACTCTGTTTCTTTGCATCTCGGCGTAATAGATAGCCATTTTCAGGCCAAATGTGGTCGGTTCGGCGTGTATACCGTGGGATCGGCCGACACATACGGTCATTTTATGTTCAAACGCTTTATTTTTCAGGGCTATAAGAAGTTTGTCCACCCCTTCCAGGAGAAGGAGGCCAGCTTCCTTGAGCAGGTATGAGAGGGCCGTATCGACCACATCGGAGGAGGTCAGGCCGAGGTGCACAAACCGGGAGTCTGGTCCGATATTTTCGCCAACGCAAGTCAAAAAAGCGATGACATCGTGTCGCACCGTAGCTTCGATCTCGTTGATACGCTCTACAGAAAAGGTGGCTTTATTTTTTATATTCGCCAAGGCTGACGGAGAAATCTTCCCTTTTTCCGCCCACGCTTCACAAGCGAAAAGCTCTATCTTGAGCCATGTGTCAAACTTCGATTCGTCGGTCCAGAGAGCGCCCATATCGGGTCGGGTGTAGCGAGGTATCACAAGGTTATTCCTTTATTCAACAATAGTTACAGGAGTGGCGCGCTCCTGGGATGCGATAATAAAAGGTATCTTTTTCGATTCGAGGGTTTTTTTCGCCATGATATCGACCAGATAAGGGCTGTTGTTTTTTTCTGAAAGGTGCGCGAAAGTCACCCCCTGAAGGCCTGAATGGAGAAGACCGGAGAGTAGCTCCATACACGCTTCGTTGGAGAGATGTCCTGTGTTGGAGAGGATTCTTTGTTTCAGTTCCCACGGATACGGTCCGGCCTTGAGAGTATCGACATCGTGGTTGGCCTCCAGCACAATATAATCCGCCCCTTTCATACGGGCGTGGACCAGGGTTGTCGCAACGCCTGTGTCTGTAACGTAAGCGAGACTTTGGCCTTTGCCGGTCCTGAACAGAAAGGCGCAAGGGTCAACGGCGTCGTGTGGGATCGGAAACGGCGTAACTTCGATTCCACCCACCTCAAAATTTTCACCGTTATTGAACCGGATATTGGAAAAGGTCTTCCCCAAAGCAGGTTCGATCCGTTCCATAGTCATTTCGTTGGCGAATATCGGGACATTGAGTCTTCTCGAAAGCGCCCCGGCTCCTTTGCAGTGATCGCCATGTTCGTGGGATATCACGATACCCTTGATTGAAGCCGGATCAAGCCCGCAAGCTTTCATCCGCTCAAGAACCTTTTTGCCGGAAAATCCGGCGTCGAGCAGTAGACCGGAGGCGCCATCACCGATATAAGAGCAGTTACCCGCAGAGCCGGAGCCTAAGGAGCTAAGAGTCAGGGGCATGCGCTTTTACCCTCTTCGAGAAGGAGGTGGTATACAAGCGGAATCATGATCTCGTGATGACCGGTAAGAGAAATCCCTTTTCCAGCCCCTTGTATCGGACGGTTGACGACGTTGGCGTGTGGTCTGTAATGCTGAATCATATCCATATTGACGGTGGTAAACCCGGTTACGTCGTTACCGAGGTTTCTGGCCGCTGAGAGCGCCTTGATAAAAACCTCCGGCAAAATCACAGCGGAGCCTATGTTGAGGTAAACCCCCCCGTTACCGAGTTCCCCTACAATTCCGGTGAAGAGTTTAAAATCGTTCATGGTGGCGCGGCCTGTAATCTCGCCTGAGGCTGTCGGGTCGATATGCACGATGTCAGCGCCGATGGCCACATGTACCGTCACAGGTTTGCCCAGTTCGTATCCCCTGCCGATGATGGAGAGAGGGCCATGGGGTGTCTTCTCCTCCGAAATAAAACGACCAAGCGCGGCGCCGAATCCGGTCTCATCCGATACAAATCGAGCCAAAGCGCCGTTCAGGTACTCGGCGGTCTCCCGGACCATGCCAAACCGGCCCTCTTTTATCTCGTCAGCCACAATCTCGGATGTTGCGCCATGATAAGCGATCTCCAGGTCGTGGACCGCGCAGGCGCCGTTCATGGCAACAGCGTCGATAAAACCACGTTCCATCAGGTCGATAAGGATCGGCGCCATACCGCATTTGATGACATGAGCCCCCATACCAACCACTACAGGTTTATTTTGGCTTTTGGCGGTCCTGATTGCATCGACAACATTTCTGATATCCCGGCCTTTAAGAATATCGGGCAGAAGATCAGCGTAAAAACCACTTTTTCTGTAAGTCTCAAGATCGGTGAACATGCCGGTGTTCACGACACTTTTCCGTTCCGTTATCGAATATGTCGATAATTTGCCGAAATCAGCCGGTTTGAATCTGTAACCGGGGCGTTTCATTTCGCCATGCTCCGCTCGATCCTTTCGATAATCGTGGTGGTGGAGATACCGGGCAATAACGGGATAATCACCACCTCGCCCCCCTCTTTCTCCACTAGATCTTTTCCAACCACCCGCTCCGGGAGGTAGTCACCCCCCTTGACCAGAATGTCTGGCGCGACCTTCTTTATAAGTTGCAACGGTGTCGCTTCGTCGAAGATCGTCACAGCGTCGATGCAAGAGAGCGCTTCGAGCACTTTGAGTCTATCCTTTTCTCCGGTTATGGGGCGCCCTTTTCCCTTGAGCCTTCTGACCGACTTGTCGGAGTTTAGGCCCACCACCAGCGCGTCACCCTTCGCTCTGGCTTTTTGAAGGTAATCGACATGCCCGGCGTGCAGGATATCGAAACAGCCGTTGGTGAACACAACGCTTTTACCTTCGGCTTTTAACTTCTTTGCAAATGCTGTCACCTGTCTGCGGTTCATATGTTTGGCTACGGAGGCTTCGTCGGCGTCGAGTTTGTATAACACCTCCTCTTTTGTCACCGCTTTGGCGCCGACATGGCCGACTTCGATAGAGGCGGCTATATTAGCGATTCTGGCCGCCGTTTCAAGCCCCGCGCCTGAAAACATGATGAGGGCGATGGCCGCCGTAACGGTGTCCCCCGCCCCGGAAACATCAAACACCTCCAGAGCTTCGGCTGGAAGATGAAGTTTTTCGCCGTTTGCGTGAAAAACCGTCATGCCTTCGGCGCCACGGGTAATCATCACATCCTCCGCATTGGTCAAACGGAAAAGCCGTTTGGCCGCCTCGGTATAGTCGCTCTCTGTTTCTATGGCGATACCGGAGGCCAGGGAAGCCTCTTTCCGGTTGGGCGTAATAAGGCTGGCCCCTTTGTAGCGTGAGTAGTCTGTCCCTTTCGGGTCTACGATCACCTTTTTTCCCGCTTTGCGCGACGAATCGAAAATATGCTGTAACGTTTCGATTGAGAGGGCGCCTTTCCCGTAATCGGAGATTATTACACCATCACATCGTTTTATATTTTTTTCTATGGCCTGCAGAAGTCTTTTCTGAACCGATTCGGGTATATCAACACACAGCTCCCGATCAACCCGCAACATCTGTTGCCGCAACGCCATGAATCTTGTTTTGATGGTGGTAGGGCGTTTTGAATCGGTGACCAGCCCTTTGTGGTCTATCGACCATTTTCCGAGAAGCGATTTTATAGTGTCGGCGGAGTCATCCCGACCAACCACACCGGAAAGCATAGCTCTCCCTCCCAAGGCGGCCACGTTGGCGGCCACGTTGGCGGCCCCACCCAATAACTCCTCTTCGTTTGTGACATCGAGAACCTGGGCCGGTGACTCCGGGGAGATTCTATCGACCACACCCCGAACGTAACGGTCGAGAATTACATCGCCCACTACAAGGATCGATACCGGTTTTATATTCGTCAGAATGTGGCTAAGTTTTGAGCGCATTAATTAATGTATCCTTCGTCGGAGAAGGAATAATAGATTCCATCGCCAATAATCAGGTGGTCGAGAACCTCGATACTCATGACTTTACCCGCTTCAACCATCATATTTGTCAGTTTTTTGTCAGCCGGAGAGGGGGTTGGGTCACCGCTGGGATGGTTGTGGGCCATCAGGAGAGCCGGTGAGGACTCCCGTAAAGCGTGGGCGAAGACATCTCGCGGCTTTATGATAGAAGCGTCAAGGCCACCTGCGGAGATCATCAAACACTTTTGCAGTTTATGACGTGTATTGAGCAGGGCAACTACAAAATGCTCCTGTTTCAGGTTTTTTAACATCGGGAAGAAACAGTCGAAAGCCTCCAGGCTTGTTTCGATCGGTTTTTGTTTCAGGTCGGAGCCGCTTGCAACGAACCTCCTGCCCATCTCAAGGCCGGCTTTGACAGCGACAGCCTTTGAACTATCCATTCCGTTGACCGATGCGATTTCGCTTACGGTGGCCCTCTCAATTCCGGGGAGGGAGCCGAAACGGCGGATCAGTTCCCTGGCCAGATCGACAGAATCTGGACTGTCGGCCCCCGGGTCTGTAAGGAGAGAGAGGAGTTCCGGGTCGGTCAGGAAACTTGCGCCATCGAGAGCCAGTTTCTCCGCCGGTCTGTCACCTGTCGGCCAGCTCCTGATCGCCTCTTTAAACCGGTATCGCCTTGTTTGGCCTGACATCGTCTCTTCAGTTAGTAAGATCTGACCGGAAATAATCGATAATTTTTTCCAGCCCCTCCTCAAGAGAGACCTTCGGCTCCCATTCGAGAAGTTTTTTGGCCTTTTGAATATCGGGTTTCCTCTGTTTCGGATCGTCTTCGGGCAAAGGTTTATAGACGATAGAGCTTTCGGTTTTGGTAAGCTCAATAACCTTTTCCGCAAATTTTTTGATCGACATCTCAGACGGGTTGCCTACGTTTACAGGCTCCGTAACGTTCGACCGCAACAAACGGAGGATTCCCTCCACCAGATCATCGACATAACAGAACGATCTTGTCTGCGAACCGTCTCCGTAGATGGTTATATTTTCCCCATGTAGCGCCTGACATACGAAGTTTGATACCACCCGACCATCCACGGCTCGCATTCGTGGCCCGTAAGTATTGAAGATCCTGACGATCCTCGTATCGAGCGAATGGCTTCTGTGATAGGCCATGGTGAGCGCTTCTCCGTACCGTTTCGCTTCGTCGTAGCAGGATCGTGGCCCTATAGGGTTGACATGCCCCCAATATTCTTCGTTCTGAACCGCCATCTCAGGGTCGCCATACACCTCCGAAGTGGAAGCCTGCATGAATACCGCTTTGTCCCGCAGGGCGAGTTCCAGGGCGAACATGGTCCCCCTCGATCCAACCTGCAGGGTTTCAATCGGCATTTTCATGTAATCGTCGGGTGATGCGGGAGAGGCGAAGTTGAGTACATAATCGAAGGGTCCCGCAATATCGTCCAGACCGTCTGTTATGTCCCTTTCGATAAATGTGAAACGGGGACCCTCAAGGTTTGTGACGTTGGCTCTGGATCCTGTGCAGAAATTGTCCACAGCCGTAACTTCGTTTCCTTCGTCCAAAAGTCTCTGGCAAAGGTGGGAGCCGATAAACCCGGCTCCCCCTGTTATTAAAATTCCGCTCATCAACTACAACCACTTTCCACAGCAAACATAAGTCAGGGCCTTCCGACGCTGTAATATTCGAATCCAAAGCTACGTTTTCTCTCTGGATTGTACATGTTTCGTCCGTCGAAAATCACCGGGGTTTTCATTAGCCCCCTGATCTTTTCGAGGTCGAGTTGCTGAAACGCTCTCCACTCGGTGACTATCACGATGGCGTCGGCGCCCTCGGCTGTTTCGTAGGGGCTTTGGCAGTAGGTGATATCGGGAAGAATCGACCGCGCGGAATCCATCGCCACCGGGTCGTACGCCTTGATCTTCGCTCCGACAGATACGAGAGAGTTTATGATCGCAATAGATTTTGCATCCCGCATATCATCAGTCTCCGGTTTGAACGCAAGACCGAGAATGCCGATGACACGGTCTTTCATCTCCGGGAAACGGTTATGAATTTTTCCGACGAACCGGTCGATCCGGTTGTTGTTTACGTTTACGACCTCTTTTAACAGGCCGAAATCGATACCAAGCTCGCCTGAACTGTGTATGAGCGAGAGTACGTCTTTAGGGAAACAGGAGCCGCCGTATCCGAGACCCGCATTGAGAAACATGCCGCCGATTCGTTTGTCGAGTCCGAGAGCTTTTGAAACATCGATAATATTGGCGCCAGCCTCTTCGCAAATATCGGCCACCTGATTTATGAACGATATCTTCATGGCCAAAAAGGCGTTGGACGCGTATTTGATAAGCTCTGCGGACTGGACATCGGTGATTATGATCGGGGCGCCCAAGGTCGCGTAAAGCTCCAGAAGTTTCATCGCCACCTTTTTGCTCGGAGCGCCCACTATTATCCGGTCAGGTTTCAACGCATCGGCGATCGCCTGCCCCTCCCGCAGGAATTCGGGGTTTGATACCACGTCAAAATCCCGCCCAGAATTACCGTGGGCCTCTGTAATGACTCTTCTGACCAGATCGCCAGTACCGACGGGAACGGTGCTTTTGTTTACGACAATTTTATATCCGTTAAGACTCCCGGCGATTGTCTTTGCGGCGGCCGTGACATAAGAGAGGTCGGTTTGGCCGTTCTCCATGGCGGGGGTGCCTACACAGATGAATATTATCTCTGAGCGAGTAACAGCCGCGTCAACTTCTGTCGAAAAAGAGAGGCGGTTCTGCTTTACGTTTCTGGCGACTATCTCTTCAAGGCCAGGCTCGTAGATCGGCATCTTTCCGGCGTTGAGTTTCTCGACCTTTGCCCCATCGATATCGACACATTCGACTTCGTTGCCAAGATCACTGAATACCGCGGCGGTTACCAATCCGACGTAACCGGACCCGATGACACAAATTCGCACAGGTAATATCCAGAAAATTTATGAAACGAGAATTGTAACGTACCTAACCCCACCAACGCCCGGTTATTTTTTCCCAGGAGTCTGTCGGACTTAGGGGTTCGTTAGCGAAAAAGTTTGGTTTTGAGTCAGATTGTTCGCTGTTTTAAGGTGGATAGTGAACCTATTCGCCGAAAAAGGGCGGGAAATCTGGCCAAAACCGGGCTTTTGTAGCAGAATCATCCTAAGTCCGACCGACTCCTGGCCCGTTTCAGGGCCGTAAAGCTCTAAGCACAATTCTGAGAAGAGCCAACTTACCCTCGTTGGAATCACTCGTGACAAATCTGGGATAAAAGAAACTACCATGACCACACTAAAAAATGTTCATCCGCCTGAAGTGTTACTCGAAGAGTTCCTCAAACCGATGGAACTTAGCCCGAATCAGGTTGCGTGGAATATTGCTGTGCCGCCGAGGAAAATAAATGAAATCGTAGATGGTAAACGAGCGGTAACAGCCGATACCGCCCGGAGGTTGGCTCGCTATTTTGGAGTTACAGAAAACTTCTGATCTGGTGAGCAGGGTTCCTGATCCCGTTGCTCTCAATCCAAGTCAATCCTGTCGTTGTCAGCGAACCGCGCCCAATCTCCAAGGGTCATCGAAGCCCGGGCCACAGGCCCCGGCGAACGAACGTAAAAAGCCTATCGGTTCCCAGCGTCAGCGTAGCTGGCTGTGCGCCACGCACTATTCGCTGTGGTCGCGCCACCGAAGCCCGGGCCACAGGCCCCGGCGAACGAACGTAAAAAGCCTATCGGTTCCCAGCGTCAGCGTAGCTGGCTGTGCGCCACGCACTATTCGCTGTGGCCGCGCCACCGAAGCCCGGGCCACAGGCCCCGGCGAACGAACGTAAAAAGCCTATCGGTTCCCAACGTCAGCGTAGCTGGCTGTGCGCCACGCACTGCCACCGTCCACCATTTTCAGTAGTTGGTTTACGAGGTCGTCGAGGGCGTCTACTTGCATTGACAGGGCTTCTGCGGATGTGGCGGCGGCGTTAGCGGCGTTGGTTGTGTCATCGCTCACCTTGTTTAGCTGGGACATGTTTTCGTTGACATCGCGAACCGTCATGGTCTGTTCTCCGGATGCGGCGACGACCATGTCGATCCGGCGATGAACCTCCTTGATGGCCTTGTTCACACGCTCCAACGATTCGCCCGTCTCCCGCACAATGACTCCTCCGTTGCTGGAGGCGTCCATCGCTTCGTTAAGGAACCCGGATATATCTCCTGCGGCGGCGGCGCTTCTGGTGGCGAGGTTTCGCACTTCCTCGGCGACAACTGAGAACCCTTTCCCACTCTCTCCGGCCCGGGCCGCTTCCACGGCGGCGTTCAAGGCAAGCAGGCTGGTCTGGAACGCTATCTCTTCGATCAGCTTGATTATGGTTCCGATCTTGCCGGAGGACTGGTTGATCGAATCCATAGCCGATACGGTTCGCCCCATATCGGCGCTTCCTTCTCCAACAAGTGACTCCACATCTTTCATCAGGGCGCCGACCTTTGTGGAATCATCGCACGATTTTTCTATGGTGGATGTCATGCTACGCATCGAGTCGTTGGTGGTGGAGACCGAATCGATTAACTGGTTTGCCGACATCGCCATGGAGGCGCTCGATTCGCTGATCTGTGCCGCCGCCCTGGCGACTTCCGCTGATCCTTCGGCCAAGGTGTTAGCCACTTCCCTTAAATGGGTAGAAACTTTTTTGGCGATAAGGAAATAGGAGATCAGGAGAAGTCCAATTCCTTCCAGCAGAAAAAATATCGCAAGGGTTCGGTTGTTATCGTCGGCGGTTTTTTCAACCTTCGTCATATCAAGCGAAAGGGTCAACGCTCCAATGGCGTCCCCCTCTTTTCCTTCGTGGCAGTCGAAACAGTTAACACCTCTCCAATCCTTTTCCAGGAGGAACGGCTCCGTGGCGGTAAAAGTTCCCTTTTCACTGTCGTATGTATATTCTGGTTTCGCAGTGGTCAAAACTCTTTTGGCGACTTCGGTATCCGGCGCCTCGTCGGGAAAACCTTCGCCATAGGCTTCGTTAATGGACTGACCACGGCTGATCTTTATTTCGTTGACCCCCTCCATCTGTATGATCATTTTCAGGAGTGTTCCTCTTTTGTCCATGGAGTCGGCGACCATCAGATTATTCAGGGCGCTAAGAGTCATGTCTGTGATTTTTTTTGCTGTGGCTTCGGCGTTATTAATGGCCATGTCGTTCTGGCGCGATCCAACCCAAAAGATGTTCAGGACGGATGCGCTGGTGAAAGTTAATCCCAGAACCAGCATTATTTTTACGGCCAAGGATTGGCGTTGAAAGAGTTCCATATATACCCCGATTTCAGACAATAACAGGCTTGAGACGGTTTATTATTTCGATGCCGATTATACCATCATGTAACTGTAACTTTATCCTGACCGGATGGATAATATTACCTCTGTTGCTGTTCAGAAACGCTGAAAAAGCCGATCCCTTTTCTTTTTCAACCCCCTGAAAGGGCAACCCATGATACCATGGCAAGGTTACAAGCCGCGTGAATAATCGCCGTGACACCGTCCTTTCGATTTGGTAGAAGTTGCCTGTCGTTGTGGTCGATCCACTTGGCGCGGGCGTTGCGAGAGTGGCGGAATTGGTAGACGCACTGGATTTAGGATCCAGCGGGGTTACCCGTGGGGGTTCGAATCCCCCCTTTCGCACCACGCGAAATAATTTGAAACTTATGTGAATATGGGAATGACAGATACTATTACCGACCTGAAAATAGAACTGACTGATCTTGAACCTTGCGTCAAGAAAATCACCATAGAGGTTCCGACCTCCAATGTGACCGATGGTGAAGAAAACATGTACAAGGATCTCGTGAAAACGGTCAATATACCCGGATTTCGCAAAGGAAGAGCTCCTCGCCGGGTAATCGAAAAAATGTACGGGGAAAAAGTCCGGGCCGATGTAACCCAGCGGCTCGTTCAGGACGCTTATCGCCAGGCTCTCAAGACAAACGAAATCAACCCTATCGGCGACCCGATGATCGACGACCTCAAGTTCGACGCAGGCGCCCCGATCTCTTTTACCGCCACAGTGGAGATCTTTCCGGAGGTCGAACTTGGCGACCTCGCATCGATCAGCCTTGTCCGTAAGGTAGCTAAAATCACGGATGACAGTATCAACACAGCGCTCATGCGGTACCGCGAACAACAGGCGCGTTACGAACCTGTAGAGGGGAGGGATAATGTACTGGAAGATGACTACATCGTTATCGACTACTCCGCTAAAAACGAGGACGGAACGGCGGTTGACAATTTTACGGGCGAAGGGCGCCAGGTCAGAGTCGTCAAGAACGAATTGTTCGCAGGGTTCCATGATGGCATTCTGGGGCTGACCAAAGGAATCAAGGGACAATTCGACGCCGATCTACCGAATGACTTCCCTGAAGCGAGTCTTGCTGGCCAGAAACTGTCGTTTGAGGTATTGGTCAACGAGATAAAGGAAAAAGTCCTTCCTGAGATGGATGACCAGTTGGCCCAGGAGGTTTCCGAATTCGATACTCTGGATGAACTTAAAAACCATATCAGAGAGGGTATTGAAAACCGGAACCGCGAAATGGCAAACCACTCACTGCGCGATGACCTTATCAACAAGTTAATAGACGAGCATCAGATTGACCTGCCACCGGGGCTTGTGGAAGATCAGGTCAATGCCATTGCCAAACGAGCGGAAGAGAACAGAAAAAATCAGGAGCAGGGGGGAGAACCGGCGTTGGATCCGGAGAGAACCCGCGCTACCGCGATCAGGGGTTTAAAAGAGCAAGTGATCCTGACTTCCTTCGGGAAAAAGGAGAAGATCGAGGTCACCGATCAAGATATCGATAACGAAGTGACCAAAATTGCCGGAATGATGCAACTGCCGGTGGAGACCGCCAAGGGATTTCTCACGCAGGGAGACTCGATGGTCAAACTGACCAATCAGGCCTTCACCGAGAAAGTATTCACCATATTGTTTTCAAAAATCGATATCACCGACCAAACAGTAGAGGAATTAGATGAGTAACGATTCGATGTTTCATACGCCCATGTCCCAGACCCTGGTGCCGATCGTGGTGGAACAGACCAACCGCGGCGAACGCTCCTACGATATCTTCAGCAGGCTTCTCAAAGACAGGATCCTCTTTATCGGAACTCCGATTGACGATTATGTGGCGAACCTTGTCATCGCCCAGCTTATCTTTCTGGAGGCCGACGACCCGTCTCAGGACATATTTATCTATATCAACAGCCCCGGCGGAGTAGTGACTTCCGGTCTTGCCATCTACGACACGATGCAATATGTGAAACCGGACATCCAGACCATCTGCATCGGCCAGGCCGCCTCCATGGGCGCTTTTTTATTGGCCGCTGGCGCCAAGGGTAAAAGGCACGCTCTACCCAACTCCAGGATCATGATCCACCAGCCGAGCGGCGGATTTCAGGGGCAGGCGTCCGATATCGAGATCCACGCCCAGGAGACCAGGAAAATCAAGGAGAAACTGAACACGATCCTTGCCAAGCATACAGGCAAAACAAAAGAGACCATAGAGAAGGACTCCGACAGGGATAATTTTATGTCGGCAACTGCGGCGAAGGAATACGGACTGGTGGATGAGGTGATCGTTTCAAGGCCCGACGCGAAGGCTGGAAAGAAAAATGAGAAGGAAAAACCGGAAGCGGAATAAGAATCGGAGCGGTGTATGAGCAAGAAAAAAACAGTGGGCGGCAATCTTCATTGTTCGTTCTGCGGGAAAAGTCAGTCTGAAGTAAAGAAATTAATAGCAGGCCCGACGGTCTACATATGCGACGAGTGTGTCGATCTTTGCAACGAGATTATCATGGAGGAGTGGAGTCAGGAGAAGGGCGCCTCCTCCACCAACATACCGAAACCGCACGAGATCAAGCTCTCCCTTGACGATTATGTGATCGGTCAGGAGCATGCCAAAAAAGTCCTCGCCGTAGCCGTCTACAACCACTACAAGAGAATAGAGGCCAACCTCGGAAACGATGACGTGGAGTTACAGAAGAGTAACGTCCTGCTCATCGGGCCGACAGGAACCGGGAAAACCCTGCTGGCTCAGACGCTGGCGAAACTGATCAATGTCCCCTTCACCATCGTGGACGCCACAACGCTGACCGAAGCGGGATATGTAGGCGAAGACGTTGAGAACATTATCTTGCGGCTCTGCCAGTCGGCTGATTTCGACATGGAGAAAGTCGAGCGGGGCATCATATATATCGACGAGATAGACAAGATTTCACGCAAGTCGGAGAACCCCTCCATTACCCGTGACGTATCTGGCGAAGGGGTGCAACAGGCCCTCCTCAAGATTATCGAAGGCACCATCGCCTCCGTTCCTCCCCAAGGGGGAAGAAAACATCCGCATCAGGAGTTCATGCAGATCGATACGTCGAACATCCTCTTCATATGCGGAGGGGCTTTCGTTGGCCTCGACCAGATCGTCGAAAGGCGTATCGGCAAGATGGCCATGGGGTTTGGCGCAAAGATACGCGACAAAAAAGAGGTTACGATGTCTGAACTTCTGAGTGAAGCGTTGCCGGAAGATCTGCTCAAGTTCGGTCTCATTCCAGAGTTTATTGGGCGGATGCCGATTTTGGCCACGTTGACCGATCTCGACGAAGATGCTCTGATTCAGATTCTGGTTGAACCAAAAAACGCCTTGGTAAAGCAGTTCCAGAAATTCCTGGAACTAGAGAAGGTCAAGCTCAAGTTCACCGACGGCGCATTACGCGCCATTGCAAAAGAGGCGATCAACAGGAAAAACGGCGCTCGCGGACTCCGTTCCCTGATGGAAGAGGCCATGCTCGATTCGATGTACGAATTACCGGAAAAGAGCGATGTCGTTGAGTGTATCGTCAACGAAGACGTAATCACCAAGCATGAGAGACCGCTTCTGCTCTACGAAAAAAAGAAAGAAAAACAGGCCAGCTAACCTCCGCCATGTAGATGGTCTACAGCCAATACATGGAACGGAGGCGTAACGGTCGCAGTGGTCGCGCCACCCCTCGCTGTGGTCGCGCCACTGGATATCCGGGATAGGCTCCGATCAAATACCGGACCTTCAGCGTTCGTTTTCCAAGTGGAGTCGCAGGCATTAAATCTGTTGCCGTAAAATATTGATAAACGACAAACAGGCGGTATGGACGACCATCTTAACAATCTCATCTCAGGTGTCAGGCTGTTTGCGGACGTTGACCGCAAGGCCCTCTACGACCGCCTGAAATACTGTAGGGTTGTCGCCTACTCCCCGGACGAATATATCCTCCGTAACGGCGAATACGACGAGAACTGTTGCGTTCTGCTTGCGGGAAAAGCCAGAGTCGATATACCGGGGGAGAGCCGGGATCCCGGAGAGGAAAAATTCATGATCGCCGGGGATGTGTTCGGAGAGATCTCCGCCATGTCTGGTGTCCCAAGAACAGCCGATATCGTAGCTGTTGAGTCTTGCGAAATCATGGAGATTCCGAAGGATACGATGTTTCATCTGCTGGATGATTTTACGCAGGTGAAAACCCGGATGGACGAGATCTACAAGAACAGAATCCTGGGCGACCACCTCCGTAAAAACCCTATCTTTTCTGGACTTCCAGAGAGTATCCTCGACAGGATCAAGGAGAAATCTCAACTTCAGGTATGCAGGAAAGGCGAGGTTGTATTCGAGCAGAACGACGAGGCGGACGCCTTCTACCTGGTTCTTTTCGGGATGGTGAAAATAAGCAGAACCCGCCGGAGCCGGATTGAGGTATTGGCCTACCTGAGCGGTGAACAGTATTTCGGAGAATTCGCCCTGCTCTCAGATGGCGAAAAAAGGACTGCTACGGTGACAGCCATTGGACGGACCCAGCTTATAAGAATCGACCGCACCGACTTCCTGGAACTTCTCGATGAGTTTCCCTCGACTAAAAAAGATTTTCTGGAGGCTGGCAAAAAACGGAGGGAAGCGGGAAAAAAACTGGCGGGGGATACCCTTTTGTCTGACACTTTAAGGGCCACTGTCGATACCGGCCTTTTCCAGAGCAATACCGCTCATCTGCTCGACACAACGAAATGTATCCAGTGCGATATCTGTGTGGAATCTTGCGCCGCCCTGCACGACGGTGTCTCCCGGCTGGCCCGGAAGGGGGTTCGATTAAACGGGTTCCTGATGGCGGCTACATCGTGCAGACACTGCAAGGACCCGGCTTGTATGTACCAATGTCCAACCGGCGCAATAACCCGCGATGTGAACGGTGAAATCTACCACAAGAGCAACTGTGTCGGATGCGGATCGTGCGCCAGAAACTGTCCATACGACAATATCACCATGGTGGACGAGAAACCTGTGGTAACAGAAGGGGTTTTCCGAAGGACGATTTTTGCCATTCCCCGGATGATATCCCGGAGATGGGGAGATACGGAAAACGAAAAGCGGGTCGATGACGATAGTGGCAGGATCAGGAAATCTGGCAAGAAGGTGGTTAAATGCGACATGTGTCGTGATTACGAAATCTTCGGCTGTGTTTATAACTGTCCCACAGGCGCCATGATAATGGTTGATCCGGGCGAATATTTTTCCGAACTGTTACCGGTAGATTAGATGAAGAAAATAGATGAAACCGGCCAAGGTCCGGGCAGGGCATGGTGGTCGTTCGTTTACATCCTTATTGCTCTCTCGATACTGGGGCTTTACGCTGTTGAAAAAAAATGGGCGTCTGTCGCTCTGGCTGAAAATATCCATCTGACTTTCGGAATTTTGTCCGCCATTCTGATTCTGACTCTATCCGCCTACAGGCTGAGAAAAATGGTCTATAAACGCCTGATCGGTTCGATGAACGGATGGAGGCAGACTCATATATATCTGGGTCTTTTGTGCGCTCTCACAGTCCTCGTGCATACCGATTTTAATGTGGACGGTATATTCGCGATAGTTATTACCGCGATATTCACAATCGTCACTATTAGCGGCATAGCGGGGTCAATCTTATATAAGACTATTCCGGTCTGGTTGGCGAAACAGGGTGGTTCGATTCTGGAGATGGACAATCAGCGAAAAGCGCCTGCTGAGTATCTGACTGAGGCGGAAAGGCTGGCTGGTAAGGCTTCTTCCGAGTTCAAGGAATATTACGAGGAGAACATAAAAAGGAGATTCACCCGGATCTCCTTTATCCCGATCTACTGGTTCAGGGATGAAAAGGATGTGGGGAAAGGCGTGAAAGAGATTTTTGAGGAGCTGTACGAAGGAACCCCGGCTCAGGACAGGTACACTCTCAAGAGTCTGGAGAACCTCTATCTGGAACGGGAGAAGACGGAGTTTCGATGGGCCAGACGTGAATCTTTACGATGGTGGCTCCTTGTCCATGTCCCGGCGAATGTCGCCCTGCTTGCGGGGCTAGTGGCGCATGTAGCCGCAGTGTTGTATTACTGATGATGGTGGGTTGAAGATGCGTCTCTGGTTATCGGTATCGTCTCTGCTGGCGGTGTTAGCCTACGGGGGTTATAACTTTGTTTACGAAAATGGCGAGATCTTCATGAACCAGCCGTTATCCTCGAACCACAATCATCTTGCGGGCAAGTGTGCGAAATGCCACACCCCCTGGGAGGGGATAAAGAGCGGAACGTGCAAAGAGTGCCATTCCAACCGTAACCACATAAAAGAGGCGAAAACAAAAAAGGAGGGGGAGTGTTCTTTTTGCCACAAGGAGCATGGGGGGGTACAGAAGGATCTAACATTTGTGAAGGATGAAAACTGTGGATCGTGTCACGGCGGTGGGGCGTCGAAAGTGTGGAAACATGACAAGGAGGTGAAATCGGCCCGTGAAGGTATCCTGCTCTCCCACAGAACCTTCTTCTCCCGTGGCGCATACAAAGAGAAAATCTGCGCCGTATGCCACAAACAACAGGCCTTTTCGATGGCGAAAGATGGCGCGACAAAAGCCCGGCTGGAGGTCATGGTCAGACATTTGAAAAAGCCGAATATAGTCTGTTCCGACTGCCACTTAAAAATTGTTGCTAAAGGATTTTCGGCCAAAGGTGGTGGGGCCGACCCGGCTAAATGCGTCGGTTGTCATGAGAAGAGTGGCATAAACGTAGGGTGCAAGAAATGTCACACCTACCATAACCAGAAAACAGGGCAACTAGCAGGTCTGACAGTTCCGCATTACTGATCGCCCTTTTTCCGTTTCGCCAATATCGTATCGACGCAGGAGCCTTCGGCCGGAGCCTCGCAGATTATATAGTCGTAATCCCTCAGTTTTTTTCCTCGCGCGCTCGCTTCAAACTTTATGGCTACCATCGCTGAATCGTAGCTACTGAATTCCCCCACCCGGAACTTTTGAAAACCGAGGTCCAGGTAGGCTTCATACTTCTGGCTGGAGCATGATAAGGGAAGCGCCAAAAGCAGGAAAATAATGAGTATACGGGTTGCCTTGTTCATTTTAGAGCCGCCCAGTCGGGAAAATTCGCAGGGGAAGCGTCGAAGAAAAGGGGTAGCAGTACCCATGTCGCCAACGTAAGAATGACGACCCCGGCAAGGTTGAGGAAAATACCCGCCTTCGCCATATCCATGATGGTGATACGTCCCGCGCCGAAGATTATGGCGTTCGGTGGTGTCGCCACGGGGAGCATGAAAGCGAACGAAAAAGCCATGGTGGCGGGAATCATTATCGCAAGCGGATGGATTTTTATGGCTGTGGCGAGGGAAGCCAAGATCGGCAATAGTATCTGGGCCGTTGCGGTGTTTGATGTCAGCTCTGTCAAAAATGTGCAGAGGGTACAGATGATCGCCACCAGATATACCGGGTCGAGGGTCGCTACCATAGTCAGACTCTCGCCGACCCACATAGACAGCCCGGAATCCTTGAAGCCGTAAGCCAGCGCGAACCCGCCACCGAAGAGCAGAACGATGCCCCACGGAAGATCTTTCACCGCATCCCAATCGATAAGCCTTTTGTCAGGCTCCGAGCGTGAAGGAATAAGGAAGAGTAGAGACGCAACGGCAATGGCCACTGTGCCATCGTTGAAATAATCGGGAGCGGTAAAGAGACCGGACCATCCCGGGATTTTGTGTCCAGCGATACTTACGCCCGACCTTGTTAGCCAAAGGACCGCCAGCGCCAGAAAATCGAAGAAGACAAATTTCTCCTCATAACTCATCGGGCCGAGTTCGTTGTATTGTTGTCTGAATTCCTTTACATCGATATCGACGGGAAGTTTCCGGCAGTAGAGCGTTCCGATGTAGAGCCACACCAGACCGAGAAACACCAGCGCCACCGGCATGGCGAATAGAAACCATTGGGCGAACGATATTTCGGGAGCGTTGGGGAACGATATGGCGAAGATTTTTATGAAGACCGGATTCGGAGGTGTTCCGACCAGTGTTGCGGCGCCACCTATCGATGCGGAGTAGGCGACACCGAGTAAGAGTCCGACGGCGTACCTGTGGGTCGCTTCTTTTCCCGCCATCTCCTCGAATTTGAGAATGATCGCAAGGATAATCGGCACCATCATCATGGTGGTGGCGGTGTTTGATATCCACATGGAGAGAAAAGCCGTGGCGACCATAAACCCCGCCAGAACACGTTTCGGTTTAACACCAAAAACCATCAGGATACGCAGGGCTATACGTCGATGCAGGTTCCACCGTTGCATCGACTGGGCCACCATGAAACCTCCAAGGAAAAGGAAAATCACATGGTTGAAATACTGGGCGGAAACGGTCTTGCCATCGGTGATGCCCATGGCGGGGAAGAGTGTAACAGGGATAAGCGCGGTAAGGTAGAGGGGCGCCGCTTCGGTTATCCACCAGATCGCCATCCACGTGGAGATACCCGCCATCTCGGTAACTTCCGGTTTCCCCGGTTTAAGGTCGCAGAACAGGAATATTATTGAAGCCAGAATAGGCCCAGCCACCAGCCCGATCAGCTGTACAGGTTTGTTAACGTTCTCGGAGGTGTCGCTCATGATTCAGTTATCTCCGGGTGTATGCTCGGTACAGGATCGCATACACCTGTCCAATTCGCAATCGGGAACAGGGTGAAAGAAAGTTCTGAACCACACTTTCCATGGTAATTGGGTTTTTACCGCAACCATATGCTACCATCAAAGTAGGTGGCTTATACACTTGGCGCCCCAAAACAACCCATGTATAATACCAAGAGTTTGTCAGGCTCCTAGGCGCAATCGAACGAGTGGGCGCATCTCGCTTGTGACGATATCATATGTCCTTTTGAATTTTCGGCAAGGTTTTATTTTGAAACCACCAGATGGAATGGAAAGCCTGTGGCCCGTATTTTGACCACGATCAGATTACCCTTTTTTGGCGTTAATCATTTGGCAAGGTATGTAGGCGCATTTATCTTCCGCCTCAATGATGGTGACGCCGGGATTCATACGATGGACAGGATGAATTGCTTGGTCCTGGTAAGGTCGGCTGGAGATTGACGTATAAGATTTTGGTTCGGGGGTAAATGTGAGGCAAGCGACGTTTTCATTTATTGATCTTTTTGCGGGAATAGGCGGGTTCCATTTAGCCGCAAAACAAAATGGTGGTCATTGTGTCTTTGCGAGTGAAATTGATCCTGCCTCGAAAATAGCTTACGAGCATAATTATGGAATACAGCCTTTTGGTGATATTACAAAAGTATCTGTTAAAGAGATCCCGGATCATGAGATCTTGCTCGCTGGTTTTCCTTGCCAACCTTTTAGCATCATTGGCAAGCAACTCGGGTTTGATGATATGAGGGGTACGCTATTTTATGAAATAGCTCGTATTTTAAAGAGCAAGAAACCTCCTGTAGTAGTATTGGAGAATGTAAAACAATTCGCCAGTCATAATAATGGCGACACCATCAAGCAAGTAATTTCGACATTAGAGAACTTTGGGTATAAGACCAAATGTACCATCCTGAACGCATTACACTATGGATTGCCACAAAAAAGAGAGCGTGCCATAATCGTCGGCTTCCTGGATCATGCTGTTGACTTCAAGTGGCCTAAAAGAAAGGGGTCATACAGAGGCTTGGATAGAATTATTGAAAAAAATGTGAGTGATAAATACTTCGTTAGCGAAAGAATTCGAAAAAAAAGAGAAGATTCCCATAAAAGCAAACACCGACTGGGTATCTGGCATGAAAATAAAAGTGGTAACATTTCCAGCTATCCTTATTCATGCGCTTTAAGGGCTGGCGCATCATACAATTATCTACTGGTCAATGGCGAAAGGCGATTGACACCCAGAGAGATGCTGAGGCTTCAAGGCTTTCCCGATTCGTTTGAGATAGTTTGTAGCGATTCACAAACCCGCAAACAGGCTGGTAACGCCGTACCAGTACCAATGATTAAAGCCGTAATAAAAGAGGTTCTCAATGCGACGACCAAATCTGAGGGATGGGAAAGAATTAACCAGCCCGGAATTGTACCCTCCTGGAATAATTCCAAACGAAATAATTTCAGGAATAAGTCGATGGTTTGTCTATAACTTTGCCATAGGCAAGTCTGATATTAGCGGCGAAGATTGGGGAGATATCTTTGCAAAATCCATACAAGGCGACCATCTATCCAGCCCTGCAGGTTTAGCTGATGTTGTCGTTGAGGGAAAGGCATGGTCAGTTAAAAGCGTTAAGCGGGACAGACCGCATAAATGCTCCGAGATACGTGTAATATCAGGCAGGAATTCACCTGACTACTCCTATGGTATCGGAAATCCACATGACGACATACAGAAAACAGGCGAAGCGGTTCTTCGTATATGGAATGAACGTATAAATATAGCTCTTGATAAATTTGATTCATTAAGAACTTCATTTTCAATCTTGGCGATGAGGTTTTGATCGAACGTTGGGAGGAAAATCCCTACTGGCAATATTTTTGTGGGGAGACGACTTTCACACACAAGCCTCCCATCAACCCAAGCCTGATGAAAAAATGGCGTGATCGTGTCAAGAGTTACGGTGTGGAAAAACTTCTCGAAGAGACTATCCATGCCGGGTTGAAACTCAATGTGATTCAGAAGAGTAGTTTTACACACCTCAACAATGGTGCCGAGGGACGGAATCGAACCGCCGACACGGGGATTTTCAGTCCCCTGCTCTACCGACTGAGCTACCTCGGCACACACATATAAAGCTTAAATGGCGTCCCCAGCGGGAGTCGAACCCGCGTTGCCGCCGTGAAAGGGCAGTGTCCTGGGCCACTAGACGATGGGGACACGCACAAGATACCTCAGAAACCCTTGCGCATTTGTTAAATGGGAATCTGGTGAGCCGGGAAGGATTCGAACCTTCGACCCACTGCTTAAAAGGCAGTTGCTCTGCCGACTGAGCTACCGGCCCATGACTTCCATAAAACAAGGGGATGATACTATTTACTTAGGGCTTCAGTGTCAAGGGAAAAGGGAATTTCATATAAAGGTTTCAAACCGAGATAAAGGAGCCTATAGTTAGGATCTACTATTTTAACCACCCGGGAAAGAAGCGATGGCTGTTGGACGACTAGATACTTTCTCCATTGAAAGGGTTACATCCCGCGACTCCGCCATAGAGAAGTCCACGACACAGGTTGCGGCGACCGGGGAAGCCATCAAAAGTAAAGTCAGCGAAGGCTCCGCCGATATCGGCGTTCCGGGGGTGGGACTCTACTCCGATGGCAGATACCTGAATGACGACAACGTAGTGCAGGCGGCTTCACAGAACGTTTCAGGTTTCATCCAGGGAATGGTCGATGGGACCGGAACGAAAATCGACATTACAGGATAATCTTCCGCAGAATCCATAGTATGGAGGAGTCCGGCATCCAGGCCAGGTGTCACTCCAGGTTCACGGCTTTTGTGGTGAAATCAAAACCGTTCATATACCAGATTCCGTAGCCGCCCGTATTTACATTTTTCCACATGATGTCACTGGTGCAGTCGCTATTAAAAAAACCTGTCTCCGCTATACGCCAGGACATACCTGGCACATTTGCGATCCCTGATCTTTAAAAGGTCACCGTCAAAATCGTTATTCAGGTTGGTCCCACACGCGCCCGGTGGGCAGGTGTATATTGACCATACGCCGCCCAGACGTTGTAGACAGCGCCGTCATATTGGCTCCATACCACGATGGCGTTACCATTGGAATCCATGGCAACCGTGGAGAGCCTGCGTCACCAGATTTATCACTGATAATTACCGGCGTACCCCAGCTAAACCCCGCATGGGCCGGAGCGATAAAAGAAGAAGTTACAATAAGAAGTGAAAAGAGGAAAATGGATATTTTCCTTAAATAGTCGCCCCTGAAAAAGCAGAAATAGCCCTATAAACGTTGGTTATTCTCAACTTGAGCAGTGTATAATATTGCCATGTAATCACCAATACCTCTCAAAACCTGGAGATTATTCATTGAAATCCAAACCTGAATCTGAC
>JAJDBK010000074.1 GCA_029261405.1 Nitrospinaceae bacterium
TAACCGAAGCAAAACTCAGGGAGGAACAGCTCTCCTCCTTAAGCAAACTGTTGCATAAGGTGAACGAGGAGCTGGAGGAACGTGTAAAACAGCGCACACTGAAACTGGAACAGGCCATTACCTCGCTGAACAGGGAAATTAACGAGCGTACTTCCGCTGAAGAGAAACTTAAACTCTCCGCCATGGTATTTGAAAACGCCTCCGAAGGGGTCATCGTGACCAGTTGCGAGGGTCTGATCCAATATGTAAACCCTTCGTTCAGTAAAATTACAGGATATAACAGGGAAGAAGTGATTGGCCGTAATCCGGGAATGTTAAGGTCTGACCAGCATGATAAAGCTTTTTACGCTAATATGTGGAGAGCTTTGAGAGAAAACGGAGAGTGGAAAGGGGAACTCTGGAACAGACACAAAAATGGTGAACTATATATTATCCGGCAAAGTATCAACGCCATAAAAGATTCGACCGGAAAAACAATCCAGTATGGAAGCGTCTTCCAGGACATTACCGGACTAAAAAAAAGCGAAGAAGATGTCCAATATCACGCATATCACGACTTATTGACCGGATTACCGAACCGAGCATTATTTATTGACCGTCTTAAGGGAGCTATCGCAAGGAACAGTCGTGACAACCAGCGCTTCGCCCTGTTATTCGTGGATATAGATGATTTTAAAAAGGTAAACGATAACTTCGGACATTCAGCGGGCGACCTTCTGATAAAGGGTGTGGGGATGCGGCTTACAACCTGCGTTCGCGAAACGGATACTGTGTCCCGATACGCCGGAGACGAGTTTCTCATTATTGCGGAAAATATCAGTAACGCTCAGAGTGTGGTCTCTATTGCGGAGAAGATTATTGAATCTTTTTCCGAATCTTTTCTGTATAGGGGCCAGGCTTTCGAGGCGACAGTCAGCATCGGTATTGCTATATATCCAACCGATGGAGAGACAGACGAACAGCTTGTCAAGAACGCTGATATGGCTATGTATAATGTAAAAAACCTGAACAAAAACAACTACAGCTTCTTTACAAAATCGATGAATGAAGAAGCTACCAGACGTTTCGCTATGGAACGAAGGATGCGCGAGGCGCTGGATAAAAACGAGTTTATCGTTTATTACCAACCGAAGGTCAGCCTCTCCAAGGGTCGTATAACAAGTCTGGAAGCTCTTGTCCGGTGGAGGTCGGACGGGTCTCTCATATCCCCAGCCGCCTTTATCCCGTTGGCGGAGGAGACGGGCCTGATCGTGGAAATAGGCGCATATGTTATGCGATCCGCATGTAGACAGTTAAAAGCATGGCAGGATAAAGGCCATAAAGACCTCTCGGTATCGGTGAACATTGCCGCCCGCCAGCTTGATGAAGGAGGTTTACTGGATATGGTGCGGTCGGCTCTGGAGGAAACCGGTCTTGCTCCGGAGAGCCTCTGCCTCGAAGTGACAGAGAGCGCCATCATGAAAGAGATGGATATGGCTCTCACTATTCTGCGTGAGCTGAAGACATTAGGGGTAAAAATCTCGCTGGACGATTTCGGCACAGGCTATTCCTCCTTGAGCCATGTGCGGAAGTTTCCTCTCGATGAACTTAAGATCGACCGCTTGTTTATCGTTAATATACCAACCGATCCTGGTGATACAGCAATGACCACGACCATTATATCCATGGCGCAGAATCTGAAACTTAAAGTGGTCGCCGAAGGAGTGGAGACCGATGAACAGTTGGAATTTCTTCGATCAACAGGGTGTGATGAAATACAGGGTTTTTATTTCAGTCCGCCAGTCCCCCCTGATGAAATAGACCGGATGTTTACTGATGGCATGGCCAGGCCTGTTGTTATCAAAGAGCAAAGCAATGAAAACGAATGCCCGCGACCCTGACTATATTGAGAATCTGCGCCGTCGTGCAGAGGCGATCATTGCGGCTGGGCCTCGAGCTATGAGCAGTGTACCGTCGGCTGACCTCCAGCGCCTCGTTAACGAGTTGCACATTCACCAGGTCGAGCTTGAGATGCAGAACGACGAACTCCTCAAAACCCAGATCTACCTGGATGAATCGCGCCGGATGTATTCCGATCTGTACGATTTTGCGCCTGTAGGTTATTTTTCAATCGATAATAATAATAAGATCTCCCAGGTGAACCTGCCCGGAGCGAGAATGCTTGGTATGGATAGGGAAATCTTGCTCGGCAAGCATTTTAAATTCTACGGTCCCGACGATGGTGATACGTTCCACCTTCATATTAACAAGGTCAGGAAAAACGGAAATACCGAAACCTGCGAGCTTAAGCTGGAAAAGAAAGACGGAAGTATATTTGACGCAAGGCTTGAGAGCGTCGCTACAAGGAAGAACGAAAAGGGTGTTTCTGAAATCCTGACCACGGTTAGTGATATCACTGAGTTAATAAATATCGAAAAAGAACGGTTAATTCTTGAAAAGGAGGTAAGGCACGTTCAGCGGCTTGAAAGCCTGGGTGTGCTGGCAGGTGGAATTGCGCACGATTTCAACAATATCCTGACAAGCGTTCTGGGTAACACCGGCCTTATGCTTATGGAGTTGCCGGACGACTCACCTCTCAGGGAGAAGCTGGTTGATATCGAAACCGCCTCAAAACGCGCAGTCATCCTGGCCCAACAGATGCTCGCATACTCTGGCAAAGGCAAATTCGATGTGAGAACCATTAACCTGAACGAAGTAATAATGGATATATCGAAACTGCTCGAATCGTCAATATCCAGGCAGGTCACGATGGAATTCAAACTGGATAAGAACATTCCCGCTATAGAAGCGGACGTGGCTCAGATCCAACAGGTGGTCATGAATTTGATCACCAACGCCGCAGAAGCTATTGGCGACGGAAATGGCGTTGTGACGGTAGTTTCCGGAATCACTATGGCCCCGGAGAGTGATGGTCAGGGGCTTATGCCGACAGAACCCCCATCGGGAGAATATGTATATATTAAAGTCGTCGATAGTGGAATCGGGATGAACGAAGAGACACTTGAGCGACTGTTCGACCCGTTTTTCTCAACAAAGTTCAGTGGACGAGGGCTTGGAATGTCGGCCGTGCTGGGTATCGTACACGGGCACAACGGGTGTATCAGTGTTGATAGCAAACCCGGGGATGGCACAACATTCACAGTTTCGTTTCCAGCTACAAACAAGGAGGCGCAAATTGAAGCGGCCCGTGACCTGGATCAACCTCACAAATGGCGTGGGACAGGGACCATATTACTTATCGACGATGAGAAACCAGTCCTTAAAATCGTAACAAAAATGCTGGAAAAATATGGGTTTACCGTTATAACTGTAGATGACGGTGAGCGTGCGCAAGCAATATTTCGTGAGAACATCGACAAGATAGTGTGTGTTATTGTCGATTTCACTATGCCCCACATGAATGGCATTGAATGCATGAGACGATTAAGGGAAATAAGAGATGATGTGCCAATAGTTATGGCAAGCGGATACTCCGTAGAGGATATAGCGTCACGATTCAAGGGCGATACACCGGACGCTTTTGTAGCAAAACCATTGCACATGCATGATTTGGTGAATATCCTGAAGGGTTTAATTGGAGGAGAACTTCGGTAAGACCCTGTGTGTTTTAACCTAAGGGGACCTCTAAATATTCCCATTTATAGTCGGATAAATGGGAATATACCGTCAGCATAAACACGCTGGAGCGTTTGCCATGATTCAACCTGGTATTTTCGATCTTTCCGACCGATACGAGAAGTTAGACAAGCTTGGTGACCCTT
>JAJDBK010000075.1 GCA_029261405.1 Nitrospinaceae bacterium
GGTCAGATTCAGGTTTGGATTTCAATGAATAATCTCCAGGTTTTGAGAGGTATTGGTGATTACATGGCAATATTATACACTGCTCAAGTTGAGAATAACCAACGTTTATAGGGCTATTTCTGCTTTTTCAGGGGCGACTAAATATGGAGACACGTCATGGAAGAAAATATCAAAAGAATACTCGATAGCCTTTTTGTGATCGGAATGATTATGGGATTATTAGCGGTCGCCGGGGCGAATTTTCTGGCATTGTCGCTGGCGATGGCTCTTTGATACTAGAACGTAAAGACCACTCCAAGGTCGGCGTTAATAACTGAGTAGGATGCGTCTTGTGATGAAAAGCTGTCTTTTTTATCTTTGATGTTGGCGTAGCGAAGTTTGGCGGAGCAGTAGACATTCTCTTTCAGACTTATCACAACTCCCGGCTCCAGATAGGCTACGCTACGCCCCGCGTCATGAAGATCGTCCCCTTCTGGAAATCCGTTGGCCGCTACGTTCTTATACCCGATTACCCCCGTAAAGGTGTAGCGTTGGCTAAATTCATATGCAGTGTCGAAGAACACTTCGATCTGGTTTCCATTGGAGTTTCCCGTCTGGCTCTGAAGTATATCCCCGGTAACCACCGCTTCGTTTGCATCTCCCTGATTTATGTCGATACCTATGTTACTCCTTGTCTTTTCAGACCACTGCCTGATGTACCGGGCTTCCAGCGACCTGATGTCCCCATTTCTGAAGACATCCTGATCATTAAACCTGTCTTTACCGAAGGTGGTGTAGGCCAGCGATAGCATTAGAAAATCCTCATCGAACACCTTGGTTATAGCGCTTACAACCGCTGTAACACTGTCGCCGGGATCGAATTTGTCGTCTTCAAGATCGGTGGTGGTGTCGTAGGAGCCGTGGTTTTCATACTTGACGCCCAATCCCCATGTTACCTCGCCCGCCTCGTATGTGAGTTGCGCGTGAGGGCGAACGGAAAAACCGGCGCCGTAGCTGTTTACAAGAGTGAGGTCCTCATAGATTTCGTCGCCGATAAACCTTGTCAACTCCTGCGACGAAAACGAGCTTTTGCCAGTGGGTATGCCTGCGTCTATTCCTGCGCGAAGTGAGATCCCCCCAATTTTCCTGACATAGTATGTTGAAATGGCGGTATCTGTCAGGGTTGAGACGTTAAAATCGCCTTCAGCCCTTTCTGTTGTGTAGGATGTGTTGGAGTAGGAGCCGGTAACAGCCACCCCCCAGTTGTCGCTGTCGTAGGCTAGTTGCGCGTAGGTGATCGTTTGGGTTCCGCTGTTGTCTATGTCGTTGGTCGAGAAGGAGCCGTGGTTGGCGTTCAATGAGAGGAGCCATGGACGATCTGTTCCGGCGGTTGATTCTGTCCCCCAAACGCATAATAACGCGATAACCGCAATAATCTGTTTGAATGTTTTCATAAGTTTATTTCAGCGTCACCGTCGCTTTGCCACGGTAAAGGCCGGGGAACGGTTTACGCGATTCACGGGGATCGTTTGGCAATAACCCGCTTCCTTGATCGTAATGGTTTTCAAGTTCTTCCAAACCGGGAGATATGTTCTCACGTGGTGTTCGCGGTACCGAAATTTTACCGGCTATACTGTTGATAAGGATATTCGCGCCGGGCGATGGAGTCGAGGGAGGTGGTGTTTCCTCAGAACCGGACTTTGTTTTCAGGTTGTTAAGCTCATTGAACCTGGCGCCATCAATTCTGAACGGTTTCATGGGTGGTTGGTTGCTTTGTACTATGGTGCGAAATCCTGGTAGCAAGGTTACTTTGGTTTTCTTTTTGTCAAACCCTGAGACGTATATTGAACCTTTATCCCCTTTTCTACCCAGAAGATCAACGCTTGTCGAATCTTCGGTAACATCCAGAACGAATGGTGGAGTGCCTGCGACCCCGGCTATGGCGGCTTTGGTCTGGTACTCGAATTTTGATTCGTCGGAAAAAAGCCGGGAGACGAGCGATTTTACTCGCCCGAAAGCCATGTTGAATATGGAGAACGTGGAGCCCCTCTCATTCCTGTGCAGAGAGCGTATGACAAGATCGGCGGAGTTATCGAGCCTGATGACGTTGTTATTGTCGAAAGTAACTTCCACCACTCCGTTGCGCGACGTTATTATCCGGTCACCTGCCGTGAACTTTCGTCCAGTTTTTACCGCAAGTTTTCTTTTCTCACGTACGGAGATCAGATCGACCTTTCCCTTTACGAAAGTAGCTGTGGCGACTATTGGCGTATTGGCGGCGTGAGCCTGATCCGCCGATACCCCAGCGCATAGGAGCGCTATCAATGTCGTAATAAAAACTGTTGTAATCCGCATATCGAGTCTTATCTGTATTTGATGAAAATATCGGTGTTTGCGTCTGGATTTGTACCTTGCAAATGTCCAAATGTGTCGCCGACTGTGAATGTCTTTCCGGCGGTAACGGGGTCTGGAGCGATATCTCTTGCGTAGTCGTTTAACATGGTCCCGAACTGATCGATCCACTGTTGGTTTCCGTTTGTATCGTATTTGGTTATGAACGCGTCGATAGGGGTACTGCCCCCGGCGGCGAGTGCGCCTCCGGTTTCACCGGCTATGTAGCTGTTACCTGAACCGTCCACCCCTATGCCGTATGCGAAATCGTTACTAGTCGTTGTCAGTTGCTTCCACCACGCTATTGTCTGGCCGTTGTTACTGATTTTGGCGAAGAAAGCGTCCTCAAGGCCAGTGTTCGTTACTGCCATGCTTCCTGTAGTGTGACCGCTTATATACAGGTTGCCAGCCGTGTCTATATCAATGTCCACCGCCTCCTCGTTACCGAGGGACCCATACTGATAAATCCATGTCTGTGTAAGTGTATTGGTGAAATTACCTATGAAGAAATCAGTTCCTCCGCACGAGTTTGTTGGATGGTTGGCGAACGTGGGTGGAGCGGCGCCAACTCCGGATAAATTGCATGTTGAGGCAGTGTTGCTCGCTATCAGTCCGGCGGTATCGATACTGCCGACAAAGAAGACATTGCCTGTAGCGTCAACAGATACTTCGTAGGCTATTATGTTTTCATTAATGGTTCCATACTGCACTCCCGCGCCAATCCGCGTTCCAGTGGCATTGCTGAATTTGGCAAGGAAATAATCGGCGTTGGCGCCTGCGGCTGTGCCGTACAGGTTGCCGCTGGTTTGGCCGACGACGAAGACATTCCCGCTTGCGTCAACAGCTACCCCATTGGCGGTATCAGCTCCCGCAGAGCCAAACTGGGTCACCCATTGCTGGACACCGTTGGTATCGAGCTTGGCCACAAATGCGTCTGTCCCGCCAGCGTTGGCGTTTGGCGTCGGAAATGCGCCTGTGGTCGATCCGGCGACGTAAACATTTCCACCGCCATCAACCGCGATACTCAATCCCTGGTCGTTGGCCGTCGTCGCCAGTTGTGTTTCCCATTTCAGGTTCCCAAGAACGTCGTATTTCATCACCACGGCGTTTGTGATTACGCCTGCGCCAGCTATGCTTAAATATCCCGCTATATAAGCGTTTCCCGCCGAATCGGTATCCACGCTATAGCCGATATCTGTCAAGGTTTTGTTGGACTGCCTGACCCAATTGTTAACCGGAGTTGCGGTCACTTCGTTGGAATCGGCGCTTTCGGACGTTCCGGCGACGGCCGTAACCACATAGTGGTAGAGGGTGTCATTGGTAAGGTTGGTGTGGGTGTAATTCGTGCCAGTGACTGGGATTGGAGTGCCGTTAGCTTTTGAAACGGTGTTAAGTGACCAGTAGAGGTTATATGACGTCGCCCCTGAAACAGCGCTCCAGTTAAGGGCTATCTGCTGGTTGACAGGTTCAGGTGTATTCATTGTCGGCGCCGCAAGGGGCGTAGCGGAGACTTCCGTCGATAATGCGCTCTCCCCTGTGGCGTCAACCGTTGAAACAGCGTAATAGTATTTTGTTCCGTTGGTCAGGGGCGTGTGGTTGTAACCTGAAACCGCGTCGGTTATTTTGGTTCCGTTTACAACTGTTACAGGGGAGGTTAGAGACCAGTAGATGTTGTACCACAAGGCGTTCACAACAGGGTTCCAGCCAATAACTATCAGGTTATTTCCGCTCGTGGCGGTAATACCATTCGGAGCGTCAGGCTTCGGAGCGGAGGGAGGCGCATAGAGAGCCGACACCTCAGAGGAGGGGCCGCTCTCTCCTGAAGAGTTGACGGCGGTAACGATGTAGTAGTAGGTATTTCCGTTCGACCGACCGGTATGGGCGTATGGGGAGGTTGCGCCGGTTATCTGCGAATTGGCTGTAGTAACCCCCGCTCCACCTGTTTTCCAGTAGATGTTGTACGACGTGGCGCCTGTAACAGCGTCCCATGTGAGGGTCATCACGCCGTCAGTGGCGGTGACCGTTACGTTAACGGGAGCAGTCGGAATACCGGCTGACGGGGCCATGGAATACTCCGCCGACGGGGCGCTCTCCTGGTTTCCGTTAGCTGAGGTAATAATGTAGTAGTAGGTAGTTCCATTGGTAAGGCCGGTGTGGGTATAGGGTGATGTGGCGCCTGAGATCAGGTTTCCGACCCTCGCCGAACTTCTGCCGTTTCTTGCCGTAGTCACACCCGCCTGGGTGTCCCAGTAGATGTTGTACGATGTGGCGCCTGTCACCGCTGTAAAGGTTATGGTTGTCTGCCCGTCATCCGGACTTACTGTAATTGTGGCGGGCGGAGTGAGTGTTACCGATTGTGGAGTTGCCGAGACTTCGGACGAAAGAGAACTCTCCGAGCCACCGTTTACCGATGTCACCACATAATAGTAGGTCTTGCCGTTTATGAGACCTGTGTGATCGTAAGGGGATGACACACCACTTATTTTATTGTCGGAAGTCGATGCCGAACCGGTGTTGTTCCAGTATATGTTGTACGATGTGGCGCCTGTCACTGCTCCCCATGTCACGGTTATTTTGTTATTGCCAGCCGTTGCGGAAACATCGGTTGGCGGGGATGTGGCCGATCCACTTCCGTTAAGCGACACTCCGGCGGAAGTGTGACCTCCGTCACCGTCGTCTACAGCGCAGGTCAGCGTTATCTCGCCTGTGGTTGTGGTCATGTACGAAATCGAAGAGCCGGAGCCTGTAAAACCGAGACCATCTGACCAGGAGTACGATATTGCGTCTCCGTCCGGGTCGTAGGCGCTACATGACGCGGTTACGACATCCCCCTTTGCGGGGGTTTGATTGCTTACTGATACGGATGTAATAACCGGCGCCAGGTTCGCTATTGTGACGGTCACACTTCCGGTTGTGACACCGCCATGACCATCGTTCGCCGTCAACGTAACAGTCTTGACTCCTCCAGTTGAGGAATAGAACCCGACGGATGCGCCTGACCCCGAGATGTTTCCTCCACCACCGTTCCATGAATATGTGATCGTATCGTCCGGGTCCGGGTCGGATACGGAGGCGGTCACGGTCACCGTCTCTGCTTTGGCCGGAGTCGCATTCGATACCGTAAGGGAATTTATGGTTGGTGGCGCGTTTATTTCCAGAGAGAAATTAAGATCACCTATACCCCCTGCGCTGAGGTATAGCGTCACGGAGTCGGTGAAGGTCAGGCCGATATCGGTTTCCACAACGATAGTGAAGGTGCGATCACCCGGCGACACTGCAAACTCGACAGACATGGTGTCGAGCGGTACTGAAAGAAGCATGGGGTCCATACCATCGCCTGTGATGGTGATTGTTACTTTTGTGACGTATGAGGGGACGGAAAAGCCGGATTGTCCAGCAACACCGTGAAGGGCATGGGTTGCGTGGTCATATTCGTACCCTTCGGGCCATACCAGGTTAACGTTCGCTGTGGATGAGTCTCCGACCCCGGAGCCATTCGATACGACGGTAGTGTTACCGTCCGATCCGCAGGAGGCCAACGACAGAATACCTGAAACCAGTAGTGTGACTACGACAAGCCGGGAAAAAATCATTCCATTTTATCCTTGATATAATGCAAGTCCCTGTTAATCAGGATTATAACACTGTTTCCCTAATGTAGCATTCTCGACAACGCTCTTTTGCGCCGGTAAAACATCAGGAAACCGCATGGTGACTATTGTATTGAATGAAATGAATTGTCGGCTTAAATTTCAATCTCAAGACCGTCCCACGCCATCTTTACGTTGTCCGGAAGGATTGAAGATGTGGCCTCGTGTCCCAGGCTGTGATCGAGGTGAGTCAGAAACGCCCGTTTCGGTTTCAGCCGCTCTATCTCGGCTAACGCTTCCTTGAGTGTGAAGTGAGTAGGGTGGCTTTTTAAACCGAGTGTTCCGAGAATAAGGGTGTCGAGCTGTTCAAGCAATCTCGCCGATTCGTCAGAAATAAATGAACAGTCGGTCACATAAGCGGTATTGTTGATCCTGAACCCGTTGACCGACTCTTTCCCGTGCATTACGGGAACCGGAATGACGGTGACTCCATGTAAATCTACCGGTCCATCGAGGATTTTCATATCGAGCCTGGGTTTCCCCCCCCCTTCCGGCTTAAGACCATCGAATATATAAGGGAACATCCGGACAATTTCCTTTGTAGTCCTGGTCGAAGCGTAACAGGGGATGACCGTCCGCTGGATATGGTTAAAAATCCTCAGGTCGTCGAGCCCGTTAACATGATCGGCGTGGTGATGAGTGAAAAAAACGGCGTCAACCCGGTCTATTTTGGCCAGGAGCGCCTGGGCTCGCAAGTCCGAGCATGTATCTATAAGCAGGCTCAGGTTATTCTCGCGAATCCATACCGAGCTTCTGGTCCTTTTATCTTTCGGATCGGTTGATCGGCATACATCGCAACGACAACCGATAACCGGAACACCGGAACTCGTCCCGGAGCCAAGAACCTTCAGTTCGCCCATATTCGCCTATTCCCGGAATCGAAACATAAATATAATACCACCCTTGTATACGGTATATCATTTTCTGAGACTCGTTACACACCCTATATTAACTCTTGAAAAAGTGGAGTCCAAAGGGCAGAATGGAGGACCATGAGATCTGTGTCCCCATCTTCATGGGGTGGAATTAAACAAATCAAAGCGCTATTTAATATATGGATTTAGCTACAATTCTCGGCCTGATATCCGGTTTCGGCCTAATAGGCGCCGCCATGGCCACAGGAGCGGGAGGAATCGGCTCCTTCATAGATGCGCCTAGCGCGCTCGTGGTAGGGGGGGGGACATTTGCAGGTACGCTTGTCATGTTTCCTATGGCAAATGTAATGGCGAGTTTTAAAACCGCGATCAAGGCGTTCATTCACAAACCCGAATCGGTTCAGGATGTCATATCAAAGCTCTCCGAACTTGCCACCGTGGCCCGGAAAGATGGTTTACTGGCCTTGGAAAAACAGGTCATAGAGGATGAATTCATGGCCAAGGGAGTCTCTCTTCTTGTTGATGGCACCGATCAGAACAACTTGCGATTGATGATGGAGACAGAGGTTACCGCCATCCAGAACAGACACGCGGACGGCGCGGAGATCTTCGATCAGATAGGATCGTTGGCGCCCGCTTTCGGCATGATCGGTACACTCGTAGGTCTTGTGCAGATGCTCAAAACCTTATCAGACCCCTCGGCTATCGGTCCCTCAATGGCCATAGCCCTTATCACTACACTTTACGGAGCGCTGGCCGCTAATCTGTTCTTCATTCCTGTGGCGAAAAAGCTGACTATCAGAAGCAAGGAGGAGACAACGGTCAAGGAATTGATAATCGAGGGTATTATTTCTGTTGCAAAAAAAGAGAACCCGAACGTGCTCAAGGGGAAGCTCAACGCATTCCTGTCGCCGAGCCTGAGGGTCGAATAACCGTATTGGCAGTGGAAAGAAAACTCCGAACCAGAGACGGCGGAGGGGAGGTTCCCGCCTGGATCGTCACATTCGCCGATCTCTCGACCCTGATGCTCACATTCTTCGTTCTCCTCATATCTTTCTCCAACCAGGACGTTGTCAAGTTCCGTGAGATGTTAGGTTCTGTCAAGAACGCCTTCGGCGCCGATAAATTCCGAGAAGGATCCTATCAGGCGGCCTTGACCGGAAATCCGGCAAAACAGAAAGAGGAGAAGGAGGAGAAGGAGAAAGAAGAAGAGGCTAAGGCTATCCAGCAAATAGAGGAGGTCACCTCCTCCGTCACAAAAGCGGTTAACGACGCCGAAATGAAAGAGAATGCGGAGGTCAAAAAGGGGGACGGAAGTGTCCGTATCAGGGTGAAAGGTGAAGCCATATTTGCGTCCGGCGCCGTAAAGATAATGCCAAAGGCGGTCCCGTTTTTAAAACTATTGGCAAAAGCGCTTAAAAAATCGAGACTGCCTGTCATCGTGGAGGGGCATACCGATAATATCCCGATGAAAACCGCTCGTATAAGGTCGAACTGGGATCTGTCGGCTCTTCGCGCCACGGTTGTGGCAAGATATCTGATATCAAAAGGGGTTCTTCCTTCCAGAATATCGGCTGTCGGTTACGCCGAAATGCGACCTATCGGCCCGAACGACAGCAAGGAGAACAGGGCGAAAAACCGCCGTGTGGAGTTTCTGGTACAGAAGTAACTACCGGTTACCTGGGTTGAATCTGCTTGCCAGAAGGGCGTTAACCTCCAGAAGTTCTGTCGAATCGGGGCTGACACGCAGACCTTCCTGTATGGTTGTGAAGGCGTCCGATATGTTCCCCGCTTTTAATGATTCCTCCACTGCGGTCATCACGATCTGCGGATCGTCCGGGTATAGCTTAAGCAGTCTCATCGCCAGCGCTTCCCGCTCCGGTCCTTCCGGGTGAATTTCGATCCACTTTTTCATCCAGCCTGTCTCTTCGGCGCCAGACTCGAAAAGTTTTCTGTAGAGTGAATGGGCCAGATCGGCGCGACCTCCTATTGTCGCTTTTTCGGCAAGCCTGCCTGCGGCCCATCCCGGAAGTGGAGTTTTTATCGCTCCGTTGTTAACCGCAAGTCGTTTGATATATATAGCCGCTGTATCCCGCATGTTATCAGTGGCAAGGCTGATAGATTCACCGATTTCGATCTCTGGAGACGCTATTGCGGTTAACGGCCCCGCATCTCTCCGAGGGCCCTTTTGCTCTGTGAATTTGCGGTAGAGCGACTCATGCTCCCGCACACAACGCTCGACGGTAAACTTGTCGAGGATTTTTTTACGGGCCAAAGTTCGCATTTCATTCCACTCTTTGCGCCCTCTGGACCCCACAGCTTTTCTGATAATGTCCAGAATCTCTCCACGGTTATCCGCAGGCGCCGTGAAACCGTCCACGTAGCTTGGTTACGATCTCCGATGGACCCCCTGCCCGTCGGAGACTAAGGGGACACACCCTGTGGCCATGGCTTCGGCCACGGTAAGCCCGAACGCTTCGATTCGTGAAAACTGAAAAATCATATCCGCGGATCCGTAGAGGGGAGCGATATCCTCCACCACACCAAGATATTTTACCCGGTCAGTAGATGGAAGTGTCTGTCCGAAACCGGCTAACCGAAGTTCAATTCGCGGGTCGATGACCAATATCTCGTCTGCCATTTCGTCGAGGTGTATTTTGGGTTTGACCCTGTCGCTCACCTGTAAAATTACGAATTTCCCCTCCTTGCCTGTTCTTTGAGTGAAAGGAAATCTGGCTGGATCGATACCGTTATATATGACACGGGTCTTTTCCGGGTGTGGCTGAATATCCTTTACTCTCCTTGATACACATACTGTGGCGTCGATGTAATCGAATACACAGCCCCGTTCCGGTTGTGCATCAGCTCCACTAAAACAGGAACCTCCGCCAGCCGGGCTGTCTCGCATACAAGGGGTGAGAAACCGCCGTAATACTGGACGATATCGGCGTTTCGGAACAGTTTGAATAACTGGTCGAACCGCTCTTTCCTTCCTGTAGTAGATATAAGGCACATCTTCAACAGGTCTGTCAGCGGGAGGTTTCTCCATGGTGGCGACGAATACCGGATCGACGATGGAGCGGTCGAGGTGATTGCAGAAGTTAAGGTCCATGCGGGCCATGCCGCCACCGAGGGCGACATCCCAGGTGTTGATGTGAATCAGTTTTGCGGTTTTAATCGTACTTGACTCTGAAGTCACTAAACTCGTTGGTGGCCGGTTCCCAGGCGATATCGACGTTTGTCACCCTGGCCGATGGTGGGCCTTTGTGTAGCCATTCGACAAGGCGAGTGACCTTCGACCTGAACCCTTCACAGACTACCTCCACCCGACCATCATGCGTGTTCCTGACCCATCCTGTAAGGCCACCTATGCTGTATGCGGTTTCTATGGTGGAAGCCCTGTAGAAAACGCCCTGCACCATGCCGGTTACTAATGCTTTCGCTCTTACTGTTTCCATCGGTTTTATTGTAATGCAAGTTAAGATTATCCTGTATTATTGCAGATTCCATTTCACTCTTACAGGTTTTGCGGATATGACAGGAAAAAAGGCTTGGTCAGGAAGGTTCACCGAACCGACCCATCCACTGGTTGAACGGTTCAACGCAAGTTTAAGCGTTGACAAAAGACTCTACAGGAGCGACATCAAAGGTTCCATCGCTCATGTGAAGATGCTGGCCCGTCAGAAGATAATTCTCAATAAGGAATCGACGGCTATTGTCCGTGGATTAAAAGAGGTCGAGCGGGAGATAACCTGCGGCGCTTTCGGGTTTCACGACCGGGACGAGGATATCCATATGGCGGTGGAGCGGCGTCTGACCGAAATTATCGGGGCTGTGGCGGGAAAACTGCACACGGCAAGATCACGCAACGATCAGGTCGCCACAGATTTCCGTATGTATGTAAAAGAGGCCACCCTTGAGATAACGGGGCTGATAAGAAACCTGCAACAGGTTTTTTACAAACAGGCGAAAAAGCATATCGATACGCTATCCCCTTCGTACACCCATCTTCAGCCGGCCCAGCCGATCAGGCTCGCCCACTGGTTTCTGGCTTATTATGAAATGTTCGACCGGGACGTATCGCGTTTTCTCGACAGTTATAAACGAACTGATGTCATGCCGCTCGGATCGGCGGCTCTGGCGGGCACGAATTTTCCCATAGATCGGGAATGGGTCGCAAGCCAACTCGGCTTTTCCGCAGTTTCCAGAAACAGCCTTGACGCTGTCGCCGACCGTGATTTTGCGGTGGAGTTTCTTTTCTGTTGCAGTATGACCGCAACCCACTTGTCGAGGCTTGCAGAGGAGCTTGTGATATTTACAAGTTCCGAATTTTCGGCGATGGAGCTTCCTGACGCTTTTTGCACCGGCTCTTCTATCATGCCGCAGAAGAAGAACCCGGATGTGCCGGAGCTGATTCGTGGCAAGACCGGTCGTTTTAATGGACACCTGATCTCACTGCTGACCCTGCTCAAGGGATTGCCACTGGCGTACAACAAGGATATGCAGGAGGATAAGGAGCCTCTGTTCGACGCTCACGACCAACTGGTGAGCATCTTGACGTTGTCCGCAGATATGCTCGGAGCGTTGAGGGTTGATAAAGAGAGGCTTGCCAAAAGGTCGGAACAAGGTTTTATGACTGCGGTAGATGTCGCCGACCGGCTTGTAATGCTCTCTGTTCCGTTTCGGTCAGCGCACGAGATAGTTGGCCGACTGGTGCGTCATTGTGAGGATCGTGGGATAACCTTTACCGACCTTACCGATGCGGAGCTTAAGGGGATGGACCCGAAATTAGCCAGGATCGGTGTTGGAGACCTGACCCCGGAAAGTTCGGCGGACGGAAAAAAATCGGTCGGTGGAACCTCCCGTCAGTCGATATCAGCTCGCATCAAGGAGATGGAAAAGGAGATGAAAAAATGGTGAATAAATTAGTGAAAATGATGGCTCCAGTCCTGATATTACTAGTTATAATCGGTTTGACAGGTTGTGGTAGGAAAGCTCCACCGGTCCTCCCGAAGGAAGCGGGAATATCCGCTCCGGCGCCGGTATCTTCCGTTTCGTAAGAAAGTCTCACTCTGCGACCTCCCGGTGGTCGGAATCGGAAATTTCAAGGTAACTCAACTATACGGTTGACATCGAAGTTGTCAATAGGTAGAATTTCCGTTTTTCGTGGCGTATAGTTGCGCCCGGCCGACGTAGCTCAGTTGGCTAGAGCGGCTGATTTGTAATCAGCAGGTCGTGGGTTCGAATCCCTCCGTCGGCTCCAGCTACGCAGGGAAAAAAGATCGTGCGCAATGAAGCGCCGGGCGTGGATTATAGCGCTTGACACCATAAGGTTGCAGGATAAGAGAGTATAGGTCGGGACCGTATATGCGGACCCGGTTGATGATCGGGGGGAGGTTCCCGAGTGGTCAAAGGGAGCAGACTGTAAATCTGCCGGCATAGCCTTCGGAGGTTCGACTCCTCCCCTCCCCACCATATGGTGGTTTTTGATTTTAAATTGTAAATACAGCGGGTGTAGCTCAGTTGGTAGAGCATCAGCCTTCCAAGCTGAGGGTCGCGAGTTCGAATCTCGTCGCCCGCTCCAAGGTTGTATTGTTGCCCGCGTAGCTCAGGGGTAGAGCGCACCCTTGGTAAGGGTGAGGTCATGGGTTCAATTCCCATCGTGGGCTCCATATATGGCCTCGAAAGATATGGATATGAAGAAATTGTTGTTCGCAGTTAACTCTTACACAGGAGCGATCTAGAAAGATGGCAAAGGAGAAATTCGACAGGTCGAAACCTCATGTGAACATAGGAACCATCGGTCACGTGGATCATGGTAAAACTACGTTGACGGCGGCGATCACGGAGGTACAGAGCAAGAAGGGAATGGCCGACTTTA
>JAJDBK010000076.1 GCA_029261405.1 Nitrospinaceae bacterium
GGTGCGGTTATAATTTGAGAAAGATCCTCCGGGATCTTTTATCGTCTCTCATTACGAGGTGGCGATTTTCAACTCAGAGCTACATGGTTACGATAACTCATATTAAGGCCGCATGGAAAACAGGGGTTCTTCAGGGACGACAAATTAATGGCGCGAGTATTGCATTTTTTCAGACGTTACCTGAAGAACAAACGACAACCGGGAGGAAACGGCTAAGTGAGCGACTCAATAAATATCGAACGGAAAATCACCATGATAAGGATGTTCGGATTGGTCAGTTTTATTGGAATCGCAATCGCCGTGGTCATGGTTGTCGAAGCCATCGTTAGCAGGTAAATCTGATCCGGCTTGGCAGTATCGACCAATCAGATCGACAGGAAAACGGACCTTAAGGAACCTCGCCCACCGACACCCTCCCGGTGGGCGATATTTTTATCCGCTCAACAGTCGTTTGACAAACTCCCAGTATAGATCGAGCGCAAATTCGAGCGCCTGTTTCGCGATTTTTACCGGCCCTTTGACGCGGGTCGGAAACATGAAGATTTCACCTGGCATGAGTAGCTCACTATCGGATCTCACCTTAACCGCCTGTACCGCTCTCCTCTTTTCAGCAATCCTCTTTCTGTCGTGAAAAACCATACCGATTCCACGCCACCATTCAGGTAAAGCGCCTTTGACTGTCAAAAATACCAGTTGAGCCAACTCGAAAAAGAGGAGCGCAGGCGAGAGGAGGAGAAGTGACCTTGTGGAGTACGCTTTCAGTATAAGGTTCCATCTCCCTTTTATCTGGTACCTGAGCCGTTCCGGGTTTCGCCCCTCTTTTTCGAGGTGATATATCCTGGCCGAAGGTACCTGGACTACATTTCTCCCCGATGCTGAGACCCGGAATGTGAACTCCCCGTCGTCGTACCCGAAATTGAAATCCTCATCGAAGCCGCCGAGACTTTCGGCCACATCCTTGCGTACCATCATGATACCGCCCGACCCGCACACGGTTTTTCGTACAGACGAATCGAAGCCGTCTGACAGGTATCGGTACCTGTCGGGCAGGATGGCAAAACAGACGTAGTGCAACTCTGCGCCATTTGAGTAGACCCTGTTCCTGATTTCAGAATCGAGAACCATAGGTGTGGTGACACCTGTTGAGGGGTACAATTCCATAGCCTCGACCAGTAATTTCAGGCAATCAGGCGCAAGAGTTATGTCGTTATCAGTAACGAAAACAAGATCATGTTTCGACTCACGCAGAACCGTGTTGCGGGCGCTGTTCGGCCCCGCATTCTTATCCTGGACAAACATACGAACTTTGGGAAACCGCTCTTTCACATAACTTACGCTCTCGTCGGTGGAACAATCGTCCACCACCAGAAGATCAAGGTTCGGATAGTCGCTCTCAAGTATTGAGTTTATGGTTTGTCCGATTATTTCCCGGCCATTGTAGTTGATTATCCCTACGGAAAGGGGTGGCCTGGTGTTTGCTTTATCGATCATCTCTACTCATACTGTTTTTTGGGAACACAATTATGGCATATGAGAAGGTCGGTGTATAATGCGATACGAATTCTAACAACAGGGTAAAATTGTCTACCAGAAGAAGTTTCCTGAAAAACGGAGCGCGGCTGTTTGTGGTCGCCAGCCTGGGTAAAGGGATCTATAACACCACCGAGCCTGAACTCAAAAATGTTCAGTTAGAGCTACCCGACCTGCCGGCATCGTTTAGCGGAGTGAAGATCGCTCTTCTTAGCGACTTTCACGCATCAGCAATATCGAATACCCGGCTTTTTGAACAAGCCGCCACCATGACCATGCAACAGAAACCGGACCTGATACTTCTTGCCGGAGATTTTATAACAAGCGAAACAAAGTTCCTTAATACCTCCATTGGCAAGTTCGACCGGAAACGGTTAGAAGAGATGTTAAGAGCCATTTCAAGGCTTAAAGCGCCTTTGGGAATCTACGCAACCCTCGGAAACCACGATTTCTGGAGCGGAGCCCATGCGGTAGACACCATAATCGACCAGATGAAAGGTCGCCTCGGAGCAGTGGTTTTACGAAACAACAACGTCGAAATAAAACGTAGAGATGAAAAAATTGTCCTGATGGGGGTGGACGATTATTGGGAAAAGACCTGCTCAGTAACAAAAGCCTACTCCGGCCTCGACCGTGAGTCGTTCAAAATCCTGTTAAGCCACAATCCCGATATCAACGCCGACATCCGTCATCAGATGAAGATCGACCTTGTCCTCTCCGGGCATACGCATGGCGGACAGGTTTCATTGCCGCACATAGGGATGCCGTTCCTGCCATCACAATTTGGACAAAAATATATGGCGGGGCTGGTCCGGGACGGGAAACGTTACACCTATATCACCCGCGGTGTAGGTTACCTTATGGCGCCTGTCAGGATAAATTGCCCACCTGAAGTAACCGTAATCACACTGATTTAGATAACAGTCCCCGCGGGTATCACGGCTCCTTTAGGAACGATGACTATGCCGTCACGGATAAAATAGTTATCACCGTCGGCCTCGGTCACCCCTTTGACGTTGATGATTTTCGATCCGCTCCCGACTGAAACGTTCTTGTCGAGGATTGCCTTTTTGACCACCACATCGTCCCCGATTCCGCAAGGGGGCATTCCCTCCTCTCCTGGAGGGCGTTCGTAATAATCGGCGCCCATTATGTACGAGGATTCAATTCGGGTCCTTTTCCCTATGGTCGCGCGGATTCCTATTACAGACTTTGTAATACTCGATTCCGAGTCTATGAAACAACCGTCACTTATTACCGACTCGGATATCGTGGATCCGAGAAATCTTGAAGCGGTAAGGAACCGTTGATGGGTAAAGATCGTCCGCTTTTCGCCGTCGAAAAAATTGAAATCGGGTTTAGGAGAGCCAAGCTGGATATTCGCCTCGTAGAACGATTTTATTGTTCCGATATCCTCCCAGTACCCGTTGAAAATATGGGCCTGTGTTTTATATTTCGACAAGGCCGCCGGAATTATATCTTTCCCGAAATCTATCTGGCTCTCGTCTTTAAGGATGTCGAGAAGAACTTTCGTCTCGAAAAAATAGATTCCCATACTGGCCAGCCACTCTTTTCCCGACCCTTGAATACCCTGTTTTTTCGAGAACGCTTCGCTGACTTTCATCGACTCGATAACTTCCGGGTCTTTCGGTTTTTCCGCGAACTCGGTGATTTTGCCGTCGTCGTTTATCCGCATCACACCGAAACCCTCCACACTCTCCCGTGAAACCGGCAGAACGCTTATGGTTATGTCAGCCGAATTGTCGAGATGTGTTTTAAGGGCTTTTTTGTAATTCATCCTGTATAGCTGGTCCCCGCTTAATATGGCCACCCTTTTGTATTGGTGAATATTGGCCGAGGCGAGGCATTTGCGGACGGCGTCGGCGGTTCCCTGAAACCAGTCTTGCGCTCCTCCGTGGGTCTGTGAGGCGGCTAGTATGGAGACGAACCCCTTGGAATAGACATCCATCCTGTACGATCTGGATATATGTTCGTTTAAGGAGGCGCTCATGAACTGTGTCACTATGTAAATCCGCATAAGGCCGCTGTTGATGCAGTTACTTATAGGCACGTCGATCAACCTGTATTTTCCACCAAGAGGGACCGCCGGTTTGCACCGGTCCTTGGTCAGTGGATAGAGTCTGCTCCCCATTCCACCCCCCAGGATTATGGCTAAAGTATCGTTAGGAGTAACTCGTGGCATATCTACCTCAATCTCTTAATGTTTGGTGTTCAATTAAACAGGTTATAGCGAAAAATGCAGTAGACCGCTCTCACCGCATCCCTGAATCCGATCTTTTTCCCTTCGCCGTAGGTTCTTCCGTAGTAGGAGATCCCCACTTCGTAAATGGCGACATCGAGTTTCGATATCTTCGCCGTCATCTCAGGTTCGACACCGAAACGTTTCTCCTCGATTACGAACTGGCGCAACACATCGGTTGCAAAAACCTTGTAGCAGGTCTCCATGTCGGTAAGGTTCAGGTTGGTGAACATATTCGACAGGGTTGTCAGGATGGCGTTGGCCACCCTGTGCCAGAAGAGCAGAACCCTGTGCGGGTCGCCACTTGAAAACCGGCTACCGTAGACAACATCCGCCTTCCCCGAAATAATCGGATCGAGCAGGCGGGGATACTCCGCCGGGTCGTATTCGAGGTCAGCGTCCTGGATTATGGTTACCTCCCCTGTGGTCATCTCGAATCCACTGGAAAGCGCCGCCCCTTTCCCCATGTTGACGTCGTGGCGTTTGGTGCGGAGTGTATCGCCATACTGTCTCGTGAGATCCTCGATTACCTCGTCCGATCCATCTGTGGAATGGTCGTCGATAACGATAATCTCAAGCTCGTATTTTTCGAATAGAGGCTGTTTAGCCACTGTTTCGACAATTTTGCGCAGTGTGGACACCTCATTGTAGCAAGGAATGACTACACTTATCTTTTGCACTGTAAAAGACATTTGGTCCCTTTTACCCCGATTCTTTATAAGGATAACAGTATATCCAATTATCACCCGCGAAAACAGTGGAGCCTCTTTACTTTACAGGATGGTCAAACTAAACTTGTCTGACCGGTTCATTAATACACGATTACGGTTAAGATTCTATAAAGGTGTGCAAAACGCACATATATACGGAGAAAAAATGCCACAACCCGATCCGTCCGGTCATTTCGATCAATTCGGAGGCCGTTACGTCATAGAAACGCTGATGCCAGCCCTGACAGCGCTGGAAGCCGAATTCAACAAGGCGTCGAAGGATAAAAAGTTCAAAAAAGAGCTGGACCGACTTCGATCCACCTACATAGGCCGACAAACGCCCCTCTATTTTGCAAAACGGCTCTCCGATCATTGCAAAGGCGCAAGAATTTACCTGAAGCGAGAGGATTTGAACCATACCGGCGCCCACAAGATAAACAACACCATCGGTCAGGCTCTGCTGGCCCTGCGCATGAAGAAAAAAAGAGTCATCGCGGAGACTGGCGCCGGACAACATGGTGTCGCCACAGCCACTGCGGCGGCTTTGTTCGGTCTTGAGTGCGAGGTCTTTATGGGCGCCAAGGATATGGAGCGCCAGAAACTCAACGTCTTCCGGATGAAACTGCTCGGCGCAAAGGTTCGCAAGGTCGAAAGCGGCACAAAAACGCTGAAAGACGCTACGTCAGAAGCGATACGGGACTGGATATCTACGGTCAACGACACCCACTACATCATAGGCTCAGTGGTCGGCCCCCATCCGTTTCCGAAAATAGTACGGGAATACCAGGCGATCATCGGCGAAGAGACGAAGTTTCAGATGATGGTTAAAGAGGGGCGGTTACCCGACACGTTGATAGCCTGTGTCGGTGGCGGCTCCAACGCCATGGGGTTTTTTCATGCTTTCCACGGCGACGAAGAGGTCGGCATGATCGGTGTGGAGGCTGGCGGTCTCGGTCTTTCGACCGGGATGCACGGCGCTCCCCTTGCCAAAGGTAAAGTGGGGGTGCTTCACGGTTCAAAAAGTTACGTCATGCTCGACAAGAATGGACAAGTGATGGATACCCACTCTATCTCCGCCGGACTCGACTATCCGGGGGTCGGTCCCGAGCATTCCTGGTACAAGGAAACTAAACGGGCAAGCTACGTGACCATCAACGACAAGGAGGCGTTAAAAGCGTTTCAGACCCTCGCTCAACTCGAAGGTGTCATTCCCGCCTTCGAGTCGGCCCACGCCATCGCCCACGCCATGAAAGTGGCGAAAAAAGCGTCGAAAAAAGATGTGATCGCTGTATGTCTATCTGGACGCGGTGATAAGGATGTGGAAGTCGCCCAACAAATTTTCGGAGGTGACGAATAGTGAGCGCCATAACAAACGCATTTAACAGAGGCCATAAAGGGCTGGTGATATTCCTTACCGCAGGCGCCCCCAGTCTCGCCGGGACTCTAGATCTGGTGAAATCCGCATACGATAACGGCGCGGATGTTATAGAGCTTGGCATCCCCTTCTCCGATCCGTTGGCGGACGGGCCGGTGATTCTCGAATCGTTCTACCGGGCCATAAAAAAAGGGACGACACTTAAAAAATCGATTGAAACCGTTCATACGATCCGCAAATCGTGCGACGCGCCGCTGGTTTTCATGCTCTCCTCGACTCTGATTATCAATCACGGAACAAAAAAGTTCATGACCGATACCGCATCGGCGGGAGTCGATGGGTTGATTATCCCGGACGTGCCGATAGAGGAGGCGGATGAGTTTCTCCCCCTGGCGAAAAAAGCGGGCCTCGACACCATCATGCTGGCGGCGCCTACCTCCACACCGCAAAGGATGCGGGCGATAGTAAAGTTGAGCAGTGGATTCGTCTATTACATCAACGTGACCGGTGTAACAGGCGCCAAGAAAGCGGCGCCAAAAGAGAGCGCCAAAAACATCAAGACGTTAAAATCGATGACAAAACTGCCGGTCCTGGCAGGATTTGGTGTCACAGACCCGCAACAGGCGAAAGCGATGTCTAAGATGTCCGACGGCGTTATCATCGGCACCCAGGCGATCAGGGTTATTACCGCCGCAAAGAACCAGAAGCGGGCCGTTGCCGACCTGGGTAAATTCGTGAAAAGCGTCAGAAAAGAGATCGATTCGTAAATTTAGCTTTGAGCCGCAGGCTCCTGCATGGTCAGGCAATGGATACTGCCTAGCCCCAATACAAGATCCACGGCATGCACACCGTAGACAACCCGGTCGGGAAAAAGCTCACGCATGATACCGAGGGCTTTGTAATCGTTCGGATCGTTGAATGTCGGAACTAAAACCGCATCGTTGAGAATATAAAAATTAGCATAGGATGCGGGAAGGCGGTCTCCGTCAAAATATAACGGACCCGGCATAGGTAACAAAACGACCTCCGGTTTCGAGCCGTCTTGCAAACGAGCCGCTTCTAACCGTTCCCGGTTCTCCTGCAAGGCGTGGTAATTAACGTCGCCCGCATCCTTTTCGTGCGCCAGAACGATGGTATTTTCGTTTACGAACCTGCACACATCGTCCACATGACCGTGGGTGTCGTCCCCTTCAATGCCTTTCCCTAGCCATATAACATTGGTGGCCCCTAAAAAACTTTCGAGCATTTTCTCTACCTGTCCCCTGTCGAAACCTGGATTGCGCGTCTGCACAGCTTGATCGAGAAGACACTCTTCTGTGGCGATAAGCGATCCCGCCCCGTTTACGTCGATAGCTCCCCCCTCCAGCACAATTTCCCGACCATCTATAATAACCGGGTAGAGGTCGAGAGCGAGTTTATCGGCGATCTTCTCCGGGACCAGCCTGTCTTTTGCGAAATCGTCATACTTTGACCAGGCGTCAAAATGAAATCTTGCGACAGCTTTTTTTCCACCGGAATTTGTAACAAACAGAGGGCCAGAGTCGCGTATCCAGCTTCTGTTGGTGGGAATTTCGATCAACTCAACCGAGTCTGTCTTCGCTCCAGACCGCGCAAAAGAGGTCTCCTTATTTCCCGGTTCGACCAGTAGCCAGACTTTTTCGTGACGGCTAATGATCTTTATCATCTCGGCAAACGCCCATTTGACGGCGTTCATTTTACCAGGCCAATCGTCCCTGTTGTGGGGCCACACAAGCCATGTAGCCTCGTGAGCGGTCCACTCCGCAGGCAAAAACGGTGTCATCTTGATGTAATGCCGCCGTAAAGGTCGATCCGCCTGTCACGAAAAAAAGGCCAGGTCCGGCGCGTCTTTTCTATAAGGGAGAGGTCTATCTTCGCCACGATTACCTGTTCTTCTGTTTCAGAAGCGGAGTCGATAATTTCACCCAGTGGGCCTGCGATAAAACTCGATCCAAAAAAATCTATTCCACCACCATCTGCGTTTCCCTCGCACCCGACACGATTAACAGCCGCCACAAAAAGACCGTTGGCGATGGCGTTTCCTCTCTGGACAGTAATCCACGCCTGACGCATTTTTTCGCCCTCGCTCCCTCGTTCATCTGGCAGAAGGCCGATAGCGCTCGGGTAGAAGATGATGTCAGCCCCCATCATCGCCGTCAATCTTGCCGCCTCCGGGAACCACTGGTCCCAGCAGATCAGCACGCCAACCTTGATGAATCCGAGATCAAAAGCCTTAAAACCGAGGTCACCCGGCGCAAAATAGTATTTTTCGTGGAATGAAGGGTCGTCAGGAATATGGGTCTTTCTGTAGAGTCCCGCCTCGGTCCCATCGCTGTTGATTACCATGGAGGAGTTGAAATAGAGACCGGGACCGCTCCGCTCGAAAAAGGGAACAACCAGCGCCACCTTTCTCCTCTCAGCAAGCTTCATGAACCTTTTCAACAGAGGGTCGTCGCGCCCGATGGCCAGATCAAAATTTGAGTCGTTGTGGGATTGGCAAAAATAACGGGTGGCAAAAAGCTCAGGTAAACATACAATCCTCGCCCCCCTGTCCGCGGCGCGTTCTACCATGCCGACCGCTTTTTCGACGTTTTCGCCGGTCTTCTCCGACATGGTCATCTGGATCAGGCCAACGCTGATTTTTTCTTTCAATGTCCGTACCTTTAAATTGGTAAGATAGAGTATTGTAACAATTTGGTTAGAATATGGCGGCGCTGAAAAAAAATATCACGCTGGTTCTCTGGTTTGCGGCGGTAGTTCTCTTTTCCGGAGCTACAACGGCTCATTCAGCGGACGAAGAGGAGATCGGTCGGGAAACCGACATCCAGATTGTTAAACGGTTCGGTCTCTACGACAACCCGAAAGTCACCGAATACGTCGAACGTGTGGCTCGCCGGACTCTCGACAAGATAAGCGACCGGGAGTTCGAGTTTCATTTCAAGACCCTCGACGACGATATGGTGAACGCATTCGCCCTGCCGGGCGGTTATATCTATGTCACGCGCGGACTTTTGGCCACCCTCGACTCGGAAGCGGCTTTAGCCTGTGTCATCGGCCATGAGATCGGACATGTCATAGGCCATCACTCGATCCGGCAAGCGAAAAAAAGTATCGGTTCACTGCTCCTTAGCCTCGGAGCCATGGCTGTCAGCAAAGAAGCAAGAGATAACGCGGCGGCGTGGATTACCGTAACAACCTCTATTTCGCAACAGACCCTGGCAGGGTACGGGAGGGAGTTTGAGATCGAATCGGACCAGATAGGAATGATTACCGCACACGAAGCGGGATACAACCCCGTAGGGATGTCTGGTTTCTTAAGAACGTTACAACGTATGGAGCAGTTGGGGGGACGGACCTACCATGGGTTCATGGCGTCTCATCCCGATACGATATCCAGAATAATCGAATCGGAACAGAAATCAGAACTGCTACTATTACGAAAAGACGAAGTCAGACTCTACCGTGACCGGTATCTTTCAGCCATCGCCGGTATGGATTACGGCAAGGCGGAACGACGTGGTCAAACATCGCCCCCCTACAAAATCCGTATCCATACGGTAAAAGAGGGTGAGACCTTCCTGTCGATAGCCGAGCAATCTGTGGGGGACGGTGGCAAGGGGATCGAAATCGCGGCGCTAAACAACATGGATGTCACCGAACATCTGACGCCGGGAAAAAAGATAAAGACCCTGGTTAAATCTGAACCGAAAGATAAATACATTATATTAAATGAGAGGAGTGAAGATGAAATCAGCCCTGGAACTGGCGATGGAGAAAGCCAATAACATAACTGGCGGCAAGAGTGTCAAGCTCGACAAAGAGCAGAAAGAGAAGATAGCTGAAGTCAGGAGTATCGGTGAGGCGAAAATAGCCGAGGCGAAGATCATGCTTGATGACAAGTTGGCAAACATGACCAGAAAACCTGGGCTTTTCGCCGAAATTGAAAAAATCAAGGAAGAGTACCGGACTGATATAGAACGGGTTGAAAGTGACGTAGAACGAAAAGTGGACAAAATCCGAAACCGGAGTTAGACTCGGTATCAGTTATATATTTTGTAGCGTCAGGAAAAACTTAACAGAGGCGACCAACTATGTTCATGGAGTGGGAAGAGGGTTTCAGCGTTAACGTTGATAAATTCGATGAACAGCATAAAAAGCTGATCAACATGATAAATGAGCTCCATGACGGCATCGTGCAAGGACGCGCCAAAGCGCTGGTAGGAGACATTCTTGACCAGCTCATCGACTATACGGAATACCACTTCGCGGCCGAAGAAGACCTGATGACCTTAACCGAATATCCGGGTAAGGAAGATCACATTAAAGAGCACTGGGATCTGATCTACAAAGTCAAGGATCTCAAGGGCGATTTTGAAAGCAACGAAAGAGCCATGAACGTCGAAGTTATGGCATTTCTTGTAAAGTGGTTGACCACACACATCTCCGTGACAGACAAGATGTACAGCTCCCACTTCAACGATCATGGCGTCAGCTAGTGGCTCGACCACAGCGAGTAGTGCGACCACAGCGAGTAGTGCGACTACCCCGGGTGGCCCGGCCACAGCGGGTGGCTCGACTACGGCGGGTTGCGTGACCACGGCAGGTGGCACAACCACAACGTTAACAGGTTGCTAGCTGTTTATAAAAGCCTCGGTTTTATCGATTTCGCTTACAACCTTGTCGAGAAGTTCTATCATCTCATCGATCTCCACTCCCAGGTCGTACCAGGCGCCTTCGCTCGATTTTGTGGGAAAAATGTCTCCCGGCTCAGAAAGGCCCTGATCTGAAACGATAAACTCGGAAAGATGCACAACCTGACATAGCCATTTTGTCTCTTGAGGACAACGATCCGGCTCATGGTGAAACTCTACCGCATCGTAAATCACCTCCGGTAGCCCCCATTTGGCAAGCAGTAGTGAACTGATCTCGCCATGGTCCATTCCAAGTAGTTCTTTTTCGACCTCGTGGACCTGTCTTTGCTCCTTTTCCGCGACTTCCCTAACCTTTGCGTAATACTCCGGGAAATATATATCAAGGATATATATTCCCATATCGTGGAGCAGGCCGGCTGTAAAGATCATGTTCTTGTCTTTTACCGGTCTTCTGGAAGCGACCAGGCTTTGGGACATCAACGCCGTTGAGATACAGTGTTTCCAGAATTTCTTATGGTCCACAAGGCCGGAGGGGCTTTCGAATATTTTCATGGCGGCGAAGGTCATGCATATCTTCCTGGTTTCCGGGACTCCGAGTCTTACCAGCGCCTGCTGTACCGTGGTGAACCTTCCGTCCACAGGCGCGTAGAACGCGGTGTTTACCAGCCGAAGAAAATGAGCCGTCAGGGAAGGGTCGGTCTCGATGATCCTCGACACGGCTGTAAGGTCTATCGACTCCTTATTCATCTCGGCATTGAGCCTGTTGATAATGTCGGGAAATGGAGGCAGATTTTCAATTCCCTGGATTTTTTTCAAAATCTCGTATTTTATAGTTTCAGAATCTTTATCCAATGATTTTACTCCATGCTCTCTTTCAGGTCCGCGTAAAATAAGAAGCGGAACTTCCTCTGACTCTTGCAAAAAGGTCGGAGTTTCCAGTTACGCTTTCGGTGGACCCAAGAAAAAGGGAGCCATTTTTATTGAGAGTTTTTGCGAGTTTCGCGTAGAGCGCCACCTTGAAATCGTCCTTGAAATAGATCGCCACATTTCGCATGAACACAATATCGAAATTCCCCATACCGAGAAAGTCGTCCTTAAGGTTAAGGCTCTTGAATTTCACCTTCTCCTTTACCTCAGGCTTTATAGTGTGACACCTTCCTTCCTCTTTAAAATAACGATTAACCATGTCCTGATTCATTCCCCTTTTCATCGCTATCTGGTCGTACCGGCCTGAAATAGCGATAAACATGGCGGACCTGCTTATATCGGTAGCGGTTATCTCTATCTTGTTCACCATGTCAGGCGCAATTTTTCTTGCCACCTCCAGGTAAGTCATGACAATAGAGTATGGCTCCTGCCCCGTAGAGCAGGCGGCGGACCAGATTTTGACCGAGCGCCGTTTCTTTTCCTTCAGTTCCCGAACCATGGACGGAAAGATTACTTTCTGTAGCTCGTCAAACGGTTTTGTATCCCTGAACCACAAGGTTTCGTTTGTTGTCATAGCGTCCACTAACTTGTCCCGTAACCCCATAGCGGGCCTGGTTACAGCCAGATCGTATAAGGAACGGTACGACCCTGCGCCTGTCTCTTTGAGAAGCCCGGAAAGGCGGGTTTCCACCAGGTAGGTCTTCTCGTCTCCCACGGAAATCCCACAGTTTTTTTCGATGTAATCCCTTAAGAGCCGAAACTCATCTTTACTGATGGATGGGGGTTTATTTGATGAAGTCGTGGCGGTTTTCATGAACGCAGAGACAGGTTCGATATATACACGGCCATATCGTCAATATCGACCGAGATATCGTTCAAGCTTGCTTCATCTACGGCTCTTGGCATCCCGTATATCACACATGACGACTCCGACTGGGTGATGCAATAACAATTACAATCCTTTTTTAGCGCCCTGACACCCTTGGCCCCATCAGAACCCATGCCGGTAAGAATGGCGGCCACTACTCCACTTTTACCATAAACCTCGGCTACCGACCGGAAGAGAGGATCTACAGCCGGCCTGCAGTTGTTCTCTGGTGGATCGTCGTTTATCACAACCGTGATAACTCCCATATGGCGGTTGATTACCATATGATGGCCACCCGGAGCGATGTAGACCTTACCCGGGTTGACAGCTTCTCCATGCCGCGCCTCCACTACCGTAAGGTTCGATTTCCGGTCGAGCGTCTTGGCGAGCGATGCGGTAAACAGAGGGGGCATATGTTGAACTACCAGGACCGGCAGAGGGAAATCGGCGGGTAACTTCGGAATCAACCTGTCCAGGGCTACAGGACCGCCTGTGGAGACACCAATAACCAGCGCTTCAAATCGTTGAGGTTTCCTGACATGCGATCTTTTACGGGGAGGAACAGCGGTGCGAGAGGTCAGGCCATTAGCCGCCACCTTTGCCGCTATTGCCGGTATTACGGTTCCCCCTGTTGAGCGGAGGATTCTGGCCTTCACAACACCCGCAAGCTCCTTGACCTCATGGCGTAGCTGAGCGACGTTTTTCTCAAACGACTTGTCATCCGGCTTGCGGATAAACTCCAGAGCCCCGGAACCGAGCGCCTTGACGACAATATCGGCTTCCCGCGAGGCGAGAGCGCTCATCATGACCACCATTATTTCCGGGTGAAGTTCCTTGATCTTCTCCATGGTTTCAAAACCGTCCATCTCCGGCATATACACATCCAGCAGGACCAGGTCAACTTTTGTGGTGTCAAGTTTTTCAAGCGCCGATTTTCCACTGAATGCGGAACCGACAACTTCAAAATCAGAGACCTCTTTCAAGGCGTCTGAAAACATCTTCCGGAAAAACACCATATCATCGACGACAAGCGCCTTGATACTCATAAATACTCCAAAACTGCAACAAACGTATTTATTACAAGTATGTGAAAAAAACTCTGTTCAGGATTATTAAACCCTGAAACGTTTCACCGCGCTATCGAGCTGTTCGACAAGCCTGGATAGTTCCAGCGCTTCGGCGTTGTTCTCTGTTGCGTAGTCCGTATTGCTCCTGGCTACGGCGCTCATATCTTCGATGTTATGCAAAACACCACCTGTCGCGGTCGATACTTCCTTAATGTTCATCTCAACCTCACCTGCCGAAGAGGAGGCGGCGGAAAAGTTTCCGGCGATCTCATTCATGGTAGCCGACTGCTCCTCCACCGCGCTTGCTATGCTGTGGGAAATATCGTTCATCTCCGTTATCACCGAGGCAATTCGCTTGATCGCCTCGACCGTCGAAAAGATGTTGGTGTGCATGGTCCCTATCTGCCCTGCAATCTCGTCTGTGGCGGTGTTGGTCTGTTTTGCAAGATCCTTCACCTCATCAGCCACTACCGCGAATCCTTTCCCGGCGTCCCCCGCAGAGGCGGCTTCAATAGTTGCGTTTAACGCCAGAAGTTTCGTCTGATCGGCGATATCCTTGATGGTGTCAAGAACCTTGTATATCTCCCTGGACGAGTCACTAAGCAGTTTGATGGTTTCCCCTGCGGCGCTGGCCTGGGAGTCGGCGTCGTTTGCAATGTTCGACGCCCTGGAGCAGTTGTGGGCTACTTCGTTGAATGATGAACTCAGTTCCTCCACTGCGGCGGCGGACGAGCTTATGTTGCTCGACATTATCTCTGAAGAGTCGGCGATACTGCTGATATTAGACGAGGATTGCTCCACAGCCGCCGACACACTGTTCGACTTCATCGTCATCTCGTCTGACGCGCTAACCAGTCTTCGGGAGGATTTGGAGAGCGAATCGGCGGAATCAGACATGCCTGAGGAGGTAGTCACAACCGTTTCCACTATCTCCTGGATGTTCGCTACGAAGACGTTGAGCCAATGCGACATCTCTCCGATCTCATCATTCGACTTCACCTCAACGCGGGCCGTCAGATCCCCGTCCCCCTCGGCCATTTCACGAACGGCCATGGCCATCTTTCTTATAGGAATAGAAACGCTCCGCGAGATGACCACTCCGCCACTAATACCGAGAAGAAGGGCAACCAGAAAAATCACGCCAACTTTAAAAATATCGGAATGGATCTTCTCTTTTGTTTCTACCATCAGTTCTGTAAGACGTTTTTCCGTGTCCTTTTTCAACGCCACAACATGGGGTCGCAACTCTTCAGCCGCTTTCGAAAGCTCCGTCATCGCGGTATTGATCTTTGCGTCGATGGTTACTATCTTTTTGAAAAGGGTGTGGTACTCATCAAGCAGAGTGTATAAAGGACCCGCTTCCCGCTCGGAAACAGCTTCACCGATCCCCCGTCTAAGGATCTCCACCTGGCTTGCCACACGATCAATATATTTTTTGTCACCTCTGAGCAGGAAGTCCTTTTCATGTCGCCGCAACATCAGGAGATCACGTTCGAGTTTAATGTTCTCGAAACTTGAAAAATGGTCTTCCAGCGCATGTACACGTTTCCTGAACTGGCCTACTATTCCTTTCTCCACGAAACCTTTCTCAAAGACCAATTCGACAATATTTTCGAAACCGGAGCCATATTCGGCCAGATGCTCCACCACCTCCTTGCTCTCTTTTTCCACCAGCAGTTTGTCAAAACCCATGGACAACTGGATCGACACAATCTCATCAACCGTATATTTGATGTTCTGGATCATCTCTTTATGTTCGGTCAGTCGCCTCCGTTTTTTGTCCAGGAGAAAGCTCTCCTCAATTTTCCGCGCTTCGAGGGTATAAAGCTCAATATGCGATATCTCGCCCAGGGCGGTCCGGCTCTCCTTGATGATCCCGTCGTATTTCTCTACGGCGTTTAATACAGTGTTATATGCGTAACCGAGCGCCAGCGCCAGAACAATGTACGATACGCTCAGTCCACCTATCATCCTCCGGGCAAGAGTTCCGCCGCGAACAAACCGTGAACTTGAAGCGGACCGTTTTCTTGTCGCCTGTGTGCCAGGTTCACCATCCGAAGAAGCTTGCGAAGGTTTCATGCCCGCTCTAATCAAGTCCTGCGTATACCTTTTGTCGGCGCCGTGGATATGGTTCTTGAGCCAATCGATCAGGAACCCGAGCAGGTCAACACTAATAGCCTCACCGGCCTTGAACCGCTCCACATATCGCGTCACTTCCGCAAGCAGTTCCTCGTGTTTTTGTTTGTGGTCCTCAAACCCGGGATATCCGCATTTCATCATCTCCCGTTCTTCATTGGCGAAATGAGTGACGGTAAACTCCGTGAGACCGTTTAAGATATTCTCCAGCGCCTGGTTGCTCGATCCTTTTTTCATGGCGGCGTGAAGATCGTTGATGAACTTGAAGATCCGTTTGTGTTGGTCGTCGTAATCGGCGATACCTACGCTATAGTCATCACTCCAGTCTATGAAAGCCATATTCCCCTCTTCAATTGTTCCCGGTCTGTGAACATGCTACAGGCCAGACCGTTATTAATATGTTCGTTTATTGTGGAGAATGCATTACGACACCAGGAGACAGTATCCATTTCAGAAGCGCCGATAAACATCAGGATTAATTGACAGATACCGATTCAGGTACGTTTAAAACCACCATTAACCTTTTGTCTAGCTTAACCACCGACTTAAGGAAGCGGCTATCCATACCTCTCATGTTCGCAGGAGGTGGTTCAGTATCCGAATCTTCCACAGGATGAACTTCATCGACGTTGTCTATAAGTATGCCAACCAGATCGTCCGGCATTTTGGTTTGAGTCTCAGAGGGGACGGAGCCTTTCAGTTCCCCGGCTGTTTTCAAAACCACACAATGCCTGTCAACGCTTTTCCCGTCCCCTTTCTTTATTCCGAATCGGGCGGAAAGATCAACGATGGTGACTATCCTTCCCCTCAGGTTCATCAGTCCGCAGACATATTCGGGAGCGTGATCGACAGAGGTATACTCGAAGTTGTGAATGATCTCCCTTACGAGCATTATATCGATTCCGAAAAGCTCCCCGCCCATATAAAACGAGAAATATTTATGTTCCACTACTACTTTTCCCCCCTCCGGTAAAACGTTCTAGAGAATTTCCTTAAGAGTGTGGATAAGCTTATCCTTGTCCAGCTTATGTTCATAAGCGGTCACTCCAGACTCAAGTCCCCTGGTGCGGTCCCGTTCAAGGGTCATGGAAGTCAGCGCCACTATGGGCAACGATTTATAGTCCCTGCTGGCCCGAACTTTCCTGGTCAGTTCAAAGCCGTTCATCCTCGGCATGTTTACGTCGGTAATCAGGATATCGTAAGTTTCGTTTCCGCTCATGAGTTCTTCCCACGCATACTGACCGTCGATTACCGCTTTGACAGTCAAGCCGATATCCTCCAGGTATTTGGTCGTAATCGCCCTGAAAAACGCCGTATCCTCAGCCAGGAGAACCTTCTTTCCGTCAAGACCCCGCTCCGCCTTGGCATTGTCTTTATAAAGTTCGGGCGCCGCTTTCTCGTAGATTTTGTATATATCTATAAAAACGGCCATGGTGTTGTCTATCATGGAGGTTCCGAAAATACCGTCACCGCTTAAGCTATCCTTGTCCACCTCGGCGTCGGCGCTTACAACATCTTTCACTTCGGCAACGATAATACCGATAGTATGGCGAACAAGCCGTGGCACCAGCACCAGAAACTCTTCCGGAAACTCTTCCGGCGGGTTTACCGGCAGATAGTCGTGGAGTCTTATGACCCGCATAGAATGATCCTTGTACCGGACAAACTCCTTGTCGCCGATTATTTCGATACGATCGGAAGTTATCTTGTCTATCCTGGCGATAAGATCGACGTTAATAACAAATGTCTCTTTGGTATTGTTGGTAAAGAGAAGAAGTTTCTGCATGTCAGCCAGTTTCTTCTTGATCGCCGCCCCCTTGGCGTCGAGTTCTTTCTCTTCGCCAAACTGGTCGAATCTCAAGTCCGCCCTTTGAGACAGGCCGTTAGGGTCAAGAATCATCGTGATCTTTCCATCCCCCATTATCGTCGCGCCGGAATAGATGTTTATCCCCTTTATGTAACGGGACAACGGTTTTACGACGATCTCCTCAATATCCTGAATACTATCCACCACCAGACCGAACCTGTGGGAATCGACTCGCAAAACCACAACCTGCATCGCCGAAGCCAGAGATTTCCGGCGATCATCGATATGATCCCGATGATCCTCCTTTGAAGTATCCTCTTTGGCGATCTCCTCTTCTTTTTCGTCCGCTTCCATGTCGCGCCTGTCAATGAGGCGTGTTCTATGCTCTTCAACCAACGAATTGGTGACCGGGTCCCGATAAAAGGTCTCTTCCGTTCCAAGAATGTCTGCGAGCCTGACGAGTGGTAACAACCTTCCCCGTCTGCGAATAACCGCTGAATCCCCCAGTTTTTCCACAAGGGTTGGTATATCCTTGCCGCGTATCCGGGTGAACTCCTCCACCGCAGTCTGCGGAATGGCAAACCGTCTGCTTCCAACGGTCACGATAAGTGACGGGATAATTGCCATGGTCAGAGGAAGTTTTAAGGTCAGTCGTGTGCCAGAGCCGAGATTCGATTCCAGTTCTACAGCTCCGCCCAGCGATTCTATGTTGGTCCGTACCACATCCATGCCAACACCCCGACCGGAAACATCCGATACCGCCACGGCAGTGGAGAATCCGGGGGCGAAGATGAGGCGCTGGGCTTCGGAATCGGGCATTGAGGAAGCCGCTTCGCTTGTAATAATCCCTTTTTCCACCGCTTTGGCTTTAACCCTGTCAGGATCGATTCCCCTGCCGTCATCTATAATCTCAATGAGAACCTGGCCACCGTCATGCCTGGCGTTTACCGATACGGAGCCCTCCGACACCTTGCCTGCGGCCATTCTCTCGTCGGGTGTTTCGATAGCGTGATCGCCGCAATTGCGGATTATGTGAACCAGTGGGTCGGAAAGAGCCTCTATTATCGATTTGTCAACCTCCACGTCCTTTCCGGTGATCTCAAGGTTAATCTGTTTGCCGAGGTTGCGGGAGAGATCGCGGATCAGCCGTGGAAGCTTGGAAAATACTGTACCCACAGGCTGGAGACGGGTGTGCATTATGCTCCCCTGGATGTCGCTTGTAACCTGGTCGATCTGTTTGGAGGCGATACGAATGGGCGAGATATCGGCCAATGAAACGGTGAACGACTTTAATATCTCTTCCTTGAACCTCGAAAGTTCCTGATCCAGACCCGCCTGAAGCCCTCCATTACCGTTTCCCGCAGAGCCTGCTCCCGGGTATTCCTTTTCTACTCGGGCGATTATCGATGACAGACACTGGGTGGTTTTAGCCTCCATCTCGCCTGCGATCCCCTCTTCGCCCATCACTTCTGAGACTTTCTGGTTCAAAACGCTCATCATCTGGTTTCTGGCCAGAACCAACTCCCCGGCGAGGTTCATCAAACGATCAAGCAGTTCTATTCTGATTCTTAACGCTTCATTACCTCGCGCTCCTGTGGAAGATCCGTCCGCTCCCGGTTGCTGACCCGATTTTCCCTTCTTCTCGACAGTCGCATTCCCAAGCTCCACCACAGGCTCAGAGGCGACCTTCGGCACATCCGGGGTTTTTTTCTTTTTCGGTTTCGGTTCGGTTTTTTCGCTGACGCTCTTCTTTTCTTCCACAGGCTCTTCCGGCGCGGGAGGGTCATCGGATATGAACGGCGACAGCAGGGCAAGCTCGTCATCAATAGGGAGACTTTCCGATGTTTCGGCGTTGTCGATCATGGTGGAGAGCTTGTCGATTCCCTTGAACAGGGCGTCTACCAGTTTGGGATCAACCGTAAGTTCGCCATCACGGACTTTCCCCAAAGCCGTCTCCATGCCGTGAGCCAGATTGGCGATATTCATCATCCCCATGAACGAAAAACCGCCCTTGATGCTATGGACTGTACGGAAAAGACGGTTTATCACATCTTCGGATGACTCACTTCCATGAGTTTCCAGCAAAAGCAGGTCTGGCTCTATGGTGGCCAGATGCTCTTTTGATTCAGTAATCATCTCCTGAAGGAGTTCTTCGTCTTCCAAGCTCATTTACGCCTCGGCGCCCAGTGTTAGACTTTTTACAAACAATGGGTGATTATACGAAGTCCAACTGTAAAAATACCAGCTAATTAAAGCCTTATCTGGAATTCTGCGGTTTTCATTATATAATCGGGTCTTGCAGAGTCGTTTTCATGATCGTACCGGGAATATCGTAGTGGTTTGCGCCTGTTTACATTTGAAACCGTCTATTTGAACGCTTCTTCTGATCGAGACTGATGAAATGCCCGGAGTGTGGTTTATAAGATGTTGAAAAAACATAACCAGCTTTTCCTGTCGTTGACGTTGGTCACCGACCTGTCTGTAGCCTGCGTCTCATGGATAGCCTCGTATTACATCCGGTTTACCTTTTTCGACGCGCCAAAGGGTATCCCTCCCATAGAAGACTACCTCCAGTTTATTCCGGTGGTGGCTCTTGTCTGGGCGGTTTCCCTTCAGGTAAGCGGGCTCTACATACCGATGCGCTCCGATTCAAGGTTCCACGAATATTACCGTATTTTCAAAGCGACAACCATTTCGACCGTGCTAATAATAGCTGGCGCCTTTTTTTACAGGGAAGCGGAGTTCTCCCGCGCCGTTATGGGTATTTTCTGGGGAACCAGTGTTCTCTCCCTGATGCTCTCGCACAGTGTAATCCGATCAGTCTTGAGGTCTGTGAGATCAAAGGGTTACAACCTCAGGTTTGTGCTTATCATCGGCGCTGGTGAGCTTGGGCGGGCGCTGGCGGAAAACTTCTCGCGGCATCCTGAGTCAGGCCTGAAAGTCCTCGGGATACTCTCAGACGACGAGAACGACATGGGGCGGGAAATCTGTGGTTACAAAGTCATAGGCTCCATAGACCGCGTGAAAGAGATTATAGCGAAACTTAATATAGATCAGATATTTATCGCCCTGCCCCGCCACATGGACAAACGGCTGGAGAAAACCCTGGAGGCGTTGGGTGACGAGATGGTCGATATAAAACTGGCGCCCGATATCCTCAACCTGATCCAGATAAGCGGTGGTGTGGAGGATTTTGACGGTATCCCCATCATCTCACTCTCGGAAAGCCCCATGTACGGCTGGAACCGGGTGTTAAAACGGCTCTTCGACATTGTTTTCTCCCTGGTGTTCATAGTGATCGCCTCCCCGGTGATGCTGGCCATATCTATCGCAATCAAGCTGGAGTCGAAAGGCCCGGTAATCTTTCGTCAGGAACGGATGAGCCTGGGAGGGGTGCCTTTCAATATTTTCAAGTTCCGCTCCATGACCGTTGACGCCGAAAGCGAGACAGGCGCCGTGTGGGCGAAAAAACATGACAACCGGAGAACGAAGGTCGGCGAGTTTATCAGAAAGACCTCCCTGGACGAGTTTCCCCAGCTTTTTAACGTATTAAAGGGGGATATGAGCCTCGTTGGCCCGCGCCCGGAACGTCCTGTTTTCGTAAAGGATTTCAAGAAAAGCATCTCCATGTATATGCTCAGGCACAAAATGAAAGCCGGAATAACAGGATGGGCGCAGGTAAACGGCTGGAGGGGGAACACATCGATCGACAAAAGAATAGAATTCGACCTCTATTACATAGAGAACTGGTCTCTGCTCCTCGATATTAAAATTCTCTGGCTGACGATCTTCAAAGGTTTCATCAACGACCACGCCTATTAATGAAACCTTGTCGAAAAAATCCAAAACACCGGCTGACAACCGGTTCACTTTTTACGAATTTTTCGCCGGGAGCGGCATGGCGCGGGCGGGACTCGGTTCAAAATGGAGATGTCTTTTCGCCAGCGATATCGACCCTACAAAAGTTTCGGCATACCAGGAGAGCTGGAGTAACGCTCGTACCGTACAGAATGATGTCGCAAACCTCGCAACAGACTTACCTTCACCGAAGTGGCGCCCAAAAGCGTATCAGCGAAATGGATCTGGTGGGACCTTCCCATACCGGGTCAGCGGAAGATAAGTCTGACGGATATTCCCGAACATCACCCGACCGATGTTAATTTTCATCCGCCTGAAAAGACAAAAACCCTGCTCGAAATGATGAGCGGGATCAACACCGCCAAGGTCACCAGGGCGCAAGGATCGGGGGTTATGAAAGCCGGGTGTAGCTACAGAAGAATGCGGAACGGAATTCAGCGAGCGGAGGTAAGGTTCGACAACGTGTCCGGCTGTTTAAGAACGCCCTCCGGCGGCTCCAGCAGACAGACACTACCGCTTGCGCATGGAAAAGAGGTACGATCCCGGCTTTTTTCGGCGCGTGAAGTCGCCCGCCTCATAGGTCTATCGGAAAAATATAAACTTCCCAAAAGTTATCACGCCGCATACCACCTGGCAGGAGACGGGGTCGCTGTGCCGGCAGTGAAATTTCTGGCGTGAACTCTACTGGAACCGACAACAAAACTTAACCGACAGTGGATGTTCAGTTAAATTCCACAACTTCCGGTATCCGCATCCGGGAAAAAAGAATCGCGCTCCCTTCGAGGTTGTCGCAATCTATCCCCATCATCCAGGCGTAGCTAACTGTCTGACCGGGTGCGATCTCTTTTGCCAACAGCTCCTGATTGCCGTTATCAAAACGGATGGCGACATTTTGCACCGGAGTCGAGCCAACATTAAGCGCCTTTATTGCGCAGTGGCCCAACCACATTGAAGGCGACCGACCTACCAGAACCTTGCTTTCGAATTGTCGTTCCATAACCTCTACCGAAAAAACGACAACTGCAACCGCAACAATAAACAGGGCAAGCTTTTTTACCACACCTGGTCGGCGTTCCTTTTCCACACCGTTGAATCGGAGAATACCCCCTGTTACCAGCATTGAACTAACTACCGAAACGGCGAAACTGAATAGACCCAGTTCGGCTGTCACGTCCAGAGCCGACTCAAGCTGGAACAGGGCCACGAGAACCGCCACCAGAAAGACATCCAACATCGCCCACTTGCCGATCCGGTCAATGAATGACATCGGCCATCTTTTTGCTTCCGGCCCGGGAAATAACGCAATGACCACCGCCATATATTTTATTATCGGTGTGACCACCGTAAAAAACCCCACAACCACCGCCAGCGCCAGATGGTCCGAGTCACGCAACCGCTCAATAGCCTCCACCAGAAAAAATGTCTGGAAACCGGTAGCTATTCTGGTGTCAACAAATGGAATAACCAGCCAGGAGGTAGTGGTGAAAACAGGAAGAGTGAGCGCCAGCGCGAACGTGGTCACGCTTAAACAAAACAGGAGGTATATAACAAAGACCATCAGATAAATCCGCTTTCGGTCGGGCTCCTACCTGATCCCGGCGAACGGAACGCCTGAGAGATCGGACATCTCCCGGCTCCATGTCACAAGATCGTTGGTGGAGAGGTTCGCAACGTTCCGATGACCACAGGCCCGGACCAACACTTTTATAAGCTCCGTGGCGCTTTCAAGAAACCTCGCCAGCCGTTGGGCCGAATGGTCTATGGAGAGTCGGCTTCGCAGGTCTCGATTTTGCGTGGCGATACCGACCGGACAGTTATTGGTGTTACACGCCCGCATGGCTATACAACCGATGGAATGCATGGCGACCGTTGAGAGGGCGATGGCGTCGGCCCCGAGGGCTATCGCCTTGAAAAAATCGGTCGGTGTGCGCAAACCGCCGGTGATAACGAGGGTTACATCCTTTTGTTCGGCTCTGTCGAGATGGCGACGCGCCCGGGCGAGGGCCGGGATGGTCGGAACCGAGATATGGTCCCTGAATATCGACGGCGCCGCGCCCGTTCCCCCACCCCGTCCGTCGAGAATAATATAATCGACCCCCACTTCCAAAGCCGCATCGATATCCTCCTCAATCCGCTGGGCGGACAATTTGTATCCCACAGGTATTCCTCCGGTCGCTTCTCTCACCTCCGTCGCAAAATCCCGGATCTGTGAAAGCTCCGTCCAGTCGGGAAACCGCGATGGCGATATTGCCGGTTGCCCTTCCGGCAAACCGCGCACACCGGCAATTTTTCCCATGACCTTCTCTCCCGGCAGATGACCTCCGGTTCCGGTCTTGGCGCCTTGCCCGCCTTTAAAATGGAACGCCTGACACTGTTTCACCTTCTCCATAGAAAAGCCGAACCGGCCTGAAGCCAGTTCGTAGAAATAACGGCTGTTCTCTTCCCGCTCTTCCGGCAACATTCCACCCTCACCTGAGCAGATTCCGGTACCAGCTATTTCCGCCCCCTTGGCGAGAGCTATCTTCGCCTCCTCGGACAATGCGCCGAAACTCATATCGGAAACCATCAGCGGTATTTTTAGCCGAAGAGGTCGCTTTGCATTCGGCCCTATGACAACTTCTGTAGTTATATGCTCGTTATCGAGCAGGGGCAGTCGGGCAAGTTGCGCTGTTACAATCTGGATATCATTCCACAAGGGCAGACTGGTCAACGCAACGCCCATCGCCGTCAAGGGACCATGCTCCCCCTCCTTGACCCCCTTCTCCGAAAGGGACTTTATCAGAGCGGTATAAGGTTCTTCAGGGGTCCCGTGCGGATCGGCGTACTGACCGAGGTAAGCGTCACGCTGGTATGGCTGGGGGTTCTTCCCGCACCACTCGGCGATTTCGTCCAGATCAACCCAGACTCCACCATCTTCAATAAAGGCAGTGAACTTTTCCAGTTTTTCTTTGTTGTCGTATTCGCTGACACCCGTGTCAAATCTGAAATCCCAGGAATGAACGCCGCATACCAGATTGTTACCTTTGATACTCCCGTCCGCCAGCATGGCGCCCCTGTGAAGGCAACGTCCGTAGAGTACCGAAACCTTGTTGTCATACCTGACTACAACCAGATCGACGTTTTGAACCAGGAGAGCAAATGGCTTACGGTCTTCAAGTTCGCTCCATTCGACAACTCTCTCTTTTCGCATAAGGCGGTTCTCCTGACTCGATATTATCACTTCGTTGTTGCGTGATTTTAATCCACAGGGTTCAATAGTGCCATGAATGAATCTATTTTCCATACGTTAGCGGCCCTTGGAGCGGTCGGTATCACGTGTCAATGGTTAGCGTGGTGGGTAAAACTACCCGCTATCTTATTCCTGCTTCTTGCGGGAATAGTGGCGGGACCGGTGTTGGGGGTTTTTGATCCTGACGCTATTTTTGGTGAACTGCTTTTCCCCGTTGTTTCGTTATCTGTGGCGGTGATTCTTTTTGAAGGGAGCCTGACGCTTCGGTTCGACGAGGTGCGGGGTGTGGGGCAGGTTATACACAATCTGCTTACCATAGGAGTGGCGGTAACCTGGGTAATCACGGCGGTAGCCACACATCTATTGATGCAGGTTTCGTGGGATCTCTCATTCCTGTTCGGCGCCCTTGTGGTCGTTACGGGACCGACGGTTGTGGTTCCGATCCTGCGCACTGTGCGGCCTAACGCCAGAATAGCCAACTTGCTCAGATGGGAAGGAATCCTGATCGACCCGGTAGGCGCCATCCTTGCCGTTATAGTCTACGAGTTCATCGTCTCCGGTCAGGCGGAGGGGGCGATTGGTCATACCATCGTAATGTTCGGGTCGGTCATGGTAACCGGTCTGCTGACAGGCGTTCTGGCCGGTTACGTTTGGGGGGAGGTACTGCGCAGGTTCTGGTTACCCGAGTACCTTCACTCTGTGGCGACCCTCACTTTCGTCCTGGCGATCTTCGCTATATCAAACTCTATATTTGAAGAATCGGGCCTTTTAACGGTTACTGTCATGGGAGTTTGGCTGGCAAATATGCGGGATGTGCCAATCGCAAAAATTCTCGATTTCAAGGAGAGCGTCACTATTCTTCTGATCTCGATCCTTTTCCTCATTCTGGCGGCCCGGATAGAGCTTTCCGATATTGTGGCTCTCGGCTGGTCTTCGTTGGCGTTACTTGCGGTCATACAGTTTGTAGCCCGTCCCGCCAAGGTCTTCGTATCGACCATCGGATCGGACCTGACGTTAAACGAGAAGGCCCTCATGTCGTGGATTGCGCCTCGCGGAATCGTGGCGGCGGCGGTATCGTCCCTCTTCGGATTGCGGCTCGAAGAGTACGGATACGATTTCGCCCCTTACCTGGCGCCCCTGACATTTCTGATAATAGTCGGCACCGTGGCTCTCCAGAGTCTGACCGCCGGACCGCTTGCCAGATGGCTGAAAGTAGCCGAACCGGCTCCGCGCGGATTTCTTCTTATCGGAGCTAACCCGGTGGCCCGCGCTATCGGCACAGCTCTCAAAGAGAACGGGTATCGTGTTCTTCTGGCCGACACAAACTGGGAGAGCATAAGCAAGGCGAGGATGGAGGGATTGTCAACTTATTACGGTAACCCGATATCGGACCACGCAGACCGTTCGCTCGATCTGGTGGGAATCGGGCGTTTATTGGCTCTCTCCCCCCAACAGGAGCTTAACGTTCTCTCAGCCATGAGGTATCGATCAGAGTTCGGACACGCGGGAGTATACGCCCTCCAGACATCGGCCCAAAAGACGGCTTCCGAAAAACATAAAGCGTCCGAGCAGTATCGTGGAAAAACTCTCTTCGGAGAGGATGTGACCTACTCGAAGCTTGCAAGCCTGTTAAGCGGCGGGGCGGAGATAAAATCAACCCCACTCACCGACAAGTTCCTGATGGTAGATTATTACGAAACCTACGAAGGGCGAGCCATACCGATGTTCACCATAAACAATAAAGGTGATATCGATATCTTCGTCGCAAAAAACCTGGTGGAACCGAAGGAAGGGTGTACGGTCCTGGGACTGGCGCCTGTGACTTAACAAGAGTAATTTCCAGCAACTTAAAACCGGTTCGTATCGATGAAAGAGAAACACCCGGAACACCATAAAAAACTTGCCGACTACGCAATGGTTTTCGAGCTGACGAGCAGGCTGGCCCACTTTACCAACGAAAAAGAGGTGGTGACCGAAGTTTTCGATTTTTTCACCTCCCTCTGCGCCGCCAATACCGTTTCTTACCTCGGTTTCGTGAACGGAGAGCCGCAGGAACTCGAAATTTCCTCCTCCACAGCAATAAACGGGGAGGAGATGAAAAACCGTTTAACCTTCTTTCGTGGCGATTACCAGTGGACCGACTCCGGCAAGGGTTTTACCATCCGAATCCCGTATGGTGAAGAGACTCTCGGCGTTCTGGAAGTGGATGAGATATCATTTCCGGAGTACAGGGAGCATTATCTCAATCTGGCGATAAACACGATTAATGTTGTGGCGCTTGCCATATCAAACTCAAGGATCTTCGAGGAGTTGGAGGAGCGGATCAAGGAGAGAACAGGGGAGCTGGTCCAGGCCAACGCAAGCCTTTTACAAGAGATAAGAGAACATGAGGAGGCTCATAAGGAATTGCGGGAATCGGAGATGCGGTATCGCTCCGTAACAGAATCCGCCAACGAAGGGATCGTATCCGTGGATAAATCGGGAAAGATCATTTCGTGGAATAACGCCGCCTCTGATATTTTCGGTTATTCGACTCAGACGATAATGGATAAACCGCTGAGCCTGCTGATCCCGGAAGAGAGAAACGAATCGGGCTTTGCGCTCATAGCCCGGTTCATCAACGACGATGGAGAGATGAGAAGCGGGAACTTCCTTGAAGTCGTGGGACGCAGACAAAATGGTGAGCGGTTTCCCATGGAAATTTCCCTGGCCTCGTGGTGGGCCGACGATGAAAGGTACGTCACAGGTATCATTCGGGATATTTCAAACCGCAGGAGGGTTGAAAGTGAGCTTAACCGGCTGGTCAGAGCCATCGAACATACGGCGGAGACTATCCTGATAACAGATACGGAAGGGGTCATAATCTATGTCAACCCCGCGTTCGAAAAAACCACCGGCTATACACGGGAGGACGCTATCGGCAAAACCCCCAACATAATAAAGAGCGGCAAGCAGGATCGGGCTTTCTACAAAAAAATGTGGGGCGCCATAAAAAGGGGCCGTATCTGGAGTGGGCGGATAGTGAATAAACGCAAGGACGGCTCTCTGGTGGAGGAGCATGTCACCATCTACCCGGTCTTCGATTCGCAGGGGAAGATGGACACATACGTTGCGCTAAAACGGGATATAACCCGCGAAGTGCGCCTGACCAGGGCGAAGGACTACTTTACGTCTGTCACCTCCCACGAGTTGCGCACTCCGTTGACCAAACTCGGGCTGGTAAGGTTACTGCTCACCAAGGTAAAGAAGCGCACATCCGAATCAAGCAACCTCGACGACGCCAGATCGGTTCTGGAAGACTCGATTATAGATTTCGACCGGATTATTTCCGCCGCTCTCCTCTTTTCCGACCTGACCCTGGCGCCTAACAGGGAGTCGTTCCAGTACGCCAATATTGATCTGGCCTTACAATACTGTGTGGAGTCGGCCAAAGCCTCCATCCTGGCGGAAAACCGTGATGTAAAGATTCTCTTCACAGGCTTCTCCCGTGGGATAAGGATCAAATGCGATCACGAAATGATCCAGAAAGCTCTGACAGAAGTGATCTCTAACGCCATCAAATATACTCCCGACGGAAAAAGTGTGAGAATCACTGGAAGCGTAAAGGGGGACCGACCAGTGGTTGAGGTGCTCGATGAAGGTATTGGTATCCCGACCGACACGCTGGAAGAAGTGTTCGAGCCTTTCTTCTCCCTTGCGGATCACAAAAAACACGTTACCAGCAAATACCTCTTCCTCGGCGTTGGTGTCGGAATGGGGTTAACTATCGCCAAGTTGATTATGGAGTATCACGATGGTTCACTGATTCTGGCGAGTTCCGGAAAGAATTTGGGGACCAAAGCGATTGTAACATTCCAGTCTCTGTTATAATGAACCACCATCCAACGTTTGATTATTGAATATCGCACACATTAACTGGAGTTTATACTGTTATGAAAGTCGCCGACATAAAAAAAATCGCGAAGTCAGCCGGCGTAAAATCGATATCCGGCCTGAAAAAGAAGGTTGATCTAATCAGGGCCATACAGGTTGCGGAAGGAAACACGGACTGTTTTGAAAAGATCCAGAACTGCGCTCTTGTCGATTGCACATGGTTTGGTGACTGCCAGAAGGGCAAATCCTGAAAAATTGACGTGAGGGTTTAGCCCGTAACCGGTCACAATGAATTTCAGGCGGCTGTTGCTGATCTTTATTTCCATTACCCTCTTTACCGCAGGGTTTGTCGCCTCTCTGGAACACTACACCTCTCGGTCCGCCTTCTGCGGTACATGCCATATAATGGTGAAGTACCACCGGTCCTGGGCCGGATCGAGCCACTCGAATATCGACTGGGTCAGTTGCCACTCCTCCCCCGGAGCCGCTAACCTGGTGAAGGCGAAACTCAAGGGGTTATCACAGCTGTTCTCATATATGGCCACAGGCGGAAAAGGGATCGTCCGAGCCAAAAGTGGTGTTGACGACAAAAGTTGCCTTGTGGCCAATTGCCATCCTGAAGATTCGTTTATCAAGAAGCGGTTGTTTATAAAGGGGAAAACTCCTTTCGTTCATAAACCTCATTTTGAGAAACCGATACCTGGACAGAAGTTGCACTGCGACTCCTGTCACGCCTACGTCTCTTCAGCAAAACATTTTGAGACCGAGCTTAACACCTGCTACCTTTGTCATTTCAAGAACACCTCTTTCAACGAGGGGCGTGGAGAATGCGAGCTTTGCCATACCCTTCCAGATAAACCGCTGGCCCACCTCGCTAACCACGGTAGCGAAGAAGAGCCGAAAGGGAGGCTCATCACCCATAAGAGGCTGAAACAAATGAAGGTGAACTGCGCCAACTGCCATGACGACCTGGTGGAGGGGGACGGCAATGTGGTTGAGGACAGGTGTCTTGACTGCCATGAAAAAGGGGATCATCTTGCAAAAATTGATGATATGCCTCTGATGCACAGCGTTCACGTTGCGACACTCGATACCGCGTGCAGAGCCTGTCACAGCCGAATCGAACATAAGGTCTCATCCGATTACCTCGACAGGATGAGGGCCAAATGCGAGCTTTGCCACCCCGACCACCATCTGGAGTTCATGTCACAATTCACCAGCGACAACAGGGAGGGGCCGATGAATATTTTCCGAACCAACTGCATGGCGTGCCATGTCGATGATGGTCATGATTCCAAGGGGGGAAAACTTAAAAAAGGAAGTTTTAGAGCCTGTATGCAGTGTCATATGGCCTCCCATGGAGGGGAAGAGGAGAAACCTCAAAACAACCAGCTGAAATGAAAATAAATCCATTGCTTTGCAAAGGCGATAAGGAGACAATAGCGCGCTTTAACACCAGGTCCGGCTCCTGGAGTTACTCCAGGGACTGGTAACAGGAAAACCCTCCGGGTCGAAAGGCCTTCCTGAAGAGTGAAATAACCTCATGGGTAAGAATAGTTGAAACGAACATTGACCGGCTTTCTGCTGGCTTCCCTTCTGCTTACCGGTATTCTTGTTTCGACCGGGACAGGTTATTACGCCACCCAAGCCCTGCGACTTGCCATCGAGGAGAATATCTCAGCGATTCATAAGCTGTTGCAACCGAGGTTCAAGGCTTTCGACCACCTGATAGCCAGAGAAGAAGATGATATTCTGGCAAGCATGACAGAGAGCCTGCCGAAGATCGCAAAGGAAATAAGTGACCTCGCTACTCCTCATAAAGAGATTGATGTGGCGATATTACAGGAAATTGTAAAAAAGCATGGGTTCACGGAGCTTTATCTCATAGACAAAACCGGCAATATAGTCAATACCACCTACGCTCCCGATCTGAATTTCAACCTTACATCCATATCCTCAGGCTTCGCCGAATGGCTCAACGGAATTTTCGGCAAAGGGACGGTCTTTGTGGATCGGCTTATCCTCTCCACCCAGACCGGAATATTGAATCAATACGGTTATTTCAGCCCCAAAGGCTCCGATTATATTGTTGAGGTGTCGATGGACATTCGGGCCTATTTCGCCCGGGCGCACGACCCCGCCTACTTCGATTTTCTGTTCCACGGTTTTTTTCTCGACGCCATCCGCACCAACGCCAAGGTCACTGATCTTGACCTTTATATGTATAACGATCTTGCGTCCTGGTCGGTGTTGAAAGAGAAAAAGTCGATGGACCCCTCCATAGCCAGGAAACTGCTGAATGTGTCGGAAGTCAGAGTCGAGGATGGCGATAATCTGATCGTCTACTCCCGCTTCAAACCCGCTTTAAAACAGGGAATTTTTTCACAGGAATTCTGCACCAGGGTCACTTACGACATGAGTGATTTTCGTACAATCCCGATGAAGATAGCTCTCTTTTCTCTGATAACACTGCTTATCATAATTCCCCTCACCTTCTGTAGCGCCTCCTGGGCTATCAACCTGAGGATAATCTCGCCGCTATTGGGCATCATAAAAAGTCTGGAACGGGTCGGCGAAGGTAACTACAACAGATCCATCGAAGTGAAGGGAGACCGTGAGATAGTAAAAATCGCACATGTGGTCAATCAGATGCAGAGAGAAATTCTGGGTCGGGAGTCTGAACTTATCAAGAGCAAGGAGCTTATGGAAGAGCGGGTCATCGAACGAACCTCCGAATTGCAGGTGGCCAAAGACCGGGCCGAAGAAGCCAACCGTCTGAAGGATGATTTTATCTCTCTGGTCTCCCACGATCTGCGCTCCCCCATCAATAACGCCAACATGGTCATGAAACTGCTTATCGAGGATGAAAATAGCGGACAGAACATCGAAAAAAGAGCGGAAATGCTATCCCTGGCCCAGGAGGGTCTCGACCGTTTGCTGGTTCTTATCAACAAACTGCTCGATATAAGCAGGTTGCAGACCGGAAAAATAGAGGTACACAAGTTCGGCGTAGATGTTCGTGTCAAGGTTGCGATGATATGGAACAGTATAGCCTTGGTGGCTAATGAAAAACGGCTCGTCTTTGAAAACCGGGTTCCTGAAGGGACATATTTTCTCGCCGACTCTCACCTGTTCGGTCAGGTCATCCAGAATCTGCTGACTAACGCCGTAAAATTCTCCCATTCGGGTTCTACCATCACGGTTGACGTTTCCATAGGGGAGAGCCACATCCTTACGGTGGATGATAACGGTATCGGCATAAGCGAGGAGATTCTGCCAAACCTTTTCCGGCGCGATGTAAAAACCTCTACCGTAGGAGTAAGCGGTGAGATCGGCGCCGGGCTGGGGTTGCCCTGGTGTCACGACATAATTACTGCGCACGGCGGCGAACTTTCCGTAAAATCTATAAAAGGGGAGGGATCGACTTTTATAGTAAAGCTTCCGAGATATGAAGACGCTATCCTTATCGTGGACGATCAACCGGCGCATCGCCAGATGATAAAGGAGCTTTTCCTGAAAATGGACGATTTTAAGTTCATGGAAGCGTCAAACGGCGTGGAGGCGATCGAAAGCATGAAAGCGGCCCGTCCACGCCTTGTGATAACCGATATCAACATGCCCCTGATGGATGGAAAAGAGCTTATCGCGGAGATCAGATCGTGGCCCGAATATTCCGATATCCCGCTGGTCGCCGCCTCCAGCGGAGAAGGTAATGGCGCGGAAGGTATGGAGCGGTTGCGAAGGGAGGTCATCCGCTCCGGCGCTGACGACTTCGTTATCAAACCTGTCATCGGGAGTGAATTTATTCCTCGTGTAAAGAGGTTCATCCAGCAGTAATATGCCCCCTCTGTTTGTGGGGATAGAGTGGCAGTTCTGGATGAACAAGCCTGGCGATAAAGAGACCGATGAAAACAGTGTTCAGGCGCTGTTGGTATGGGGATTATAAACCAGAGACTCCGCCCTGGCGACAAGCCGCCTGCGATCATGTTCATCGTGACCGATAACAAGGAATGTAAAATCGGAAGGCGCCCCTCCGAAAGGCAACACTCCGCTGGCGCGGTCAGGGTTAAACGCATCCTCCCCCAATCTTTCAATCCATTGCATCGGCGTTAAAGGAGTTCCAGCAGGAAGGCTCATGCAGAGAGCCGACCCGCTTCGGATCATGACAAGGGGGTCGCCGTTTGTAAACCTGTTGGTGAACCAGGCGGCGTAGGTCGAAGTATTATGCCGGGCGTTCATCTCCACGGCGAAGACTTCTTCATCTTCGGTAATGATAAAATCTACGCCCAACACTCCTCGATACCCCATAGCCGCCACTTGGAAGGCAAGCTCCTTCCCCTGATCCAGGAGCTTTTCGCGAATTGTGGGGTCTTCCACCCTGTCGAAAAAATTTCCCCGGTGGTCCATTTTGTCATGCAAAATCTGGACAGTCTCGCAGAAGAGGTAAACCTGATCGTCAGCGATATAGAATTGCAGGTTGGGGGAGAGGAGAACATCGCGCAGGGGTTGCATTACCAGCAGGGAGTCCCTCCCCATTTTATCCAGATGTTCCAGACAGGCCGTCCGCTCATCGTCGTTTCGTAAAGGCCACACGAGACTGCCGCCCACGCTGGCGCTAGACCTGACTATCGAAGGTTTCGTTTCGATCTTCCTGATCCTGCCCGCAACGGCGTCGGAGTTGCCTATGAAACCCGGGATCCTGGGAAGATCAAGATCTTCCATAAGGCGATAGAAGAAAATCTTGTCGTTTAAAAGCTCGGCGACCCGCCATCCGCACGACACCACGGAGCGACCCGTGGCCTCCCCGATTCTCTCTTCCCACAAGCCCGGCATATATATCTCGAACCTGCCGTCCCACTCCTCGATTATCTTGATAAGCTTCGGACTGCCCGCTACCTCTTCGGCGAGAGAAAAACCCTCGGGACCATCGGTGAGAATCGGTATTCCACCCGCATGACACTCTTTTAGCAAGGCGAGGTATTCAGGTTCCGGAAGCTTGTCCAGAACAACGATATCATCTCTTCGGGCCATGAGAAGAGCGCGTGACGACAAGCGTTTGAACGATTTTTGTACCGTTTCATAATCTCCACTGAAGGGCCAGGAGGATTTCCGGAAACTTATGGACGGGAGGTGAAAAACATTTTTATCCTTGCCGGGGCCAGCGTCATTCATACAGGTTTGATATCCCCGATTAATCGACCGATATACCAAAAAAATCGAGGGTACGGCCTATAGAGTAGTGGTATTGAGCGACCGCTTTTCGCAGGTTGGCGATAGCGGAGAGTTCATTATTCTTCTGGACAGTCATATCTTTCTGGTATTCGAGCACGCGAAACGAAGTAGAGGCGCCCGCTTCAAACTTGCTAAGCTCCGCCTCCAATCTTTTTTCCGCAAGATTTCGGGAAAATTCGGAAGCGGCAAGTTGTTTCCTGCCGTTTTCAATGCTCCTTATTGCGTCACGAACCTCCATGGCCACTTCCCGTTTGGCGTTTTCAAGGTTTATAACAGCCGTCTGAACGGCAAGACTCGCGCCAAGGGAGGTTGCTTTCGCCTCCCTGTTCCCCAGGGGAAAACTGAGAGTCACTCCGAAGGAGTATTGATAATAGTCGCCCGACCCGGCGTCGAGATAACTGTCAAACAGCCCACCTTCAAGATCAGACGAATCGGCGACGCCACCTGCGAGGCTGGTTGCATTCCGCACATCACCTCGCAAACCGTTTAGTGACATCACAGCGATGAAATCGAGTTCAGGTTTTTCCCCGTTCCGGTAATATACAAGTTCGGTTTCCCTGTTCTCAAGTTCCATTGAGGCCATTGCAACTTCCGGCCTGTCGCGCAAAGCCCGGGATACGGCAAGATCGAGATCGACCTTTTCCGCGTTTATCACAGGTTCATCCACAGGGTTTAAAAGTCTCTTCCATATGTCGGAGCCGAGGCTTGGGTTAATCAGGCTCAGTAACCTGTCGGATGTCTCTTCAAGAGTATTGGCCGCCTCGATAACGAGCCTTTCCCGGTCCGCCACCGAAGCCTGGGCTACAAGGATTTCTATCTGCGCAAGAGCGCCCACCTCCACCTGGATTCGGACCCTCCGTTCGAAATCACGCGCTATCGCAAGCGACTCTTTCTCGGCGGCGAGGGCGTCCTTCCGGTATACAAGTTCCCAGTATGTGCCGTTAACATCCGTTACCACATTGCTGATCGATTGCCGCAGACTCTCCTTCGAGGATATCTCCGAATTTGCGCTGGTGACGATTTGCCATCGGTTGACGTTCCTCCCCGCCCCTTTCCACAAAGGTTTGGTGAGAGACAATTTTACGACCGTGTTGTATGTCGGGTCGAGGCTACTGAAGGATGAATTTGTCGATTCCCTCAACGCTTGGGCCGACAGGGTGTACTCGCTTCCGGTATGGCTCTTTCTTGCGATAGCGACCTGGGCGTCCTGCGATTGCGACTCTCCGATAGCGGGGTCGGCGAAAGCGGACGAAGAAGGGGTGCGGGAGCCACCCAGAGTGGCGCTTGCCGAAAGGGACGGGTCGAAAGCCGATTCGGCCACGATTTTTTGCGCGCCAGCATTTAACAACTCCAGCCTCTTCAAGGCGACTTTAAAATTGTTCCGTACGCTTAAGGTCACCGCCTCTTCAAGGGTTATGGGGTACGGCTCGTCGTTCACCACGGCGGCCTGCGACACGGCGCCCCAGCCGGAGACTAAAACCAGCGCAAAACAGGCGATGAGCGGATATCGGAAATAATTTTCCGACGATCTGTCAGAAAAAGTCATCGCTGGTCTGAATGATCTGACAGACGGGATAACCTGATATCCGTTTCGTTCAAACGGTTGATAAGCGACCTGATTATTTTCATCCCGATCTCAGGATAGTTTTCGATGGTCTGTTTGATCTTGTCACCCGGAAACACTTTTACTATGCTACGCCCGGAAGAGCGGATCGTGGCGTTTCTCGGTTCGTTCTGCAACGCGGACATCTCTCCGAAATAATCGTTTGGCTGGCTGATTTCGCCGATGATTTTTCCATCCTTGGTGATGACAAGAGAGCCTTGCATAAGCTGGTAGAAGTTTCTGTCGGTATTACCTTCGCGGATAATGAGGTCGCCATCGTCAAATGTAAGTTCGTCCGGGTTGAGCAGGTAGGCCGGGAGAGCCTCCCGAATAAGCACTGTTTTCCCCAGAACCTCTTCGAGCGTGGTTTCGCCGGCGCGCGCTTTATCGAGGGCGTCCATCCTCAAGGTCTTCATCCCCTCCTTGATGGCTATTTTTCGTAGTTGGCTCTCCTGCAACTGAGCCGTGATAGCCTCCTTGATCGCCTCAGTGGCCTCCATCATCTCAAAAACACCGAGCCTCCCCTTGTATCCGCCACCACCACAGTGGGTACATCCCTTGCCCCGGTAGAGTTTGAAATCGGCCAGATCGTCCTTGTCGACACCCGCGTCGAGCAGCTCCTGAGGGTTGACATCCTTCACCTCTTCCTTGCACTTGGGGCAGATACGCCTGAAAAGGCGCTGGGAGGCTATGGCGCAGATTGAAGAGGCGATCATGTATCCCGGAATGCCGATATCGAGCAGTCGCCCGATGGTTGAAGGGCAGTCGTTGGTGTGCAGGGTGGAGAAGACCATATGGCCGGTCATCGCCGCCTTGATGGCGATCTCCGCTGTCTCTATGTCCCGGATCTCTCCGACCAGAATGACTTCAGGATCCTGCCGGAGGAACGCCTTCAGCGCCGAGGCGTATGTCAGGCCAACTTCAGTCCGCACATTTACCTGGTTGATGCCGGTAAAGTTAAATTCGACAGGATCCTCGGCTGTGAGGATCTTCACCTCCGGTTTGTTCAGGATGTTTATCGCTGAGTAGAGGGTATTGGTTTTACCCGATCCGGTCGGACCAGTCACTAAAACCAGACCTTGCGGTTTGTTGATGTTTATCATGAACCGGTCGAGCATTTTCCTCGAAAACCCGAGTTTTGTCATGTCGATCTGGAGTTTGCTCTGATCCAACAGCCGCAAAACTATCGATTCGCCGAAAAGGGTCGGCAATACGTTCACACGGAAGTCGATAGCCTTGCCCCTGCCGAGCCTGAGCTTTATTCTGCCATCCTGCGGCCTTCTTTTCTCGGCTATGTTGAGGCTCGCCATGATCTTCATGCGGGAGACTAAAGCGCCCTTGATGGTCAGCGGAAGGTTCATGGCCCGGATAAGTATTCCGTCGATCCTGTAGCGGACCTGAAAGCTCTTTTCGAACGGTTCGATATGGATATCGGATGCGCCCTGGTTGATCGCTTTGAGCAGAATTCCGTTTACCAGTTTGATAATGGCGGCGTCGCCGGAGTTGTAGAGTTGCTCTCCTTCGTCATCATCCGTAGACTCAAGCTCCAGGTCTCCGGCCGCTTCGGAGATGATGCCACCGATATCGTCGAACTTGTCGATATTGATATTCTCTTCTACTTCATCCTTCTTGGAGACCTCCCGGTCCTTGACCAGCTCTTCATACTCCTCGTCACCAAGCTCGTAGAATGTCCTGAACTGTTCCAGAAGGGATTCTTCCAGAACGATCGCCGCCTTGACTGTCTGCCTTGAGGTCTTGTTCAACAACTCAAGATGTTTCATGTTCGTCGGGTCGAGCATTCCAATACGAATGGTCTTTCCGTCAGAACTGAGGGGAATGGACATACACTCCCGGGCGAGATCCCATGGGATCAGCTTGGCAAGTTCAGGGTCGAGTTTCTCGTCGTTAAAATCGACTACCGAAATGGAGAGCTGTCGGGAAATGAACCGGACCATGGAATCTTCATCCATGTATCCGAGTTTTATCAGGATCTTCCGGACTCCGACGTTGGTCTTCAGCTTTTTCTGGATCTCTTCGGCTTCTTTTAACTGGGACCGGGTAATCTGGCCGTCTTTGGCGAGGAGTTTCCCGAGAACCTCAGCGGCATCCTCTTTGATACTCTTCTTGAAAGATGTTTTTTTTTCAGCTATTTCAGCCATATTTTCCTGACATTCAACATGTAACGATATTTACCGGACAAAGTCTTAATCCAGCGCATGCGACAGTAGGATTATACGATATTTGGCGCTTTTTTGCATTCAAGTGGCTCCATAAGATTGCGTAGGAGTGGTTTTTTCAATACCATAGAGCCACTCTGGATTAATACAGCGAGCTTACTCTACCGATATGCACACGATTCTTGTTGCGGACGACGAAAAAAGCATGACCGAGTTTCTTGAGATCATGCTGACCCGTGAAGGATATGAAGTCATCACCACAGCAACGGCTGAAGGGGCGATTGAACAGTTGGAGAAGGGAGGTATCGACCTGACCATTACCGATATAAACATGCCCACAGCCGGAGGCATGGCTGTGATGGAGAGAGCGCACACCCTCGACACGGAACTTCCCGTGATCATGATAACGGCCTACGCCTCCACAGAAAACGCCGTTTCGGCCATGAAACTTGGAGCGTACGACTATATAACAAAACCTTTCCAGGTAGATGAGATCAAACTGACCATCGCCAAGGCTCTGGAGCGACGTACGGACAAAGCTGAGATCAAACGGCTAAAAGAAGAGGTGACAGAGCGTTACAGTTTCGGAGGCATCCTGGGACGGTCGGAAAAGATGCTCGACCTTTTTCGCCTTATACAGAAGGTAGCCGACAGCCGTTCCTCCGTTCTGATCTCTGGTGAGTCGGGTGTTGGCAAGGAGATGGTGGCAAAGGCGATCCACTTTCTTTCACCCAACAAGAACGGTCCTTTCTATTCGATAAACTGCGGCGCCATGCCGGAGCAACTGCTCGAATCGGAACTGTTCGGACACCAGAAAGGCTCCTTTACCGGAGCGCACGCCGACAAAAGGGGTCTATTGGAACTCTCCGATGGTGGAGCTTTTTTTCTCGACGAGGTGGGAGAAGCGCCTCTTTCGATTCAGGTGAAACTATTACGATTTCTCCAGGAGCGTGAGTTCCGACGTGTCGGAGGGGTGAAGGATATAAAGGTGAGTCTGCGGGTTATAGCCGCCACGAATCGTAACCTGGAAGAGATGATCGCAAAAGGGGAGTTCAGGGAAGACCTCTACTACCGACTCAACATAATCAACCTTGAAATCCCCCCCCTCCGGGAGAGGCGTGTAGACATTCCGCTGTTGGCGGCGCGGTTTCTTGAACAGTTCGCTACAGCCAACAACCGTGTGATAACCTCCATATCGAGTGACGCCATGAAACTGCTGGAAAATCATGGATGGCGGGGGAATGTAAGGGAGCTTGAAAACGTTATCGAACGCGCTGTGGTTCTGACATCGGGGCCTGTCATCGAGATTGACAGCCTGCCCGAGGAGATCAAGATCTCAAGTCCTGATCTTGAAAATGAGGAGATATCGATCCCGAACGGAGGAATCGACCTGGACGCAAAGGTCGAGGAACTCGAAAAAGACCTTCTTTTAAAAGCGCTCTCGAAAACAAAAGGAATCAAAAAAGAAGCGGCGAAAATTCTCAACCTCTCCTTCCGCTCTTTCCGATACAAACTTTCCAAACACGGAATAGGCGGGCGAACCAAAGAGGGGGGGGAGCAGGGGGATGAATAGACGACTGACCCCGATTATTCTGGCTCTATTTCTGGTAGTGGGGGCCTGCGCATCACCACCCACACCCAAACCTGTGGAGACAAAACCGGACGCGCCAGGGCTAAAACTGCCTATAGTTCGTTCCACAATTCCAGGGGAGGCGGATGCGGGCAACCTTTACCGCCAAGCGGAAAAGCTCTATTCCGAGCGGTTTTTCGAAAGAGCGGCCCAATCATATCTCACCTTCATAGCAAAATCCCGTCCCGATAACCGCCTCATAGATAACGCTTATTTCAAGACTGGCCTGTCGTGGTTCGAGATCGGCAGGTACAAGGAAGCGCTCCACTATTTTACCGCTGTACTTGAGCGTTACAAAACCTCGGAGACAATTCTGGAATCGAAAATCAACGCCGCCATATGTCATTTCTACCTGCTCGAATACGCTCAGGCGGAAAAGCTGTTCGAGGAAGCCTTAGAAGAGATCGCAAGCCCCGGGCATAAAGCCTACATTCATTATTACAGGGCGCAGATAGCGGAGAAATCTTCCGATTTCACAAAAGCTGTTTCCCTTTATATCAAAAGCGAAATAATCGCCGAAAACGAACGTCTCATTTCATCGGCGAAGGAACGGACCGAGAGAATCCTTCACAACTTTTTTGGCGAAGGCGCCCTGTTGCTCATCACGAAAGAATACGCTGGCAGGTGGCCGGCGAAGTCGGCTTTCAACGAATTGCTGAATATTTACAGAAGATCAGGCGATTCTTCGTCCATGGAAAAGGCAAGGCGGGAATACCGACTGCAATTCCCTCCCGAAGAGGGCCAAAGGGGTCCGGCCTACGGAGTGGACGACTCGCACGTTCCCGATAATCCGAAGATCGGGGTGGCGTTGCCCATAACCGGTAACGGCGCAGACGCTGGCAGAGAGGTGCTTCAGGGCATCAACATCGCCTTCTCCGCATTCCACACCCTGCTTACGGAAAAAGGGATAAAGATAATCATAAAGGACACCGCGAGCGAACCGGCCAAGGCGCTGACGGCGATGGAGCTTCTTTCCGAGGATCAGGATACCCTGGCGATAATTGGTCCCGTATTTTCCGACGCATTTGAGAGAGCCTCGGAAGTTTCAGGAAGATACCTCGTGCCGATCTTCAGCCCCTCCGCCACTGAAGAGGGGCTTGCAAGTAGAGGCGAAAGGCTGTTCCGCAACTCCCTGACCGCAGGCCTCGAAACCAGCAAGCTGGCCCGGTTGGCTACAGCTACGCTTGGCATATCGTCATTCGCCGTTCTCTATCCGAACAACACAAAAGGGGAAGAAACCTTTACATTGTTCATGAAAAGTGTGGAAGAGATGGGAGGGGAGGTAGTCGCCGCTGAAAGTTACAGCGAAAATCAGAACGATTTTTCCAAACAGATAAGGCAGATCGGAGGCAGATCGGACGATGAGTTGAGAGAAACCGTTCTAAAACTTTCGAAGGTGAAACCCGGAAGCGACATAGAAGAGCTGAACAGAATCATGCTCAACGCTAATGAGAGCGAGTTATCCCGGCCCGTTATTCTCAGCGCGGGAGAAGGAACCCTCACTAACAAAAACTTCCGGCCCGGTCTGATAACGGTTTATGATGCGGTGTACGTTATCGGTCCGGCTGATAAGACCGGCCTGATATTCGGCCAGCTCGCTTTTTACAATATAAAGAATGTCACCAGACTTGCGGGTAGTTCAGCCAACAGTGATATGTTCCTGACAACCGCCGAGCAATACGCCGATGGTGTGATCTTTGTGGACGGGTTTTTCAAGGACTCCAGCTCGACCGCTGTTCGCTCCTTTACCCGGAAGTACTCGCTGGCGTTTCGCGAGAAGCCAACTGCGGTAGCCGCCCAGGCGTACGATGCCGCCATGATTATCCTTTCCGGGATCGCTCATGGCGCAAATTCGAGAAAGTCAATGACCGAATATTTGCACAACTTGAGTTTCTTCGAAGGGGTTTCAGGCGTAACCTCGATAAACCAGGATGGCGACTCGGATAAAAAACTGACTCACCTTACCGTTTCGGAGGGAAAAATTATCGAATTCGATTCTGAAGCCGCTCAAACGGAAACGGAGGATGTGAAACAGTCCGTACCCGGAGAATCCACCCCAGCCGTATCTCCACTCCAGTAAACCGGTTATCAGCGGTCCGCCGAAGTTAATGGGGATTTATCCATCACTTGCAAGACTCCGATACCGGAAAACTCGTCTGCGGTTTGCCACGTCATTCCGCCTTGAAAAAAAGACTTGAAATCAGTCAGATCCTCGAAAAACGGACGCTGGGTTTTATCAAACCTGGCTTTCCAGATTATGCGGCCATCTTCAGGGCTGACCACAGCTACCGAAAAAGCTACCGACGCAGGTTTATCCGCCGTAAAATTTCCGCCTACACGCTCTTCATAGCGGGCGACATACCCGACAATAACCGCGTCCGCCCCCGTTTCCTTGGCTACTGAAACGGCTAGAGCGATGTCGAAATCGCCTCCATTATAGATTCTGTCTGTCACCTCGTTTACCTCTTCGGCTCCAACCAGCGTGAAACCACGCTCCGAGAGTTGAGCGCTGAAATGGTCGGCAATGGTCTCACCTGAGCCTGACAATACATCAGCGGGAGCGAAATTAAACCCGGTTATGGGGCACAGGTTTCCGTCAGGAATTCCCTCCGCAAATTTAATAACGGCTACTTTTTTGATAGAGGAAATTGAAGAGTCAGTTGACCGTTCGGGTACCGTCACACCATGCCGGGACGAATAATCCCGGTGGCGGTGAGAGGAACATGAGACCAGCAGAACAGAACAGATAATAATCGTTACCAGGGATCGAACAGCAGTATCGAACTTGTTCATGGAACCTCCTTTGTCGTAATGTCAGCTAACACCGTTATTTTTCAGGTAATGTCCGCTCTTCCCCCCGCTCTTTTCCATCAGCGAAATATCGGTGATAACTATCTCCTTATCGACCGACTTTACCATGTCGTATACGGTCAATGCGCAAACGCTCACCGCCGTCAAAGCGTCCATCTCAACGCCGGTCTTTCCGGTAGTCGAAACTTTCGCGGTTATCTTTATGGAAGATCGCTCAGGCTCCGGCGTAAGGTTGACCTCCACACCCGAGATAAGAATTGAGTGGCATAGAGGTATCAGGTCGTCTGTTTTCTTCGCCGCCATTATTCCCGCCAATCGGGCGGTTTCAAGGACATCACCTTTGGCGATTTGTCTGTCGAGAACAAGTTTCAGGGTTGAGTCTTTCATAATGATCCATCCCTCCGCCACGGCGTATCTTCCTGTATCGTCTTTGCCAGAGATATCGACCATCCTGGCTCTCCCCTTCTCATCGAAATGGGTCAGGCTCATCGTAAGACCTTTCGTTCTATATATTCTGCGATCAACTCCGCGTTATCTCTTGAGAAGAGCGGCCTGTCGTAAATTGTTTCTACAGAGGGTTTATCAGTAATATATGCGATGGTCATACCGTCATCCTCCTCGCCAACGCTTTCGATTTCACCAAGAAAGACAAGCCTGGGGACAAGCTCCCTTTGGAAACCTTCCACCACTATTATATCAACCTTACCCGCAAACATCGCCACCAACTCTGAAAGCTCAGGTTTTGTCGAAGGGCGGCTCATGTAACCTAAAAACGTATCGGAGGCCAGAATCACAGGTTCCGCGCCAGCTTTGTGGAACCTCTCCGAGTCTTTCCCCTCCTTGTCGATCATCACAATGTGATGTGTTCTTTTTATCGCGCCAACCCTGATTCCTCGTTTGGCGAATGTGGCTACAAGTTTTTCTATAAGGGTGGTTTTTCCACTACCGGAACGGCCTGTGATTAAAAGAACGGGTATTTGGTCTGGCAAATGGTTTAGCATATTCTGATTATTCTAATATTATTTTGATATGGCGATCATAAAGTTCTTCGCATCGATAAAAGAGCGGGTCGGCTCCGGTGAGCTGGAAATTCCGGTTGACGAGAGCGGCGAGACTGTCAGATCGCTTATGGAGCGGGTCGCAAAAACGCTAAACCTCAACTCCGACATTCTTTTGAACAAGACTGTTCTCTACGCCGTGAACCAGAAGATGAGTGACATTGATGACAAGGTAACCGATGCGGATGAAGTCGCCCTGCTCCCTCCCCTCTCAGGTGGTTGCTGATGGCAAACCTTCAGAGAGCCGATTTCGATGTCGGAAAACTTGTAAGGGAGCTTGTGGAAAAAGAGAGAAGAACCGGCGGGGTGGTGACTTTTCTCGGAACGGCAAGGGAGTTTTCGAAAGGCCGGAATATTTTACATCTCGAATTCGAGAGTTATGCGGGGATGGCGATAGCAACGCTTGATCGACTGGAGAGAGAGGCTGTATCGAATTTTGGTATCCTGCACTGCCGGATCGTTCACCGGACAGGAAAGATCGGGATTGGCGAAAATATCGTGCTTGTCATCGTAACAGCCATGCACAGGAAAGACGCGTTTACAGCCTGCGAATGGGCCATTGACGAACTGAAAAAGAGGGTTCCGATCTGGAAAAAGGAGTTTACCGATAATGGCGAAGAGTGGGTGGAGCAACATCCCTGACATGATTACAAGAGATCGCGCCAACGAGATTATCCGCGAAAACGTAAAACCCTCAAAACTGACCGAATCGATCCCTCTGGAAAACGCGCTGGGCGCGGTTCTAGCCGACGACGTATATACCGACATCGACACGCCCCCTTTTACCCGTGTGACAATGGACGGTTACGCTGTTATCTCCTCAGACAGGATGGAGAAACGGGAAGTGATCGAATATGCGCCAGCCGGGGTTTTACCAAAAATAACCGTTACCCCCGGCAAAGTTTCACGGGTCATGACCGGCGCCCCACTGCCGGAAGGCGCCGACGCCGTTATACAGGTCGAAAATAGCGGAGGGTTCGTCGAGGTCGGAGACATTGCCACGATTCTGGCCTCTGTAGACTCTGGCGCCAACGTTTCAAAACAGGGGGAGGATATTAACAAAGGCGAAAAAATCCTCGACAAAAACCTCCTGATAACCACAACGATTATGACAGCTCTGGCGGGGGCGGGTCTCGACCCCGTGACTGTCGTAAAAAAGCCGACGGTCGCTCTGCTCTGCACAGGTGACGAACTGGTTGATCCGGGGCAAACTCCGGGTCCCGGGCAGATCAGAAACAGCAACGCATATACAATGATCGCCCAGATGAAAGAGCTTGGCATCGACCCTGTCAACCTCGGAGTGGCCAGGGATGATATAAACGATCTGGTAAATAAATTGGAGGCGGGATCGCAATACGATTTTCTGCTCGTCTCAGGCGGGGTATCCGCCGGGGACAAGGATCATGTTCCTCCTACTCTCGAAAAACTTGGGTATCGTACAAAGTTTCACAAAGTAAAAATTAAACCGGGCAAACCGCTCCTTTTTTGTGTGAAAGATGGGGGCGGCTACGCATTTGGTCTGCCGGGAAATCCGGTCTCCACATTTGTCTCGATAGAGCTTTTTATCAAACCTGCGATAAAACGGTTCATGGGCTTGCCGTTTGAGGATACTTTGACGGTAAAGGCCGTCCTTGCCGGTGATTACAAAAGAAAAAGCGGTGAGCGGGAGGAATTTGTCCCTGTGTCACTCGAATTCGTCGGAGATCGGTACAGATCGACACTTTTACGATATCATGGTTCGGCTCATGCGTTGGCGCTGACCAAAGCAAACGCCCTGATGAGGGCGCCTGTCGGCGTAACTTTCATCGGCAAAGGGTCTTTGGTCGATGCGCGGTTTTTTTAGTAACGGAGAGGAGGCTTAAAATCCATGGCGGGACATTCAAAATGGGCCGGCATCAAGCACAAAAAAGCGATCATAGACGCCAAGCGCGGCAAGGTGTTTACGAAACTCGCCAAAGAGATAACTGTGGCGGCCCGTTTAGGTGGCGGCGACCCGAAAGCCAATCCGAGGCTTCGCACAGCCCTTGTCAAGGCGCGATCCCTCTCCATGCCAAACGATAATATCGAAAAGGCGGTAAAAAAAGGGACAGGTGAACTCGAAGGGGTGACCTACGAAGAGATCTCTTACGAAGGCTACGGTGTTAACGGTGTGGCGGTAATGCTCGATACAGTGACCGACAACAGGAACAGAACCGTGGCGGAGATACGGACGGTCTTCGGCAAAGCCGGGGGACAACTTGGCGATAACGGTTGTGTCAACTGGCTCTTCGACAAGAGAGGTCTGATAATCGTCGATCGGGAGGCCATGGGAGAAGATGACCTGATGGAGGCGGCGATAACGGCTGGCGCCGACGACATTGTTACGTCTGAAAAAATATATGAGATCTACACCGAGCCTGACGATCTGGAGGCGGTGCGATCGGAGCTTGAATCCGACGGGTTAAAAATCGAATCTGCGGAGGTCTCCATGATACCGAAAGATACAGTGAAGATCGAAGATGTGGAGGCGGCGAAAAAAATTATTCACCTGATGGATAACCTCGAAGATCACGACGATGTCCAGAATGTCTCCGCCAACTTCGACATCCCGGACGAAATCCTCGAGTCACTTTAACCCGGATCAGTAGTGATAGTTATAGGCGTTGACCCCGGAACCCATGTCACAGGATACGGCGTGGTCTCCGAAGAGAGAGGTCTCATGTCGTGCCACTACTGGGGGGTTGTTACAACCAGACCACGCGATCAGATGTATCTTCGGTTGCGACAGATCGCCGACGGGTTACGACAGGTTATCCGCGAATATTCGCCCGATTGCCTCGCGTTGGAAGAGAGTTTTTTCGCCAAGGACCCAAAGGCCGCTCTCAAGCTTGGACAAGCGCGAGGCGCCATCATGCTGGTGGCCGCTGAAGAGGGACTGCTTTTTGACGAATATTCACCGCTCAAGATAAAAGAGACCGTGACAGGATACGGGCGGGCGGAGAAAACACAGGTCCAGCTTATGGTAAGAAATCTTCTCAGGCTCGACGAGTCCCCGACCCCCCTCGATGCGTCTGACGCGCTGGCTGTGGCCATAACCCACCTTACCTTATCAAAGATAAAAAGATTATGATCGCTCACCTGGCCGGAAAGGTTCTCTACAAAAACCCCGATTCGACCGTTATCGATGTAAACGGAGTCGGATATCATGTCATGGTGTCAGTGAACACCTTCTGCGCCCTCCCTGATCATGGGTCTGAAATTTCGTTGTTCATACATACCCATGTGAGAGAGGACGCTCTGCTCCTTTTCGGGTTTTCCGGGACAAAGGAGCTTGAGGTTTTTAAACGGCTCATCGGAGTGACTAAAATTGGGCCAAAACTTGCCATGACGATTCTCTCCGGGGCGCCTCCCGAAAGGTTCGTCGATGCGGTTATAAACGGTGACAAGACGGCTCTCTCCGCCATACCGGGTGTCGGGAAGAAGACCGCGGAACGGATCATAATGGAGCTTGCCGACAAATTCGCGGGATTCGGATCAGGCATTGGCGGGGAGCCTGTTACACCGGTAAACAGGGTTGCCGAAGATACAGTTTCCGCTCTGGTCTCTCTCGGTTATAAAAGAGCCGTGGCGGAAAAAGCGGCCAACAAAGCCATAGGCGCCCTGCCATCAGCCGACATCGAAACAGCTCTCAAAAACTCGTTGGCTATCCTGTCGAGCGGCGTTTAATCTGGTTGTAGCAGAAACAACGTGTCGTGGATCTTTTTGATACGTCGGTCCTCACCAACGGCGGCCCCCTCTTTTCCCCTGATGGCGTATTCGTAGATCACAGCCTTATGCGGATGGTGTTTCCTGATTAAGGACCGTTTCCATTTTCGCGCATAGATAATTTTTGCGGTCGATGGCAAAAGTCCGGCCCGCTCCCATACATGGAATGTTCCGTTGCCGTAATACTGGCTCAAGAATATTAGAGTGTTGTCATGATCGGGAAGGTAGTTGCGAATGGCGTTGAGGTTTTTTCTCTCCCGCTCCTGTTCCGCTGTCAGGCGAAGGTTGTCGAAGGTTGGCAATTTCACGAACCGGGACACCGTTTCGGAGAAAGCCACGTTATTGTAATTGAGAATGGTGAAGGCGTTTATCAAGGTGAAGAGAACAAGAGCGGCGCTTCTTTTCCGGCTTCCCAAACCGGAGAGATAGACGGCGATGGGGAGGGCGAGAAGTGGAGCAACGGCAATGTAATACCGGATATTCGGCCCGGTCCCTTCGTAATAAATGATTGGCCCCACAAATATCAACAATACAAGCGACCACTCAAGTCTGTATGGATAAGATCGCCTGATAAATAGCGTCGGCGCCAGAACGGAGTAAGCAAGTGTCAGGAAAACCAGCAGGTACCCGGTGTTGCTCGCCAGAATAGCGATCCGGTCCCGCCCTTGCAAAAAATTGTGTTTATTGGTCCCCATGTTGAATGTAGGAACAAGGCCGTTCTGGGCGGCGATTATCACACCCGATAACACCAGAAGGAAAAACAACGACACCAGAAGGTTAATCCGCGACTCGCTCAACCCGCCCCTTCTCATAAAAATAAATAACCCACCCAAGGGTAACAGAATCAATCCGTGATGTTTCACCCAGACAGCCAGCACGACAAGAAGGGCGAAGATCGGCCCGTCATACAGCAACGCCGTCCGCGATGTGGCCCGATCAAGAAAGATCATTGCCCATAAAAACAGGAGCGCGAACAGAGTGTCCTGATACCCGGACATAAACTGGTAGAAAACAAGAGGGTTGAAAACCGTTATGAAGGTCGCCACAGCCATCAGCCGCGAATCGCAACCGAGCCTCTTGAGAAAAACCGGAACCGTGACCACCCACAACGATGTCCAGAAGAGCGAGGACAATTTTAATCCCGTATTGACACCGAAAAGAGATGCGAACGGATACGAGACTATGGGAAAACCGAGCGGTTTATTTCGAGCGTACTCTATCGATCCGAGTATACCGTAACTGTCGATGGCCTGTATAATCCGGGCGTAGATAACGCTGTTGCGCACTATCGGCGTTTCGATATTCACCAGAGTAAACGCGATGCCGAGAAGAATAAAACCGGCCACAAATATGGTCGTGGATTTTTCTCTCGTCATGAACGAACTGTTCTGGTCCAGCATGTGTAGGCGGCCACAAGAAACATCAGTTCCGCAAGGACTTTGAAAATGTCTTCGGCTATAGAAAGAAGTGTGTGAAAATCCCGCTCAGAAATGATATCGCGCCGGTTGGTAAGAGCGTCGAACAGTACCATCAGGACGAGCAATAGAACCCCGCCGATCAAAGGTCGCAAGCCATCGATGTATGGCCATAGCCTCCCACGAAACCGGATAAATAGTGTAAGTCCCACGACTCCGTAAAAAAGAATCAGCATATCGTCGAGCCGGTCCGTAATAGCTGTCTCTTTTAATCCGAAAACTTTGTGGATGAAAAAATCAGCGTTTTCATGGATTTCCATCGTCTCGTCGAAAGCCAGAAAGAGGAAACCTGCTGACATAAGAGCCCAGATAATCGAACCTGCGGGATGTAACGACTCCACAGAATCGGCCAGTTTCTCTTTTTCGTATACAATCCAGCAGAAGAGGGATATCGCCACAAGGTTGAAAGACGAAAGAAACGTTACAACCTCACCTTCGGTAAAGTAACGTTTTGAATGTCCTTCCGAGTAACCTGCGATAATAGCCCCTGTCAGAACTGCAAGGTTGAGGGTGAGGGCAAGCGTAGGGAAACTAATTGTATTTGGTTTCATAACTGCCACACCAATTTTGTAAATTTGTTATCATCTTCGGTTATTTAATATAACGGAATGGATATGGACCCGTCACGTTTGATTTTCTACCGGATTCTGGGGTTGGTGGCCATAGTACGGCTTGTCATCATGCTAATCCGCGAGATGAAGGGTCGCAGTTGGGACAAGGCGCGCAACCTGGGCTGGTACAAAGAGACCTACCCTAACCTTGCAGGCGATGGGTGGGTGGCCTGTTTTTCCTGCTCCGGCAAAAATATTCATATCCGGGATACGATTACAACAACGAAGGCAGTGCTAAACAGCCACATATGCCAGCATTGTGGAACAGAATTATACCGCTCCGTTACTCCGAAGTAGACTGGCTCAGAAAAGTATCGATACACTTTGATAGCGATTCCTTGAACGCCTCTTTGGAAAACCGCCCGGCATGGGCGCTTATCCTTGCCTGATCGAATCTCTCGTAAGACGCCGTAAACATAACCACAGCGTCGACAAGATCCTGGGTGGTCTGATTTTTAAAAAAAAGACCCGTTACGCCTGGTACGACAGTCTCCAGAGCGCCCCCCTTGCCATAAGCTATCACCGGTGTTCCACACGCCATCGCTTCCACAGGTGTGATACCGAAATCCTCCTCACCCGGAAACAGAAGCGCTTTCGCGCCCCGGTATAGGTCCCGAATACGTTCATCCGATACGGCGCCCTCAAATGTGACATTCGGACCTGCCAAACCTTTCAACCGTTTTTCATCCTCCCCCGACCCGACAACGACCAGTGGGAAACCGGCTCTCATAGAAGCCTCAATGGCAATCTCCACCTTTTTGTACGGAGCGAAAGCCGAGACCACCAGATAATAATCACCTTTTGTTACGTTATGGTCGGGAGTGAAAAATTCTGTATCCGCAGGGGGGTGTACCACATCCGCTGAAGCGTTATAAATCCTGCCGATCCGCTCCTTGACGTAGTGCGAGTTAGCGACGAAACGATCAACTCGTGAAGCCGTTGCGATATCCCACTTGCGAAGATATGGCATCAGGCGCCCTATGGCAAAAGAGACCATTGCGGGGAAACGATCCTTATTAAAATAACTTTCGTACATATCCCAGGCGTAACGCATCGGGGTGTGGCAGTAGCAGATATGGGGAGCGCCGCCGGTTATGACACCTTTCACAACACAATGAGAAGATGAAATCACCAGATCGTAACCGGAAAGATCGAGCGACTCCACAGCTTTTGGCATGAGAGGCAGGTACCACCTGTATTTGCTCTTTATTAAAGGCGCGTGTTGCAGAAAGGATGTGTATATTTTACGATCCTCGATCAGGTCTGATACCGAACCTTTGATATGGAGCAGTGTATAAAGATCGGCTGTCGGATAGAGCTCGCACATCGCTTCCAGTACTTTTTCTCCACCCCGCATCCCGGTGAGCCAGTCGTGCGCCAGCGCTACTTTCAAACCATCACCTCCTCGTAAACCCGCAATGTTTCTCGCGCCGCCTTCTCCCAGCTAAACTGTTTTATACGCTCGCGACCTTTATCAACCAGTTCTTTTCTGAAACCTTGGTCGAGCGATATTTTCTTTAAAGCCTCAGCCATTGCCGGGTAGTCGTCCGGGTCAACCAATATTGCGGCATCACCAGTAACCTCCGGGATCGAAGAGCGGTTAGACGCTACCACCACACTTTGGCAGGCCATAGCCTCTAAAGGTGGAAGACCAAAACCCTCCAGGTATGAAGGAAATAGAAGAGCGGTCGCCCCGGTGTAGAGCGCTTCCATCTCACCTTTTTCAAGCCGGTTTAAAAAGCGGACATCACCGGCTACTTCATCAAAAAGGCTCTTGTCATCTACCCTGCCGACGATCACAAACCGGGCTACCTCCCCCATAAGTTTCATCGTATTCGCTACGGCTTTGAGGTTTTTGTGAGGTCGGTCGGAGCCTACAAAAAGGAAATAGCCCGATGATAGATTCATTTTCGCCAAAACTTCGTCAAGTTCTCCATCGGCTGTTTTTCTGAAATCACCACCGCCGTTTAGAACAACCCTGATCTTGTCAGCCGGTGTATTCATTCTTTGCATCAGTTCTTTTTTTGTCGTTTCCGAGACTACAATAACCTTCCCGGCTTTTTTTACGGCCTTCTTAATCATCCACTGGGCGTAAGCCTTGCGGTGACAACGCAGGCTATCGTCCTGTAGGTGGATCAAGTCATGAACTGTAACGACCGACCTGCATTTAGTGCGCAACGGCAGTGTGTAGTGAGGTGAATGGAACAGGTCGATCTTATGTTCTGTCGCTTTGGCCGGTAACGAAAAATGCTCCCACACAGAATATTTACCAGCCTTCTCCACAACCTTCGTGACCCGATTTTCCGGGTAGTAAAACTCCTTCTCTTCCCCCGGAGCGAAGAAAAGGACGTAGTGGTGGCTCTTATCGACCAGGAGAAGGTTTTTCACGAGATTGTCTATGTGTCGGCCTATTCCTGTATCCTTGATTTTTCTTACGTCTACGCCTATCCTCATCGCTCTGTTTTTTTGTTTTCTCCGGGTGCGATTGTATCACCGGTTATTGTGGCAATAGAGTTTTAAGTCAAACTGATATAATTGGTGGGTTGTAGACAATTTATCGTAAAAGAGAAGTATGAGTGACGAAAACGACTGGTTACACAAGTGGTACCGGTTGCACGACCGTTTCGACAAGATCAAGAAACGTGTAAGGAAATCCTTGCCGGGAAAGCACAACCTGCAGGATAGCGGCGCTCATCGCCTGTTCGGCCCTACGCTTTTCAAACCTGAGCTGTGGAGTTTTAAAGCTGAACCGTTGGCGCGCGGACTTGCCATAGGTATGTTCGTCGCCTTCACTCCCACCCTCGGATTCCAGATGGCTATCTCCTGCTTTATTCTTCTGCTGATTCCTGGCAACCTCCCTATCGCCATTGCGGTCTGCTGGATTACAAATCCCGCCACAGCGGCGCCGATCTATTACGCCGAATACAGGGTGGGGGAGTGGATATATTCCATATTCGGCGTGACACCGGCTGAGTCTTTCGATCAGGGATTCACTGTTGACAGTATGTTCGACGCCGCAGGCGCTCTCTGGGTCGGGTCGATAGTAGTAAGCGCAATACTGGCTGTGGCGAGTTATTTCCTTTTGTTCGGATTTATCTACCTGGAAAGAAAAACCCGTTTTGGGAAACATCTTCATTTCCGACGCAAAAGACCCGGAAACAGGAAAAAGTAACCCTTTTGTTTTCTCCAATCGCGTTATAAAATCAACATTTTATGTTTCTTCACTATTAAAGGCTCGAAAAATGGGACTTCCGCAAACCAGCACTCTTGATTTCGTGAAAATATTCTCCAAAGGTATTCGTGACATGTTCGCAAGTAGCGCCGGGATAAATGTGGAGGTGGCAAGGTCAGCCATGCGCGTTACCGGAGTTCAGGTCGCAGGCGACATCGGGGCGTTTGTCGCGTTTAAAGGGGATTATAACGGCATTATGATCCTTAATTTTGAAGGTGGCGCCGCCCTGGAACTGGTTGCCGCTTACCTGACCCACCTTGGACTGCCGCCGGAGGATGTGCCTACCACGTTTCAGAACGACGACGTTCGTAACAACATCGGCGAGATAACAAACCAGATCATTGGTAAAAACAGGACAATGGTACAAGACATACTCGACCTCTCCGCCAGAGCCAACATTCCGGCTGTGGTGCCCATAACCATCCCGATCGCCCTGCAGATGGTATCTAAAGAGCCGGGAGAATTCGAATGTATACGGGTATCGTTCACCACACCGAAACGTAACAAGTTTTACATGGAAGTCGCTATGGAACAGCTCAAGGTGGAGACGCTCAAGCTCGACTAGCCCCAATAATCACATTCCCGATAAAGAATATGGACCAGGAGAAGATCAGGCTGACAAGGTTAGCCCAGTCAGGTGGTTGAGGGTCGAAGTTGGGTCCGTCGGATCTGCGTCGCGCGCTCACCGGTATCGCCCCTTTCACCGACCCTGCAATGCTCTACGGGTTTGGTCCGGGGGACGATACAGGTGCGTACAAGCTCTCGGACGACCTTGTTATAGTGCAGAGCGTAGATTTCTTCACACCTGTGGTGGACGATCCTTACCTGTTTGGCCAGATCGCGGCGGCCAACGCTCTTTCAGACCTATACGCAACGGGGGCAAGACCTGTATCCGCCCTCAACATTCTGGCCTTTCCAACGGCTCTCGGCATGGAGACAGCCTCAATGATACTGCGTGGTGGAGCGGAAAAGGTCCGGGAGGCTGGCGCGGCGCTCCTCGGAGGCCACAGTGTTGCCGACAAGGAGCCGAAATACGGTCTTGCGGTGACAGGCGTAGTTGATCCGGCCCGTATGGTAACTATCAAAGGAGCGAAACCGGGGGACGCTGTAATCCTTACATCGAAAATCGGAACCGGTATTATCACCAGCATGAAAAGAAATGACAGTTTTGTTTCAGTCGAAGATTACACAGAGATGACGGATGCAATGGCGAAACTTAACAATGTCGCAGGGGCGGTCATGTCTCGATTTCCAGTAACCTCGTGCACCGATGTCACCGGATTCGGACTGCTTGGTCATGCGATGAATATCGCCGAAGCCTCCGATGTAAATATCTCTATCTCGTGCAAAGAAGTTCCTCGTTACAGAGGCGCCCTTGAAAACGCCTTGCAACATACTAAAGGTGGAGGTGAGCGGAACCACTCATGGATAGAAAACTCGTTAAACCGCTCAACAGATGTGGAGGAGGCGTCTGTTATGCTGTTTTGCGACCCCCAGACATCGGGTGGTCTGCTGATTACCGTCCCGGAGAAAACCGCATCGGCTCTACTGAACGCTCTCAAAGGCGATGGCGAAACAGACTCGGCCATCATCGGCCATGTGTCGCGCGGACCGACTGGCATCTCCCTCCTGCCGTAATCTGCAATGCTAAAGCGGATAATAAACTCCTATATCGCTCCAGCTCTCATTTATCCGCTTATATACTCAATTCTGGTCACCCTGCGCCTTACTGAAAAAGGGAAAGAGCATGAAAAAAAAGCTCTTGCCGAAGGAAAGCCCCTCATATATACCTTCTGGCACAGCAGACTCCTCTATTTTCCCCACTACTACAGGAAAACATCACACGACCTGAAAATCCTGATAAGTCCCAGTGTGGACGGGGAGATAATCACCAGGATAGCGACATTTTACGGTTTCGGCGCCATTCGGGGATCAAGCTTCAAGCAGGCGCGTAAGGCGTTTATGGCCTTGAAAAAAAGCATCCTGGACGGTTTTTCCGTAGGTCTTGTCGCGGATGGCTCACGGGGGCCGAGCGAGGTTTTTCAACCCGGCTCCCTTATGTTGTCGAAACTTACCGGTTCCGCCGTAATCCCTTTGACAGTCTCTTATTCCTCTTTCTGGACCTTGAAAACATGGGACCGGACGATGATCCCGAAACCGTTTAGCGATGTCGTGGTAATATATGGAAAGCCTGTGACCTGCCCAAAAAACGCTGATTCAGACGACCTTGAACGGCTCAGGGCGACTCTTGGTGAAAACCTTTCACGCATCACAGGCGAAGCGGACAGTTTTTTCAATAATAATAGCGCTAAACCACAACATACATGACACCTCAAATGATTTTACAACAACATATAGATATCAAGGCGATGTTACCTTGAATCGGGTGATTCGTGGGCTTTATCGTCAGGCGACACGTCCGCTATTTCTCCTCTACTCCCCTTTTTTGCTTTTCAGGCTCTTCACACGCCCCGAATACAGGAAAGGTATACGGCAACGCCTCGGATACGAGCTTCCGGAAATCGCTCCAGGCTCGATCTGGATTCACGCGGTCTCGGTGGGCGAAGTCATAACCGCTGTCCGCCTTGTCAGAGAATTTAATGAAAAATCAGTTCCTGTTATCTTAAGCGTAACAACACCAACAGGTTACGATGTCGCCATTTCGAAGTTGTCGGGCCATGCGACCATAATTCATTTCCCCATCGACCTTCCCGGAGCGGTAAAAAGGAGCGTGAGAGGGATAAAACCGTCTCTTCTGGTAACTATCGACACCGAAATATGGCCCAATGCCATCTGGGAAGTAAAAAAGAGTGGCGCCGCCGTAGCCATCGTCAACGGCAGGATATCGGATCGCTCCTACCCCCGCTATAAACGGTTAAATTTTCTATTTAAAGAAGCCCTTGAGAGTGTCGATCTGCTCCTTATGCAAAGTGACGCTGATGTAAACCGCATAATAAATATCGGCGCCAATCCGACTTCGGTCTTTAACTTGGGTAATATAAAATTCGACTCGGAAAACCTGGATGAGACTGAAAAACCGACAAGGCTCGATCTGCGAAAGTCTCTCGGAATCGGCCCCGATGAGCAGGTAATAATGCTTGGAAGTCTGCATGAAGGGGAGGATCAGGCCATAACCTCGGCTATTCACGCCATTAAAAAGAAGGGCTCTGGTCGGCTTGTCATCGCTCCTCGCAGAATAGAGAATATCGACTGGATCACAAATATCCTTGAAAAAGAAGGTTTTATAGCTGAACGAAGGAGCGGGGCAAACCCGAATCCCGATGTTCGACCCGATCTGGTTCCGGTCATAGATACGTTCGGCGAGTTAGGGCTTCTCTACAGCGTGGCGGACATTGTGTTTACCGGGGGAAGCCTGATCGATCATGGAGGGCAGAATCCGCTCGAACCTGCCAGCCATGCTATCGCGCCAATATTCGGCCCGAACATGTGCAATTTCAGTTCAGCGGTAAAAGCGTTGCTGGAAGTGGATGGCGCGTGGCAGGTGGGAAGTAGCGAAGAATTGCCGGAGCTATTCAATTCACTTTTGTTAAACAAGAAAAAAAGGGGAAAGCATGGTCAGGCCGCGTTGGAAGTGGTGATGAAAAACAGGGGTGTCACAAAAAGAGTCGCCGAACGACTGATGAAACTTATAGAACAGCCATGAGACGAGCAGAAGAACTGCTTTTAGCATTGTCACTGGGGAAGGATCATGACGCTCTAATAAACCCTCTGCAAGGGGACGCAAGTTCCCGGTCGTATCTCCACGCCCGCTTTAATGATGAAGTCATGGTGGTCATGAAATGCCCCGAAACAGGCTCGGTCGATCTTTTCGCCGAAATGACCGGAATCATGCGCTCCCTCGGCGCCGACACTCCAACAATATACGCTCGTAATGGTCGTTATATGGCACTGGAGGATTGCGGTGACGATCTGTTACAAAAGTATGTCTCGGTGATGAACGACGATGCGATTTCCGATATTTACCAAAAGGTGATCGACGACCTGATACGATTCCAGGCGCAAACAAAGTCGTTAACCAAAAGAGAGTCCGACTGTTTTGCCCTTGCGCTCGATATAAAGAAACTTTCATTTGAGACAAGCTTTACCCTGGAGCATTTTATCGAAGGTTTTTTAAGGGTAACCTTGACTGACAGTGAGAGAGAAACGCTCGACTCAGAGTGGACGAAGGTTGTCCATGAGCTTGCATTGAAGGTAGAAACCCTTTGCCACAGAGACTTTCACTCCCGTAACATCCTGTGTCATAAAGGCAGACGGGTCTGGATAGATTATCAGGACGCTCGCATGGGTCGCATGACATACGACCTCGCCTCCCTGCTCGAAGATCCCTATGTCGATCTGCCCGTAGCGTTACGCGAGGAGTTTTGCGAATATTATTTCATCGAAGCTGGCAAGGCGGGATTAGCCTTGTGGAACCGGGACGAATTCGGGCGACTCTACAGATTTTCGGCCATGCAACGAATATACAAAGCTCTCGGCACGTTCGGTTACCAGGCCAACAGCCTGAACGTCAATACATACATTCCGTTTATGGCGCCTGCCATGAGAACACTTTTGAGGCTGACCACCGATCCTCTCACTCCTCTTCTGGAGCGTTTCGCTTCACGTCTGTAAGCCGGGATGCTCCCTTATGGCGGCCAGAAACCGCTCTCCATACCGCTCCAGCTTTGCTTTCCCCACCCCTTTGACATCAGCGAGCTCTTCGATAGAGCGAGGTTTGATAGAGGCCATCTCCATCAGCGCCGTGTCGTGGAATACCACGAATGGGGGGAGAGATTTTTCCTCCGCAATCTCTCTGCGAAGTATGCGAAGGGACTGGAAAAGCGGATCGTCATAATCACCCGACACTCCCTTGACGGAACGGGGTCTCGGGGTTTTGCCGGTTTTCTTTTCGGGCTGGAGAAGCGCGGGAGTGACGTTTCCTTTCAGAACTTTTCGCCCGTCAGCGGTAACCTGCAAAACCGCATACTCCCCTACCCTCGCAAGAAACCCTTGCGAAACGAGGTTTTCAATCCAACCTCGCACGACCTGCTTTGTATAACCTTTAAGAAGACCATAAACACTAAGGCTGTTGTGGTTATTGGCCAGTATCCGCTTGTCTTTGCTACCGAGCAGTACCGAGGCTGTGTAGTCAGCGCCGAACCTCTCATTTATTCGCACCACACAAGAGAGAATTTTTTGTGAAAGCACAAGGGAGTCCTCCACACTTGCAAGCTCGCCCAAGCAAACATCACAAGCGTCGCAACTTTTCTGTTCCAGCGCCTGCCCGAAATAACTGCTTATATACCTGTGTCTGCAATCGACCCCGGTCATGTAGTTGTAGATTTCGTTTAATTTTTCGAGGGAGGTCTCGCTTGCGACATCCTCCGAGCCTGTGATAATGCTTTTCCAGAGTCCGTAATCGCTCCCGGAATAGAAGAGTTTGCAATCGGCCGGAAGCCCGTCCCTGCCAGCCCTGCCACTCTCTTGCTGATAATTCTCCAGCGACTTCGGCCCGGCGGCGTGGATGACGTAGCGCACGTTCGATTTGTCGATACCCATGCCGAAAGCGATTGTGGCGATCACGATATCGACTTTTTCCTTCACAAAATCGTCCTGGCTCTTTTTTCTCTGATCGGCAGTCATGCCTGCGTGGTACGGCGCCACGCTATAGCCGAGTCCCTTCAACCTGATAACCATATCGTCCACATCGGTTCTGCGAATGCAATATATGATTCCCGATTCGTCTTTGTGCGTGTCGATAACCGAACGGACCTGCTCGATTATGTTCCCCCTCCGCGCAACGCTGTAAATCAGGTTTGCGCGATCAAAAGAACCGATGACGGTTTCGGGATTTTTCAGTCGTAGCTGGACGTTGATATCCTCCCGGACATGCTCCGTGGCGGTGGCCGTATAAGCTCCCATGGCGACACCCGGGAACGCTTCGCGTAAAACTCCAAGCTGTCTGTACTCTGGCCTGAAATCGTGTCCCCACGCCGATACGCAGTGAGCCTCGTCCACTGCGATAAACGATATCGTGGCTCTTTCGGATCGGAGGAAGTCGATAAACCCGTTGGAGGCTATCCGTTCTGGAGAGACGTATAGCAGTTTTAACCGGTTCTCCCGTATCGCCGACCTGATCTCTATCTTCTCCGATGAAGAGCTGGCCGATGTCAGGGCGGCTGATGCGACACCACATTCAGTCAGGCCATCGACCTGATCTTTCATCAGCGATATCAGTGGAGATATTACAAGGGCAAAACCGGGCAGGACAAGGGCTGGCGCCTGGTAGCAGATCGATTTGCCGCCACCTGTGGGAAGCACGACAGTGCAGTCACGCCCATCGAGGATCAGTTCAACAGCTTTTTCCTGTAGTTCAAAAAAAGAGTCGTATCCCCAATGTTTTTTCAGCGCGTCCTGGGCGGCTTTCAGGGCCGGGTTCATTTGGGGGTATAGCTACCGGAGAGGATGTTCGTTAAGGATAAGCGGCTAAAAGATATCAGGTTCACTCTCACACAGTCACAACGGGAGTGACGGCGGTTTTAAGACTTGACCGCCTCGAATCCTTCTTCTTCCGTTTTGACAACCTTGATTTTGGAATCGAGTCGAGTAAACGAAAAGAGTTCCGCCAAGTCTTCAGATAGGTTCGAGATAACCAGAATGCCTTTGGCCTCCTTTGCCCGCTTCGCCGCCAGGGCCAGCCTGCCGAGGCCAGAGCTGTTGATGAAGTTTACTTCCTTGAAGTTCAGGATTATTTTGACCTTCCCCTCTTCAAGAGTCTCGTCGATAGTCTTCTTGAATGCGGAATAGTCGTCGTTTGTTCTGATGTTGCCGATAACCTCGACAACCCGAACTCCGTCTTCGTCTCTATATACTACTCTCAATGCGATACGCCTTCGTAAATACCGGTGTTTATGTTGAGAACAGAAATTATACGCTTAAAACTTAAACTTGAGGCATTATACTGGATCAAGGCTCTTTGTCCAATACCCCAATTTAGCCCCTGTAACTTTTTCAGTTTTCCGTTGCCGTAATCTTCGATTTCACCAGGCCGAAAGAAGCCACCTTTTCATCTTCGCTGTATTCAAAAGAGTCTGCGTAATACATGGCGACCATAAGGCTTACACCTTTTGGTGAGTTGATATCCGAATCGCTGAACGATCCCGGGATTTCGCTTTTGTGAAAAGATCTTACCGGTGATTTGATAGAAATATTGATCTCTTCACGTGTCATCCCCGCTTCGACAACGATCATATCCTCTACGTTAGCCTCCTTTGAACAGTTCACAGCCTTCATCAGGAGTTCGTCCAGGATGAACGGGATCCGCGCAAGACAGGTATGGCTGTCGTAGCCGAGGCTCTGGGCCGTGCTGAAGATATGGCGGACTACGGCTTCAGCCTTCTCCTCGGAAGGAGCGATGGAAGTAGAGAGATCGTACTGTACAGAGTCAACATCTTCAGCGTCACTCTTCCTCAAGAGGAAGTTAAGTCTCAGCCCCTTCTTTACAACATTCACAAGCGTTGAAGTTTCAAAGGGTTTGGTGACAAAGAAAAAAGCCCCTCTTGCAAGGGCTTCGACAGCCAAATCGAAGGTACCGTATCCCGTAATAATAATAACAGGAATACCCGGCTGGATTTCGTGGACCTGCTTTATCAGATCGAGTCCGTTCATTCCTGGCATTCTGATGTCGGTAATCACGAGATCGACGGAATTCTCATGCAGTTGCATAAGCCCTTCCATGGCGTCTCCGGCTGTAATCGCCTTGTAGCCGCTTTTTTCGAGGATTCGGCTGACGATTTTCCTGATATCCTTTTCGTCATCTACAACCAGTACGGTTTTTGCGTTCATTTTCTACTTCCACACCGCATGCAATGGAAGAACGGACATGGGGCTATACTCCGAGTACTGCCGAAAAGGCGCTGACAACGATCTCAAGACAACCAAAACGCACACATCCTTCTCCTGAATTGACACCACCATATTAACACCATGTTACAGAATTGCCCCATTTAATTCACCCGACATTCAAAGATTGATGGACCGCCACAACCGACACTTCGAAGTTTCCCACAAAATCAAAAAAATTTGATTAAGTAGTAAAATGAATCACATCAAGCGGCGCCTTGTGATAAAATCCGGGTGTACAGGTAGATCACATTAACGGTTATGTTGGGAAATTCACATTGACCGACCACGAATATCAAGAGCTTCTTGAAACTCTGGACGAGATCGTCTCGCTTACCGGGGCGCTTACCGCCGATCTTACCGACAAGAAGACCATCTCCGATATCATGCTGGCGATGGAAAAAATCATACCTCCTTTAAACGAGAGGGTCGCGCCAAAGGTTACCCGCCTGGGGGTCGCGTTAGCTTCCCTCTACGAAAAGTTCCTGATGGAAACCGTAGCCAACGGCGAGCCTGGCCTGGAGCAAACTGTTGCGGGGATAGCTGTAATAAGGAGAGCTCTCACAAAAGAGGGTTCCCCCACTGAACTTGACAGTTCAGCAGACACCGCTGTTTCTGTTATCTCTTCTGAATACGGGATAGAAACGCCACCGGCGGAACCCTCCACAGACATTGCAACCGATACGGTCGATCCTGTTGTCGCGATGGATTCATCATCCGATGAGACCGAAGAGTTGGCGAATGATGAGGAGGAGGACGACTTCTTCGTCGGCATGACTTATGAGCCAAAGGAGCCGCATCCGGAATTTGAGAAAGCTGACGAACCGGCCCAGAACGAATCTATTTTGAAGATTTCGGCCATAGCTTCCAATATCACCATGCTTGACCCGGAGATGACCGACAAGAAACTGGTGTCTGACCTGGTTATCGGTTTCGATAATCTCGTAAAGGATTTCACGGAAAAAAAACTTCCCCACAGTCTGATTTTACTTTGCAAAGGGCTTTCCGGGGTTTTCGAAAAAAGCCTGATGGCGGGACTAGACGATGGTGAGCTTGCGGTTAAACTCACGGGCGACGGGGTGCGAATCCTCGACGCGTTCTTCGAGGATATTGAGGATAAAGAGGCGATCCTCGGCAGAGCGGACGACCTGACGGGCTTCTTTGTCGCTGACCTGGGTATTGAAATTGAGGACGAACAGCAAAAGAGAGAGGCGCCGCAAGAAGCGGAGCCTGAGGATGAAGGCTCCCACCCCAAAATAGTCTCAATTCCCATCGCTTCGGACGACGACCTTCTTCTCTATTCCGAATTCGTCAGCGAAACATCCGACATGACTGTCGCCATGGAGGAGGGACTGCTTGAACTGGAGGAGAACCCCGAGGACGAGAATGTTATCAACACGATTTTCAGGGCATTCCACAGCCTCAAGGGAGCCGCTGGTTTCCTCGGCCTGAACACAGTCAACGTTCTGTGCCACGAGTGCGAAAACCTGTTGGACAAACTGAGGAAGAAAACACTCGACCTCAACCAGGAAATGATTGATGTCTTCCTGAAGTCAGTCGACGTTATCAAGGCGATAAACGAAGAGCTGGATGAGTCGTGTACCCAGGCGAAAAGCCAGACACCAAACACCCAGATCGAAACTACGCGCTTCAAGATAAGCGATCTGTTGTCCACAATTTCCAATCTTGTCGAAGGCAAGCGGGATGACGACTCTGAAGGTGAAGAGGCGGATGAGACGGAGATGCTCGGAGACATCCTCCTCAAGAAACGACTGATTTCGGAAGGTCAGCTCAAGCAGGCTCTGGAAAACCAGAAACCTGTCGGTAAAATCCTTGTGGAGATGGGTGTCCTCGAAGAAAAGGTTGTCGATGACGCTTTAAGAGAACAGTCGCAGAAAAGGACCAAGAAAAAAGCGGTAGCCGCCCTGAAGGTGGATACCGAGAAGCTCGATAGCCTCCTGGAACTGGTTGGTGAACTGGTAATTTCCCAGTCGATCGTAGCTCAGGACAGCGTTCTTGGCGACGACCTGAACAAGGGTCTACAGAAAAACCTCTCCAGCATGGGGAAGATCACAAAGAACATCCAGGATCATGTTATGAACCTGCGCATGATTCCTATCAAGCAGACTTTCCAGAAGATGAGCAGACTTGTCCGGGATCTTTCAAAAAAGATGGAAAAACCGGTCACCCTCCACCTCTCAGGGGAAGAGACTGAAATCGACAAAACCCTTGTAGAGGAGTTGAGCGATCCGCTGGTTCACCTGATGCGAAATGCGCTCGACCACGGTCTGGAGCCTCAGGCCGACAGAATCGACGCAGGCAAGTCACCCACCGGCAACGTATGGCTATCGGCCTACCACAAGGGGGGTAACGTCTATATTGAGGTCACCGATGACGGGCGAGGGTTAAACAGGGACAGGATCCATGAAAAAGCTGTCGAAAAAGGATTGATTGACCCAGACCACGATCTTTCCGAGCACGAGATTTACAACCTCATCCTGGAGCCTGGATTCTCTACGGCTCAGGTGGTTACCGATGTATCGGGACGTGGTGTCGGCATGGATGTTGTTCGCTCGAACATTGACAGGCTCGGAGGCAGAATAGAGATAAACTCCACACCCGGCAAAGGGAGTACCATGGCGGTAAAGCTACCACTGACCATGGCTATTGTGGACGGTATGATAGTGAGGATCGGTGATGAAAGGTTTATAATACCAACGATTTCGATCCGGGAATCGATCCGTCCCAAAAAAGACGAGATCAGCACGGTAAGAAACCAGGGTGAACTGATAAATATCAGGGGCAGGCTGTTGCCGCTGGTCCGACTGGTCGAAAAACTTAACGTCGAAGACGCCGAATGCCTGAATCCGTGGGAAGGACTTGTTATAATAGTCGAGAGCGACGACAAGGAGTATGGTCTCATGGTCGATGACCTTCTTGGCCAGCAGCAGGTGGTAATAAAAAGCCTGGGCAAGAGGTTCAAGGGACTGGCTGGCATATCGGGCGGCACAATTCTGGGCGACGGTCGGGTCGGACTGATTCTGGACGTGGCCGGCGTTGTGGAGATGAACTAAGGCGTCAAGACATTATAGGAATTCTGATTAATGGCTGTTAACATTCTGGTCGTGGACGACGAAGAAGGGATCCGCGGCTCCATCAATTCGTATCTGAGGCTTAACGACTACCGTACAGATGTAGCTTGCAACGGCGTCGAAGCTGTGCGGAAGGTGCGCAACGAGAAGTACAATATTATACTTCTTGACATTAATATGCCGGAGATGGATGGACTTGAGACGCTTCAGGTCATCAAGAGCATCGACTTTTCGATACAGGTTATCATGATGACCGCCTATTCAACCTTTGACAAAACCATGAAATCACTCGAGTACGGGGCCAACGACTACATCCTGAAACCGTTTGGGGACCTCTCCGAGATCCTTGACCTTGTACGCATGTCAGAAGAGCGCCTCGACCGCTGGAAACGGAACATGTCCGCGTCCATCGTCAGACAGAAAGAGGATGAATGAAGAAACCATTAAGGAGCTGTGAGTAAGATGACCGTAGAAAACGCTTCAGCGAATAGCGCCGCCCCCACAGGCGCAAAGACCATTGGCTCCCTGGATGGGAAATACCTTACGTTTGTACTGGGGGAAGAGGAGTACGGGCTGGAAATCCTGAAAGTCCGGGAGATCATCGGGCTGATGGAAATCACCAGTGTCCCCCAGACTCCCGACTTTATAAAGGGAGTTATCAACCTCCGGGGAAAAGTGATACCCGTCATTGACCTGAGGCTGAAATTCGGCATGGCTGAGGTGGAGCCGACCGAAGAGACATGCGTTATCGTTGTGGATATAGTAGGATCGATGATGGGCATTCTTGTAGATACCGTATCTGAAGTTCTCGATATTGGCGCCAACCAGATCGAACCGCCCCCATCATTCGGAAGCAAAGTGGACGCGGATTTTATAATGGGGATGGGCAAGATCAAGGATAAGGTAAAAATCCTGCTCGATATCGACCGGGTTCTCTCCACTGAAGAACTGTTGCGTATAACCGGCGCCACAGGATAGTTGTCCAACTACAACCGTTTCGTGGCAACGAGGCTTAATCAATGTCGGCTTCCCATAACATCGCTGAAGCCGAATCTATTGCTCCTCTTATTACCGGAAAACAAGGCGATTGATTACAGGGAAATTTGATTAAGTGAGTTCAAAACATATATTTCGCGCTCCCGTTGAACTGAAGCAACGGGAGTTCGAGATGTTTCGACAACTCATTTTCGAGAAGAGCGGAATTACACTCCACGATGGCAAGAAGGAGCTTGTCCGGACGAGACTCGGTAGCCGTGTCCGGAGCCTCGGTTTCGGCTCCTATAAAGATTATTTTCATCATGTGGAGAACGATTCGAGCGAAAACGAGCTGGTTACGCTCCTCGACGCTATATCGACCAACCTGACCAGCTTTTTCAGAGAGATAAACCATTTCCAGCTCCTTGAAAAGATGATTCTCCCCGAGATGCTGGCAAGAAAGAAAAAAGAGGGTAAGAGCGTCAGGTTCTGGTCCGCCGGGTGTTCGTCAGGCGAAGAACCCTACTCCATAGCCTACACCTTAATCGACCTGATCAACGACTACAAGTCGTACGACCTCAAAATTCTGGCTACCGACATTTCCACCCAGATGTTGCAAAGAGGGGCAAGAGGGGTGTATGGAAAAGCCGCGGTAAAAACGGTTCCCGTATCGATGTTGAGACGTTTTATGGAAAAAGAGGGTGACCGGGAGGCTGAGCTATACGTTGTGAAGAATGAGGTGAAGAAACTGATCAGCTTCAGGCGTTTCAACCTGATGACAAACACCTTTCCTTTCAAACGAAAATTTGATGTCATATTCTGTAGAAACGTAATGATCTATTTCGACAAGCCGACTCAACAGACGCTTGTGAACAAATATTACGATGTGTTGGCCAATGGTGGCTACCTGCTGATCGGTCACTCGGAATCTCTTACCGGGGTGGATCACAAATTTAAATATATTCAACCCACAGTCTACAAAAAACCACTTTGATCTCATAGGGCGGACAACTTGAAAGTAAAGCTTCTTATCGTGGACGACGAAGAGGGAATTACCAGCTCCCTTACCCGTTATTTCGAAATGCACGGGTATGACGTGAGTTCCGCTAATTCACCAGTAAAAGCGCTCAGCATGATCCAGGAGGATAACTATATGGTGGTTATATCCGATATCATGATGCCTGAAATCAGCGGTATTGAGCTACTGAGCAGTATCAAAAAGTTTAACGGAATGATCCAGGTGATAATGATCACCGGGGTCGTCACCATAGAAAACGTGCTCAACTGCCTGCAAAGCGGCGCAAACGACTGTTACCTTAAACCGATTGATGATCTGGAAATCCTGAAGGACGCTGTGGACAGGGCGATAGCGCGCCTCACCCGATGGGAAGACCTGATCGGATCAATGGTTAAACGGAGGAAATGATGTCCTTCGATATAGACCCGGAAATTCTCGAAGAGTTCATAAAAGAGACCTCCGAGGAGCTTGATGCGCTCGACCCTCAGTTCATCACCCTGGAGAAAAAACCGAACGATCCTGAGGTGATTAACAGCATTTTTCGTACCGTGCACTCAATCAAGGGCGCTTCGGCTTTTTTCAACCTCAACCATATGCGCAACTTCGCCCACAAGTTGGAAAATCTTCTGGACGAACTGCGCAAGGGGGAGCGGAAAGTAACGAAGAATATCATCGATATTCTCCTGGTAGGCAAAGACCTGCTCTCCGATATGATCGAGCGTCTTTCGGATGGCGACATGAATATCGAGATGCGCCCGAAGGAGGCCAAGCACCTCAAGATTGTCGAGGATCTCCTCGATTCCGAAGAGGAGTCGGACACCAATATTTTAGAGTCCATTTTCGAACGGATCGACGAAGTAAAAGCGTCTCTCATTCGGGACGGGCTTGGTAGCAACGCGCTGGTTTCCAGTCTTCTCCTCGCAATCGACGAGATGAGAAAAATCACATTGGATACGGACTCTGAGGAAATCAAGGATATACCGAGATTAGGCGAAATCCTTATAGAAAAAGGCCTGACCAACCAGGGTGAGATCAACAAAGCTTTAGGCAAACAGAAAAAACTTGGCGAGATCCTTGTGGAGACCGGCGCCGTCAAAGAGGAGGATATGAATAACGCCCTCGCCACCCAGGTCGAGCAAACGACCGAGGCCGTTACGGAAACGAAAAAAGTGGCAAAAAAGAAGAGTATGCGGATCGAAGAGGAGAAGATCGATGGTTTCATGGACCTCGTAGGTGAGCTTATCATCAATGCGGAGGTCTTCAATTACCTTCAGAAAAAGCTGGAGATCGGTCATGACCTTGACAAACTCAGGGCGGAGTTCAAGTCAGCCAACGTGGATTTTAACGAACTTACCTTCAGTCTCCAGCGCCGTCTGGCTGAGGTGCGTAAGGTGTCGATCAACGGTATCCTCCAGAAACTTCCCCGAATGGTCAGAGATCTGGCGGGAGGAATAGGCAAACAGGTAGACTTCTCCATGTCAGGGGAGGATATCCTCATAGATAAAAGCCTTTTTGAACGGCTCGAAGCGCCCCTCAACCATATTATCCGGAACGCCGTAGATCATGGTGTGGAACTACCGGAACACAGAGCAAGGGCGGGTAAGGATCCAATCGGTACGATAAATGTGTCGATAACCGAAAGCCAGGGAGAGCTTATAATACAGATAGCCGATAACGGCAAGGGAATGGACGCTGAAAAGCTGAAACAAAAAGCTGTCGAAAAAGAGATGATTACAGAGACGCAGGCCGCCGAAATGAGCGACAAGGAGGCATACTCCCTGATTTTCAGTCCCGGTTTTTCTACAGCGGCGAAGGTTACCGACGTTTCCGGAAGGGGTGTCGGCATGGACGTGGTAATGACGGCGCTAAAGGAGGCGAAAGGAAAGGTCGAAATCGATACGGTTTTTGGAGAAGGATCGACTTTCATCATTACCCTGCCCATGTCCACTACGCTGATCACGATTTCAGGTTTGGTGGTGGCTGTAGGGGTCGAGAATTACATAATCCCCATGGAATGGGTAAAAGAGTCTCTAAGGCCGGATAAATCGCAGATTACCACGCTTAAAAAACAGAGTGAGCTGGTTAAAATCAGGGATGAGTTATATCCCCTTATGAGACTTCACAAGATGTTCGATATAGAACCTCGCCATGAAGAGGCTTCCGAAGCGGTGGTCATGGTCCTTGAAAAGGAGGGGAAGCGTTGTTGCCTTCTTGTGGACGAGATTATCGAAGAGACACAGGTAGTGCTCAAGGATCTGGGAGCGGCGTTCAAGGAAGTTACCGGAATAATGGGTGGAGCCATACTCGGTGACGGCAAGGTTGGCTTGGTGGTAAGCGTGGACGGTGTGCTTGCCATGACCGGAGTCAGTTCCGACGAAATGAAAGGTATTTGATGTGCTTGAAGATATCATGTTCGAATTTTATGTGGACACGCAATCTCATTTTGAAACCATTGAAGATGATATTCTTCAGCTGGAGGAGGATTCGTCACGTAAAGATTTAATTGATGATGTATTCAGGCGCGTTCATTCCATAAAGGGGAACGCCGGGGTTCTGGGGCTGATGGAGCTTTACACTGAAGGCCAGGAGTTCGAAACATTTCTCGAAGGGGTAAGGGAACGGAAGACGGCGACCACTGGCGAGATTGACATGATGCTCCAGGGTCTCGACAAACTGAAGATCATGATCGCCGAGTTGAAAGGGGAAGAACTTGACCCCGGAGCCGAAGAGGTGGTTATATCCAAAACACCGGCCCCGGTACCGACTGCGCCCTCCCCTCCCCATGTGGACGAAGAGTATGCACAGGTTCTGGAACCCACGGGGGAAATCGCTACTCCCCAGCCACCAGACGCAACCGACACTAAACCTTTCACGATGGACGAAAAAGCGGTCAAAGCCATTGTTAAAGAACCTGAAAGCATGACCTTTCTTACATTCAGGCTTGATGACGAGCGGTACGGTGTGGATATCATGAAGGTGCGGGAGATAATAGTGGTCGAAGCGATAACACCCGTTCCGAACACCTTGGATTTTGTGTGCGGTGTAATGAACCTTCGAGATCAGGTGCTTCCGGTTTTCGATTTAAGGAAGAGACTCGAAATCCCGCATACTTCTGAAGGAAAAGAGAGAAATATTATTATAATAGAGATCGACAAAGCTACGACCGGATTAAAAGTCGATGAAGTTGTCGGAATAATTACCATTACCGCAGACAAGATTACTCCACCCGAAAAATTCATGGGTAGCGTATCGACTGAATTTTTACAAGGAATGGGCAACACTGAGGATGACACAATAATATTGTTGGATATTCAGGAGATGTGCGCGGCAAATGAACTTCTCTTCTAAATACAGGCGGAACGAAAATGAATAAGGTAAAAGTCCTTGTCGTAGACGATTCTGCCATTGCGCGTCAGGTTCTTACAAATGCGCTAAAATCGTCGCCCCTGATTGATGTGGTGGGATCGGCGCCAGACCCTTACGCCGCCAGAGACCTTATCGTCTCCCTTAAACCGGATGTTGTAACCCTGGACGTGCAAATGCCCAGGATGGACGGAATCACCTTCCTGAAAAAGTTGATGAAACATTTCCCCATTCCGGTGGTGATGGTCTCGTCCCTGACCCAGAAAGGAGCGGAAACCACCATAGCCGCTCTGGAAGCGGGAGCTGTGGAGGTCGTCCCGAAACCTGTAATGGGGCAAGGCAACCTCAACGAAATAACCATCGAACTTGTGGACAAGGTGATAGCCGCATCACGGGCCAGGGTCCGACCGATGACCAAAAGCGCCGTATCGGGTAAAGCGACTCCCATCGCCTACTCCGCGACAACCGGCTCCGCCGCCACGGGCAAGATCATCGCTATCGGAGCTTCGACCGGCGGAACGGAAGCCCTCAAGGTGGTCCTGACAAAAATGCCCACTAACGCGCCCGGCGTTGTTGTGGTTCAGCATATGCCGGAAACCTTCACCAAAGCGTTCGCCGAAAGACTCAACAGCTTGTCGGCCATCTATATCAAGGAGGCTGTGAACGGGGACAAGGTCGCAACCGGCACCGCCCTCATAGCGCCGGGAGGCAAGCATATGATCCTTCGGCGTAACGGCGCAGGTTATAGCGTTGAAGTCAAGGATGGTCCTTTGGTAAACCGGCATCGCCCGTCAGTAGAGGCGTTGTTCAACTCCGTGGCCGCAATAGCTGGCGATAAAGCTGTGGGTGTTATCCTCACCGGCATGGGAGCCGATGGCGCTGAAGGCATGTTGAGAATGAAAGACGCCGGAGCCTCCAATATCGCACAGGACGAGGAGTCGTGCGTAGTGTTCGGAATGCCGAAAGAAGCTATCAAACTCGGCGGGGTACACGAGATCAAACCTCTGGACAAGATTACCGAAACCATATTAAGGATGGTGTAAGCTTATGGACGAAACAGCAAGAGAGAAAAAAAAACGGCTCCGGTCGAGAATCGATTTTGTCGGCCTGCTGATCCTGACCCACGATGGCAAAGATATAGAATATACAAACACACACGACATCTCCATGAACGGTGTGTTTGCCATGACGGCAAAACCGTTACCTATAGGAACAGAAGGTCGGTTCCGCTTTGTATTAAGCGCCGGAATGCGTCAGGAGACTATTGTGGGCAGGTATGAGGTGGTCCGTGTAGTCGGACTCGACGACGGGTTCACCAAAGAAAATCCGGGTCCCGGCATGGGTCTAAAATTCCTCGATTTCGAAGACGACTCCTCCGAACTACTATTCAACGTAATAAGATACAACAACCGCGAATAGGTGCGTGGCGCACGGCCTGCTTCGCTGACGCTGGGAACCGATGATCTGATTACGTTCGCTCCGGTAGCGGTCGCTTCGCTCCCTGCCTACGGCTCCATTACGGGCGATTAAGAAGTGGCGGGGCCACGCTCCCATTACGCACCTTTACTGTACAGCCATTGGGTCAGTATACCGCGAGGACACCTCGTTAACCATACCAGCTCAGGCCGCTATTTCCCCTAACCTCAATTTCCTGTATTACGCTATTTCTCGAATACACAATCAGCGTCAACTAAAAATCCGGTTAGGGGCTTATTTGATCAGGTTTTCTAAAAGGTGCGATGCTCAACTTTTTCTACCCACCCCTAAGGTATTATTCTTATTGTTGGTTTTTCTGCTTTTCATTTTCTGCCAAATATCGTCAGCACTTTCTTTTTGTACCAGAGTATTAATTTTTGTTATTACTTTTTGTGAGTACTGCTTATGTTGAATTCCGCCAATTTTGAATTCCTTATAACATTCTTGGTCATCACGCAATTGAGTGTAATCGACAATTGCCAACAATTTAGGCATTGTAAGGTTCATTTTTTTTGCTAATTGCTTTGCACCCATGCTGTAAAAGCTGAGTTCATTCACTCTTTTTACCGCCACAATAGAAGCACCTGGCGTCCCCTCTGGGACTAACTGAATTGGCATCCCCTCCTTTTTTGAAAGTCGAAGCGCAAGTGAAGGACCTGTTCCATCTGGAGTGATATCAATCGATGCAACACCTTGGAAGACATCCTTCCAGTCTCGTCCTTTTGCCAAATCTTTTTCGACTTTATTAAGTTCGCTGGAACTGGGTTGCCCCTTCTTACCTTCGATGGTGGAGTTCAATATGGCCAGTGGGCGTAGCTTGGCTTCGGCTTCGATTCTACGCCTACTACCCGGCATCAAGAGCCTCTTTATCTCTTTTATTTCTACATCAAATAAAGTGCTTATATCTGTCGGTGGCGTAGTCGATACGGGCAACACCCTGGATGGGAGATATGCGATCAAGTTTTGATCAAACACATGTTTCAGGATGTCTCTGAAAAGCGTAATACCTGATTGAACATGTATATAGAATTGTCCCTCTGAAATATCGAGCAAATGATGTTGGGCGGCATCCCTTAACCCATTAATGATTTGCAGTGTCAGCGCTTGTTCGGATGACAGGATTTTGAGTGTCCCATCACTCAAACATCTCCTGACACAAGCATCAAAGCCTATGGTTTGAGTAGCGCCCTTATCTCGTATTTTTCCATTGCGATGCAAAATCGAAGCTTTCAGTAGCATTTCAAATGCATGGTCGAGAAAGATCAACGTACTGCTGACTCGCCCCCGATCATTTGGACGATTAAACAGCTCTATGCTCAGCAAAAGGGAATCGCATGACTTGCTAAGCAATAGTTTTGATTCTCGCTTCATTGCATTCTTTCTGCCTAATCTAAGCGATTTTTGTTGAGTAAGCTAACTTAAAGCGGCTTATTGGGCGATGAATAAATGGTAACAGGAAAAATGAATTTGCTGTAATACCCAACACAACATTTCTCCCTACAAGTAAGATTATTATAAAGCAACAAACTCTTTCGCGCATCTGGAAAATAGATAAGCCCATCGCCCGAAGGATTAACGTGATTGACGTTACAAACGACACTTTGCTGGGCGGTGCCAGCCTTGCCCTGTTTTCCAGATGTACCCGGTCGGTGCGCTGGCCTATACTTTTATATTGCGATAATTATCCGGGCTGAGTTGGGAACTTTTTTGTTCTCTGGTCTGTCTAACAGGCAAGACACAATGGAAGACAACATATTAATTAAAAAGGCGGCGGACGGCGATACTGAGGCGTTCGGTCTTCTTGTCGATAAATATCAGCGGTTTGTGTGGAACGTTGCGGTTCGCACCCTCTCTGATATCGACGAGGCGGAGGATCTGGCTCAGGAGGTTTTTGTTACCGCCTGGCGG
>JAJDBK010000077.1 GCA_029261405.1 Nitrospinaceae bacterium
AAGTCGAAGAAAGGTAAGGGTGAGGTCACCACGGCTGTCGTCCATTCCTTTTCGCTGTCCGGCGACTGAGAATGATTGGCAGGGTGTTCCTGCGATAACAAGGTCAACTGGTTCATGCTTTTCTATCTCCTGACAGATAAACGGATTGGTCATATCCCCCAAGTTTGGGACTGTCGGGTAATGATGTTTAAGAACGGCGGAAGCGAATGTATCAATCTCGGAAAACCATGAAGCCTTCCAACCAAGTGGTTCCCATGCTGCAGATGGGGCCTCAATACCGGAACAGAAAGTACCGTATCTCATATATCAAATAGGCCGGCACAGATCATAACGCGCACTCACAAGGGTAATCAAAAATTGTTTTCTCTCTCCCATATTTATCCGCCACGATCTTTGCGGCCACTGCGGAAGCAAGCCCACCTGAAAACGCTACAACATGCTTCACAGCGATCCACCGGGGTAGGGGAGGAGTAGGGTGTTAGAATAAAAAATATACTTTTGTCGGTTTGCGATCTGGAATAAGTCCAGGGGCAAACCGGGGGCAAGATTTAGGGGGTGTTTTTGGAGGTAACTGCTTGATAAATTTACATAATGTCGAGAGGTGGAGGGTACCGCTAGTCTCCTTCTTTCGTTTCAGAAGTTTTCAGTCCCGAATTCTTCTCCTTTTTTCAGCCTTGATGGGGCTTGCGCTTGTTAGCGTATTTCTGGCCGTAAACGCCGCCAACCTTACGAGCGCAAAAGACCAGATCAGGGAAAAACTGAAAGTATCCCATCGTGTCTTCATGCGGCTCATCGACGCCAGAAGCCAGCAACTGGCTGAAGGCGCGTATGTGTTATCGAGCGACTTTGCGTTCAAGCGGGCCATCACAACATACGACAGTCAAACCATCATCTCCGCCATGGACAACCTTGGCGGAAGAATCGGGGCCGACGCCATGGCCCTGGTCTCGGTCGATTACGAGCTTTTGGCTGATACCCTGAAACCTGAAGTGACAGGTGAAGACGAGTTTATCTTTGCTGACCTGATTGAACACGCCGAGGAGGAGGGGAGCGCCTCTTCCATTGTCCAGATGGAAGGCCGGGTCTACCAGATGATGGTGGTTCCTATCCTTGCGCCAGAGCCGATCGCATGGTTATGTGTAAGTTTTGTACTCGACCAGCGTCTTGGCGATGAGATGAAAACATTGACCACATCCGATATCTCACTATTCCGCATTGACGAAAGCGGTATTGTGCAAATAGCCTCAACTCTGCCTGTGGAGCTTCAAGCTGAACTTGTCGGTGTCATTAGAGATAAAACAGTCCCCATTGGCGATAGAAGCATTACAATTCCTCTGGGAGGTATGGAGTATGTGACCTACAAAACCACTTTTTTTGAGGATGGTGTCTCGAAGGTTATAGCGGTCCTCCAGCGTTCTTTGCAGGAGGGGCTTTTGCCATATTACCGCTTGCGTGCGTTACTGCTGGCAATCTCCGCTATTGCCATGATTATTACCGCCATCGGCGCAGTGGCCACCTCGCGCTCTGTAACCAAACCTGTGGTGACCCTCGTTGAAGGCGCGAGGGAGATTGAAAAGGGGAACTACACACATCGCGTTTTAGTAGAGCAGAAAGACGAACTGGGGGTTCTGGCATCGTCGTTTAACCATATGACTGAAAGTCTCTCCGAAAAGGAGAAAATTCGTAATCTGCTAGGCAAGGTGATGTCCCCGGCGGTGGCCCATGAGTTGCTGAACAAGGAGGTGACTCTGGGAGGAGAGGAAAAAAATATGTCGATATTCTTCTCCGATGTAAAGGGGTTCACCTCCATCTCAGAGCAGTTGAGTCCGCAGGATCTTGTGACTCTTTTAAACGAATACCTGACTGAAATGTCCGACCTGATTTACGATACGGACGGAGTCATCGACAAATTTATCGGTGACGCCATCGTAGCTTTCTGGGGCGCTCCACTTCCCCGGGATGACCATGCCGAGATCGCTGTCCGCTCCGCATTGCGAATGCAAAGGAAGCTGGCGGAAATGAGAGCCGTCTGGAAAGAGCAGGGTCGTCACGAGATATATATGCGGGTCGGCATAAACACCGGAGTCGTGGTGGTTGGCAACATGGGATCGAAAGAGAGAATGGATTATACGATGATGGGGGATGGTGTGAACCTCGCCGCCAGACTCGAAGGGGCGAACAAGAACTATTCCACCGAACTTATGATTTCCGAGTTCACTCACGAAAAGGTGAAGGATCAATTCATCCTAAGGGAGCTTGACTGTGTACGGGTACAGGGGAAAAAAGAAGCGATTCGTGTATTTGAGGTGATGGGAGAGACGGGGGATGACCTCGGCATTGACGAGCGGTTTCTCCCCTGTTTCCACGCGGCTCTCGGAGCCTTTAGGAGTGGTGATTTCGACGAATCAAAAACCCTCTTCCAAAAGGCGCTCTCTTTCAGGGACGGAGTGGACGGCCCTTCAACTCTCTATCTGAATCGTATAGCCGAATTGAAGGAGAATCCACCTTCAGCGGATTGGGACTGCGTCTACGACCTCGCCAAGGGGTAAGTCAGTTTAACAAACCCTCTTCGATAACCTTTTCGGCTATCTGGACAGCGTTAAGGGCGGCGCCTTTTCTTATATTGTCAGCGACGATCCATAGGTTGAGACCATTCTCAACCGTGTTGTCCTCACGGATACGGCCTACGAAAACCGGGTCCTGTCCTGTGGCGTTTACGGCCAGAGGGTATTTGCCATTCGCAGGATCGTCGATAACCACAACCCCCTCGGCGTTCTCAAGGGCTTCTCTTGCCATCTCCGCGCTTATAGGGTAGTGAAATTCCACGTTCACGGATTCTGAATGGGCATAGAAGACCGGTGTCCTGACGGTGGTGGCGGTCACTTGTATACTGTGGTCTTCCATTATCTTTTTGGTTTCGTGTATCATCTTGAACTCTTCCCGGCTGTAGCCGTCCTCCAGGAAAACGTCAATCTGAGGGATACAGTTAAACGCGATCTGGTGAGGAAATTTTTCGATAGTAAGATCCCGCATGTTAAAAATATCGCGGGATTGCTGGTCCAACTCTTCGATAGCCCTCTTGCCGCCACCAGATACCGACTGGTATGTCGATACAACGATCCTCTTGATACCGGCGATATCGTGCAGAGGTTTTAACGCTACCACCATCTGTATGGTGGAACAGTTCGGATTGGCGATGATACCACGCGGTCTGTTAGATATCTGGTGCGGGTTCACCTCTGGTACTACCAGCGGAACGTCTTCATCCATCCGAAACGCATTGGTGTTGTCGATTACAACAGCTCCCGCCGCCACAGCTGATGGGGCGAACTCCTTGCTGATGGAGCCACCCGCCGAGAAGAGGGCGATATCGACCCCCTCGAACGATTCGTGCGTAAGCTCTTCAACTGTAAACTCTTCGTTGCGGAAAGTGATGTCGTTACCAGCTGACCGCATGGAGGCAAGCGGCTTAAGCCTGCCGACAGGGAACTCCCGGCGTTCGAGCGTTTTCAGCATTTCTTCGCCAACGGCCCCGGTGGCCCCGACAACCGCTACGCTTACAGGTCTTCCTTTCATGGTCATATCGCTCCGTTAATCCGTTCGCCCATCTCTTTGCATCCGACAAGTTTTGTGCCTTCAGAGTGGATGTCGGCGGTTCTGTAACCTTCGTCGAGGATTTTTTCGACTGCGGTTTCTATATCGTTGGCCGCGTCTTCTTTGCCGAAAGTGTAGCGGAGCATCATGGCCGCCGAGAGTATGGTAGCGATCGGGTTGGCCTTGTCCTGTCCGGTAATGTCGGGCGCGGAGCCGTGTACCGGTTCGTACATCCCCTTTGCGCCAGCAAGAGAAGCGGAGGGGAGCATTCCGATACTTCCGGTCAACATTGCCGCCTCATCGGAGAGAATATCGCCGAACAGGTTCGTGGTTACGATGACATCAAACTGTTTCGGGTTGCGAACAAGTTGCATTGCGCAGTTATCGACATACATGTGGGAAAGCTCCACGTCGCTGTAATCCTTATGGACTTCGGTAACGACACGGCGCCACAACTCGGTGCTTTCGAGCACGTTTGCCTTGTCGATAGAGCAGACTTTTCCGCCTCTTTTTCGGGCCGACTCAAAAGCCACTTTTGCGATCCGCTCGATTTCCGGGGTGGTGTAGACAAGAGTGTTAACGCCACGTTCGGTACCGTCATCCAGTTTCTCAACCCCTTTAGGTTGACCAAAATAAATTCCACCCACAAGCTCCCGGATCACCAGTATGTCGATGCCCGAAACTATTTCGGGCCGCAGACTCGAAGCGTTGATCAGGGCCGGGTATATTTTTGCGGGCCGCAGATTGGCAAAGAGGTCAAGCTCGGCTCGCAGACCGAGCAGGGCGCGTTCCGGTCTGACGCTGTAATCGAGAGACTCCCACTTTGGACCGCCCACGGCGCCGAGCAGAATAGCGTCCGCCTTTTTAGCAAGTTCCAGTGAGGAGTCGGGTAGGGGGTTTCCGGTCGCATCATATGCGCAACCGCCGACAAGGCCGGTTTCGGTCTCAACACCGAGAGAGTATTTATCGTCAAGTCTGTTCAGGGTTTCGACTGCGGATGCGACCACTTCTGGACCAATCCCGTCACCCGGAAAGAGGGCTATCTTCATCGCTCTAATTCACCAGAAAAAAAGCGCAAGTCTAGCAGGTTGTCCCGGGACCATGCAACATAATCGAGGATTACAAGGCTTTGTCGAGCGCTTCCTGGATGCTTTCGATGGTTTGGTTCCAGTCGAATCTCCCTATCAGCGATAAATCTTTCGCATCCAGAAGCGCTATAACCCCGGTTGTTTCGCTGATGGAGAAGACGTTGTTTATACCAAGCGATTTAGCCAGTTTTCTTGTTTCTTCGCCAGTTTTTGAGTTGGTCAGGTTGAATCGCACGAAACGGACCGGTTTTTCACTGTATTCGTTTTCAAGTCTCTGAAAGATGGGACCCACCTTTTTGCAGGGTGGTCACCAGTCGGCGTAGAAGTAGATTGCGAGGATTTTGGCATTCTTGTTGCTCTCTGAAGCGATTGCGGGTTGTGGCCCAACAAAACCGGTAATGACAGCAATTGAAACAAAGCTGAACAAAACAGGTAGAACAATCGGTAGAATGTGGCTGAACGTTATGTTGCGTTTTTTCATCAAGGCCGATCCGGAACTTGCGATTGAACCCATATTAACATATTCAGCCACGCTCCCTTGGCGGTGATAAGGGCATTATGGTATATTATTCGATTATCTAATGGTTGATTATCCCTTTTGGAGAAGCGATGTATAAAAACATATTGGTGACGCTCGACAATTCCCGCTATTCGTTGTGGGGATTGGATTACGCCATTGATTTTGCTAAAAGTTTCAAATCAAAACTCGTCGGCAACCATGTCTACGCCGCCAGGTTGCACGAGAAACGTTTTGAGCAGATGGAGCCGGGATTGCCGGAAAAATATCAGGACCCTGTGGAATTGCAGAATCAGCGCGATATCCACGCCGAGCTGATCGAGGACGGTCTTGCCCTTATCTCCGACTCATATCTCGATGTTTTCCAGCGTCGATGTGAGAAAAACGGTGTCTCTTACGGTCGCAAGACTATGGAAGGAAAAAACTATTTCGAGCTGGTCAAGGATATCGGAGAGTCCTCGTACGATCTGATCGCCCTGGGCGCTCGTGGTCTTGGAGAGGTTGACGAGACCCGCCTCGGAAGTGTGTGCGAGCGGGTCAGCAGACGTGTAAACGTCGATACCATCGTGATGAAAAACGGCACAGCTCTCAGGGGTGGTCATGTCGTTGTTGGTATCGATGGCTCGGAGCAGTCTTACGCCGCCATGAGAGCCGCCATAGCCATGAACCAGAATCTCGGATGCAGGGTGAGCGCCCTCTCCGTGTTCGACCCTTATTACCACTACAAGGCTTTCGATAGCATCGCCGAAGTGCTTTCTAAAGAAGCGGGCGAAAAATTCCGTTTCGAGGATCAGGAGAAGTTGCATAAAGAGATCATCGACTCCGGTCTGGAGAAAATCTATCAGGACCATCTTGACCTCGCAAAAGAGATGGCAAAACGTGACGGTGTAGAAATCGAAACTGAACTTTTGGCTGGAAAACCGCACGACGCCATCGAAAAATGGATCGACGGGAAGGATATAGCTCTCCTTATACTTGGAAAGATCGGTGTTCACAGCGATGAAACCCTCGACATAGGATCGAACGCCGAAAACCTTCTGCGTCACGCTAAATGCAACGTCATGCTGGTGAGCAGAAAAGAGAAACCGAATCCTGACCTTGCCGCTGAAGAGAAGGAGATCGAGTGGACGGAAGGAGCCATAAAAATGCTGGAACGCGCTCCAGGTTTTGTGCGCAATATGATTCGTGGTCATATGGAGGCTAACGCAAGAGCTGACGGTCTTGACACGATCACAGAAGAGATGATGGTAGAGTCGCGCAAGCGAATGGGAATGTAGAATGGGCTTTGTCCCTTACGCCGTCTCCTGGAATCTGACTTCAAGGTGCAACCTCTCCTGTAGCCACTGTTATCTCGACGCTGGTGGCAGGGAGAAGGGTGAGTCGGGCGAGCTTACAACAGAGCAGGTCTACCAGACCATCGACAGGCTGGCGGAGCTTAACAAGGATTCTGTGCTTATCCTGACCGGCGGTGAGCCGATGGCGCGATCCGATTTATACGGAATCATAAGGTACGCCTCCGCAAAAGGGTTGATGGTGGTTCTTGGAACCAACGGAACCTTGCTTAACACTGAAACAGCGTCGAAACTAAAAGAGGCTGGCCTGGCTGGTGTCGGGGTGAGCATAGACTCACTTAATCATGAGCGGCACGACACTTTTCGTGGCAAACCAGGAGCGCTCAAAGCTTCGATGGCAGGTCTTCTGGCGGCCCGGGACGCAGGGCTTGGTATACAGGTGCAGACCACTCCCACCAACGATAACCTGCACGAAATACCGCTCATCGCCCAGTGGGCGCATAAACTTGGCGCAAGGGTGTTTAACATCTTCTTCCTTGTCTGCACCGGCAGGGGAGAACAGATGGCCGATATCTCTCCTGGGGATTACGAAAAAGTTCTGCAATGGGCCGCCGAGGAGCGTGACTCTTTTCCGGGAATGATGATTCGCCCCAAGTGCGCCCCCCATTTCAAACGTATCCTTCATCAGGAAAACCCGGACAATGAACTGCTTAAAACGTATATAGCCGCATGCAGGGCCGGAACACACTACTGCAGGATCACTCCCACAGGTGTTGTGACACCGTGTCCTTATATGGAGAGCAAAGTCGGAGACGTTACCAAAACCCCGTTCGACGAAATATGGAGCGAATCCCCCGAATTTAAAATCTATCGGGAGCCTGAGCTTGCGGGGAAATGTGGACTCTGCCGATATCGTCTTCTGTGTGGAGGTTGCAGGGCCAGGGCGCTTGCCACAGTCAATGACCCGATGGGTGAGGACCAATGGTGCGTCTACGAACCGGTGGGACAGGAGGAGGCGATAGTCAATATCGATACCCAGGCGAAGTTCGGTGTAGAGGAGTCGATAGGCGCAAAGTGGAGCGAAGAGGCGGAGGGCATTATGGCGAAAATTCCATTTTTTGCCCGCCCGATGGTCCGTTTGGGAGTGGAGAAATACGCCCGCGAAAATGATATTGATGAGATTACAGCCGATGTGTTGCGCAAAGCGGCGCCTTCACCGAGGATGTTCGATAACGCCCCAACACCTGCGCCTGTAACCGAAGAAGAGATACCGTGGGACGACGACGCGCGTGAAAGAGTAAAAAACGCTCCCGATTTCGTTCGGCCCGGCATTCCAAAACTGATGCAAAAAAGGGCCAAAGAGCGTGGCAAGACCAGAATAGACAACGAGTTCTTGTCGGAAATTCGTGACGAGTCGATGATGCTGGCCGCTCGCAGGATGAAACGGCTAGGGTTTGACGATCTCGATATGAAAGCGTGGGACACAGCCCGTGAAAAAATGGGGAAATCCCCCGACAAGCAGAAGGTAATCGACAAAATTACAGCTCTGCTTGGTGGACGCGAAGAGAAGAACGAGTCGATAATGAAAAAATTCGGTTCTTTTTTTGCTGATGATACTGGTGAAAAGATGGGATGGTCCGAGGAAGCGCGTAGCCGTCTTAAAAAGGCTCCTGTTTTTGTCCGGGGTATGGCAAAATCGGCGGTAGAGAAATTCGCCAGGGAGAACGGTTACAAGTATGTAACAGCCGAGGCGATGGAAAAAGCGATGGAAAAAATGCCGATGGGAAACTTCCGCAAAATGTAACTAATTGTAATTAAACGCATTAAAGTTGTTAGGATTTTTCCAGGGGCAAGTCGGGGGCAAACTCGGTTTTCGGTAAGAGATTTATACACTATTTTGCCCCTCTCTGTTTGGTGGCTTTTTTGTGGATATTAAGGATGGCTAGCCTTGTTGCTTTGGTTACATTCGCGTACCTTTCTTCAACCATCTGGGCTGTGTTGAGAAGGAACGTTGCTACTTGAGAGAATGACCAGCCTTCCTCTATCCTTTGTGTAGCAAATGAGTGGCGACCAAACTCATTGGGCGTTACGTTGTATCCTGTTTTTTTTCGGGCAACGTCAAAAGCCCTACTTAGTCGCCCCTGAAAAAGCAGAAATAGCCCTATAAACGTTGGTTATTCTCAACTTGAGCAGTGTATAATATTGCCATGTAATCACCAATACCTCTCAAAACCTGGAGATTATTCATTGAAATCCAAACCTGAATCTGA
>JAJDBK010000078.1 GCA_029261405.1 Nitrospinaceae bacterium
GATTCAGGTTTGGATTTCAATGAATAATCTCCAGGTTTTGAGAGGTATTGGTGATTACATGGCAATATTATACACTGCTCAAGTTGAGAATAACCAACGTTTATAGGGCTATTTCTGCTTTTTCAGGGGCGACTATTTAAATATACGATGTACGGTAGACGGTGGGGAAAAACTGATCTTTCTACGCCGCATGAGGCCAGAGTAAGTCATGGACGGCCAAAGGTAGTATGAACTAAAACCTCTGTCCAAAAAACCGGATGTAGCACATACTGTGAAGGTTTGCGACCATTACTTTTATACCTGTAGCCACAGACCTGATACATCAGAGATAGACGGAGGGGAGGACATTCGCGATAGAAAAAGCACCTCTAAGACCCACCAGAAAAGCGGCGGTTACCCTCCGTTTTCGTATCTTTTCTGGAAGTCGTAGCGGAATGAACTGCCTTCCACGATATATGTGGCTTTGAACGATATTTCAGTTGCGGTGTTCGGCCATCGGAAGGCTACTTGACCTTTTCTTTTGACTATCTTGCCGCCATCGCTTAAAACCGCCTGGGTGACGGCGGCGGCTTTGGGAAAGAGGTAGAAGCTGTTCGATTCTCTCTGAAACTCGTATGCGGTGAATACATCAAAAAGGTCTTCCACAGATTTCGCCGAGGCTTCCACATAAGCGTTGACCATATAGTTATCAAAATCGAGTCTTCTGGTTTGAAGGTCCACACCCTTTTTCCGGGCGTCAGAGACAATTTTTTTGTCTTTGGCGGTCTGTTTCAGAATTTCGAGGTCGTTATTCCTGGCGTCTGTTTCGGTCTCACCGGAACCGAAATCCTGGTAGGTGACAGCCAGAAACCCGGAGCCATCCTGATTGATTTTCAGGGTGAACTCCTCACCTGCGTATTGCAGTTTGCAACCCTGGAGTCCGAAGGCGAGCGTCAGACAAAACGCTACTGTTAAACCATATCGTACAAAAGAATGTAAAAACATCAGTTTCCCCGGATGACCGCAATTTCAATAACCAAGTTGAAATAGTACATTAATCGGAATCAAATCTCCACTTTTACCCGGGAAAACCGACCAATTATTTCATTGGGTCAGAACGTGGCGTCGATAATATTCGTTCGGCTTGATATCCATTTGGTCGCTACGTCTGGCATATCCTTTGTCAATGTTATCCGCTCCCCGGACGGGAACGGGCCATCAAGCTCGTACCTGTACGGCTCATAACCGCTTTTTTCATGGTCAACGCCGTCGAGAACTTCTACCGAATAGCGGATCTCCACCTCAAGGTACGATATATCGTATTCACCATCGTTTCTGACCGAGCATTTGACGACGAACCCCGTGTCGGGACCGCAATGTACATGAGCGAAGTTTTGCGCGTATTCGATGGCGCTCCACCCATCTTCCGGTTCCACAGGCTCTTTATCAAACGCGCTGTAATCACCATCTTCAGCCGCTCGCGCATACTCTTCATCCATCGCCTGACGCGCTTTGTAGTCGTCGGCCAGCCGTTTGGCTTCCCGGATAATCCTGGCCGGATTGCGACGCCCCTTCGACAGGGCGTCTGACCACCCTTCGCTCTCTCCAGAGGAATCTTCCACTACCGGCTCATCGTCAAGGGCCAGATCAGCTCTTTCGAGGGTGTCGTTGTAGATCTTGAAGATAAAAAGAATAGCCGCGATGGCGACAATCAGTCGTATCAACATGTCTCTTATTCCTCCTGCGGGCCAGGGGTAGTTTTTTCTATTAAAAGGTCGAGGGTGGTTTTGAGTTCGGTAACATCAGGGTTTAACCGCACTCCGTTTTCGAGCGCTTTTACAGCCCGGTTCAGGTCGCCCCTTTTTAATGCGTCTTCGGCCACCAGCATCGCTGTCTCCGCATCGAATAGACCGGAGTCAATATTGGCCACCCTTTTGAGATAACCGTTCGGGTTACAGGTAAACATAAAACGTTCCCGGCTTTCATCAACGATGTAGTCGTATGAACCGGTAAGGAATTCGGTCGCCGCCTCGAACGGCCCCTCGCCATGCTCCCGATAGACCGGATGACCGTTCACGTTGCTGTCTTCAACGATAATGTAACAGCCGACCGACACGAGGGGCGCGTATTTTTCAAGCTCCGCAAGCACGTTAGACTTGTCGTGATCCGAATCGAGGATCACCATTGTCCGTTTCCCCTCGCACATATTCCGGACGCTTTCAAATATCGCAAGGTCGGTGGAGGAGCCTTTGACGTAGGTGACAAGGGGATGGGTCGGGCGGACTGAACCGGTCACATCACTACCAACAGTATCGATGGTAACAACCTCCCCTCGGCCTATAGCGTCGCAGACGGTGGCCATATAAAGAGCGCTACCGCCGAGCAGGGTGCCGGTTTCGATTATAACGTCAGGTTCCGTCTCGACAATTATCTCCTGATAGATCCAGAGGTCCATCGGGTTCTTGACGGCGAAATAACCTAACCACGACACATCAAGGGTGAACCGCCCCTCCCGCCACATACGGTAATAGAGCTCGTGGAACTTATCGACTACACCCTGCTCCTCTGGTGTGAGAGGACGCACTTCTTTCGCCCCACGAAATTTACCCCGCTCTATAGGCATGTTAACGTCCCCACAATTAAGGGAGGATATCCTCCCTGTGGATCGCGCCCTGGGCCGCCGAACTGACTGTCTGGGCGTATCGCACCAGGTATCCTGTCTTGATTTTCGGCGCCGGTTTTTTCCACTTGGCGGCCCGTACGGCAAGCTCTTTCTTGTCCACCAGCAGGTCGACCTTTCGCTTCGGAATATCTATCCTGATAAGGTCACCGTTTTTGATCAGAGCGATCGGTCCACCCTCCATAGCTTCCGGGCTTACATGTCCGATACAGGGTCCGCGAGTGCCGCCGGAGAAACGCCCGTCGGTAATCAACGCCACAGATGTCTGTAGTCCCATGCCCGCTATGGCGGCTGTCGGAGCGAGCATCTCCCGCATTCCCGGCCCACCTTTCGGCCCTTCGTACCGGACCACAACGATCTGTCCCGGTTTGACCTTTCCGGCCATGATGTTTTCCATAGCTTTCTCTTCCGAATTAAAACAGACCGCCTTGCCGGTAACCGCCATCATCTCCGGCGTGACAGCCGACTGTTTGACAACACAGCCACCCGGCGCCAGTGATCCTTTAAGGACTGCGATGCCACCCTCCGCTTTATACGGATTCCTTATAGGCCGGATCACTTCGTTATTTGCGTTCCGGGCGTTTTTCGCCACTTCGTGGATGGTTGCGCCGTTGATCGTAGGTTCGTCGTGCAGGAGCCCTTTGAGCTCTTTCATCACCGCCGGGAGACCACCCGCATATTCGATATCTTCGATAAAATCTTCTCCACCCGGTCTGACACTACATATCTGGGGAGTTGTGCGGGCCAGCTTGTCGAAGGCGTCGAGGTTCAGTTTTATACCCGCGTCGTGGGCGACAGCGGGGATATGCAAGGCGGTGTTGGTGGAGCCCCCCAGCGCCAGATCGACCATGATGGCGTTTTCGAAGGCTTTCTTTGTCATGACATCGCGCGGTTTGATATCTTTTTCTATAAGGTCGCAGACGAGAACTCCCGACTCAAACGCGAGTCTTCGCTTCTTTCCGCTAACGGCAAGGGATGTGGCGCAACCGGTAAGCGACATGCCAAGGCTTTCGGTGACACACGCCATGGTGTTGGCGGTGTACATACCGGAGCAGGAGCCGGGTCCGGGACAGGCTTCTTTCTCCAGCCTGCAAAGTTCCCCCTCAGACATGGTTCCCGCCTGTACCTGCCCCACCGCTTCAAAAGTGTCCCGCACAAGAGAGCGTCGCTGGCCCCTGTGCATCCCGGCGTGCATCGGCCCGGCTGTTACGACCACCGTGGGAATATTCAGTCGTCCCGCCGCCATGAGCATTCCGGGAGTTATCTTGTCGCAGTTGGTCAGCATAACCATGCCGTCGAAAGCGTGCGCTTCGACAACACACTCGACCATGTCGGCAATGAGGTCACGAGTCGGCAAGGAGTAGTGCATCCCTTTGTGACCCATGGCGATACCATCGCACACACCCGGAACGGAAGAGAGAAACGCCTGCCCGCCGCCGGAATGGATCCCCTTTTCAATGGCTCGTTCAAGGTCCCTGAAACCGATATGACCAGGGATTATATCGGTGAACGATGAGATGACCGCAACGAACGGTTTGTCCATAGCATGTTCAGATACACCGGTGGCGTATAACAAAGCGCGGCTGGGGGATTTCTCGATACCTTTTTTGATACGATCACTTTTCATGAAACAGGCCTTTCATTGATGGCTTTGGAGTTTATATAAATGGCGCGGCGCCACACGACAATAGCGGTTATTGCGTCGGCTGTTTTTTCAATAGTTCCGGGAAGACTTTCTTGATCAACTCTTCTGATAGTTTGTTGATCTCCTGCGATTTTGATTTCATAAAATTCTGCAACGCTTCGGATGACTCCCGGGCCAGCGTCGACTGCATCCGCTGAAACTTGCTTCCGGTCTGGGATAGATTAAATGTGTGAATGGCCTCAAGTTCGGCCAGAGTAAAATGGTTGGCGTATATCTGCGCGTTCGCATTTATAAACGACTCGCCATCAAGGATTTGTCCCAGGAACGAAACGAAGCCCTGACCGAATTGTATCTGTTCCTCCGGTGTGACCCTTCTTTTAAGGGAGTTCTCCACGTTTCTTGTCAGTAGTGGAAGGATAGCCTTAGCCGTCAACGCCAATGTTGTATTCAACATTCCGTTATCGACGTTGAGCTGTAGCAGTTGTTGTGCTTTTTCAACCCGCTTATCACGCCCGTCGTCGACATTGACAGCATGAGCTACACCCGTGGACGAAATCATGAGCGTGAGCGCTATTTTTACAGCCACTATAGAAAATAATCCAGAACGCATGTGGTCCCCTTTTAATTAAACGTTAACACCCGGCATTGTACAGCAGTTTTTCTGTTTTCGCATGACCTGGGCTACTGACGCAGTGGCAAGTGGATACGGCGATGTAATAGAATACTCATGAATTATCCGGGTTAAGGTAGTAATCGGGCAGAGACATCGAATTTATTGCCAGAACAGGCTGAGGTTTGGAATATTACACCAGGATTGAGGGACATCCGGGAAATATGGGCAGTGACTTATTCAATTAAACTGACAGTCTGGATTTAGCTATCATTAAAGCTTGCCGCCTATCACAAACTTTTGCAAATAGAAGAGATTTTCAAGACGGCGGGTAGAAAATCGTGTCTGGAGCCAATAAACTCAACCAAAACCGAAGTAATTTATTATACTGATGGGACACATCACTAACCGGACCAGGATCAAGTGGCGATGGCATCGAAAAGTTTCGGACAGTATCTGGTGGATGAAGGACTGATTACTGCCAGGGAACATGATGAAGCCCTTCTAATCCAGAATAAAAACAGGCTGTTGGGCGAAATAGCCATTGAGATGAACTACCTGACAAGGGAGCAGGCTCATCAGGTGAAAGAGAAAGTTGATCAGAGCGACAACCTCAAGTTCGGTGAGGCGGCTGTCACTCTCGGATTCATCAACACAAACCAACTCCGATACCTGCTCGATATCAGGACCAGACGTAAAGTTCGCCTCGGTGAAGTTCTGGTAGAAAACGGTTTCTTCGACAACGAAACAATGCTCAAGGCTGTGATGGCCTTCAACCAGAGCGCCCACGGCCTGGAAAAAGTTCTCATTGTGGGGCAATCTCTCGCAATATCGAGAGTACTCCAAAAAATCGTTACCAAATACGGATACAACACTTTCGTTGCCCGTACAGGGAAAGAAGCTGGCGTGATCGCGCAAAGAGAGAAACCGGATATCCTGATTACAGGTTTCACCCTCTCCGATATGGATGGAATAGATCTGTGCCGATCAGTTTTATCTTCTGTGGAGACTTCGAGAACGAATATAATTCTCCTCTCCAGCGAAGATACGGAAGGCAGAATCGACGAAGCTTTTATGAACGGCGTTAACCACTTTATAAAATATCCGGTTCTGGAAGAGGAACTGATAAACGTCATCTACCTTATTGAAAAGGAAGCCTCGGAAAAACGCCCGGAGCGAATCCTCGTCGTGGACGACAACCACGGTACCAGAACGATAATCAGCAGGGAGCTTGCCAAGGCCGGATACCATGTTTTCCAGGCGCCCAACGGCAAAGTCGCCCTTGAGAGAGCTGCGGAAATAAAACCGGATATCATCACCATGGATATTGAGATGCCGGTCATGAACGGATTCGACGCTTGCAGAGCGCTAAAAAATGACGCTGATACTTGCGATATCCCGGTAATCATAATCTCCTCCCTCTCAGGCGTTAAAATCCGGGAGCGAGGTTTTAATGTAGGCGCGGTGGAGTTTTTCACCAAACCCTTCAAATCGGGACACCTGGCGAATTATGTCGATATGTTGCTCGAGTCAAAGAAGATCAAGAAAAATGAACGGGTGCTGGTGGCGGATGACAACGGCGCAATGCGACACATCATCAAGTACCTTTTCACTAAAAACGGGTTCAAGGTTTTTTCGACAAAGAACGGAAAGGAAGCTCTCGAAATCTTGCCGAAATGCAAACCTGATCTGATAGTCACTGACTGTTACATGCCGGGAATGGACGGTTTCGAGCTGACAAAGAAGATCAAATCGATGGAGCAATACCACCATGTCCCGATAATCATGGTAACCGGGGCAGGAAGCAGGAAGGATACCTTGAAAGGGCTTGCCGCAGGCGCCAGCGATTATATGGTTAAACCGTTCGATGAGTCAGAGTTGATCGCCAGGGCTGGAACACATCTCCTGAACAAAAAACTGTTCGATGAGATTACAAAAGAACGAAACGAATTAAAAGAAGCGAAAAAACAACTGACCGAATTTGCTGAAAAGATGGAAGCCCTGGCTATCACCGACTTCCTGACAGGCGCCTTCAACCGCCGCCACTTTATTGAACTGACGGAAATTGAGATTGCAAAAGCGAACCGGCACAAGACACCACTCTCCATAATCCTGATGGATATAGACCACTTTAAAAAGATAAACGATGTCTTTGGACACGCCACAGGTGACAAGGCGTTAGTGGAAGTGGTGCGCGTCTCCAAGGATATTTTGCGCGCATCAGATATCTTCTGCCGGTTTGGAGGTGAAGAGTTCATAATAGCCCTTCCCCAAACCGAGATTGAACAAGCGAAATATATGGCCGAAAGGTTGCGCACTAAAATAGAGGAAATTGTCATAGATTCTTCGATCCAACAGATACAGTTTACGGCAAGCTGTGGAATCTCGGCTCTTTCGCCGGAAGATAAAAATATCGACGAAGTAATAAAACGAGCCGACGAAGCCCTCTACACAGCAAAAAACAACGGCCGCAACCGGACTGAAATCGCGTAAGCGCCCATGCCCGGGGAGAATCTACTTTTCTTTTAAAGAAAAAAGAAAAGTAGCAAAAGAAAACCTTGTCAGTAGTGGAAACGAGCCTTTGGCCCGCTTCCACTACTGAAATGCCCACTTCTACAGCTTTTCCTTCTCTGAAAGGAAAATTATATTCTCCGGGTATAAACCCTTGAACGAAAAAAGCCGCCGACCCTTTTGGGCCGACGGCTTTTAGGTTTTTCGGACTAGATGTCGTAATACATGGTGAATTCGTAGGGGTGAGGTCGTTTGCGCAAGGCGCCCACCTCGTTCTCCCGTTTATATTCGATCCACTTGTCTATGAGGTCTTGTGTGAAGACATCACCTTTGAGCAGGTAGTCGTGATCCTCCTCAAGGGCGTCGAGCGACTCTTCCAGACTTGCCGGGAGGCTAGGCACCTCGGCAAGCTCTTCGGGCGAGAGACCGTAGATATCCTTGTCGAGCGGATCGCCCGGATCGATCTTGTTCTGGATACCGTCAAGGCCGGCCATCATCATGGCGGAGAAGGCGATATATCCGTTACAGGAGGGATCGGGGAATCGAAGTTCAATCCGTTTGGCTTTCGGGCTTGGAGAGTAGGTCGGGATGCGTATTGCTGCTGATCGGTTTCTGGAGGAGTAGGCCAGATTTACAGGCGCCTCGAAACCGGGGACCAGTCTTTTGTACGAGTTGGTTGTCGGCGCCACGATAGCGGCCAGAGAACGGGCGTGTTTAAGGACACCACCAATGTAGTGCAACGCCATCTCGGAGACTCCGCCGTAACAATCGCCAGCAAAGAGCGGTTTGCCATCTTTCCAGAGCGACTGGTGCACGTGCATTCCCGATCCGTTATCGTTCCATACCGGCTTGGGCATAAAGGTCACGGTTTTACCATTTCGGCAAGCTACGTTCTTGATGATGTATTTGAACAGCATCAGTTTATCGGCCATGGAGAGGAGCGTGTCGAAACGCATATCGATTTCGGCTTGTCCCGCTGTCGCCACTTCGTGGTGTTGCGCCTCGACCTGGATACCGGCCTCTTCCATGGTTATACACATTTCAGAGCGGATATCGAACATCGAATCGGTAGGCGGAACGGGGAAATAACCCTCTTTATAGCGTGGTTTGTAGGCCAGGTTAGGCCCTTCGTCCTTGCCTGTGTTCCACTGGGCTTCTTTCGAATCGACGGCGTAGAACGCGCCCCCCTCGGAGGAGTCGTAGCGCACGTCGTCGAACATGAAAAACTCCGGTTCCGGGCCGAAGAAGGCGGTGTCGGCGATGCCTGTCGATTTAAGATACGCTTCCGCTTTCTGGGCGATGTAGCGCGGGTCGCGGGAGTACGACTCGCGGGTAATCGGGTCAACGATATTGGCGATAAGGGAGAGGGTCGGATATTTCGTGAACGGGTCCATTATGGCGGTGGTTGTATCGGCAATCAGGAGCATGTCCGATGCGTGGATCGCCTGCCAGCCACGAATGGACGAGCCATCGAAACCGAGTCCTTCGGTGAAAATATCCTCAGTCAACTCAGACATAGGATATGTGCAGTGTTGCCAGATACCGGGCAGATCGAGAAATTTGATATCGAACATCTTCGCGCCGTTGGCGTTGGCGAACTCTATCACCTGTTTCGGAGTCATTGTATGTTTGTCCTTCCCACTTGCAATGTACGTTAGCTATGTTGTTTTTAAATTGAGCGAATTCAAGAAGTGGCTCATCTCATTTTTATAGCTGATGAGTATACCACCATCTCTTGATCTGAACTCGACCAAATTGGGTCGATTATCCGATGTCCGAGGGAGTGAGCAAGTAAGGCGCCATCATGCAAATAGACCATGCGGAACAGGTATCCCGCTGTTATTATGGGAGTTGCAGGTTAAGAGTAAATATCGCTGGCGCCTATACAATAAGCGTTTATCCCCCCTGGACGCTTAAACAACAGGCGCTATTTCACTCCGGTGAGCAATATTTCCTTCAGTCGGGATATGGCGATAGCCCGGTGGGAGATGCGGTTTTTAATATCGAGCCCAAGTTCCGCCATGGTCTTGCCATATTCGGTCATGAAAAAGATCGGGTCGAATCCAAACCCCCCCTCTCCAGCCTGTCGGTCGTGGATCAGACCTTCGCAGATACCGCTGGTCTTCTCTTCTCTACCTGTCACCGGATCTACGAAGGCTATTACCGCTACATATCTGGCGCCTCTTCCCACATCGGAGTTATTTACACGGTCAAGAACAATATCGTTGATTTCGGAGTAGGGGAATCCCGGCCTGAAGCGGGCGCTTTTAACACCCAGCTCTCCTGGCATAGCGTCGATCTCAATGCCGGAATCGTCCGCCAGAGTCGGTTTCCCGGTATGGATCGCCACAGCTCTTGCTTTCAGGAATGCGTTCTTTTCATAAGTGTCGCCGGTCTCCTCCACATCGGGAGCGTCTGGTATAGCCTCTAGCGACACGAAACTTATTCCGGTCCCTTCAAAGGCGTGGTTGAACTCCCGCAGTTTCCCGGCGTTCCGGGTGGCGAGGATAAACTCTCCGCCCATTCTAATTTCCCGTGGCGGCGTTATGAAGTTTCACCTCGACCTTCTCGTCGATGGAGTCGTAATACTTCTTGAGTATCGCAAGCACTTCAGGCCTGGAAAACTCCGGTGGCATTTCACCCCCTTCGGAGAGGGTCTTGCGCAGGACCGTACCCGAGAGGAGAAGCCGGTCGTCTTTGCCGTGGGGGCATGTTTTCATCGACGCCATCCCACCACACTTATAACAGTGGAATGTCCAGTCGATGTTGAGGGTCTTTATTTCGAGCGACCCTTCCGGTATTTCGCCGAAAATCTTCTGGGCGTCGAAAGGGCCGTAGTAGTCTCCAACCCCGGCGTGATCCCGTCCTACAAGGAGGTGGGAGCATCCGTAGTTCTGGCGGAAGACTGCGTGTAGCAAGGCTTCCCTAGGTCCTGCGTATCGCATCTCCATCGGGTAACCGGCCTGAATCGCGGTGTTTTTTACGAAATAGTTCTCCACAAGAGTGTTGACTGCGCGTACACGGACCTCCGCCGGGATATCGCCCGCTTTGAGCTTGCCTACCAACTGGTGAATGAGAAGACCATCGCAAATTTCGACGGCGATCTTCGCCAGGTATTCGTGGGAGCGGTGCATCGGGTTACGAAGCTGAAGGGCGGCTATGGTTGACCAGCCCCGTTTCTCAAACTCGGCGCGGGTCTCTTCGGGACGCATGTAGATGTCGGCGTATTTCTCAGGATACTCACCTTCGCTTATAACCTGTACCGGTCCTGCGAGGTTTACTGCGCCTTGCTCCATAACCTTTGCGACACCCGGATGGTTTACGTCTGTGGTTCCGAAAACGGATTGACACTCGTGGGTTTTATCGATGGTGTATTTTTCACGGACTATCATGGTTCCCATGATTTCACCACTCTCGGCGTCGGTGAGAGCCACATCATCCCCGTGGGTGATGGTGTCAGCCAGTTCACCGGTTGTGGAGAGGGTAATCGGTATCGGCCAGAAACAGCCGGAGGAAGTTTTATAATCGTCGCAGACTCCCTGCCAGTTGGCTTTGTCCATGAATCCGTCAAGAGGCGTGAAAGCTCCGATTCCGAGCATGATCAGGTCGGAGGTCTCCCGCGATGTCATCGGTATTCCGGGAAGTTTTTTTGCCCTTTCAAGCTCCGATTTTTTTTCTTCCCCCTGTAGCAGAAGAAGTTTCAGTTCTCCGCCACCGTGAGGTTTTACAAGTTGCGACATTTTTCCGCTCCGTTTAAATCAAATTTGTTCCGAATTCGGAGGTAACTATACAGCAAGAGCAAACTTCAAGACAATACAAACCGAATACTTCTTAATCACAGGTATGAAAAGTAATTCTGGTCTCTCACGGTTTCCGCTTCCGAGTGTTTGTGAATGTCAGCGCCGTTGCGCGGTAGAGCATATGGGCGAACTTCGAGAAAGGGGCGTAGACAAGTAACGTAAAGACAAAAACGAGGTGAACGTAATAGATGGCGAAGGCCGGGAAAGAATAATCGACCAGCCGGAAAAGCTCCGCCAGAATACCGGTTGCGATGGTAAGGAAAAGGACCACGCCGAAAAAACTGTCGTAATAGAGAGTTCCACCCACCTGTTTGGCGTTCAGGGTCAGGCGGCGGGTGACGATGATATATATCCCGGATAACGCCGTTATGGCGCCGATGTTTCCCAGAACCTTGACCGGATGCGACAGGGGGAGGGGAGTCTCGGCCACTGACGCTATGCCGAGCAGGTTTATCCAGTGCATCAGGGCTACCAGTGTGGTGGTGGCGAGCAGGGCGAAAAATCCGTAGAAAAGCAAGAGGTGCGCGTTGGTTCTCGGAGCGTTGACCACGCATTTTTTCATCTTGTCGTGTCGTAATACTCCCAGCAGTGTAAGCCACACAGCCTTAATCAGCGCTACATCGCGTTCGTCACCGTAATGGGCGGTAAAATCTCTCCAGATTGCGATGATACCGGCAAGACCCGCCACTACGGCAAAAACCATCGCAGGAATGAATATAAGGTCGATAGCCATCACCGGCGCCATGTTCGAGAAAACTATCGGCTTCATCGACATGAAACCTGGCAGACTCCCCACCGCCACTACCAATGCGATCAGGACCGCAGGTATAGCCAGCAGTAGCGGCGCGAGTTTCGGATCGGAGAGGTACCTGCCGAAACCGAGATAGGAATAGTGTTGGAAGCTCAAATTTCTCACCGCCGCCATCACGTCTCCCGGATTGGCGCCTCCGGGGCAGTGAAAGGAGCAGTCGTTGCACTGATGGCAGAGCCAGACGTTGACGTTGCCGAGCAGTTTTTCTTTTTGCCCCCATTGCGCGTAAAGCATTTCACGTCTCGGAAACGGGTCATCGTCCGGGGTGACATCGCAGATGGCGGAACAATTCCCGCACTGGAAACATTTTTGCAACGAGTCGCCACCCTTCTCCATTACACGAAGGGAGACTCCGATATCGGGTTGAATAACGCTCATAGTCAGAAACCTTTGTACGGGTTCGGTTCCATGTCGGAGAGGTTCTCCATGAACCCGTCTATTATTTCGGGAACTTTATGAGCTTCGTTGATCGATATCGATTCCACGAGAATCCGCTCCGATTCGAGCATCAGCCGGTCGAGAGTCTCCTGGACTTTGCTCATGCGGGTTTCGGCAAGTTCGGAGCCTTTTACGAAATGGCACTGGTAATCGTCGCCATGTTTGCAACCGAGCATGATTACACCATCAAAACCGGCGGCGAGAGCGTCGGCTATCCAGACGATATTGGTGGAACCGAGACAGCGCAACGGAATTATCCGCACCTGCGCATCGTATTTCAGCCGGTTGAGACCCGCCATCTCGATTGCCGGCATCGCGTCGTTTTCACATACGAACATCAGGACTCGCAGTTTGCCTGAAAATTCGTCCGGCGCTTCGATCGCCTTTATCATCGAGGAGATCATGTTGATCGAGTAGTTTGCAAAACTGATGATCCGCTCCGGGCACGCGCCCATGCAGATTCCGCATCGTCGGCACCTTGTGGGGTTTGGTTTCGGGGTTCCTTTTTTGTCTTCGTCGAGGGTTCCGAAAGGGCACTCCACGGTGCATCGTTTGCACTGGGTGCATCTTTGCAGGAAAAAATCGGGATAAGATGTGTCTCCCGCTCTGGGGCTTACCGCTTTTCCGGCCCCCACAAGTTTTACCGACTGGATCGCTTTTACTGTCGCTCCAAGCGCGTCGTCGATGGAGTCGGCAATGCCCTGAGGGCTTCTGGCGGAGCCCGCCGCATAGATGCCGGTACGCTGGGTCTCGTATGGGAAACAGATGAAATGTGAATCGGGAAAGGCGAACTCCTCTTTGAGATGGGGCAACTCCGGGCCTTTTCGGTATTGGAGGTTGAGGATCGACGCTTTCCCCGATTTCGCCCGATCGTCATCGGTCATCTGGTCTTCCGGTTTGTCGATGGTGACACTTGCGTCGTAAGTGGAGGAGACCATGCCTGTTGCCAGTACCACAAGGTCCGCTTTCAGGCTGACAGCCGGGCCGAGCAGGGAATCATTAACGTGCACCTGAAGGTTGTCCCCGTCTCGGGTAACGTTATCGATCTCACCTTTAACAAGAAAAATTCCGGGATCGAGTTGCGCCTGTTTATAAAACAGCTCCATCTTTCCTGGGGTGCGTATATCCTTGTATACGATGGTGGCGGAGGAATCCGGATATTCTTCGCGCAGATAGAGAGCCTGTTTTAACGAGACCGAACAACAGATCGACGAACAGTAAGGAAGATGCTTTTTGTCGCGTGAACCAGCGCATTGCACGAACAGGGCGGAGCCGACCGGCTCTCCATTCGACGGTCGCACGATCTTTCCGCTGGCGGCCATCCCTTCAAACTCAACGCTTGTGACAACATCGGGCAGGTCCGATCCGAAGTCCGTCAGTTTCTCTTTTTCGTAAGGCCGAAAACCTGTGGCCACCACTACCGCGCCCGCTCTGACGACGCTCGTGGCTCCGTTTTCTATGGTGACATCGAACATTCCGGGGGCGCCGACTATCGACTTTATGATGGAGTTTAAATGAACCGATATCTTCCGGTCAGCCTTGACCTCCTCAGTCAGTTGTTCGATACTGTTTTCTTCAAGGTTGATGTATGGAGCGTTGCGGGGCAGGGTCTTTTTCATACCGCGCATGAATCCGCCGAGCCTGTCACTCTTTTCGACAAGGAGGACATTATGACCGGCGGCGCCAGCTCCCAAAGCCGATGTCATCCCCGCCACACCACCGCCGATGACCAGAATTGTATCGCTCACATCCTGCACAAAAGGAACCGTCAGCTCAATCTCTTTTAGTTTGGCCGCCCCCATGCGCAGGTAGTCTTTCGCCATGTCGAGGGTATCTTCCGATCCTTCATCCTGACACCATGCCACCTTCTCCCTGAGGTCAACACGCTCTACGAGAATTTTTTCACCGAAATCAAAAACGTCGTAATTAACCCTCGTCGAACAGGCGGCTATCATTACGGCATCGAGACCTTCGTTTCTGATATCCCCCTTTATTTCGTTCACTCCCGCCTCTTCACACAGGAACCCGCTGGACTTGCAAAGGGCGGCGTTAAACTCGTCACCAACGGTCTTCTCCAGAGCGGCAACGTCGAAAGCCTCACCGAGACCACAACCTGAGCAGATATAAACGCCGGTCTTCTTGTCGCTCATAGACACAACGCCTTTACGACCGAACCGGTGGCGTCCCGGATCGTTGTTGTAACATCCACGGGACTCTTTGCGACACCGACGGAATGGATTCCGTTCCTGCCCTGATTGGCCGATATGAATCCGTATTCGTCCCGGTCAGGTAAACGTTCGTCCCTTGTTGTCACAGGCTCCATGCCGGTGGCGAGAACCACCAGATCAACGGCGACCCGGATTTTTTCGCCGCCAAGGATATCCTCAGCTACCACTACAGCCTGACCATGCTCGCCATCTTCGACCTTCGCCACTTTCCCTTTTATGAAATGAACGTTTGAGTCGCCCATTAACTTGTCTTGGAAGAGCTGGTATTTTCCAGACGCGCGCAGGTCGATATAGAAGATGTAGACCTCGCTATCCGGGTACCGCTCCCTGACATAGGTGGCCTGTTTGAGTGAAGCCATGCAACAGACTGATGAGCAGTAGGGGAGATGGTTTTCGTCCCGCGACCCGGCGCATTGCACAAACGCCACCTTTTTTACCGGCTTATCCATGATGGCGCCGCCGTTGGGGCCGTCCGGGGCGGCGAGCCGTTCCATCTCAACGTTGGTCACAACGTTTGCAATCTTGCCGTAGCCGAGGTTTTCTATCTTGCCTGCGTCGTACGGTTTCCATCCGGTGGCGTATATTACGGACCCAACTACCAGGGTGGTTCGCACAGGTTTCATGGCAAAATCGACAGCGCCATATTTGCATGCGGTAACGCATTTGCCGCACGACTCCCCTTCGCACACATCCATGTCGATGGCGTATCGCATCGGCATGGCCATCTTGTGGGGAGCGCGGATGGCGGTTATTTCAGATAGACCGTAGTTGTGCGGGTCTTTACCCTTAACCGGACAGACCTTCTCGCAATCGCCGCACGCCGTGCAACGGGCGTTCACATAACGGGGGCTTGTCTCCACCACTACGGAGAACTCGCCCCGGACTCCCGATATCGAGACGACTTCCGAGTTTGTTAAAACCTCGACGTCAGGGTTTGACCGGAGCCTCCGGTAGTTGATCTCCACGCCGCAGGCGGGCGGACAAAGTTTCGGGAAATAACGGTTCATTCTCAAGACACGCCCGCCGAGCGAAAAGTCCTTCTCGACGAGGTGGACCTTAAGCCCGCACTCCGCCGCCTCAAGCGCGCTGGTCATCCCGGCGATCCCGCCCCCGATGACCAGCAGTGAGCCGCTCATGCTACTTTTCGATCAGGTCGATATGCGGAATTTTTTTCATCTCCCACTCCCCGGTGGCCGGGTCAAACCTGGAGTTGACAAAAACTTTCCAGTTCTCCTCGTCAAGTTCCGGATAGTCGGACCTGTAGTAGAATCCGGGATACCGGGTCTCTTTCCTGAAATAGACGTGCCTCAGGTGGGTTTCAGCCATCCAGATACGGTGGTAGTTCTCCCACGCCCGCAAAAGTTCGTGCAGATCCTTTGCCGCCATCTTCTCCGAATCCTCCTTGAGCATCAGCAGGAGTTTCAAACCTTCGTCCATCATCGGTTCGGAAGTGTTGTAGTAGGTAGACGTGCCCCCAACATATTCGTCCATCAGCTTGTTCAACCGGAACATCATCATCTTCGGTTTGATATAGTTCGGGTTGACCGACGGGTCGGTGGAGTATTCGGAATGATCCAGATAGTTCTGGAACGGTTTGTAAATTTCGGCGGCGAGCTCTTCTTTCGATGTAGTGATGGTCGGTGTGAAATCGATATGATCCCGGACAAATTTCACCATCGCCTTGGCGGCGATACGACCTTCGGTAAAGGAGCCGGATGAGAACTTGTGACCCGATGCGCCGACACCGTCACCTGCCGTAAAAAGCCCCTGAACGGTGGTCATTCTGTTGTAACCCCAACTCCATCCTTCAGGTGACAGGTCTTCGGGGCCGGAGACCCACGCCCCGCAAGCGCCTGCGTGAGAGCCAAGAAAATACGGCTCCGTCGGCAACAGCTCGGAACGGGTCTCTTCCGGCCTGATATTCATGCCAGCCCAAAGGTTCGCCTGCCCAATGGTCATGTCGAGAAAATCCTCCCACGCCTCAGATTCAAGGGCCTTGATCTCCCGTTTGTCCATGTTCTTTGCAAGCTCTTTCATGGCCGTCGGTGTATCCATGAATATCGGACCTCTCCCCTCTCTAAGCTCTTTCATCATCTGGTGGTTGCGAAGACATGTGGCGGGAACCGGGGCGAGTCCGTATGGTGGATACTGGGCCAGCAGATCCTTGTTCTTGGCGGAATAATCCTCACCAAGACCGTTTACGGCTTTAGACTTGAAGAGCAGAAACCACGCGCCGACAGGTCCGTAACCGTCCTTGAACCTAGCCGGGACAAACCTGTTTTCCATGGTGGTAAGCTCGGCGCCGACCTGGGATAACATCGAATAGGTACTGCCTGCGTTCCAGACGGCGTACCAGGTTCTCCCCATCCCCTCACCCGTGGAGCGGGGTCGGAAGATGTTAACGGCGCCTCCGGCGGCGAGAAGCATAACTTTGCATCGGAAGATATAGATCTTGTTCTCACGCACCGAAAACCCGACCGCGCCGGCTATCCTGTTTTCATCTTTTTCGTCGAGGAGCAGTTTTACGATGAAACAGCGTTCTATTATGTTGTCGATGCCGAGCGCGTTTTTGGCCGCTTCCGCGACTATCGGTTTGTACGATTCACCGTGAATCATTATCTGCCATTTACCTGAACGGACCGGTTTGCCCCCATCCCGGAGACTTTTCCCTTCGTCCCCCTTCTGTTTCCAGATCGGCAGACCCCACTCCTCAAACAGCTTTACGGAAGAATCGACATGCCTGCCGATGTCATAGACCAGATCGTCCCGGGTGATACCCATAAGGTCGTTTGCCACCATCTTGACGTAATCTTCGGGTGTATTATCACCAAGGTAGGTGTTGATGGCCGAAAGCCCCTGAGCCACAGCGCCGGAGCGATCAAGGGCCGCCTTGTCTACCAGTGTCACTCTATATTTTCCTTTGGCCCAGCGTCCCACCTCCACAGCGGCGCCACAGCTTGCCATGCCTCCGCCTATCAGGAGGATGTCTGTTTCTATCTCTTCAATAACAGGATTTTTCGCAAAATCGGCGTGATAATTTTCGGTCGGTTTTACCATTATCTGTTCCCCTTTTCAGTTATCCGGCGTTAGTAGAGTAGAACCGATCTCGTCGAAAAGCAGTTCGTTGTCAAGCTCACTATCGGAAGGCTCTTCCCACCCTTTCATAACTTCGATGGAACCCTCCTGTGTGGTCCTGATGGGGAACTTGAATCGTTTGATCTTGCCGTCCCGGAACTTGATCGTCCACATGATAGAGTCGCTGGAGCGCATCGGGATCGATGTGCCCCCCAACGGAACGAAATCTGCGTAGGGGCGGGCTTCGATAGCTTGCTGGGGACATATCTTGACACATGAATAACACTCCCAACACTGCTCCGGCTCCTGGTTGGTGGCTTTGCTTGTATCCTTGTCAAGGTACATCAGGTCGTTGGGGCATATGTACATGCAGGCGGTCTTCTCCTGCCCCTTGCATCCGTCGCATTTCGAATCGATCACGAAGGTAGGCATGAATCGGTCTCCTCGGTTTTATTGGGGAACTTTATATGTTGGCGCAGGAACATGGTACCGTAACCTCTCCCGCTTGCAAGTTTGGGAGCCTGCCCCGCTGAGGCTCTTGGGGTAAGTATGCGCCTCTGTGACGAAAATAAATAATAGATAGTTTTTATCTGTTCCATACATAATTATCTATGGCAACGCGTCCAGCTATCGAACATGATAGACTATTCTCTATAATTATTCTGATTTGGTTATATACGGATGCTCGACCAGATTACCATTCACCAACTCGATCTGTTCCTTATGGCGGCCAAGCTGAAAAACTTCTCCAGAGCCGCCGACCAGATGTCGATATCCCAACCGGCCTTCTCCGCACAGATTATCAAGCTGGAAAAAATCCTCGGAACACCCCTGTTCGAGCGGATCGGCAGACGTGTGGATCTTACAGACGCTGGTGTGATGTTCATGGAGTATTCACGTAAATCGTTGACCGCCCTTCGTGAAGGGAAGCAGGCTATCGACGATATGTCCAAAAAGGTGATGGGAGTACTCAGGATCGGCGCCTCCACCACCATAGCTAGCCATATACTCCCGGAATACCTGGGAAAGTTCAGGACGCTTTACCCTCACGGGAAAGTGGAGATGATGGTGGGAAACACCAATCAGATCGAACAGGCTCTACTGCGAAACGAGATCGACATGGGGCTTGTTGAGGGGCCTGTGACAAATCGTGGCATTGAACAGTACCTTTTCATGATGGACGAACTTGTGGTTGTCTATTCCAAAGAGCACCACTTTAATAACCTCAAGGAGATATCGTTCGACGAATTCAGGAAAGAGCCGTTAATAATTCGGGAACGGGGTTCCGGGACGCGCAAGGTCTTTATGGACTCCTATTCGCAAAAGAGCGAACAACCCCTGAATATTGTGATGGAACTTGGCAACACCGAGGTGATAAAAAAATCGGCCCAGGCGAATCTCGGTATCGCCGTACTCTCTTTATCCTCGATAAAGTCTGAAATTGAGGCCGGTACGTTACGCCACACATATATCGAAGGTTTGAGTTTTAAACGAAAACTCTCCCTGATAACCCTCAAAAACCGGTATCTTTCAAACCCGTTAAAGGCTTTTATCTCGATACTCTCCCCGCAAGAGCCTGTTCCCTGGGCCACGAAGGTTCCGCCAATGGAAGTTGACGAAAAATGAAACCTGTTCAAAATCCGGAAACAACCGGCATGTATGACGGACCGGGCGGTCATTACGACCTGCTGACCGATGTTCTCACAAAACATGTGCCGGTAGTAATCGGGCTTGTGGCTTTTCTCCTGGTCCTTGTTGTGCCATTTATCTACGACTATTTCAGGAAACCGGGAGAAGAGGATGAGCCAAAGCGGGATTTTTCCGATAATCCCTTCGCTAAAAAGCCGAAAAACGAAATAAGCGTGTATGACAAAGAGACCTTTGAACTGTTCGAAAAAGCCATGGAAGATGCGGATGTTCAAACGGCTGAAAAGCTGGCCTCGGATATCAGCCACAATGGAGTCAGGTTAAAAGCGTTGATTGCCCTGGGTGATTTTCACTTTGACCGGGGCCATGAAGAGGATGGGGAAGGGTTCTATATAAGGGCTGTTGAGGTAGGGCCGAATATGGTTGACCAGGGGGTTCTGGCTGGGGGAGCGGAGAAATTGTCGATCATATGCGAAAAACGAAGTGATAAAGAAACAGCTCTTTCATACGCAAGAAAGTCCCTCATCTGGTACGATATGGCAGACGATGAAGAGAAGGTAAAAACCACCTCGGAGCGTATCAAACAACTGAAAGCAGGGTAGCCCGCATATCTCATGAGTGATCTGTTACGGGTGAGCCACCTTATTGCAAAAACTTATGAAATAGGCGGGTAAAGATGAATCCGGAAACAGAAACGACAGCGATCTCTTTTTCAAACCTGGGCGGTGTGGAAATTTTTGGACTGGTAATAGGTGTTGTCGGCTTTATAGTCAGCGCCTTCTACCTGGTAAGGATGTATACGAAGAAGATAAAATAAGTCCGTCAGGCTAAAGAGCGGAATAGATCCCGTCGTCCCCCATCAGCCAGATAAGCAGGGACTTTTGCACGTGCAAACGGTTCTCCGCCTCATCCCATATCGCGGACTGGGGGCCGTCCATTACTTCACTTGTAATCTCTTCCCCTCTGTGAGCCGGAAGGCAATGCATTACAAGCGCCTCACGGTTGGCGTGTTCAAGAAGGTCTGAATCGATCCGGTACCCCTGAAAGGCGGCTCTTCTTATATCAGATTCGTCGTCCTGACCCATGCTGATCCAGGTATCGGTGTATAAAACGTCCGCCCCTGCGACGGCTTGAACGGGATCTTGCATCAGTTCTATCTTTGCGCCGCTTATAGTGGCGATCCCCCTGGCTGACCGGACCACTGAACTCTCCGGCTCGTATCCCGCCGGGGTGGCCACTGTAAGGTCTATCCCCATGATGGCCGCTCCGAGCAACCACGACTGGGCCACGTTGTTGCCGTCACCGATATAGGCTACTTTCAGACCACTGACCCGGCCTCTTTTCTCCCACAAAGTGAACATTGCGGTAAGGATCTGGCAAGGATGGTACTGATCTGTAAGGGCGTTTATTATCGGAATGGTGGCATGGCGGGAAAGCTCCTCGACCTCGCTCTGGTCGTAGGTTCGGATGGCGAGGCCGTCGATATAACTCGAAAGGACTCTCGCGGTATCGGAGACAGACTCACCCCGGTCCATCTGCAACTTGCCGACATCAAGGAACAGGGAAGAGCCGCCGAGCTGGATCATTCCGGCCTCAAACGAAATCCTTGTGCGGGTCGAGGATTTACGGAAGATCATTCCGAGGATCTTTCCTGTGAGGTAACGGCCCTCTCGCCCCTCTTTTCGTTCCCGTTTCAGTCTTGCCGTCACCCGGAACAGACGGTCTATCTCCTTGCTGTTCAGGCCGACCAGGCTCGTAAGGTCGCGTTTCACTTCTCTAACCGGGCTAAGCCCCGATAATTTTGCTGAAAATCACCAGCGCCTTATCGACCTCTTCTTTGGTCACGATAAGAGGCGGCAGAAAGCGTATGGTATTTTCGTTGGCGCAGTTTATGAGTAGCCCTTTTTCGGCGCAGGCGGAAACGACACCTGCTCCCGGTTCATTAAGCTCCACACCTATCATCAGACCCAGTCCCCGAACTTCCTTTATCTTTTTTGCTGAAGATTTCATGCCGGTAAGTTTTAGAGCCATATAACGACCAAGGTTTCGGACGTTATCCACAAGCTCCGGTTTCAGGATCTCTTTTAGCACAGCCAACGCTCCGGCGCAGGCCACAGGGTTACCACCGAAAGTGGCGGCGTGGGATCCGGGAACAAGAGAGTCGCCCAGCGTTCCCCTGGCGAACATGGCGCCCATCGGGAAACCGTTGGCTATACCTTTTGCCATGGTCACAATGTCCGGTTTGATCTTGAAATGTTCATAACAGAAAAGTTTCCCCGTGCGTCCGAACCCGGTTTGCACCTCGTCTATTATCAGTAGAACATTCGATTTATGGCAAAGTTTGGCTAACTGGCTTAAAAACATACCACCCGGGACGCAGACACCAACCTCACCCTGAATAGATTCGACAATTACAGCGCAGGTTTTTTCCGAAATCGCTTTTTCCACAGCGGCAATGTCGTTATAAGGAACATGCTTGACGCTTGAGAGCATGGTTCCGAAGCCTTTTTTGAACTTCTTCTGACCGGTCAACGCAAGGGAACCCATGGTTCTGCCATGGAACGAGCCGTTAAACGAGATTATTTCTGTCTTACCGGTTTCGCCTTTCTGAGAGAAATGAAGCCGCGCGAGTTTCAGGGCCGCCTCGTTGGCTTCCGTCCCGGAGTTGCAGAAGAAGACCTTCCCTTTTCCCATCTCTCCAACGAGAGCTTTGGCGTATTCCACCTGGGCTTCAATGTGGTAGAGGTTTGAAACATGGGCCAGTTTTCCCATCTGTTTCTGCATTGCCTTGTTGACCGGGGCAAAATTGTGGCCAAGGTTGTTGACTGCGAGACCGGAGACAAAGTCGAGATATTTCTTGCCGTTAGCGTCCCATACCGCTGATTTTCTGCCTTTTACAAGGGCGATAGAACTTCTGCCGTAATTTGGGGTCAGATATTTGTTTGACCCGGAGATAATCTCTTCCGTTTTCATTGTTCACTCGCTATTCAAAGACATTATTGCCATAAAACCCCGCTTTTTCGACCAAGCGACCAGAAAATGGGCATTATAACAACTACTTATCTCCAATTTCAATAGGCGTAGTGAGTCATCATGGCTTAAATGGTGAATAATCGGGTAGAATCGGGTATGGATAATCGAAATAAAGGGAACAGGCGGGAACTTTTCAAAAAGGGGTTTTCGTTTCTGGGCCGTGTGGCGACAGAATTCGCCTCTACAGCGATAGAAGCTGAAGAACTGGTCGAAAAGGTAGACGACGGAACTATTCCCGTCAACCGGGCCAGAGGGATTTTGCGACCACCGGGGGCCGTAAGGGAGAAACTTTTCAATCAGTTATGCGATAATTGTGGCGACTGCATAAAAGCCTGCCCGGAAAACGTTCTTTTCCCCGCGCCCGCCTCTTTCGGACCGGAAGCGCAATCTCCCATGCTACACCCGCCCCGGAAAGCCTGTTTTCTCTGCAACCCGTTACATTGTGTCGAGGCGTGCAAGTGTGGGGCGCTAAAACCACCCGGAGATGTGGCTAACATTAATATGGGGAAAGCCAGAATCGACCCGGCCCGCTGTCTGGCCACTGCGGACGAAGAGTGCGGGTACTGTGTCGATTTTTGCCCTCTATCAGGAACGGCGATCATCAAACTTGGCAATATGCCGGTAATTCAGGCTAACGGATGTGTAGGCTGTGGACTCTGCGAGTATTATTGCCACGTAAAAACCGGCGCCAACGCAATAACAACAATCCCCAAATGGTAGCGCCGGGGCCAGTGGCGCGGCCAGTGGCGCGGCCACAGCGATTAACGCTAACGCTGGGATTCTGAAGGTTTTTTGCGTTCGCTTCGGTAGCGGTCGCTTCGCTCCCTGCCTCCGGCTCTATATTCGAGCGATTAAGTGTGGTACGGCTATGTACCTTGTACATGGCAGTGCGCCACGCACCTTTGATCGCCCGTAGCCAGACCTGATGGAAGGTGGCGAAGCCAGCGCTACCATGGCGAACAGAATAAGTCTTTCAAACGGCGCGATAGTGGCATGGCAGTGCGCCACGCACCTTTTTGATCGCCCGTAGCCAGACCTGATGGAAGGTGGCGAAGCCAGCGCTACCATGGCGAACAGAATAAGTCTTTCAAGCGGCGCGATAGCGGCATGGCAGTGCGCCACGCACCTGCCTCCGGTCCTATATTCGGGCGATTAAGAAGTGGGGGTTCCACGGATGGAATGGCCAGGACTCCGATAGCGGTGAGGCGGTAAAAGCCGTACACTGTTACAATAATCCTGGATACCGTGTTAAAGTGCTACATTTTACGTTTATAACCAGTTACTTAACAATACGTTATTACTGAAAAATTGCATAAATCCCTTAAAGTGGTCGTTGCGGTAAATAGCCGGACACGGAGAAAGCGTATCGAAGAGGCGTTTTCGCAGTGGCGGGAATCATCTATAGAACTCGATATCCGGACCTGTAAACGGACTTCCGGCGCCAATACGAACTGGTCGGATATCGGGGCGGCCATCATAGATTTTGAAACGGACCCCCAACAGGCGGCCACTGCGGCCTTCAAGCTTCGCCACGCCCGGCCCGATCTGGGAATTGCTGTTATGGCCTCTTCCGGAACTTTTATGGCGCCTCTGGAGGTTGTCAATCTTGGCCTCGGACCGCTGGTTATTTCTGATGAGGAGGGGATAGCCTCGCTCCCACAAGTAGTCACCGCCATGGCTACAGCTGAGGCGAGCGAAGGTTCCGGCATCGCTGAGCAGAGCCGATTGCTTCTTCGACACCAGGAGTTGCGCGAAATTACCGAGAGCATGGCGCGGCAATCGGTACATCTGATACGTTTGAGAAACGAGCTATCCGCCGAAAAAGGGAAGATGGAGACCATCATAAATGGCATGACCGACGGCATGATATTTTTCGACACGGAAGGAAGGCTCGAAGTGGTAAACCCATTGGCGTGCAAGCTGTTCCCCTCCCTGAATCCCGATCTGCACCCGACCATGGAGGAATTTATCGAGAGCCTCCCGGAAAAAATCGAGATGGACAGCCCCGACTCCACCACCATGGAAATCGATCTTGCCGAAGGCGCCTACAAAGCCAGGTATCTCAAGGTATCCGATTCGGGAGGAGTTAACGCAGGCTCACTGTTTCTCTTTACCGACATCACCGCGGACAAGAGGTACGAGCGCCTTAAAACCGATTTTACGAATATGATATCCCACGAACTTCGCACACCGTTGACATCTATCCGGGCGGCTGTGGATAATTTTATCCGGGGGGCGTTGGGGGAGGTGACCAGAAAACAGAAAAAATTTCTGGAGCTTATCGTGCGAAACGTTGATCGCCAGCAACATCTGGTGGACGACCTGCTCGACCTGGCGAAATTCGAAGCCGGTCAGATGGACCTTCGGCTTGAGATAACCAACGTCAAAAGGATTGCCGCCAACAGCGTCGAGCAATACTCTCTGGCGTTTAAGGACAAAGGGGTGGAGCTTGTCCTGGAGAGTGACGGGACGAACTTCAAACCTGTGATGGCCGATGCCGCGCTTTTTTCCCAGGCTATTGAAAATCTTCTCTCAAACGCATTAAAATTTACCGAGGCTGGTGGAAAGGTTACAGTAAGGGTCGAAAACGATCTTTCCGACGGATTGCTCCGGTTGACGGTAAAGGATACGGGGATCGGGATAACGACCGACAAACTCGAATCGGTTTTCGACAAGTACACTCAGGCGGACAGTGGGCGTCAACGTCGTTATTCGGGGACGGGACTGGGACTTGCCATAGTAAAACAGATCATAAACGCTCATAATGGACACATTTCGGCGAACAGCGCTCCGGGTGAAGGAAGTTTGTTCGTAATAGAGATACCTTTGGCCTACTGGAAAAGATAATGATTAAACCGAAAGTCCTCATCATCGACGATGAAGAGGATATCCTCATTAATCTTGAGGCCGCCCTCGAAGCTGATGGTTACGAGATATTCATAGCCCGGAACGGAACAGTGGGCCTTGAGCTTGCCTACAAAAAGCTTCCCGACCTGATTATCCTCGATATCATGATGCCCGACATTGACGGATACGAAGTCCTGCGCAGATTAAAAGAACATGAAGAGTTAAAACATATCGGTGTAATTTTCGCCTCCGCCCTGAAAAAAACACGCAACAAGGTTGAAGGGCTCGACATGGGCGCGGACGATTATGTGACAAAGCCGTATCACATGACGGAGCTTCTCGCGAAGATAAGGGCATTGTTCCGGATCCAGAGTTACCAGCGTCAACTCGAAAAATTTGTCGATTTCGCCCACTCCGTGAACAAGCTTGACTACAAGGCTATTGGCGAGGCTGTGGTGGAGCATTTCAATGAAGTCGTCAGGGCCGACAGGTTTTCCCTCTTTGTTCTGGAGGATAGCGCCTGGCGCTTGAGACTCCTGGCCCATAACCATCCTGACAAGAAGATGGACAACATATCCTTCTCGCCCGATGACTCCCCACTCATGAGTGAGGCTCTGAATACCGGGACGATGCAGTTCCTGACAGATTTTCAGTCATCCCGATACGGCTCAGGCGCGGGCGACAAACCGGTCGCCAATAAGGGGAAATACGCGGACGGTTTCGCCCTCTGTCTCCCATTGTCGATCGGGGAGGAGGTTCTGGGTGTTTTAAACCTTAACGGAAACAGCAAAGGTTTTTTCGACAAGAGCGATTTTTACTACGCTCAGCTTGCCGCAGAGATGATAGCGTCTTCATTAAACAACGCCAGACGGCTTGAAGAGCAAAAAAGACTCGCCACCACCGACAGCTTGACAAAACTGTTAAACCGCCGCCGTTTTCAGGAAATCCTCGCCTACGAGTTCGAAAGAGCCAGACGATACAAAATCCGTCTCTCCATGGTCATGATCGACATAGACCACTTCAAGAATGTGAACGATACCTATGGTCACGCCGCAGGTGACATAGTTCTGATTGAGTTGGCCGTGAGAATAAAAAAACATTTGCGGTCGGTCGATACCTTCTGCAGGTACGGTGGTGAGGAGTTTGCGATACTTCTGCCGGAGACAGACGCTGTCGCATCCAGACCTGTGGTGGAGCGCTTGAGGGAAGAGATTGCAGGAACGCCCTTCATAACCGACAAGGGGCCGCTTGATGTCACCATCTCCCTCGGCGTTTGCGACACCATGTGCGAAGGGGTAAACCAGGGGGAGGAACTGGTGAAAAAAGCCGATGAAGCCCTCTATATATCGAAGAATACCGGCAGGAACCGGGTCTCCATTTACAGTAACGATCAAGCGTTGAAGTAATGACGGAACTTACCCTCGCCCTCATTGCAAGTTACCTCGTTGGCTCCATACCCAGCGCCCTCATCGCGGGGAGAATACTGGGCGGAATCGATATCCGTGAACATGGAAGCGGAAACGTAGGCGCGACCAACGTCTACCGGGTCTTCGGCATGAAACCTTATATAGCAACGCTCCTGGCTGATATGTTCAAGGGGTTTGCCGCCGTGGTTTTTATAGCGCCCACAGGTTCTGGCCTCATTTCCGAGCAGAGGACAGCTCTGTTATGCGGGGTCTTCGCCGTTGTCGGGCATATATGGACCATATTCGCCCAATTCAAGGGGGGCAAAGGGGTGGCTACAGCCGGAGGAATGCTTCTGGGGCTTGATCCGGTCGTAACTCTTGCCGCAGTGGCGGTCTACCTCCTGGTAACCCTGACGACTAAATATGTTGCGCTAGGCTCCATATCCGCCGGAATAACCGTTCCTATCCTGCTGTCGGTCAAGAAGCTGGCGTTAGGTTACCAGACACCAGTAGAGCTGATATTCATTACCCTGGCGCTTTCGATCCTCATCGTTTTTACTCACAGGGGGAACATAGCCCGCCTGTTGAGAGGTGAGGAGGATAAGACCGAATTTCTGGGGAAATCGGGACAGCGATAACGGAGGCGCCTCCCCCGTTACCACCGTCTACCGGTTTAGTCGTCCTTGAGGATCTTGAAAGCCACGTCGAGAACCACTTGCCATTCGGAGACTTCACCCGATTCGTTGAGGTGCCCACGGTATTCTATTACCTGAAACCAGTTAAGCCCTTTCACCGACTTCCCCGCATCACTCAGCGCATTTTTTATGGCCGCTTCGTAACTCTCAGGCGAAGTGCCTGCAAGCCTTATAACCTTATAGGTGCTACCCATTGGAATACTCCATTGCGAATAAATAATTTCAAATAAACAGTGTCAGTGTACTATTCTACCTTATTAAAAAGGGTCTGTTATCGCATAGCGCAAAATCGTGACATAAAGTTTTGCAATATTGTAAAATCGTGGGATCGCTAACAAGCAAATAGATTAAATTATGGATAGAATCGCTGGACTACGCCCTTTGGAAGCGGTCCAGGTTGAGCATGAAGGTCAGCCGATGATCGCACTGCTCGACCCGGCAGGGTACGCCATAGGCAGTCTTACCCTCTCTTATCAGGCGTATTGCATTTTAACGCTCATAACTCCAGGCATAAGCCTTGCCGAACTGATAAAAGAGACGAAAAAACAGTTTTCGTTTGAACCTTCTCCCAATGACGTAAAAGACCTCCTTGGAAAAGTCGATTCGGCGCTGATGATGGATAACGAACGGTTCGCCGACGCGAAAGCCGCAATAATAACTGAATTCATGGAGCGGGAGACCCGACTGGCCGCTCACGCAGGTAGAAGTTATCCCGATGACCCGGAAGAGCTGGTCAATACCCTCCGCCCACTATTGGAGCCGACGAAGGGAAGCCCTGCGGAGTCGATCAAGGCGATAGTTGTTCCACATATAGATTTTCGTATCGGAGCCGACCTCATGGCCGAAGGGTGGCGGCTTATCCCGGAAGAGGACGCTGACCTGTTCATAATTCTTGGTGTGGGGCATACCTTGTCGGAAGATTTTTTCGCCTGCCTCGACAAGGATTTCGAAACCCCCATAGGATCAATGCCGGTTGACCGCAAATTTCTTGCGGAACTGGAGAAGAACTTCGGTGAGTCCGTATATGGTGACGCTTTGGCCCACAAGTCGGAACACTCGATAGAGTTCCAGTCCCTTTTTCTATCCCACATGTTTAAAAATAAAAAGGGGGTTTCCGCTGTTCCGATCCTCCTCTCTTTCCCGGAGACCGTGTTCGATTTGCATCATCCAGTCTTTAACGGTGGACGGGTCGAAAGGTTTATCAGTGCGCTTAAAAAAACAGCGGAAGAGTCGTGGCGTAAGGTTATCTATATCGCAAGCGTCGATTTCGCCCATATCGGAGCAAGGTTCGGCGACCAGTCCCCTCTTGCCGACTCCACTTTAAACCGGGTGGTGAAAGAAGACAGGGAGCTTATGCAAGCCATTGAAAAAATGGATCTGAAAGCTTTTATGACAACGATAATGCGTACCAACGGCAAAAACAGGGTGTGTGGATTCCCGGCCCTATATACAATGCTAAAGACCTGTGGCGCCAAACATGGTCAGACGCTTGGGTACAGGCAAAACGTCGAGGGAGAGAGCGAATCGATGGTCAGTTTCTCCGCCATGGCTCTCTACTAAATATGGTGTTTTTACCTCTTCACGAATTACGGATAATACGATGGCTGAAAAGATAGACGGCATTTTTCACGAAACAAAACAGATCGAAGCTGGCACCATGGGCACCAAAAGGTCCCATGACGCTTCTCACGACCTGCACTACTATGCGAAATCGAACGAGAAAGACGAGGTGATCCTCTATTACCTGAAACCTGACGGTTCCGCCACAGCTCTCGAAGTCGATAAGTTGCCGAGAGCTGAATTCAACAAACGGTTCAAACCGACACCGGACGAGAAGTTCGCCCCCAAATCTGAAGAACAGAAAAAAAAGGAGGAGGCGGAGGCGAAGGTAGCCATAGCCGAGAAACATGTCGAGAAAGAGGAGCATAACGCCGCCGCCTTCGAGTATGGTCAGGCCATTAAAAAAGATGGCAAAAACCTGAAAGCCCACCTTGGCAAGGGAAAAGCTCATATGGCGTTGGGCGATGTGGAAAAGGCCAAGGAATCGTTCCAGAACCTGTCGGAGATAGACTCGCTCTACGACAAGGATAACAAGCATGTATTCAACGAGTATGGCATCCAGCTACGCCGTGGCAAGATGTACGATCTGGCCATTGACAACTACAACAAGGCCATTGCCATCGATCCAGACGACGAGGCTCTCTACTTTAACGCTGGACGAGCCTATTATGAGGCCGACATGCAAAAAGAAGCGGTGGAGCATCTGGAAAAAGCCATGGCCTTAAAGAGCGATTTCGAGGAAGCCAGACTGCTACACGCCGCTATCAGTAAAAAAGGGGTATAACGTAGCTCCCCGTCCCGTAGTTATACTGTTTTGCTATAAGCTTCGTTAATTCAATGAGATATTAAATACGTTCCGCTGTCTTACCCCTCCACGCCTTTAGAACTCCAATGAGGCTTATCGAGTGGCGCCGCCACGGCGACGACACTACACCTCCGAGCTAAAAACACTCAAAACAACATGCTGACAAGCGTCTGCCCACTATATCGTAGTGGTCGAGCCACCTCGTTACGATAACGCATAAAAAATGCGGGTTAAATATGGGCAATGCAAAAGCAAGGATTTACAACCGGTTAGCTTGTAGGTTAATATGATCGGATTGAAATTGGCTTTAACGTGTGCGGAGGTGAAGGATGTTTGCGGACCTGCATCTGCACACGAACATGTCAGATGGTCTTTCTACTCCGGCCAGGGTTGTGGAAATTGCGGCTGGTAAAGGGTTTTCCTGCCTATCCATAACGGATCATGACACTATGGCCGGTCTCGCGGAAGCGACTGCGGCAGGTGATAAGCTTGGTGTGGAAGTTATCGCCGGAATTGAGATATCGACCAGGGTGGGGGAGAGAAGTGTCCATATCCTTGGGTACCTGATGGATATGAACAACAGATCTTTCAGGAGAATCGTAGATGAGAATTGTGAAGGCAGGTTGAAAAGAATGAAGAGCATGATTAATAAGCTCAATGATCTCGGATACGACATCGATTACGAGGAGACGCTCGAATATATCGGCCCACAAACGGTGGGACGGGCGTTGCTGGCCAGGTATATGGTAGACAAAGGCTTGTTTGACAACGTAAACGCTGTTTTTGATACGCTACTCGGAGATGGCAAACCGGTTTGTGAACCGCTGACAAGCTTCACACCTGAAGATGCCATTGGACTGGTGTCGGAGGCGGGAGGAGTAAGTAGTCTTGCTCACCCGGGGCACACTAACATCGACCAGCTTATTCCGGGACTTGCCAAGGCGGGTCTCGATGGTATTGAAGCGTACAACACACTGCACCAGAGCGCTATGACGCAAAAATATGAAAAGATGGCCGATGAATTGGGACTACTGTTGACGGGAGGATCGGATTACCATGGTCCCGGTATGGCCGGAAGGTATATCGGATCGGTTAAACTGCCTTACCGCCACGTAGAACGTCTCAGGGAACGAGCGAGTTCAAGAGCCGGACAGGAGGTAAATCAATGAAACTCAAAAAGGAAATGATCGATTACCTGGCAAAAAGGGTCGTCGAAGGTCTTGAAAGTAAAGAGCTTATCGACGTGGAAAACGATAGCCAGGGATTAATGATAACCATCTCCGAGATTATCACCGAAGACCTTCTGGTCGAAGACGACCTTAATCAGGAAGTTCGGGAAATCCTGGAAAAGATGGGTGAAGAGATCGATAACATAGACTACAGGAAAATGTTCCAGATGGTGAAGAATCGATACGCCAGGGAACGTGGCCTTATCCTTTAGAAGACGGAGGTTGTTAAGTGAAACTGAGCAGAGAGAAGATAAACCATCTGTCGAAACTGATATTGCGGCAAATCCTCGAGAATGACGATGTGGAGTTCTTTTGTGATGAAAACGATCTCAGACTCGAAATCGTCGAAATCCTCAGAGCTGACCTTGAACTCGAAGAGAGCATCGAAAATTCGGTCCGGGATGTCATAGAGTCTTATTCGCGCGATATTCGTGAAGGGACAGATGAATGGGATATTCTGTACCATAAACATTACGCTGAAGAGACGAAGAGACGAAGAGGTATCTCACTAGGATAATCCTGCGCGGCCCATCGACACCTTGCAAGGAATGCAAGGCGCTTAACAGGGGGGGGGCGCCGAAGTAGACTCGTAATATAAAAAGGCCGACCAGGATCTACTCCTGACCGGCCTTTTTTGTTGCGATAACTCTACTTTTTGGTTTTTTTCTTCGCAACGGCTCTTTTCTTGGCTACCGGTTTTTTTGCGACAGCTTTCTTCGCGACGGCTTTTTTCTTGGCTACCGGTTTTTTTGCGACAGCTTTCTTCGCGACAGCTTTTTTCTTGGCTACCGGTTTTTTTGCGACAGCTTTCTTCGCAACGGCTTTTTTCTTGGCTACCGGTTTTTTTGCGACAGCTTTCTTCGCGACAGCTTTTTTCTTGGCTACCGGTTTCTTCGCGACAGCTTTCTTCGCGACAGCTTTTTTCTTTACGACCGGTTTTTTCGCGACAGCTTTCTTTTTTACGACCGGTTTTTTCGCGACAGCTTTCTTTTTTGCCGCAGGTTTCGCCTTGGTAGCCATTTCTGTCTCCTTAAGTTTGATTGCCTTTTTTCTTGGCGCCGCCACTTTATTTGTAGGGATGACCTTTATTTCCCAGGTAGCGAATACAGGATAAATCTGTACTACCTGGTTTATAAGCGTAGAGGTTTTAAAGTTTGTCTGCAGGATTACTTTGCCGCCATATTTCATCTCTGGACCATCGTGACCATATTTCACTATAGCCCCGGAGATAGCCTCATGGAAGCTATCGAGATTGATCCCCGCGTACCGTCCATATAGAATGAACTCAGATAAACGTTCTTCCAGTTCGCGGTCAGGGAAACGCGGATTCCTGAGTTCCAACCTGATTCGTGTGGAGCCTTTCAAACGCCCTTCCCTTAACTTTCCGATTGATTACATGATTATCTATATCAGTAATCAACCTCCTGATACATAGTTTCATGTACCTAAGCCATAATTTAGGATATTGTATATGTAATTATCGTTAATTACAAGTATTATCATAATAAATTCTCTTATTTCGTCTGATTTATATTTCCAGGGACGATTCCCGTAGGCTCGGGTGTATAATAACCTTCGATTATATTTCCAGGGATGATCAGATGAGTCACAGGCGTGTTGAGCGTAGGAAGAGCGGTGAGGTCTTTCTCAAGGTCGGCCAGACCGGGTCGGAGCTATTACATAACCCTTTGTTAAACAAGGGGACTGCTTTCGACGAACGGGAACGTTATGAGTTCGGTCTTATCGGGCTGTTGCCTCCCCATGTAGCCACGTTAGAAGAGCAGAAAGAGCGTGTTTACGAAAATTATCTGGTAAAACCGAGCAACCTGGAGAAATATGTCTTCCTTCGGGCGTTGCAGGACAGGAACGAAACCCTCTTTTACGCTTTAGTTTGGGATCATATCGAAGAGATGACCCCGATTATCTACACACCGACGGTGGGTGAAGCTGTACAGAAACTATCTCACATATACCGGATATCCCGGGGGTTGTGGATATCACCGGAAAATGTAGAAATGATGGATAGCATGGCTACGAACCTGCCATCGCAGGATATCGATGTCATAGTGGTCACAGATAATCAGGGGATTCTGGGAATCGGCGATCAAGGGGCTGGTGGTATGGGAATCTCCATTGGAAAACTATCGCTATACACCCTCGGAGCCGGAGTGGCGCCGCAGGGTTGTCTGCCGATCTCTCTTGATGTTGGCACCGATAATACAGCATTGTTGGACGATCCGTTGTACCTCGGCCATAAACACCATCGTTATACAGGTGAGGCCTACAACCAGTTCATAGACAGGTTTGTGACAAAAATCAAGGAGTTATACCCGAACGCACTGCTCCAGTGGGAGGATTTTTCAAAACAGAACGCCTTCTCCAACCTCGACAGGTACCGTGATTCGGTCTTCTCTTTCAACGATGACATCCAGGGGACAGGCGCGGTAGTGACGGCCGGAGTCATCGGCGCCACCCGGATAATTGACGAAGTTTTTCATGAACAGACTTTTCTTATCTACGGCGCCGGCGCCGGTGGTATGGGTGTGGCCCGGCAGTTACGAAACTCCATGATCGGGTGCGGGTTATCAGAAGAGGAAGCTGTGGCGAGGGTCTTTGTTGTCGACAGCCGGGGGCTGATAACTAAAGACCGTGAAGGACTGGAGGAGTACAAACTGCCATTCGCCAAAGATCCAGGCGAGGTTTCCGGGTGGAAACTCGAAAGGGAGGGTAATATAAGCATGGAGGATGTAATTGTAAACGCAAGAGTTACTGTCCTTCTTGGATTGTCGGGTCAGCCGGGATCGTTTAACCGAAAGGTTGTGGAGCTTATGCTCGACAACATACATACCCCGATCATTTTTCCCCTCTCCAATCCGACGTCCAAGGGCGAAGCGAAACCTGCGGATATCTATGAATGGACGGGTGGAAGGGCCATTGTAGCTACCGGCAGTCCCTTTGGAGATGTTACCTTTGAAGGAAAAGCCTACAGGATAGGGCAGGGGAACAACGTTTTCATCTTTCCCGGCTTGGGGCTTGGCGCTATTTCCGCCGGAGCGAAAAGGATAACCGACGAGATGTTCACCGCCGCCGCCTCCCGTTTGGCCGATCTCATGCCGTCCGACGCCGCATCCACACATTGTGTGTTCCCAAGAGTGTCAGACCTCGACAAGGTCTCCGAACAGGTGGCCATGGCGGTATACAACATGGCGGTAAAACAGGGGCTTGCCACTGTGGACCCTGACCTGGACCCGGTTGAGGTTATCAGAACCCGGAAGTGGCGACCTGTCTACAAAGCATTGCGGAAATCAGTTTGATGGAGGAGACTCCTGTGGCGCTTAACCGGGCGCTGACCTCGATTGTAGAGAACAAAAAAAACGAGGTCAGGGTAACAAAGAGAATCTACTCCAAGGAGATGTTGATCGATTCCATCGACCCGAACGCCATCCCAAGGTCCCTGTTCGGGGCCTTAAAAAGAGAGGGGCGGATCAACGTAATCGCAGAGATAAAACGATCCTCGCCATCGGTTATGTTAAAACCGTCGAAGTTCAATCCCGCCGCCATCGCCCGATCATACGAGAAAGCGGGCGCTGTGGCCATTTCCGTCCTTACCGATTCCCGGTTTTTCTGTGGCGCGCCGGTTTATGTTCCCATTGTCAGAGAGGCGGTCAATATTCCCGTGTTGCGAAAGGAATTTATCGTCGATCCGTGGCAATTGTATGAAACTGCGGCCCTCGGAGCCGACGCGGTGTTGCTAATGCCGGTGGCGTTAAGCGGACCGCAGGAGGTGGCGGACCTTTATCATCTGGCTCTTGAGCTTGAGATAGAACCACTGGTGGAAATCCATTCTTTGGCGGATTGGGAGATGGTAGAGGGTCTTAAACCCAAAATTATCGGCATTAACAACCGGGATTTTCTTTCACCCGATCTGAAAATCGACATTGGAACAACTGAAAGGGTGGCGCCTTATCTCCCGAAGAAATCTGCCATCGTAAGTGAGAGCGGAGTTTCAACGGCTGGAGATGTTGCGTGGTTATCCAGACACGTTGATGCGTTCCTTATCGGATCGGCGTTTATGGGAAACGACGACCCCGGAAATGAGTTAAATAGCCTGCTGGCTGAATCCAGAAGGCTTGTCGCTTCACGAACCGAGTAGCGCTGCTGAGGAAAGGATCCCAGTCGGTTTTCCATCCTCTGATACGATCAGGTGTTTGATATTCAGTTCGGTCATTTTCTTTCGCGCTTCGAAGATGGACGTGTCGCCGGGAACCTGCTGAACACCGGAGGTCATGATCTTTTCGGTTTTGGTTGTGTTCGGGGCAAGACCGGCGGCAACAACCCTGCGGACGATATCCCCTTCTGTCATTATACCAACTAGGGTTCCATCGCCGTTGAGGAGAAGGATACTGGTAATCTTCTTCTCATCCATGATTTTTGCGGCCTCGGTAACGGTGATATCCTGTGAGGCGGTGACGGCCTCTTCGTTAACCAAATCCTTTACTGCAAGCAAAGTGTTAAAGGTCACAACCGGTCTCCTGCGAAATATTTGTAAGATTATGAATCAATCTGGACTTCACTTGGCAGGATAACATAAAACTCCCCGCTCGTCGAATCTTCAAGAGGGGCGCGTTAACGTCTTTATCCGCTTAAAGCGCGGGTAAGCTGGTTTCTTCCAGCTTCTTTGCTTTTGTAAAGGGCGGCGTCGGTCATCTGAATCAGAGGGCCGTCTCCAATTTCGCCGTCCCATTCACCCACACCGCCACTTACTGTAACAGAGAATATTTTACCCTCAAAAGCCACTTTGGCGTTCTCCACAGCGTGTCGCAAGCGATCTCCCTCCACGAAGGCCTCCTCAAGGGATAATCCCGGAAAAAGAACGCCGAACTCCTCTCCACCGTAACGGGCAAGGAACGCTCCTTCCGGGAGAGCTTCGCTCATGACCATGGCGGTCGCCCGCAAAACTTCGTCCCCGGCTTTGTGACCGTGGGTGTCGTTGAAAGTCTTGAAATGGTCAATATCGAATAGCAGGGTGGATAACGGCGACCCGGTCTCCTTCGCTTTCGTCATTTCATCGAGCAGGGTATCGTAAAAATGACGATGGTTGTAGAGGTTAGTCAAACCGTCGGTAATCGACAGCCTCTCCAGCCGGTCCTTTAACGAATTAAGTTCGCCGAAAGCCTTTAACAAATCGTCGTACAGACGTTTGCCGTTAAGGTGAGTACTCATACGGGCGATAAGCACCTCTTCGTCAAACGGTTTTGTGAGAAAATCGTTCACGCCGAGTTTAAGCGCTTTTACCGTGCTTTTTTTCTTCGTGTCGGAGGTGACCATTATTATCCGGACGCTTCGAAGCTCCCGGTCTCTCCTGATCATTTCGGTGAGTTCAAAACCATCCAGGTCGGGCATGTTGGCGTCCATAAGGATCAGGTCGGGCCTGAAAGCCCGGATCGTATCGACCGCCCTGGTGGAATCGCTCTCTATCTGAAAGGTGTAACCAAGTCTTGTAAAGATCTCTTCATAAACCATGCAGACTATCCGACTGTCTTCCACCACCAGAACTCGACCAGACTTCGTGTCTGTCACGTCATCCGAAAAACTCCTGACCGAATCGGCCAGATTTTTCATCTCCTCGCCGGTATACGGCTTGTACATGAAATCGTATACACCGCTTTTTAGCCCGTTTAACCGGGTATCCTTGTCGTACCCGTCCGACATGACCACCACGCAGATGTTTTTTGTGTTTTTCGAAGCGGACAGGAGATTGATAAGTTTTGAAGCGTCTATATCTGGTTGATTCTCTTCGATGAAGATAATCTCAGGGTTGAATTTCGAAATAGTCCGGACACCATCCTTGACGGAATCGACGGCTTTGAAAGCGTAAGATCGTGACTCGAAAGCTGTTTTCGCCATGTTCCTGACTTGGCTGTCAGAATGGATCATAAGAGCTCCTATGCTCTCACGCCGTCTCTCAACTCTACTATTCACAGGATTTCTCAACCTCCATCGGAACTGACAGCCATATCCAGTTACCCACGATTCTGGTTTGGAACATATCTGTTCAGTCTATCATAACTGAAGATTGTTTACATTCAGAGCGCAGGTCCTGGTTGCGATTATGTTCAAGGATAATTACAATCTTCGTGTACGAAATTATGAAAAAAAAAGAACCTCTCTTTTGGAAGGTAGTAAAACATGGCGATTCAGAGCAGATACGAGCTTAATCCAGCCGATATGCCTAAACAGTGGTACAACGTGGTCGCAGACATGCCGACTCCGCCCCAGCCACCGCTTCATCCCGGAACCGGACAACCGGTTGGACCGGACGATCTCGCGCCCCTTTTTCCGATGGGGCTTATCGAGCAGGAGGTCAGTCAGGAGCGTTGGATCGACATTCCGGAAGAGGTTCAGAATATCCTCGCCATATGGCGCCCGTCCCCTCTCTACCGCGCCCGCAGACTGGAGAAGGCGCTCAACACTCCGGCGAAAATATTTTACAAATACGAAGGTAGCTCCCCGGCCGGCAGTCATAAACCGAACACCGCCGTCGCCCAGGCCTATTTCAACAAGGTCGCCGGAATAAACAAAATCGCCACCGAGACAGGCGCGGGTCAGTGGGGTTCGGCCATGAGTTTCGCATGCAAAATGTTCGGTATGGAGGTGAAAGTCTTCATGGTGAAAGTGAGTTACGAGCAGAAACCGTACCGCCGTTCCATGATCCGATGTTGGGGCGGGGATGTGATTGCGTCGCCATCCAATACTACTCATGCCGGTCGCTCGATTCTGGAAAAGACCCCTGATTCCACCGGCAGTCTAGGTATAGCAATATCAGAAGCGGTGGAGGTCGCCGCCACAAGTGCGGACACCAACTACTGTCTCGGCTCGGTTTTAAATCATGTTCTGCTACACCAGACGATTATCGGCCAAGAGGCTATAAAACAGATGGCGATGGCGGGAGAATATCCAGACGTAGTTATCGGCTGTTGCGGTGGCGGGTCGAATTTCGGTGGACTCGCCCATCCTTACGTTCAGGACAAGGTGAACGGCAAGGATGTGAGGATCGTGGCGGTGGAGCCTTCCAGTTGCCCGACGCTGACCAAGGGAATCTTTTCGTACGATTTTGGCGATACAGCCCAGATGACACCACTTGTGCCGGCTCACACTTTAGGTCACGACTTTGTGCCACCCGGTATTCATGCAGGTGGACTTCGGTACCACGCCGTAGCGCCTCTCACGAGCCAACTGTTGTTGTCGAATCTTATCGAGGCGGAATCGTATCCGCAGATCGAGTGTTTTGAGAGCGCCGTCACTTTCTGTCGATCTGAAGGAATAATTCCGGCGCCGGAATCTTCTCACGCCATCCGTCAAGCCATAGTCGAAGCTATGAAAGCGAAGGAAGAGGGGAAAGAGAGGGTGATCCTGTTCGGCTTGTCGGGTCACGGTCATTTTGATATGTCCGCTTACGACGCTTATTTCGACGGAGCGTTGGAGGACGACGTTATGGACGAAGCGGGTATCGCAAGCGCTCTAAAGGCTATAGAAAACCTGCCAAAACCGGTCGGATATACCGGAGCGCCAACGAAGTAGTTAAAAAAACGGGAATCGTTTTGAGCGATTTCGCGTCTTTATCAGTATGCCTTTATACGAGTATGTGTGTGGTCAGTGCGACTTCAAGTTTGAAACCTTGTCCGCGCTGGCCGATGCGCACAAAAAAAGAGAGTGTCCGAAGTGTCACAAGCTGACAGGGGAGCGGGCGCTCTCCACGAATTCCTCCATCTGGCCGTTGGGTGAACCTGCAGGATTCGGGTGAGGCGACTGACAATAAGGGCCGGTTCGGTCCTTTACATGAAGTCCGCAAGTTGAGCTATTTCGACATAGCTATGCTTGTAGGTGTTGTCTTGTGGATTGTAATAATCTCAAAAGGTGGCGGCTGACGGCCAGATGACCGTTGCTAATCCCGCCGTGCGCGGGAAATTAATCATTATGACGAGGGGAGCCGGTGATCAACTACGATTGTGAGCGATTGACGGCCAGTTGGCCGTTGCTAAACCTTCCGTGCGCGGGAAATTAATCATTATGGCAAACAATAACGGTATCTTTGCCATAGAAGGGGCGCTGTGCGCCCTTGCTGACTCCACCGTGTGCGGATAATCTATTATCATGACAGCGCAAACCGTTATCTATCACGATCCGGTTTTCAAATTGCATATGACCGGTTCGCACCCGGAGTGTCCCGAGCGGCTTGTATATATAGAAGAGGCGCTTAAGCGGGCGCGATTTGCCAGCAGGCTTGTATGGAAAACCCCTTCGCCAGCCGATATTGGCGCCATCGAAAAAATCCACTCGAAACGTCATCTTGAGATGTTGCGGGATCGGATCGAAGCGGGCGCGACATCCCTTGATATCGACACTCCGGTCTCACCGGAATCGTGGAGAGCGGCTTTAAAAGCTGTGGGGGCGGTTATCGAGGCTACTACAGATGTTCTGAACGGCGCGACCTCTACGGCTTTTTGTGCGGTAAGACCACCCGGTCACCACGCGGAACCTGACAAGGCTATGGGTTTTTGTCTGATAAACAATGTAGCTGTGGCGGCCCGGTACGCCATTGACGAATGTGGCGCCAAACGGGTTGCGATAATAGATTTTGATGTGCATCACGGCAACGGCACACAAGCCGCTTTTTATAACGATCCCGATATTCTTTTCGTATCGTACCACCAGCAATATATCTATCCCGGTTCAGGGCATACCTCGGAGAGGGGGAGTGGAGCTGGTATTGGCGCGACTATGAATTTCCCGCTCGACTCAGGCGCGGGTGACGCTGAATTTATGGCGATATTCGACAGCGACGTTACCCCGGCTATCGAAAAATTCGGTCCCGATATTATTTTCATATCAGCCGGGTTCGACGCTCATATAGACGATCCACTGGGCGGACTGGCGTTAACGACCGACGGTTACGGTCTCTTGACCTCAAGGATTGTAAACCTTGCCAAACGGGTCTGTGCTGGACGGGTGGTCTCGACCCTGGAAGGGGGTTACAACCTCTCCGCTCTGGCCGATTCTGTTGTTGCTCACGTTGAGGCCCTGCTCGACTAAAACTGCAATCGGTTCACAATAAAAGACCCTCCATGTAGTAAAATTAGCGAAACACTTCAGTTTCGAGTTGTGACTTATGGTCAAAAAAGACGAGGAAGATAGCAGGAATTACCTGCGAGGTTGGGCGATTCCCCGCAACCGCAGACATAACGCGCCTCTGGAGCGTCATTTCTGGCATTTCAAGTCGCCGGTAGATTCGATGATCGGTCACAGGGCGGCGTCGGGTGTGGCGTTGTTGCTGGCCACGGCGTTGGCCCTTATCGCCATGAACTCCCCATTCTCCGGCGCGTACATCTCGTTTATCGAAACTCCTATCAGTCTTACTATTGGTGAATGGTCGTTGACGGAGTCGTTGAAGTTATGGGTCAACGACGGGTTGATGGGTCTTTTCCTGCTGGCGGTGGGTCTTGAAATAAAAAAGGAACTGCTGGTTGGGGAGCTATCCACATTCAAAAAAGCGGTTCTACCGTTTATAGCGGCGTTTGGTGGAATTGTGACACCAGCCATATTCTATCTGGCGATGAACCCTGGCGCCCCTGAAATGCTGGGGTGGGGAATACCGATGGCGACGGACATAGCCTTTGTCATAGGTATCATGGCTCTGCTGGGGGATCGTGTACCCCGTTCGTTATACATCTTCCTTATTACGCTTGCGATTGTGGACGATCTGGCCGCTGTTTTAATCATAGCTTTTTTTTATACCAGCCATATTGACACCGGCTATCTGCTTCAGAGCGGTTTGTTGTTTGCGCTACTTGTCATATTTAACAATGTCGGTATCAGGAAATCGTTACCCTATTATGTTGTCGGTTCCATTCTCTGGTTCGCGATGTTGAAGTCGGGCGTGCACGCTTCGATTGCGGGTGTGTTGGTGGCGATGGCTATACCGATAAAGCAGAAGATTCACCCGTCGTTATTGGGGGAGACTGTCTTTCGGGTTATGCAGAACTGCGACGCCAGCTTGTCGGAAGGGGGCAAGATGACGTTCGACCAGCATCACGCCATCATCCGCATCATGAAACGGGGCGCGTATCTGTTGGAGGCTCCTTCTCACAGGATGATCGAAGGGTTGCGGGTGCCGGCGGCGTTTATAGTGGTGCCGATCTTTGCGTTTGTGAACGCCGGCATTCCGATTGAAGCGTCTTTGTTTATGGATGAGATTTTCCATCCTGTGGCGCTGGGCGTGGCTGTGGGTCTGGTGTTTGGTAAATTTATCGGTGTTTCGTTAAGTTCATTGTTTGCTGTGAAAATGGGGTGGACCGCGCTTCCCACCGGCATGACCCGAACGCATCTGTTGGGTGTGGCGATGTTAGCCGGCATAGGCTTTACGATGTCGATGTTTTTGGGGAGTTTAGGTTTCCGTCTGGAACCGGAGTTGCAAAGAATAGCGAAGTTGGGAACGTTCACAGGCTCCCTGATAGCAGGCTCAATGGGCCTGATATTCCTCTACCTCGCCTCCTCGAAAAAAGAGGGGTAAGCAACAATAGCGATGGCTTAAGACTGGTTTCAATATGACGTGCAGTCTGGAGAATATTTTTCAGGTAGGTTGTTCCAGAGTGCCATCCTTTGGTATATTATACTAGATGGTGCGTTATGCAGATATTAGTATAAAACCATAAAATATAGAGGAGTGACTTTGGGAACATTAGACTCTTACTTTAAAGAACTATTAAGTACAACTCAGTCCATTCGTAAGCAATTTGCACCTCTTATGGGAATGCATGAGACGACAATGGATTCGATGCTATCTATTATCGAGGCTCAAGATAAATTGCATGAGTCTTTAAAGCCTTTTATAAAAAGCCAAGAGAAGTTATTTGCAGACCAAGAGAAAATTTACGCACAGTTTGTCGCAAATATAACGATTCCAAGTTCTTTCATTCAGCATATTGCTGAAATATCCCAACCTGCTTTTGAATATCGCAACCTTCTTGAAGATTTAGTCAGTCCACATATCGATGATATCGTCAAAAGCTTTTATGTACTTCCACATAAGATACGAAATGCTTTGACAGTCCTTGGAAACAATGGATGGTCTTACGATCTTAAAATGGACAATGCTCACTTGTGGAAACTTGAGAAAGCTTTTAACAGTGAAAATCCAGATGATGCTGAAAACACGCTGATTGAATATTATCGAGAAAGGTTACCAGAAATTGAAAGTAGCATTCACGCAATATTTCCTCATAGGGAGCCGATAATCAAAAAAGCATTTATTGCTCATTCTCGCGGCGACTACGAGTTATCAATACCAGTATTCCTTGCTCAAGCAGATGGTGTGTGCCATGAGCGCATTAAATTTCAATTGTATAGTAAGGAAAATGACAAGCCAGCAACCGCAAGGCATGTAGAAAAAATAGGGGCCGACACAATCCAATCAGCAATTCTATCGCCTTTGGCAAATAGGTTCCCGATATCAGCGACATCCAAAGAAAGAGGTGAAAAATTTAAGGAATTGAACAGGCATCAGGTCATACATGGAGAATCTGTCGATTATGGAACAGAAATCAATAGCTTGAAAACTATATCTTTGCTTAATTATATTGTTCAGGTGTTAGGTAAAGAAGAAATGGATGATGGTAGTAATCACAGTGAATTAAATTAACACATCGGGATGTTGTACCGTTACTATTATCAGGACTGAATATTATGCTTTTTCCGGGCCGCCATCTGCCCTCAGGTTCCTTTCCGATCTCTTCCCGGTGTGGATATCCATGCCAGAACAATAGTGAACAACGGTGTCAGGGCCAGTGAGTAAAAATAGGCGGCATACCAGGCTGACATGCCATATTGCGAATCTTTCGGGTCTTCCCCGGAAACCACTAATATCCACCATGCGGAAAAGATAGCCCCCGCGAGCAGTGCAAACAAAAACGGAGCGTAAACGATCAGGCGCACGGTTAACCAGGTCATGGATACCGACTCTGGAACCCGGAGAAACCAGGGCCACCGACGGTAACAATAGACCGGCCCCGCTACAAACAGAGAAACAACAAGAAGCGTCACCATACCTTCGAGAGCGTCATGAAACCAATGCCCTTCAGGCGCCGGTATCAGGCTATATACAATCTCGATCTCCTCAAAAGATAGCCAGAAACTTCCCCAGACCAGGGTCAGGGGGAAAAGTATCTGTAACGCTCTCTCCCGAAATCGATTCATCTGATATTTCCCGGATGATCTTGTTTAATGCAATCTTATCCGACTGGGAATCAAAGAAAAAGAAGTTTACTTGCAGAAGAGTAATTGTTATTGCCGTGGCAAAAGGACAAACAGACTACTGGAGCATCATGAAACCGGTTGGCTACTCCGGTTCAGGTGTTGGATGTTTTGTGTCGATACCGTGTTTCTTGATCTTGTACCAGATGCTTCTCTCTGAGACTTTCAGATCTTCGGCTGTTTTGTTCTGCTTATAGCCGTTTCGTTTCAGCGCTGTCAGGATAAACTCCTTTTCAAATTCGGCGACACTCTCTTCCAAACCTCCCGTCGGTTCGTCCGGCATCGAAAAATAGGCCCCGGAATGGCTCCTTATGTTAAGCGGCAGGTGAGCGACATCGATCTTTTCGTCGTCGCATATAACCACCGCCCGTTCCATGGTGTTTTCCAACTCGCGCACATTTCCGGGCCAAGGGTAGGCTCGCAGTTTACCGAAGGCGCTGTTCGAGAGTCTTTTTTCAGGCAGGCGGTTCTCGTCACAATACTTTGCGATAAAATGTTCGCACAGTTCCGGCAGGTCTTCTTTCCTGTCTTTGAGCTGGGGCAGGGCGATTACCAGCACGTTAAGTCTGTAATAGAGATCGCGGCGAAATTTTCCGTCTGAAATCGCCTGCTCCAGGTTGCGATGGGTGGCGGCGACGATCCTGATATCGATCTTGCGGGGTGTATGGCTCCCGACCCTCTCTATCTCCCGTTCCTGAATGGCGCGTAAAACCTTGGCCTGGGTCAGGATCGACATGTCGCCTATCTCGTCTAGAAAGAGGGTTCCGCCATCGGCGGCCTCAAACTTTCCGGCTCGCGCATCGACTCCGGAGGCCACATTTTTTTCTATTCCGAATAACTCCGATTCAAGCAAAGACTCCGGGACGGCGGCGCAGTTGACGCTGATGAAAGGTTTTTTCGCCCTGTCGGAGTTGTAGTGTATGGCTTTGGCGATAAGCTCCTTGCCACATCCTGTTTCTCCTGTCACAAGCACAGTGGAGCGAACTTTCGACGCCCTGTGGGTCATGTCGTATACGTCCATCATCCTGCCCGAAGAGCCGATTATGGAGTCAAACTTGTAACGGGTCGAAAGGTCGAACTGCAGGCGTCGGTTCTCCGTTACCAGCGATTTTGTGTTGATGGCGGTTTGAAGGTTCGAATAGAGTTCGTCCGGGTCTACAGGTTTAACCTGATAGGAGAGGGCGCCCTCCTTGATCGCCTGAACGGCAAGTTTTATATCCCGCGCCGCCGTGAGAATTATCACCGGCAGATCGGGGTCTATCTCCCTGAATTCCTTCATCATCACAAGACCGGTGGTATCCGGCATGAAATAATCGAGCACAGCGGCCACGAATTTTCCGTCCGCCATCTCTCTTTTCGCATCCCGGTAGGTAAGCGAGCATGTCACTTCGAAGTTTTTGAGGTTGAGAAACTGCTCCACCATTTTGAGCGAGTTTATGTCGTCATCCACTACGAGCACGTTTCCACCAGTCACATTTGACATGTAATTATCACTTTTTATAAAGGCGCCCGGTCGGCCAGGGTGCGCGGCCATCGAAAGCTGACATGAAAACCTTCTCCTGGTTTGGAGCCGACAAGAATTCGGCCCTGATGCAGTTCCACGATTCTTTTCACGGTCGGTAAACCGAGCCCGACCCCTTTTGCGCTGTTGTTGTCTGTCTGATAATACTCTTCAAAAAGGAGAGGAATCAACTCCGAGCGGACCCCTTCGCCATCGTCCTTAACGGAACATGTCACAGAAGAATCCTCCTCAGCAACCTCGATATCGATCATACTGCGAGAGTGTTTGACACCGTTTCCCACGAGGTTGAGGAAAACACGCTCCATCTGGGCAACGTCAAAATCGGCCATGACCCTCTCATTCGTCACGTCTGACAGGCCGTTTCCGGTAATATCGAGCAGGGCGCCGTTGAGTGTTACAGCTATTTTTCGCATATAAAGCTCCGGCAGACAGGCGGTAAGCACAGTAACGGCCACTGCCACCACGTCCGCCCGTTCGATATTGAGGGTAAGTTTCCCCGACTGGATTTTGCCCCAGACGAGAATATCCTCCACGAACCGGGTGATCTTGTCCGAGGAGATAATGATCTGGTCGGCGAGAGACTCGTACTTCTCCCTCCCGGTTTTTTCCGGCAGTGTTTTCAATAGTTTCGCGTAGCCCGCCACAGGATTTAGCAAGGAGAGAAGGTCGTGGGTTAGGGAAAAATAGAGTTTCTCTTTCTCCGCCTCCCGTCTTATCACCTCTTCGAACAGTTTTGCGTTTTCCACCGCCACGGCGCACTGTCCGGCTACGATGCTCAGAAGTTCCACTGACCGTTCGTCGTAGAGGTCGGCCCTGTTATAGCTTTGAACGGACAGGGTGCCGACGACCCTATCCTTGTAGATCATGGGCGCCCCAAGCCACGACTTGGCGGGAATTCCACCGTGTCGGATTCCGAGTTTCCGGCACTCCTCTTCAGTGTCGCGCTTCATCAGGAGGTGGGTTCTGTTGTTGACGATATAACTGTTCATGCCGTCAGACAACGGGTATACCTCCGGGCCGCCGTGACTCGTGTCGTCGGCGAAATAGCGGGCCAGGAACGAGAGTTCTTTCCGGTTTTCGTCGTACAACGTGACGTTCACTTCGTCCGTGGCCAGAACTGCGCCAAGTCTTTTAACCACTTCGCGTACCATCTCTTTTAGAGTCAGCCTGCCGGTTACAAGACTTCCCACCTGGTGAACAGTCTCAAGGTCGGAGGCTTTTTTATTGGCTGAATCGAGTTCAGATATTCTTTTCAGGGCGACTGCAAGATGTTCAAGGGTTGAGGTGACAACGGATAAATCTTCAGGTTTATTTCCGCTTTTCGACCCAGCCACAAAAAAACCGAATTTTTTTCCATTACAGACAATCGGCGCAACAGCTAAAGCCTTGAATTTTCCACCGGCGCATCTCCTCTTTTTCAGGCTTTTGGAAATAATAGTGATCCCGGAGAGTCGATCAGTTTCAGCGGCGCAATAGCAGGCGGAGCAATCGGCGTCAAAATCGTGTTCACCATCATCCGATGTCGCCGTGACAAGCGTTTGTTCTGGTCCTATGTCAAGCTGTAAGCGACATGCGGCGAAACCCGTTGTTCGCAATAGTGATTGAAGTGCGTAACTAGCTGTATTTAAGATGGTTTGGTAGGAGTCAGCCTTGTGGATAGCAAGAACCATATCCGAATGTGTTTTGCACTGGTCCAGGTTTTCCATGTTTCGTCATCCCGATACAGCTGTTGCTATAAACCAGCGTATATCTATACCCCATTTGTAATGTTGACAGTTTACAATATTTATATGATAATTAAGGGTAAATATTCAATAAAATAGCGAAATTTCGGGGAGAGGTGGGATGAAGTGCCCTCATTGCAACTACGTTAGCTTTGAGTACCTGGACTCATGCAAGAAATGCATGAAAGATCTGACTACTCATAAATCCCAAATGGGTATCGACTTCCTTGAGCCTTTACCCTTAGGCGTATTGACCTTTGTCGGAGGAGCTTCAAACCTGACGGCTAACGCCGCTCAGGCTACGGCGTCTTTTGATACGGGAGATTTTTCCGTCACCGGCGACACCTCGGAAGTTACAGCTTTAGGCGCTCAGACAGCCGAAGTACGCCCTGCGACCGATGAATTCATGCCCGGTTTCGATGATAGCGATGACTCTGGAGAGATCTCCATCGATTTCGACAGCGACGATGATGCAAATAGCGATGGCGATGAAGACTCCGATATTTTTACCTCCGACGAAATCAGCTTTGACGAAGAGACCGACTCCGACGATGGTCAAATAGACCTGGGTATAGGGGATGACAGCGACGATTTTGACGAGCTTGCCTCCAATAGCGGTTTTTCGTTAAGCCTCGGAGACGATTTCGGAGACGATACGAACAGCGCTCTTGACCTGGATAACACACCTCCACCTGCGCCACCTTCGGACAGCGGTGAGGAGGAGCTTTCCCTCAGTTTCGATTCTGATGACGATATAGATTTTGACGCAGACGACGATGATGAGATATCTGTAAGTCTCGACTCGGACGATGATGAAATATCCTTGGACCTTGATGCTGACGATGACGATGAAATATCCTTAAGCCTCGACGACGACGATGACTTGTCTGTGAGTTCCGATACTGGCGAGTCTGAAGAAGAGGATGTCATCTCTGGTAGCCTGGACCCCGACCCTGGCGAGTCTGAAAACGCCGCTATCGAAATCGGACATATGGAAGAGCCGACCGACGTTACGATGGAGCTTAGCCCGGATGAGATGGGGATGGAAATCTCCGACTTCGGAGACGACATCGACGATTCTGGTGACAGTGATATTGAGTTTGACGGTTTTGAGGTCGATGATATCTCTGATGACGTTATGGTGGAAGTTGGCGAAGACCAATCTTCACCACTTATCAAAAACGATAGCAAGAGCGACAGCGACGATTTTCAGGAGATAGAGCTCTCCCTGGAAGATGATGACGTTTTCGGAAAAGGGGAATCGAAACCATCAGGCAAGGCGGACGCCAAAGAGGATACAAATATCGACCTCGGAGATCTCGACCTGCAGATCGGTGACGACGATCTCGGTATAGATTTTGACTGATCGATAGGTGTTGCAGGCGTCGGATTCCACTAATATTGAACAGACCATGCCTTCCGAGCCCCCCTCTTCGACATACGAGGTCGATATCGGGCTTGAATTTGGCCATGCGTCGTTCGCTCGGCGGCTGATCGCCTACCTTCTCGATTACGCCTTTACCCTGACACTCACATTCTTTTTTTTCGGTTTAGTTTACCGTTTCGGGGAGATCGATTACGGCGACCCGGACGAGTTAAAACTCTTCTGTCTGCTCATGGCGCTTTTTTATAACGTGATGTGGATCGGTTATTACACGATAACCACCGGCGATGGCGGTCAGAGTTTTGGCAAAATGGCGTGTGATATCAAGGTTGTGCATCCTGACGGTTCACATGTTTCATATCTGGACGCTTTTGTCAGGGCGTTCGGTTACCTGTTTAGCGGCTTGTTTCTCTACATCGGTTATCTTCTTGCCCTGGTCGATTCGAGGGGGCAGACTCTTCACGACAAGATAGCCGGAACGGTTGTAGTGGAAATAGACTGATCCTGCCGTTATAATATTCCGTCCATGTTTTGAATAACGATACTCCTGCGCCTCGGCTCAGGTTTTTTGTGGAGATAGTGAATGAAAAAGCGATACCTGATATCCCCTGGCCCTACCCCGGTTCCAGAGGATGTTCTGTTGGAGATGGCTCGACCTGTGATCCATCACAGGACACCGCAGTTCTCTGAAATTTTCAGGGAGTGTTCCGAGGGACTGAAGAGACTGTTCAAGACCGAACAGACGGTGATGACCCTGGCCTCCTCCGGCACCGGCGCCATGGAGGCGTCGGTAACGAATCTTTTCTCTCCGGGTGAAACCGTTCTGGTCGTAAACGGCGGAAAGTTCGGAGAGCGGTGGGGGAAGATCGCCGAGGCTTACGGACTTGCTGTTGAATGGCTCAACGTTGAGTGGGGTCAGGCTGTTACCGTGGAGCGGGTGGCCGAGGCTCTAGATAAAAATAGCGCCATCAGCGCGGTTCTTACCCAAGGGTCTGAAACCTCCACTACGGTAGCCCATCCGATAGAAGCGATCGCTAAACTTACAAAGGATACCGACAGACTTTTGATAGTCGATGGAATCACCTGTGTCGGGGTGGTCGATACACCGATGGACGAATGGGGCATAGACGTTCTTCTTACAGGCTCCCAGAAAGCTCTCATGCTTCCTCCCGGTCTTGCGTTTATAGCGCTTTCGGAAAAAGCGTGGAAAAAGCGGGAAATCTCGAAACTGCCCCGGTTCTACTTCGATCTGAAAAAAGAAGCCAGCAACGTTGTGAAAGATACCAGCGCGTATACTCCGGCGGCCTCACTTATAAGTGGCTTCAGGAAAGCGCTTGAGATCATGTTTGATGAGGGGCTCGATAACGTCTATCAACGGCACGACACCCTCGCAAGAGCGGTCAGGGCCGGATGCTCATCCATGGGGCTAAAAGCGCTGGCGCCAGACTCACCGGCCAACTCGGCTACCGGTATCTTCGTTCCTGACGGGGTGGATGGCGGTAAACTTGTCAAGGATCTGCGGGATAACTACGGCGTGACATTTGCCGGTGGTCAGGATCACCTGAAAGGAAAGATCATTCGAATAGCGCATCTCGGCTATTTCGACTCTTTCGATATGATCGTAGCCATGAGCGCCATCGAAATGGGGCTGGCCAAAGCTGGTGTCGCGGATATAGCGGGCAAGGGTGTAGCCGCCGCCGAAGCGATTTTAAACGAACGATATTAACTCTTAATAGTAGCAAGGACGAAAATGCCAGCTTTCAAGGTTCTGGTTTCAGACAAATTATCAGATACGGGCGTAGCCATTCTCAAAGGGACACCCGGACTTGAGGTCGATATTAAAACCGGTATGGATAGCGCCGAACTGATCTCGGTGATAGCCGATTACGACGCTCTGATAATCCGTTCCGCCACAAATGTGACCAAAGAGGTTCTTGACGCCGCCACAAATCTGAAAGTGGTAGGTCGCGCCGGGATAGGTGTTGATAATGTTGATACGCAGAACGCCTCGGCCAAGGGTGTGGTGGTGATGAACACTCCGGGTGGTAATATTGTAACCACCGCCGAACACGCCATTGCCATGATGATGTCGTTGTCCCGAAAAATTCCACAGGCAAACGCATCGATCATGTCGGGTAAATGGGAGAAGAGCAAGTTTGTCGGAGTGGAGCTTTATTCCAAGACGCTGGGCATTATCGGGATCGGCCGGGTCGGATCGATCGTGGCCAGACGCGCCCATGGTTTTGAGATGAACGTAATCGCTTTTGACCCGTTCATAAGCGCCGACGCCGCAGAGAAGATGGGTGTCAAACTTGTTTCGTTAGAGGAGCTTTACGCTGAGGCGGATTTCATTTCGATCCATTCTCAATTGACCCCGGAAACCAGGGGCATGATAAACAAAGACGCCTTTGCCAAGATGAAAAAGGGGATGCGGATAATCAACTGCGCCCGTGGAGGCATAATCAATGAGGTCGATCTGGCCATAGCCATAAAGAGCGGTCAGGTGGCAGGAGCGGCCCTCGACGTATTCGACACCGAGCCTGTGAATAAAGATAATCCGTTGCTCGGCATGGAGGAGGTGGTCTTGACTCCACACCTCGGAGCGTCCACATCGGAAGCTCAGGAGAACGTGGCGATAGCGGTGGCGCATCAGGTGGCCGACTACCTTACAAAAGATATAATCAGAAACGCCATCAACGTACCTTCTATCGATCCGGAAGAGTTGCAGATAATCAGGCCGTATCTCTCCCTAGGTGAGCGGATGGGCGCGTTCGTGGCGCAGATCACAGATGGCGCCCCGGAGCGGATCGAGATAACCTACATGGGCAAATTAGCGGAGCTGAACGATAAACCGATCACCCAGGCGATATTGAAAGGCGCTCTGGAGGCTTACGTCGGAAAAACCGTGAACCTGGTTAACGCGCCATACCTGGCCGAATCGCGAGGTATCGTGGTAAGCGCCACCACAAGTTCGGTCAAGAGGAATTTCGCGTCACTGCTGAGCGTGAAGATCACCACCGACACCAGGACAATGACCGCCGAAGGGACTGTTTTCGCCGGAGATGAACCACGGCTCGTCAAGCTCGAAGATGTTATTATAGAAGCGATCCTGACGGGCGACCTGTTGGTCTTCACCAACAAGGACCAGCCGGGAGTCATAGGCGATATCGGCACATACATGGGGGAGCAGAAGATCAACATGGCCCACTTTCATCTCGGTAGAACGGAGAAGGGAAAAGACGCAATATCGATAGTCAATGTCGATACTGCTCCATCCCAGAACCAGATTGCCGAAATGAAAAAGATCGACGCCGTTCTGGACGTAAAACTGGTCAATTTCTCGTAGAACCTATATTAAGGATATCCGGCCAAAGAGATGATAAACACCCCTGGTGGAACGAGAGTTCTGCTCTTCGCCGAAGCGGAGTTAAAAGAGTGGATGGAGAGAGAGCTGTTACATCTGTTTTCCCTCTGGGGCTACTCCAGAATTACAGCTCCTGCGGTTGAATATCTCGACATCGCAGGAAAAAGCCTGGACGATGAAGGGAAAAAACGGATCATAACCTTTGGCGATCCGTCAGGCGGGGGACGACCGATGGCCCTTCGCTCCGACGTTACCCCGCAGATCGCCAGGATCGCCTCCACCATGCTGAAAAACCGGCCCGCTCCGTTGCGCTTGAGTTACGCCGAAACAGCGTATCGCACAGCGGCTCCCGGACTAGGCCGGAGGATGGAGGTCTATCAGGCGGGTGTGGAGATGGTGGGAGCGGCGGGACCATCCGCCGACGCGGAAATTATGGCCCTTGGGGTAGAGTCGTTAATCAAACTCGGTTTTGAGAAGAAGGATATAAGTCTGGCGATTTCCCATATCGGCTATATAGAAGGGTTAATGAACCAGCTCTCTTTATCCACAGCCGGGAATACCGCCGTACGTGGCGCTTTATTGCGCAAAGACACCAAAGGTCTCGACCAGGCTTTGCAGACCTTCGGCGCCAACGGTTCAGCCAGTGAGGCGATGAAAAAAGCGCCATCCCTATTCGGTGGAGTCGGAGTGATCGACAAGGCGCCGATTATAAATGAAGCCACAGAGTCGGCGGTAAAAAGCCTGAAATCTACGCTGAAAAGCCTTGGCGGTCTCGGTCTTACGGATGCCATTACCATCGACCTCGGTGAAGTTCGTGGATTCGGATATTACACTGGTGTAACCTTCGAAGGGTTTGTAAACGGGGTTTCCCGCCGCGCATTGTCTGGAGGGCGGTACGATAAACTTCTTGAAGTCTACGGGCGGGAGAGACCGGCTATCGGTTTTGCGGTCGATGTGGATCATCTGCTGGAGCGTTTTTTCAAGTCCGAGAACAAGGACGAATATATCTCGGCGGACGCTCTGGTCGTATCGGGCGAAGGAGGATTTTCCGCCGCCATGGCTTTTGCTGAAAGGTTGAGGGAAGGTGGTGTCCGGGCGGCGCCAAACGTCGTAGAACGAGCTCTGGCCGAATATGTGGAGTATGCGAAGAAAATGAAGATAAAAGCGGTGTTGCATCTAAAGGAAGATGATACGGCTGGAGATATCGTAAAAGCGATAAACCCGATTACGGGCGAAGAAAAAAACGTATCGGTCGAGGATGTAATAGAAGAACTGTCAAACTGTGAAGAGAGGCGGGACCTGATATGCCGTTAACCGTAATCGTAGGTGTGCAATGGGGCGACGAAGGAAAAGGGAAAATCGTTGACGCCTTAAGCAGGAGAGTCGATATCGTGGCCCGCTACCAGGGTGGGGCAAACGCTGGCCATACTGTAGTTGTGGACGGAAACGAGTATGTTCTCCATCTCATCCCGTCCGGGATATTGCATAGTGGTAAACAGTGCGTAATCGGCTCCGGTGTTGTGGTTGATCCGGAGGCTCTGATTTCCGAGATAGACCATCTTTCCGGCAGGGGTTTTAGTATAGAAGGCTCTTTAGCCGTATCGGGCAAGGCTCACCTGATAATGCCGTATCACAAGATGATGGATAATCTCTCCGAAAACTCCACCTCTTCGGTAAAGATCGGCACGACCGGTCGAGGCATTGGCCCCGCTTACTCCGATAAAACCGCAAGGCTGGGCCTTTGCGTCAACGACTTGTATCACCCGGAACGATTCCGAAACAGGCTGGAAGCCGCCTTAAGGCCGAAGAACGCTCTCATCGAGAACTTTTATGGCGCAAAACCGCTCGACCCGGAACCGATATATGAACAGTATATGAAATACGCCGAACGGATAAAAGATCTCGTAGCGGATTGCGGAGTGACTATGAGACAAGCGCTCAAGGATGGAAAGGAAGTTCTGGCGGAGGGAGCTCAGGGTGTAATGCTCGACATCGACCACGGCACATACCCCTTCGTCACATCATCCTCCACAACTATCGGAGGAGTTTTTTCGGGACTTGGAGTTCCGCCCACATCGTTAACGGAAGTTATCGGTGTCATGAAAGCGTATACCACGCGGGTGGGGGAAGGCCCGTTCCCAACCGAACTGCTCGACGATACAGGTGAAAAACTGAGGAAAGAAGGGGGCGAGTTCGGCGCCACAACAGGACGACCTCGCAGATGCGGATGGCTCGATGCCGTGGTGGGACGTTTCTCCGTGGAGCTTAACGGAGTCACGCAGATCGCTCTGACCAAGATGGACGTTCTTGATGCGTTCGACGAGATAAAGATCTGCACAAGTTATGAAGTAGATGGCAAACCGATTGACGGGATGCCGGAGGACCCGGAGCTTTTCGCAAAAGCAACACCGGTTTACGAAACCCATCCGGGATGGAAATCCAACACCGCCGCAACAGCTTCATACTACCAACTCCCCGATAACGCCAAAAGGTATATCGAAAGGGTTGAAGAACTCGTTGGCGCCAAAGCCTCTATCGTCTCCACAGGGCAGGGACGGGAAGCGACCATAGAGCGTTAATGCCTGCCGATTCACACTGTCACTTAAACGATCCCGCTTTCGACATCGACCGGGGTGAGGTGATAGAAAGCATCGAAACTGCGGGAATGGTCCATCTGTTGAATGTTGGGTACGACCTTCCCACAAGCCACAAGGCGTTGGCTCTGGCGCATCGATATCCATATATGTACGCCTCCGCCGGTATCCATCCTCACAATGCGTCTTCAGTTGACGATACCGTTTTGGATGAGCTGAGAAAACTGCTGGCCTATCCACAGGTTGTAGCGGTGGGGGAGACTGGACTCGATTATTTTCGGGATCGCTCGCCAAGAGAGGATCAGCAACGTTCGTTTCGCGCTCACCTTGCCCTTGCCAGATCAACAGGAAGACCGGTCATCATCCACTGCCGGGACGCTATGGACGATTGCCTTAAGATTCTTGAAGAAGAGGAGGTTGGTAAGATCGGCGGTGTCATGCACTGTTTTGCAGGTTCACCCGAGGAAGCGGAGAAGACGCTGGAACTGGGTCTTTATATCTCCTTTGCCGGAAACGTGACCTATCCCAAAGCCGGCATGTTACGCGACTCTATGGCTGTTGTTCCGGGCCACCGACTTTTACTTGAGACCGATTCACCATACCTGGCGCCGCAGAAAAAACGGGGTAAACGAAACGATCCCACTCTACTGCGATACGTTTTGGAGACAGCCGCAAAAGTCCGATCTGTAACCATTGCCGATATGGAACGGATAGCGGTCAATAATTTCGAGGAGCTTTTTCTCAACACCGGCGCCGAAGGAAAAATCGCTTACCAGATACGAGATTCGTTATATATAAATGTCACGCAAGCCTGCTCCAACGAATGTTATTTCTGTGTCAGATTCCATTCCGATACCGTTCAGGGCCACAACCTGCGGCTTGCAAAAGACCCCTCTGCGGAACAGATGATAGAGGCCATCGGTGATCCGACAAAATATGGTGAAGTGGTTTTCTGCGGTTATGGCGAACCGACTATCCGGCTCGAACAGATCAAACAAGTGGCCAAAGCGGTGAAGGATAAAGGTGGTGTCACTCGTCTTAATACCAACGGACACGGTAACCATCTTGCCAAACGAAATATCGTTCCCGAACTAAAAGGAGTGATCGACAGCGTCTCCGTAAGTCTCAACGCCGCCGACAGCGAGACCTATAATAAAATCTGTAAACCTCTAATCAAGAACGCCTGGAACAGTACAGTCGAGTTTATAAAAGAAGCAAAAGCGGGCGGTCTCGATGTCACGGCATCCATAGTAGCCATCCCGGGAGTTGTAGACGAAGAGCAATGCCGAACGTTCGTCGAAGACGAACTAAAAGTAGACTTCAGAGTCCGCCACTACAACCTGGTAGGCTAGGTGCGTGGCGCACACCCGTTAACGCTGTCGCGCAGATTGAATATCCCTCTAAGTTCGCGCTGGTAGCGCTCGCTTCGCTCACTGCCATCGGATTTTTCACGGAAGTTGTAAAACAACTACTCATAATCGCTCGCCTCATTTTTTTATTTATACAGCGACGCAAGGATACCAATTGCAGAGATCATTATTCCAAAGATGGCCGACAAAACATTACGATTTTGTGTTTCTTGCTCCTCATGCTTCTTGTCGTGCTCCCGCAGAAGAGAAAGCCCGCTCGGTATGAGTGTGTATAAATGATCTCTCCCGTGAGGTTTTATGTCTGAGAAATAAGAGACCAGACATATCCTGTACGCTTGGGACCAATGGTCTTCATCCTCAAAAGCATCTTCTATCTCCTCTCTCCTTAAATGATCCTGTAATTGTTTATTGGTAAATCCATTCTTTAAATGTTTGGCTCCGAATCTGAACATTTCGATATCCAGATCGTCTTTCTTCTTCACAAAATCTCTCCATGGAATTCCTTCCGTCTCCCAACTATTCAGAATCATTTTTTCCTTTCTTGTTTGGTGCGGATTTCCCATGTTACAAAGTGGCGCACATCAAGGTAGGTAGCCCATAGCCAGTATCGCCTCATTTGGGTATCCATTTGTCAAACTATTGGAATCCCACATTCCCTGTCTACGCTTCTCTTACTTGATATTAAAGGATCCCATACCCGCAACTCCGATGGCAGTGAGGCGTGGTGCGGGGAGGCCGCAATTGGCAGTGCGCCACGCACCTAGAATCCGCCTGAATAGCCCGATACCATTCCGCGCAGGGCCGCTATCCTTTTATCCATCGGGGGATGGGTCGAGAAGAGAGAGGCGAAACTTTTGCCGGTTAACGGGCTGACTATGAACATATGGGCTGTGGCCGGTTCCGCGTCCATCGGGATCGCCTGGGCGCCCCTTTCGAGTTTTGCCAATGCGCTGGCTAGCGGGACCGGGTTGCCGAGCAGTTCGGCCCCCACCTTGTCCGCCTGGTACTCCCGTGTTCTCGATATGGCCATCTGAACCAGCATGGCGGCTACCGGCGCCAGAATCATCATTGCGAACATGGCAAGCGGGTTGCTGTCTTTGTCCCTGCCACCGCCAAAAATCAGCGCCCACTGGGCCATCGACGCCAGCATCGAGACCGCTCCCGCTATGGTGGCGGCGATGGTACCGATAAGGATATCGTGGTTTTTCACATGGGCGATCTCGTGGGCCAGAACACCGGCGAGTTCCTCTCTGCTCAAAAGGCGTGTTATGCCTTGGGTAACGGCGATGGCGGCGTGCGCCGGGTTGCGTCCTGTGGCAAAAGCGTTCGGCTGTTCGGATGGGATCATATATATCTTCGGCATCGGGATGCCGCCACGGGTAGTCAAGTCCCGAACTATCTGGTAGAGCCACGGCGCTTCACTTTCGTGAATCTCCTGGGCCTTGTACATTTTAAGCACCAGTTTGTCACTGCTGTAGTAGGCGAAAAAATTCATTCCGACAGCTATGATGAAGGCGAGAATCATGCCGCTTTCGCCCCCCATAGCGTAACCGCCATAGACGAAGATAAGTGTCATTGCGCCAAGTAAAAGGCTTGTTTTTATTGCGTTCATCGCTGGTTTGAAATCTCCTGTTAATTACCTTTTATATAAAACCGGCTCAGACGTTTGTCAATGTGCGTCAATTAAATTCGATTACCGTACCCACCGCCACCTGGCGTGTTTATTCGCAGAATATCACCCGGCTTAAGTTTAATGACGGTGTGGCCGGACAATAATTCCCTTTTTCCATTACGAATAAGTTCGTTGATTCCAGGTTTACCCGGCGAACCCCCATTGGCGCCGTAAGGCGAGGTTTTTCTCCGTTCCGACAGAATAGTTACCTCGCACGGCTCCAGAATTTGGTACTCGCGTACCGCTCCATCGCCACCTTTCCACTCCCCTTCGCCGCCAGAGCCACGCCGGATCGAAAACCGGTTTAAGCGTAGACCGGGAAATCGTCTTTCCAGTGTCTCAGGGTCGGTTATACGGGTGTTGGTCATATGGACCTGTACGGCGGATGCGCCTTCGTTTCCTTTGATCGCTCCCGATCCACCCGCAATGGTTTCGTAGAACCCACCATCGGGCCAGCCGATAGCGATGTTGTTCATGGTCCCCTGACTTGCGCCCGCAATCCCCAACGCTCCGTAGAGGGTATCGACGATGCGTTGTGAGGTCTCTACGTTCCCTCCTGCAACCGCCGCCGAGGCTGATGGGGAGATGATCGAATTTTTTGGCGCGACGAGGGTGACAGGCTCCATGCAACCATCGTTTAACGGGATGTCGCGGTCGATCAGTGTACGCAAGACATATAAAACGCTGGCTCGCACAACGGCGAACGGCGCGTTAAGGCTGTTTTTTATCTCTGGCGATGTACCTGTGAAATCAATCTTTATATGGTGTGTGAATGGTGGGTTTTCTCCACTGGTGATTCTGATGTTCACTTTAATGGCGGCGCCCTCATCAAGATAATCGGTAAACTCCGACTCGAAAATGTCCTTGCTATCAAGAAACCCGCCCAACGCAAGCTGTAACGAATGGGCGGCGTTTTTTCTTATATGGATCGTGTAGGCTTTTACTGTTTCGATTCCATGTTCTTTTGACAGCCGGTTTAACTCAAGCTCACCTTTCCGGTTGGCCGCCACTTGCGCTTTCAAGTCGGAAATACGCTCTTCGATTCTTCTCGCCGGATACCTGCCGGAGAGAAACAAGACTCTCGCTTCGCTCTCCCGGAAATTGCCGTTTGAAACCAGAAGGAAATTGTCGATTACAACTCCCTCCTCATCGAGCGATTGGGAAAAAGGGGAGATGGAGCCGGGGGTTTTTCCGCCGATATCGGAATGATGCCCACGGGTGGCGACGAAAAAGTCGGGCGTTTTGCCATTTGTCGGAAAGAGCGGGGTAATCACAGTGATATCTGGCAGATGGGAGCCGCCTTTAGCCGGGTGGTTTGAAACGTATATATCCCCATCGACCAGAGCGGCCCCTTTCTCTCCGATAAGCCACTTGACCGATTCGCCCATGGCGCCTAAATGAACGGGTATATGGGGCGCGTTGGCGATGAGCCTGCCTTCAGAGTCGAAGAGGGCGCAGGAGAAGTCGAGGCGCTCTTTCATGTTAACCGAATGAGCGGTTTTAATCAGGGTCTCACCCATCTGTTCCGCCAGACTCATGAACGCATGGTTGAATATTTCCAGGGTTACCGGGTCGGCTTTTTTGTCAGCGTTTTTTAGTTCGCATGGTGAACCGGATTTGGCTGTCATGACGAGCCGGTTCTGATTATCGATACGGCATGTAAAATCATCGTCGGCGAGGATGGTGCAGTGATCGTCGAGGATCAGGGCTGGAGTTATTATATCATCGCCGGGAGCGAGGCTCTTGCGACGATGCAGGTCAACTTCCTTTGCAACGCCACGATGTAATGTCATGACGGTTTTCGTGACAGGAGCTTTTACGACCGCCTCCACAATGCTGTTTATCATTTCCTCCTCCCCGGAGGTGACCTCCACCCGAACGCTGACCACCTCGAAATCGTTCCCTTCAGGCTCGAATCCGAACCTCTTGGTAAACAACGAAATAAATTTTTCCTTTGTCGTGTTGTAACCGTCATCCCTTACCGGTAGAGACGCATCGTTTCCTTTTACCCTGATCTGGAGGTAACGAAGCGCCTTGACGCTCTTTTCGTTATTACCCTGAGCGATGAATCTGCGCTGGAGTTTTTCGATCATTTCGTCGGCAATACCGGTTATCGATTCGTATCGATCCTCATCGAAGGTGAGTAGAACAGTTCTCTCCGAAGTATCGAGGTGGTTCGCCAAAGCAATGCCGTAAGCGGAAAAGAGTCCGGCCAACGGGTGAACGATGACCTGTTTCACTCCGAGAATTTTTGCTATGGAACATGCGTGCAACGCCCCCGCGCCACCGAACGCGCAGAGGGTATGTTCCCTGATGTCGTACCCCCTTGCTATGGAGAGTTTCCTGATCGGTTTTGCCATGATCTCGTCGGCGATCCTGATATACCCCAACGCAACCTCTTCAACGCTCCTGGAGAGTGAGAGAGTATTGTTTATCCTGTCGGTCAATTCGCGGAATTTTTCACAGGCAGTTTCTCTCTGCAACGAACCGGTCTCATCCGGCCCGAAACTTTTCGGGAAAGCGTCAACCGGAATCCTGCCGAGAAGAAGGTTTGCGTCGGTCACGGTAAGCGGCCCCCCTTTTCCGTAACAGGCCGGACCCGGATCAGCTCCGGCGGATTCAGGGCCGACAGTCATCCGCTCGCCGTCGAATCCCAGAATCGACCCGCCCCCAGACGCGACAGTTTCGATCCTGAGAGAATCGACGGTAAAGAGGAGACCGGCTGTTTTCATCTCCGACAAACGTTCATATTCGTTATGAAACCTGCACACGTCTGTGGAGGTTCCTCCCATATCAAAGCCGATAAACTGCTCATCCCCCTGGGAGGCTACCGCAAGCACTCCACCCGCAGGCCCGGAGAGAACTGCGTCTTTGCCGGTAAAGTTTTTCGCCTCCGCCAATCCTCCTGCCGATTTCATGAAATAGAGCGGTATCGACCCGGTGGATTTCTTCACTTGATCGACGTAACGTTTTAGCAGTGGGCTTAAGTATGCGTCGATCATGCAGGTCCGCCCCCGTCCGACGACATTTATGGAACGGATAAGTTCACTCGATACCGACACCTGCGGGAAACCGATCTTGCGGGCTATTATCGCCACCGCCTCTTCGTGGGCCGGGTTGATCCAGGAATGGAGAAAAACTATGGCGATGGACCGGATACCCGATTCGTATATGTCGCGCAACCGCTTTTCTATTACGCTTTTGTCAACCGGCTCCAGAACAGAGCCGAAAGCGTCGATCCGCTCTTTTACCTCCACCACCTTTGTGTAGAGGTTCGCCGGTTTTTTTATGGCAAGGGCAAAAAGATCGGGCCGGTCCTGCCTCCCTATTTCGAGTAGATCGGAAAAACCTTCGGTTGTCAGCAGGGCGACAGGTTCACCTTTCCGCTCCAGCAATGCGTTGGTGGCGACGGTGGTCCCCATCCGGATTTGTTTGATTTTTTCATTCGGCAGGCGGGCATTTTTATCAAGGCCGAGGGTTCTTCTGATTCCTTCGATGGCGGAATCGGAATAGAGCCTCGATTGCGAAAGCAGTTTCGAGCTATGCTGGGAACCGTCCGGCGCGATACCGATAACATCGGTAAATGTGCCGCCCCGGTCAATAGAAAAAAACCAGCCGTCTCGCATGTATATAATGGTATCTGTGGAATTGGTCAGGTTTAGGATGATTCTGTTGCATAAGCACTGTTTCGGCCAAGCTATCCGTTCTTTTTCGGTGAAGTGGCGCGGCCACAGCGATTTCAGTTCTCCAAGTATTCTTTTGGCGTTTTTTATTTGATTGCTATATATATTGCTGTTTGCATTTTCAATACGTCAAATATACTTGGTGGAAAAGTAAAATCTGGCAGATAAATAGAAAGAAGAGGGTTGGCAATTACAAGTGCTAGAAGTAGGCCGAATGGAGTAGGCCAATGTTTCTCTATGTCACCTAACGCTATCTTCATCATTTTCAGTATTTGCTATAGCCAGATTCAAGCAGCAAGTACACCGCATAGTTTATCAAAGGCTTCAACCGGTGTTTGGTAGCCGAGGCATTTACGAGGGCGGTTGTTAATCTGCCACTCGATCCATCTGACCTGCTCCTCCGTTATTTTTGTTAACGCATTGCAAGCATAGATTGTCTTACGCACACCTCAAGTCATCTTCCGGGTGACGATCCAGTCTATGACAGGGTAGGGCAAAACCCTTCGGCATACGGCGAAGATGTATGTATGGATTGTGACGTAATACCTCGTCCTCGGCCATCGACTCTCCAAGGCGCGCAACACCTTTTTGTAAACAGCGTCCGGCCCCAGGGTAAACATGGCCACCGCTTCTTCACTCTTGAGGCGGTTCTCCATCGATTCGTAAGTTGCCCGGAAGGCAGATTTCTCCGGGAAGATATGTTTGACGTAAGCGTTAAAGGCCGCCTCCCGGAAACGGCTCGTGATCGGACCCGGCTCCACAAGAGAAACTTTTATGCCGGTCCCTTTCAACTCCTGACGCAACGTGTCGCTGAAACCTTCGATGGCGAACTTGCTGGCGTTATAAGCCCCCCGTAGCGGCATGGTCACCATCCCAAGAACCGAACTGTTCATCACAATGCGTCCAAAACCCTGTTTACGCATATAAGGCATGATAAGGGCGGTAAGTTCCATCCATCCGAATACGTTCGTCTCGAACTGCTCCCGTATCGCCTCGCGCGTAAGATCCTCAACAGCGCCTGGCTGTCCGTAAGCGCCATTATTGAATAGACCGTGGATCTTGCCTCCTGTCTTCTCCATCATCTCGGCCACCGCCGCTTTTATCGAGTCAGACTCGGTATAGTCGAGGTAGAGGGTTTCTAACCCCATCTCACGCAGAGCCTCAAGATCCTTACTCTGCCTTGCGGTAGCGAAAACACGGTACCCACGTTTGCTTAGTTCCACAGCCGTATATAAACCGATACCACTGGAACACCCGGTTACAAGCACTGGTCTTCCCGAAAGATCGAGAGCAAGATCCATTTTTACCACCATGAAATTGATTAAGGCGTGATTTTAACGTAATCCGAACCGCTTTGTAACGAAAAGGGGCCGCATTAGGAAAAAACGTATTTTCGCGATAAAATGGACTTTTAACCATAGCCTGAAGAATTAGAGTAATGGAAAAACCTTTTTGCCCCACTTGCGAAAAAGAGTTCGATACCGACATTAAATTCTGCCCTTTCGACGCCACCGGACTTATATATCGATCCGAAGACTCCATGGTGGGACAGATTTTCGATGGCAGGTACCAAATCCTGCACAAACTCGGCGAAGGTGGCATGGGGGCCGTTTACAAAGCGAGGCAGGTGAGTACAGGCAAACTTGTAGCCATAAAAGTGATTTCCATGAGCCTGGCCGGGGACGCTGATACACTAAAACGGTTCCAGCGGGAGGTCAAACTCCAGTCCCAACTTGAGCACCCGAACATCGTAACGGTAATCGACTTTTCACAAACAAGCGAAGGGCAATACTTTTTCGTTATGGGATTCGTCGAAGGCCGATCACTTCGCATGATGATCCTCGAAGACGGGCCTCTTGCCAGCAAGCCGTTTCTCGATCTCGCCATCCAGATGCTCGACGCGCTGGAGTACGCCCATAACAAGAAGATTGTTCACCGCGACCTTAAGGCGGACAATATGGTGGTGGTAAAACTTCCTCACCAGCAGATCGTAAAGATCCTCGATTTCGGTCTGGCCAAAGCCTTTCAGGAAGAGGGTGGCCACTCCCAACAGGACACCATGCTGACCCAGCAGGGGAGAATCCTCGGGACACCAGCCTACATGTCTCCAGAACAGGCAAGAGGGGAGATTGACAAAATCGGCCCACCAAGTGATCTCTATTCGCTGGGCATTATCTTCTACCAGATGCTCTCCGGCAAGCTCCCCTTTCTCTCCGATACACCGTGGGGCATCATGCACAAAATTATGTGCGAAGACCCGGCGCCCCTGCGTAGAGTAAACCCGGATGTGCCTGAATGGATCGATTCGATCATCATGCGCTGTATGGAAAAGGATATCGCTGACAGGTACCCCTCGGCAAACGCTGTCAAACTGGAGTTTGCACGAGAAACTGTCGGGGAGTTATCCCAGGTAACAGGTGGATACTCCCCGGATGGGGATTTTGTAAACCTGGTCACCGCGCCTCCGCCTGTACCAAAGATTCCACCAGTACCTCCTGTCGTCGATAGCCAGAAAACACAGATCAGCGATCCGGTTATCCAGATAAAGGATGATGAACCTAAAAAATCTGGCGCCCTGCCGGTCATTGCCGCTCTTTTCCTGATAGGCGCTCTCGGTCTTGGCTATTTCTTCTTTGCTGGCGGGCAAGAAACGCCAGTTGAGGTGGCTAAGGTTGAAACGGAGCCCGCTGTAGATGTTGCGCCTGTCGGCGATGAGACCGGCGAACCTCAGACAGAAGAGGCTGACCCGGTAACCCCGGACGATGAGAAAACAGGGATGGTCGCCACGGGCGCCAAAACCCCAGAACCCACAGAAAAAGCTACACCTGCGCCGGAGGAGAGGCCGACTGTAGAAGAGGCGCCTGTCGAGGTGGCAAAATCCCCTGAGCCTGCCCAAAAATCGGTTACGGTAACGAAAGTCCCGGTCGATAAACCTGCGGATACAACAAAACCTGTACCTGTGGAAAAAGAGGTCAAGGTCGCAACCCTGAAACCAGCCAAAAAAGCTCCTGCGAAAATAAAGAAACCGACCGGTCCAACGGTTCTGTTCCGGGGGGGCGCGGATCGCTCCGGAGTTTTTAACGATCCGGGGGTGAAAGAGCTAAAAGGGGTCAAATGGCGATTTTTTACTGATGACTGGATATTCTCATCCCCGGTTGTGTCGAACGGAACGGTCTATTTCGGCTCTGATGACCGCTCTTTTTACGCGGTGGACGCAAAAAGCGGTGAGGAAAAATGGAAATTCGATACCGGCGGCCCGATTCAATGCTCCCCCGCCATCATCTACGGAAACGCCCTGTTCGGTTCCGCCGACGGATATATGTACGCCGTCAACATGAAAACCGGCAGGCAGGTCTGGAAATTCAAGACCGGTGGAGATATTTTTTCATCCCCATCCGTCTCCGGGCGAAACGTCTATTTCGGTAGCGCCGACGGTAACGTATACGCACTCGACGCTCTGACAGGCGCAAAGAAATGGACACGGAAAACCCGTGGAAAAATCGACTCCTCCCCGGCCGTCGATGATGGCCTCGTATTCGTTGGAAGTCACGACGAACATATGTACGCCCTCGACTCAAAAACAGGGACCATGAAATGGAAGTTCAAAACCGGCGATTCGATCGGCTCCTCCCCCCTCGTTAGTGGTCAGGCCGTTTATTTCGGTTCGGACGACGGGAACATCTACGCCTTGGCAAAAGGTGACGGCTCCCTGCGATGGAAAGTAAAAACCGATAGCTGGGTTCGCTCCTCTCCAGCAATGTCTGGCGCAACAGTTGTGGCGGGTTCGAAAGACGGGTTCCTCTACGCGGTGGATGTGGAAACCGGTGATATAAAATGGAGGTTTGAGACCGGCGAGGCGATCCTCTCCTCGCCAGCCGTTGCCGGAGCGATAATATATTTCGGTAGCGAAGATGGCAACCTCTACGCTGTAGACGCCAACACAGGCGGTCAGAAATGGAAATACGCCACAAGCGACGGCGGAGTCTTCTCCTCCCCGTTCGTATCCAACTCCACAGTCTATTTCGGAGGCCAGGACGACACCTTCTACGCCCTCCACTAGGTGCGTGGCGCACAGCCAGTGGCAGGGTCACTGCCAACTTCGCTGATACCCTCTGGGGCACAGGCGCTGGATTCGTGGGTCTGATTACGTTTGCTCCGGTAGCGGTCGCTTTGCGACTGGCAGGGAGTTTACGCCCCAGAGGGTATCACGCACCTGTCTCCGATCCTATGCGGGAAGATTCAATAATCTTCCCCATGACTTTGATGGCAAAGGCGTGTGGCGCGGTAAGGTCGCAACTGCCCTCCGCTAGGAGCCTCTTTATATGACGGAATTGTTATAAGTCGGGCGGGCTGACGGAAATTAGGGGTAAAATGTCCCGATAAGTAAAAACTAACTTTCCGGATTTTTGTTTTCATGAAAAAGATCATCGCTATTACCAGTGGAGAGCAGGGAGCGGGAATAACTTCAATTGCCTTGAACCTGGCCATAACCTTGAACTCAGCGGGGAAGAGGACAGCCTTCCTCGACACCAGTCTTGGGCTGACCAACGTAAACACCCTTCTGGGTATCAGGCCGGAGATGACTCTTGAAGATTCGTTATATCGTGACGAGTCACTTCAGGATGCGCTTCTCGAAGGCCCCCTGGAAGTAACCATCATACCTGGTGGCTCCGCATGCAAGGAGTTGGCTTCCATCACGATGGAGGAGTGCGCCGAATTTGCGTCACAGTTCGACCTTGTATCGGAATTCGACTACCTTATAGTGGACGCTTCCACAGCGCTTTCCCCGGAAAGCCTGCCATATGTGATGGCGGCTGATATTGTGGCTGTCATTTTTAATCCGGGGGAGACTTCTCTTGCCAGAGGTATGAGAGTCGTCAGGTCGCTCCAAGATAACGCCTTTACGGGTGAGTTAGTGGTATTGCCGAACAAGTTTACAAGCTCGGACACTGCCAAAACCGGAACAAAAGAGATCGTGGAGGCGATTAACAGGCTTGGCGGCAAAGCAACCAGATCCTTGCCAGCGGTAGTAAGAAACAGGGCCATAACCAACGCGGTCATAAAACAGATACCATTTATGGTGACCGCCCCGAATACGAGCGTTGGCGCCAGTCTGAGGAAAATAGCCGAATATTTCCTGAACCAGGAGGATTCAGGCTCGAATGCCGGGGATTACCTGACAAAGGTGTGGCACATAGCCAACGAAATAGAACAGGATGTAGAAAAAAACGATGGGCTGGCTACAGTTGCATCAGGCGGTTTACCTGCGGTTATTGAGGCCCTTTCTGAAAACGAAGAGGTTATAAGTGAGGTCGAACCACTCCTTCCGACCATGGGCGTGGAGGAACCATCCGAAAGCGAATTTGATTACGAAGTGGAAGAGACTTTTTCAACTGATATGCCCGAAACCGAGCCTGAAACCAGAGCGAGCGTTGAGACGAGTGAACTGGAACTGGATGTCCCGGATTATGTAGCGGAGGTAATATCCTCCGGGCAGTTTGAACCGGTCGATACCAGCGATGAAGGTGAACTTGAGACCGGTATGGTGGAGGATCTTTCGCCTGCCATCTCTTTTGAAACCTCTGATACTTTAGAAGCAGAGGTTGAAGAGGAATCTTATTCCTATGAGGATTCGGATATTCCACTTGAGGCGGTCGATGAACCTTTGAGACCTGAAGAGACGTATGAGAGCGAACCTCCCTTTGGCAGTGGGGGTCTGGAAGCTGATGTTGACCGTTCGGGCGCTATCGACTTCATCACCCCCGAACCAGGCTGGCTGGAGCCTGATGACGAGGAGCCGGAGTCCGAAGCGCCAGAAGAGAGTTATGCCAAGGAAGAAGAGGAGATAGAAGAGGATATGATCCGGCCGGAGGTTAGTTCAGACGAGTTTGACGATGAGTATGAAGAGGAGGAGTATGAAGAGGAAATGGAACCTCCAGCGTGGGTTACATGGTTGAAAAAGAAAGTGTTGAGGAAATAGTTCCACTCTCCAGGCTATTTCATTCAAATGTCGATATTAAATGAGCAAGTCTCACAGCGTATCCCTCGCTTTGCAGGTGGTTCTCAATAACGAGGTCTACGCTGTAAAAGAATTGTCGGCCACAGAGGTTGGCATTGTCGGTTTTGATACCAATAAGGTTGATGGCAAGGGTAATATCGCCGCCAGACTGGTTCTTCCCATTGTCGATTCGTCCCTGATTTTAAAGGTAAAACTTCATCTCAAAGAAGAGCGCGAAAACACCGCTGGTTTCGAATTTTACGACCTCCTGGAGAACCATAAACGTGTTCTCAGACACTATGTTGTCATATTCGTCTCCGTGGGCATGGGCATTTTTCACAATCTTTACTACCGTACAAGCTCCACCGGTGTCGTCATAAACAACAACCTCGCGGTTACCGCCAATAGACAGGGTATCCTGGCGAAGGTTTACGTCAAACAGGATAGCCGGATCACGCCCGGTACCAAACTCTTCTACGTAGAGGATGAACCGCTCAAGGAGAACCTTGCAAACTCAACGGAACGGAAACATTATACATCCAGACCCGGTTTGCAAAGCTCAGGGAGAGACGTGACAATGTGGATGGGCGCGATCTGATCGAGAATCTGAAAGTCGAGGCCGGAGGGATGACCCGGATCTCCAGGATTGCGGGAAAAGCGGGATTTTTCAACAGGTCCCCGGGTGAATATGTGACCAGCAAGGATGTGATTTTGATGATCGAACCGGATCAGCTATCCAGCGTTGTCATAAAAATACTTACGACCGGTGGCCGCCATGAAGGACACCATTTCCGGATGGAGTCGTTCAAACTAGTTTCCTCCGGGGACTTTCCCGAACTATTGTATTAAGTTGTCGATAATATTGACGAATCGATTTATGTCGATAGGTTTCGTCACATAATGGGCGAAACCGGCTCTCTTTCCATTTGCGATATCTTCGGCCATGGCGTTGGCGCTTATGGCTACTACCGGAACATTTTTTGTTTCGTCGTCCGATTTTAACTTCCGGAAAACCTCGTAACCGCTGGTATCCGGAAGGTTGATATCGAGAAGGATGATATCCGGTTTCTCTTTATGGATTGTCTCGAGACCTTCCTTACCGGTCCTGGCTGGAAACAAGGTAATGCCGGAAAAGCGTTCGAGAATGGTTTGTACCAGTTCGAAATTCGACTCGTTGTCCTCTATATAGATTACTTTTGTTTTGATGTTTCTCTTGTATGCGCGGTTTATCTCCTGAACATCGGCGCTCTGAGGTCTCGGTTTCCCTTTTCCGATCAACGGAAAATCGATATAGAATCTGGTTCCTTCGTAGATTTTACTTTCGACTCCGATCGATCCCCCCATCATCTCTACCAGTTTTTTTGTTATCGTCAGACCTATACCGGTCCCTTCTATGCCAGAGCCTTCCATGCCGAGCCGTGTGAAAGGCTCGAAAAGAATCGCAAGCTTTTCATTGGCTATTCCGTAACCGGTATCCCCGATATTTATCCTCAGTCTGTTATCAGCCGGTTTTTCACAATATATCCGTACTTCGCCATTCTTCCTGTTGTATTTTATGGCGTTCGTCAGAAGATTCAGCATTACCTGTCTGAACCTTGTCCGGTCGGCCTGGATAAAGTATTTCTCATCCTCTTTTTGATGAATGATCCTGATTTGATGTTTATTCGCCAGTGTCTCGATAGATTGGATAACATCGGAGATAAGAGGGGCGACCGCGATATCGGAGATTTCCACGCTTATCTCCTGGGATTCGATTTTAGACAGGTCCAGAACTTCGTCGATGAGATCGAGCAGGTGGGCGCCAGCTTTTAATATCCTTTTAACGCTACCACTTTGAGCCTTCGATAACGGCTCGACCTTGTCGCTATCGAGTAGCTGGGAAAATCCCAGGATCGAGTTGAGCGGTGTCCTCAACTCATGGCTCATACTGGACAGAAATGTGGACTTTGCCCTGTTGGTCCGTTCGGCGATGTTCCTGGCCGATATAAGGGCCATCTCCATTTCTTTACGCTCCCCGATATCGTTGGCCATTACGAGCAGGTTTCTTTTACCCTCCGAGGAGAAGGGGACCAGAAAACATTCGAGGGCGATTTCCCTACCGAAGGATGTCTTTACATGAAAGTCGTGATGTTTTACCTCATTCTCCTTTACAGCAAGGAGGGCCTTGTCAAGAAGCCCCGAAACCTTCCACTCCGTAATGGTATTGTAGTTACGCAACATCAGCTCTTCTTTTGTGCCACCGATGATTTGCGCCATAGCGTCGTTTACCAGGACGCAATCGCCCGACTCGTCGAATATCGACATTCCTATGGGAGATTCCGTAACTATCTTCCCCTGAAACTCCATAGCCTCATTTATTTTCTGTTCAGCTTTTTTCCTTTCTAAAACCCGGCTTATCTGCGTTCCTATCTGTGTAACAATCGAAATTAACCGCTCGTCCGGTTCCGAAATTTCGCTCGAAAAGAATTCGAGAACAGCGACAACTTTCTCTTTTACGAATACCGGGAAAGCGAATGCGGCCCTGACTCCCAGCTCTTTGGACGATTTGGCTCTCGGAAAGTTCTGGTCGCGGGTGATGTCGGGAATCCATTCCGTGCGACCGCTTTCAAGAACCCGCCCCGGCAGACCTACGCCCCGGGCGAACCTGGTCTCCATGGTTACGCTACGCAAAGTATGCAATCGACTCTGCTCTTTCATCGACCAGATAGAGGTGGGAATCAATTCGTCCAGATTCTTCTCCGAGACGAGGTAAACATGGCCGACTTCCCAACCTGCCAGGTCGCATATCTGGTCCAGGCAGTATTTTAGCGCTTCATCCACGCTTTTGGCGTCATTGGCCTTGATGGCGATATCCCGGATCAGAGATATTATCTCGTCCCTCTTCTGAACCTGGGCCGTTCTCTCCTCCACTCGCTCCTCTAACCGTTCGCGGTAGTTCTCAAGCTCCTCCTCGATTTTTTTCCGCTCTGTTATATTTTTTACGAAAGCGCAGTTAAACTCCTTGCCTTCAAACACAAGATAGTTGGCCGTCACCTCCACAGGAAATTCCCTTCCATCTTTTGCGCGATGATTGACGAAAATATGGATGGTTTTTACCTCTCTTAGCCTTCGCCACTCTTTATCCCAATGTTCCTTCGTCAGTCCCGGGTCGATGTGGAAGACGCTCATGGTTGTCAGTTCCTCCCTCGTGTAACCGAGGAGGGCGCTGGCCTGGTCGTTGACGTTTATTATGGCTCCGTCACGATTTGCCCATAAGATCGTATCTGTGGTGTTTTCGACAGAGAAGTGGGAGAGTCGCAGAACCCTTTCGGCCTCTTTACGTTTTGATATGTCGGTGGAGGCTCCTACCATGCGTAACGGTTTTCCATCTTTATCCCGTTCGATTACCCGTCCTCGTGTAAGGTTCCAGCGGTACTCCCCGGTTCCTTTACGCAACAGGCATTCTGATTCCAGAAACTCATTCTTCCCGGCCAAGTGGTTTCTGATAGCCTCTTTTATTCTTTCTTTGTGATCGGGATGCACGATGGTCTCCCAGAAATTCCTCCCGGATTCTATCTCGTCCCTTTTGTAACCGAGCGATTCGATCCACTTATCACTATAGATGATCTCTCCAGTCGAAAAATCCCATTCCCAGGCTCCATCGGTTGATGCGTCGAGGGTGAGCCTCAAGGTCTCCTCTTTCCTTATCAATTCCCGCTCCATAACCTTCCGGTTCGATATCGATTTCGAAATCGATAACGCTCCCGCTCCGAGGAGGAGCAACAATCCGAAGTAGAAGTTGGTGAGGTTGTTGATTATATCTCCGGGTTTGAGCCGGGCTTTTTCGTACAGGACTTCCATGGGGGGGTAGGAGACGATTTTCCAGTTATACCGTTCTCCATTTTTTTTATCGGAGGAACCTCCCGTAATCAGCCTCTGGTCGTGGACTGTGTAGCGCCCGGCAATAGCCTGTAGTGGATGGTATGTAGTGAAAGTGAATAAAACACCATGCGAATGAAACTGACCCGTCTCTTCGCCCGCTATTTTTTTCCACGCATCCGGGTAATCTCGGGAAAACGTCTTCTCTTTCCCAAGGTCGGACTGAAAACCGAACTCGTCTTCCGGGACCGGGCCAGCAAGCCAGTAACCATCGTTATTAAGCAGGGAGTAATAATCACCCAAAGAGTCGGCTGTACCCGATTTGAACGGGGAGAGCATCTTCTTCGCTATGGCGTTCATGACAAGAACGCCCTTCGCGCTCTCTTGGTTACCATAGACAGGGGTGGCGAACCGGATCATCGGTTTGGGTGGTTGCTCGACCTTCCCGTGTTCGACGTTAAGGTCGAGCCGTGACATGTAGACGCTACCTTCAGGCAGTCTTATGCTCTCTGTAAAATAGTATCTATCCGATTTGTCCTGTAGCTCGCTCTCCTGCGTTACGGAAGGTTTTCCGTCGTTATAATCGACCCGGATTTTTTCCATTCCGTTATTATCGATGAAACGAATCTGATCGAAGACCCCTGTCCTCTTGGAAATGGTTATTAAATCGTTGATAAGGTCCGGCGAAGAAAAGTTATCCGAATTGTCCGCTAGTTGTTTTAGTTCGTGCGATCCGGAGATGACTTCAAGGTCGGCGATTATGGTATAAAAATATGAGTCGATAAACATCGACTGCATCTTTACGTTCTCAAGTTCCCTGGCTTCGAGCAGGGTGGTTTCCGATTTTAACTCCAGCTTGTAGATGAACCCCAACAAACATGCGAGCAGAATCGCAGTGGGCAGAAAGATCAGCAGAAAACGTTTGAGCATATCTTTGTCATGTCACTATTCTGATAGTAATGAAACAATGCGGAATCCGTATTCTATCGTGTTTTGATTGAATTTAATCTTGAAATAATTGGTGTTGACAAAGTTTCCGGGAATCAATACAATCTTCGCTTTTGCATAATCTGGCTTAGCCCAATTATATGGGTTACGTGTTCATATAGGTAGGAATCGGTAAAATGAGACATACAGCGAGGACCTGGTCGGCTAAACCGGCGGATAATACAAAGGCCTCGAAAAAATGGCGATCCGTTGACGCTACTGGAGCGCACTTGGGCAAACTAGCGGTAAAAGTGGCCAATGCGTTGCGCGGCAAGGACAAACCTACATTTACGCCCCATGTCGATACTGGCGATTTTGTCGTTGTGTATAACGCGGCCAGTGTGAAACTGACCGGCGCCAAGATGGACCAGAAAATTTACTACAGGCATTCTGGCTATATCGGTAGCCTCAAATCGAGAACCGCCAGGGAATTGCTGGAAAAAGAGCCGGAAACCATAATTAAACAGGCTGTTAGCGGTATGTTGCCGAAAAATAAACTTGCGAAAGACATGATCCGCAAGCTGAAGATATACCCAGGCAAAGAACATCCTCACACAGCCCAGGCGCCGACGCCGATGGAGATATAAGAACATGACTGTAGCACAAGATAACAGGACCTACTCCACCGGAAGGAGAAAAAACTCTGCGGCCAGAGTATGGATTACTCCCGGAACAGGAAAAATCACGGTCAACAAACTTTCCGCCAAAGATTATTTCAAGCGGGAAACATCGGAGATGATCGTCCGCCAGCCGCTCAAGCTGACCGGAATGGACGAGAAGATTGATGTCTGGTCAACCGTAAGAGGTGGAGGGCTTTCAGGCCAGGCGGGCTCCCTTCGGCATGGAATTGCCAGAGCGTTGCAAGTCTACGATACGGCTCTTCGGACCGCTCTTAAAAAAGCGGGAATGCTGACAAGAGACCCGAGAGCCAAAGAGCGTAAAAAACCGGGCCAGCCGGGTGCGCGAAAGCGGTTCCAGTTTTCGAAACGTTAATAGATCGCATCTTCAAAGCCCCGTCCGGTTGTGGCGGGGCTTTTTTGTTTTCTGAAACCTTTTGGCTGGATTAACCCATGATAAAAGTCGCAGTGATAGGGGCGGCCGGTTACACCGGGCAAACCCTGTTAGGATTACTGCTTCGGCATACTGATGTCGAAGTGACCGCCATTACCTCCCATACCTTTGAAGGTGTTGCTCTGGCCAGCGCTTTTCCCCGCTTCGCCAGGTCCGCCCCGATGGTTTTCGAGAAGGCGGATCATGAGGCGCTCGCTGAAAAATGCGATACGGTTTTCCTCTGCCTGCCTCACAAGGAGAGCATGTCGGTGGCCGGCGCTTATCTTGCGAAGGGGAAGGTGGTTATCGATCTCTCCGCCGATTTCCGCTTGAAAAAGAGGGACGTATACGAAAAATGGTACGGAGTGGAACATACAGCTACCGACCTGCTTTTAGAATCGGTTTACGGGATGCCGGAACTTTATAAAGGGAGGATAACCAGAGCCGATCTGGTGGCCGTTCCCGGCTGTTATCCGACCTCCGCGATTCTGGCGCTAGCCCCGGTAATAGGTGAGAAATGGCTCGATAAGAGGGGTATTGTCGTTAATTCCGTTTCCGGGCTCACCGGCGCCGGAAGAAAAGCCAACGTCGATTACACCGTTTCGGAGATGGAGGGTAATTTCCACGCTTACGGCGCTCCGTCACACAGGCACACACCTGAGATAGAGCAAGAGCTGTCGTATCTCGCGTCCGAGGAGGTGAAGGTAACGTTCATACCGCATCTTCTTCCTGTGGCCAGAGGAATATACACCACTGTCACTGCTCAGGTGGACCCGACTTTGACAAAAAACTCCATTCTGGAGCGGTACAGAGCCTTTTATCAGGATTGCCCGTTCATTACCGTGACGACAGGTTTCCCGATGATGAAATGGACCAGGGAGACCAACGGCGCTTTTATCGGAGTTGATATCGACAGCAGGACCGGGACTATAATTGTCACTTCCACCATCGACAATCTGGTCAAAGGCTCTTCCGGTCAGGCGATCCACTCCTTTAATATCCGGCACGGGCTTGCCGAAACGGCGGGGTTGTAGGGATGGCAAAAAGAAGCGGAGTTACGGTTCCGGCGGGGTTCTCCGCTGGTGGTTATCATTGTGGCATAAAGAAAGATGGCAAACCGGATCTGGGCATGATCGTATCGGATCGACCCGCGGTAGCCTGGGCGGTTTTTACTGATAACCGGGTAAAGGGGGCGCCGGTACTGCTGAGCCAAAAACATCTCCGGTCCGCTGTTGTAAATGGCGTTGTAATAAATTCAGGAAACTCCAACGTCATGACTTTAAACGGGATGCGGGACGCCGAACGGATGGCCGATGGCATGGCCTCAAATTTTGGCTGGAAACGAAACCAGATTCTGGTAGCTTCCACCGGAGTCATAGGGGAGCCATTGCCGATAGAAAAAATCGAATCTGGCATCAACACTCTTGCGCCTGCGCTCAAGGCGACAGGTGGTCTCGATTTAGCCGAGGCGATCACTACCACCGACCTTGCCATCAAGGAGAAAGCGGTTCGTATTCAACTTGGCGACAAGAAAGTCGCCGTGGGTGGCGCCGCAAAGGGATCGGGAATGATTCACCCGTCAATGGCCACCATGCTCGCTTTTGTCACCACCGACGCTACTGTGACAAAACCGGTATTAAAGGAGCTTGTGAAACGGTCGTGTGACCAGTCGTTTAACAGAATTTCGGTCGATGGAGACACCAGCACCTCCGATATGTTCATGGTTATGGCAAATGGGGCTTCCGGCGCCCCTATGATCGACAAGCCATCGGGGAAACTTTACTCAGCGCTACTGGATGCTGTTACTTCGGTATCGACCGACCTGGCGAAAAAAATCGTAAAGGATGGCGAAGGCGCCACGAAGTTTGTCACGGTAAGGGTTACAGGCGCGAGGAGCGTTAAAGACGCCGACCTCACCGCAATGTCGATAGCGAGGTCAAACCTTGTGAAAACAGCTCTTTTCGGGCAGGACGCAAACTGGGGACGGATCGTCATGGCGGCTGGAAACTCCGGCGCGAGGTTCGACCCGGAAAAGTTATCCCTGAAAATATGCAAGGCGCCTGTTTTTACAAACGGCGCTCTTGTGACCGCCGGTTGGGAGAGCAGGGTGGCGCCTCGGCTAAAATTTAAGGATATCCTCATCGAACTTGATCTGGGCGCAGGACCAGCCTCTTCAGAGGTTTGGACCTGCGATTTGTCATACGATTACATAAGGATAAACGCAGATTATCGGAGCTGAGTTTGATCTACAACTCAAGTCCTGTGGAGGCGGTTGTTATAAGGAAGGTCAACCGGTTTCTTGCGCTCGTAAAAATTGACGGCAAGGTCGAAAAGGCGCATATCCCGAATTCAGGCAGACTAAAAGAGCTCGTGGCGCCTTTGGCTCCTGCTCTACTCGAGCATGTGGTCAGTGAATCCCGAAAAACGGCATATACCCTCAAGGCCATAAAATACAACAATTTATGGGTGTGCATCGACTCCATTGCGCCGAATCGGCTGGTTTATGAAACCGCCCTTTCCGGAAAACTCCCCAGCATCTCAGGCTATACTGATTTTACTCGCGAGTTCACTTTGGGCCGTCACAGATTCGATCTCATTTGTGAGGGGGATGGCCGTCCGCCACTGCTTGTGGAGGTGAAATCTGTAACACTGGTCAGAGGCCGTACAGCCATTTTTCCAGATGCTCCAACGATACGGGGCAGGTCTCATCTGCTGGCTCTTGCGGGACATGTAAAAAACGGCTATGACGCGCAGGTACTCTTTGTTATTCAACGGTCCGACGCTGATCGGTTTGAGCCGAACATCGATACCGATCCAGAATTTTGCGCCGCCCTGCGAGAGGCCATTAGCGCGGGAGTCCGTGTGAACGCCGTGAAGCTCAGGGTAGGGCGGAGGTCAATGTCGATTATGAACGAAGCGCCCGTTATGCTTTCAAAATAGATATTTCTCCTGCGCCGGAGTGAAAACACCTATAATATAGTTGCATTACCAATTATTTGTAATAGTGGCGGCGCCAATGGATCCTTCATACAAAACCAGAAAAATACCGAGGGTATCACGCCTTCTTCTTACCGCTGTGGAGCATTTTGGTGAAGAGGGGGAGGTTAGTGACGAACTGATCGGGAGAACCCTGAACATATCGCGTGGAGGTGTTCTTATGGAGCTTGAAAAACCTCTTCCGTTATTGTCTGAACTGACGATTTCAATCGCATTCGGGAATAACGTCATAAAGGCCGGGGGGAAGATTATCAGGCTCGCCTTGAACGAACATGGGAAGATCGATACGGCGGTTCAGTTCTTCGATATAGACGAGGAGAGTCTGCGGATCATCGAAAACAACCCGAAATAGTCGGGTCTGGATTGCGGTCGATTGTCTGAATTGGTACAGGATAGTTCCGGGAAAACCGATCCGCCTCTATTTTTGATTTGCTGTCGGCTCACGGTTTTTGCTTTTTTCCAACCTGTCAGGTCTCCTGTCCCGAAGGTGACTGGTCTTTTTTTTTCGTGCGTTCCCACCAGGAGTCTGTCGGACTCAGGATGATTCTGCTACAAAGTGGCTCGACCACGGCGATATGGTGGCTCGACCACAGCGATTACACCTCAAAAGCGCAATAAATCTGACTCAAAACCTTATCGCTGTGGCCGAGCCACCCGGGGTAGTCGCACTACTCGCTAACGAACCCATAAGTCCGATAGACTCCTGAGCATAAACAAAACGATCAGTTATTTCATGTAACCACAATGTTGAATTGAAAGAAATGTTTATGGGGTTTGAAAAAAAAATATTATTTTTTTTGAATCGTTTTGTCTGGATTTGTGTTGAATCCCCGCTAATAGCAAGCCGATGGTGATATTAATAGTACCTTTGAATTATTATGGAATCATATTTGCACAAGCCTGTTGAGCGAATTAATATCGTTTGACCGCTTGACTTTATGTTTGCGATTGCGATAGATATACAGACAATTAATTTACGAAACGGATTTCAGGGGTAGGGCTGGATGAATTTTTGGAACTCGCTCTCTTCAACCGCGAAAATGGTGGCGGGAGCTCTTGCTGCAATATTCGTTGGACTCCACATCTTCCTCGCTATTTTCTATTTCGGACCTTTCTGGTTCGGAACTCATACGCCGACCCAGCCAATAGCGTTTTCGCACAAATTGCACGCTGGGACCAACAAGATCCCTTGTCAGTATTGTCATACCCTGGCTCGCCGAACCGAGGCGGCCGGAATTCCATCAGCGGAAAAATGTATGAATTGTCATGGGTATGTGAAGGCGGAGTCTCCGTTGATAGTGGAAATAGCAAAGAAGTTTGAAAACAAGGAGCCAATTGTATGGCAAAAGGTTTTTGATCTTCCGGATCATGTTTGGTTCAACCATAAAAGGCATATTAAAAAAGGCTTCAAGTGCCAGAGATGTCATGGGCCGATAGAAAAAGTGGATGTAGTTGGGCGCTCGAATGATTTCAAGATGGGCTTTTGCATAGGGTGCCATCGCGATAACGAAGCGCCAACGGATTGTTGGACATGTCACACCTAGTTGTGACTAGTCAGGGAAAAAAATAATGGATCGAAGACGGTTCTTGAAACTAGGGGCGCTTACGGCGTCCACCGGTATGCTCGGGGCTTGTGGGCAGACCGCCCAGCAGATAGTCCCATTTGTAAATCCGCCGGATGACGGGGTCAATCCCGTTGACGGGTTCTGGTACGCGACAACGTGCAAGGAATGTAACGCCGGTTGCGGTGTGATGATTCGTACAGTTGACGGACGAGCCAAGAAACTGGAGGGGAATCCAGGTCACCCGATTAGTGGCGGCAAAGCCTGCGCCACGGGGCAGGCGGGTGTTCAGAAGGTCTACCACCCGGACAGACTCAAATCGGCCATGCTCCTGAGCGGTGAGCGCGGGTCGGGTGTCTATAAGCCGATTAGCTGGACAGAGGCGGTCACTGTGCTGAGTGATAAACTGGCTGGCGCCAAGGGGAGTGTATTCTTCCTGAACAACGGCTCCAATGACGTGACAGCCGGCGTTGCCAACGCGATCTTCAAGGATTCTGAAAAATTTGTCTCAGCCTCGAATCATGATGCCGGGGCCGAGTCTTTGCGTCAGGGGGGGGCGGCTCTCACAGGGCTTCCGCAGACACCTTATCCCGATATGGCAAACGCCGATTTCTCGCTTTTGCTTGGGGCGGATATCTTTGAGTGGGATCGTAGCCCGGTTTTCTATAGTAGATCTTTCGGCGCCAGCAGGCGTGATCGTCCGTCGAGCAGAGGCAGGATGGTCTACATGGGTAGTCGTCTTTCATCGACAGCCGTGTCGTGTGACAAGTGGATTCCCGCGAAACCGGGACAGCTTGGAATAATAGCTCTTTCCATCGCAAGCGTAGTTGTCGATGGAGTTATAGAAAAAGGGCTGGCGCGGGCCATCCCCAGAAATACACTGGGCCGCTATAGTGACGCCCTCAGAAAATACAGGCCGGAACGAGTCGCCGAAAAGGTTGATGTCGATGCGGAGACGCTGTATAAACTTGCGGCGCCGTTCGTTAATGAAGCGCCGGCCATCGTCATAGCGGGCGATGGCGTGACAGGATACTCCAACGGTGTCGCGGGACTTGACGCTGTAGAATTGCTGAATATGATCTCTTACGAGATCGGCAAAGAGAAACTTACGGCCAAACCGAGGAGTACACCTGAGAGCGACCAGGATCTTAAAGACAGAATGCTCGAATGGTTCGGCCCCGCCCCGCGCAAACAGACGTTCGCCAAGCTGAAAAGCCTGACTGAAAAGATGGCCGCCGGAGAATATGCGGTCGGCTTGATCCATAATACGAACCCGGTTTTCGACACACCGAACGCCTTGAAATTCAAGGACGCGCTCGGAAAGGTTGCCTTCGTAGTCTCCTTTGCAAATGTAATGGACGAGACCGCTAATCAGGCGGACCTGATCCTCCCGGACAACCATTGGCTGGAAGGGTGGTCTGCCCAGATTCCGGACTTCGTTCCTGGTGTTGTTGCTCTTAATCTCGGTCAGCCGGTCGTTCAGAAGTTTCAGGAGACAAAGGCGGCCGCCGATTCGTTGCTCGAAGCTGGCGCAAAAGCGGGCTTGAAAATACCCGCCGCCAATGGCGAAGAGTATATAAAGAAAGTGATAAGCGCTTTCCGATCGGAAATGCTGGAAATACCCCCCGCGCTCTCTGATAAAGAGGCGTGGAACTTCCTGCTCAGGCGTGGCGGATCGTGGCCTTCGGAAAATGATACGGAGCTGACTGCTACGCCAGCGAGTGATAAACTTTGGGCGTTCAAGGGAAATCTTGCTTCCGATGAACCGGTTTTTGAGGGGACCAACGATCATCCGTACCATCTGCATATCTATCAGACCGTCTTTGCAGGGCGGGGTTCAGGAGTGAACCATGGATGGTTGCAGGAGTCTCCAGACCCCATTACAACTGTGATGTGGCAGTGGTGGATTGAGATCAACACCGGTGAGGCCGGGAAACTCGGCATAAACGAGGGTGATCTGATAACAGTATCGTCAGTCCATGGTTCGGTGACGGGACCTGCGTATCTTTATCAAGGCTTACGACCGGACGTCATTTCGATTCCGGCTGGTTTTGGACATACGAATTACGGAGAGATGGCTAACGGCAGAGGCGCAAACGCGATGGACCTGCTGGGACTCTCTATGGACGAAGCGTCAGGAGGTCTTGCCGCAAGATCACAGATGGTAAGCGTCAAAAAAGCCGGGGGATCGGTCGTGTTACTGCGAAACGGTAACCCAGATGGGGAAGATAAAGGTGAAGCTTTTCAATTATAAGAAACAGAACGACTACAAATGGGCTATGACCATTGACCTTGACAGGTGTAATGGGTGTGGCGCATGTGTGGTAGGTTGTCAGGCGGAGAATAACGTCGCTGTCGTAGGCGAGGAGCAGGTCGAACATGGCCGTAATATGCAGTGGTTACGCATCGAACGATATGTAGAGGGAACCTATCCTGATGTAAAGGTCAGGTTTCTCCCGATGATGTGTCAGCATTGCGACATTGCGCCATGCGAGTCGGTATGCCCTGTTTGGGCAACCTACCAGAACCCTGAAGGTCTTAACGTCCAGGTGTACAACAGATGTATCGGCACCAGGTTCTGCGGAAACAACTGTCCATATTCAGCCCGCTTCTTCAACTGGTACGACAGCAAGTGGGAGAAAAATCAGGAGAACCAACTTAATCCTGATGTCTCCGTTCGCGAAAAGGGCGTAATGGAAAAATGCACCATGTGCATGCAGAGAATCAGGAGAGGCAAGGACCTCGCCAAGGACGAAGGAAGGCCCGTCAAGGATGGTGACATCCAGCCGGCCTGCGCTCAGACCTGCCCCACTAACGCTATTACGTTTGGTGATATTAATGACCCACACAGCAAGGTGCACGATCTGGCGCACAGCGGCAGGGCCATTAGATTGTTTGAAGAAAAAGGGACGCACCCAGCGGTCCTATACCTGAAGGGAGGTTCTGGAAATGTCTACTAGTTCAGGCCACGCCCACGGTTCCGCCGAGCATAAGGCGGCGTTTAACGATCTGACTGATGTCGAGGATATTCGTGATCCGGAAGCGGTCCCGGAGGTCGTAAGATCGACCTACGATGACGCTGATATCTTTCGGGACGAGAAAGAATTCAACGATCACACATTACGCCCCATGTTCTATACGACCAAGGCGTATTTTATATTTGTAATCGCTCTTTCACTTATCATGGCCCAGGGTGTGGCGACGTTTGCTGTTCAGACATATTATGGTCTTGGACAAACAAACATGCACGAGCCTCTTTTCTGGGGTTCGTATATTGCCACTTTCGTGTTCTGGGTCGGGATGTCTCACTCAGGCACTATTGTCTCCTCCCTTTTGAGACTCTCCCACGCCAACTGGCGTAGGCCGATTCTAAGGGCGGCGGAGGCTATGACGGCTTTCTCGCTGTTGGTAGCTGGTCTGTTTCCGCTGATCCATGTCGGTCGGCTATGGCGTGTATATTACATGTTCCCACTACCGAACCAGCGAACATTGTGGCCACAGTTCAAGTCGCCGCTTATGTGGGACATGATGGCCATCAGCGTATATATGGTCGGCTCAATGACTTTCCTTTATGTGGGACTTATTCCCGACCTCGCCATCGCACGCGACAGGGCTATAGCCAATAACAACTGGCGACAACATTACCTTAAGTTTCTCGCCCTCGGATGGCGTGGCAGTAACAGGGAGTGGATGGTCTACAACAAGGCGTCTCTTTTCCTGGCTGTCATTATCCTTCTGATAGCGCCTTCAGTTCACACGATCGTATCGTGGGACTTTGCGATGACCATGACCCCCGGCTGGCATACGACGATCTTCGGACCATACTTTGTCGTTGGCGCCATCTACTCCGGTGTGGCCGGTGTTGTCACTCTGATGATAGTTCTGCGATGGTTGTTCAAACTTGACGATGTCATTCGCATACTCCATATCGATGCGCTCGGCAAACTGCTGGTCGTAATAGCGATCATCTGGACATACTTCTATGTAAACGAATATATCGTAACCTGGTACTCCCACAAACCGGAGGAGGCTCATATGTGGGCCTGGCAGGGGGAGAGATTCCCGCATCTGCTCTGGATTATGCTGGGCGGCTCTGTGCTCAACATATTCCTGCTCTCCTGGAGCAGGGTACGACGTAACGTCTATATGATGTTCTGGATGAGTCTGCTGGTAAATGCCGGCATGTACTCAGAGCGTTATCTGATAGTGGTGCCTGTTCTGACCCGCAGGGATAACCCGTTCATGTGGACCGATTATTTGCCTTCAGGAACTGAACTATCTATCATTGCCGCGTCTTTCGCATACTTTATATTCTTGTATGCGATTTTTATAAAGCTGTTCCCAATTGTAACCATGGCCGATGTCAAGGAAGGTGTCGTGATCTCAGGAGACATGAAGATTGGCAGACACTCCGTGAGAGTGCAGGCTAGAGAGTAGGATTATGAGCGATCATTATACAGTTCTTGGTCTCTACCGTAAGGTCGCGATCAAGACAAAAACGGTTGACAGGGTTGTGGAGGAGTTCGACCTCAAGGATGGCGAGATCGAATCACTGACTTCGGCGGCTTATCCGGACGGGGCGATTGTAGACGACAAGACACTGCACCACGAGGTGTACAAACAGCAGTACTTGTTTCCATTCCTCCTTGGCATATGCGGATTTTTTCTCGGTATAGCTCTTGCGGGTGGTACCGGGTATATCATGAATATGGATGTTGGCGGCAAACCACCGTTTTCATACATGCCGACAGGGGTCATTACATATGAAACGACGCTGGCGTGTGCTGTTGTCGGATCATTGTTGTCTATATTCTATTTTGGCAAGTTGCCTAACTGGACTGAACGGGCCTACGATCCAGACATAAGCGATGGGGCTTTGGGCCTTCTTGTTAAGCTCGACTCTACGGAAGATCAGGATCGAGCGGCGGCAATGATGGAAGAAATGGGAGCTTACAGAGTACACAAAGGGAAAAATAACTTCTAATGCAAGTACTAGCCGTTATCGCGTTGACATTGCTGGTCGGTTTGACCGGATGTGAAAATTGGGATCTGGATCAATATGATCAGATATCGTTCAAGTATCAGGAATTTCCGAGAATTCAGAGGCCGGTTAACTCCGTGAGTATGAATGCTCCCAGAACAAACTATGAGGATGTGGATGGCATGTTCCTGACGAATCCATACTTGAAAGAAAAAGACTTGTTGGTGAACGGGGAGAAGTTGTACAACATATACTGTATGCCCTGCCATGGGTTTGATGGTACGACATCTGGCGCTCCGGTGGCCGATAAATTTGAAATGAGACCTGCCGACCTGATGAATGAAGCGGTCTTGTCTCTAACTGAAGGTGATATTTTCCAGAGAATAGTAGAGGGCTTTGGTATCATGCCCAGCTATAAGATAGACCTTTCCGACAAGGAAGCTTGGGAAGTTACCGCTCACGTCATGAAACTACAGAATCGGAATTAATTTGTCTCGGGAGTTCAATATGTTTCGCTTTACATACCGGCTTGTTATCGTAGTTGGTTTTTTTCTATCCACCATCTCGGCCAGCGATGCGACAGCCAAGGAGAACCTCTTGGTGGGCAAACGCATGTTTAACGCTTACTGCTCTTTGTGCCATGGTGAGGATGGTATGGGTAAAGGTCCGCTCTCAAAAAAGCTGAAGCTTAAAAATGGGATTGCTAACCTTACTTCTGACAAATACCAGAGTATGAGTGTCCAGGAGTTGTTGCGACTCATCCAGGGATACAACAGGGAAAACACCAGGATGCCTAAATGGGAAACTGTTATTCCAGAAAGAAATCTTCGTGAGGTTGCGGCGTATGTGTTGGCGCTGACTCAGACCGATCTTCGGATGAGAGGTGATGTTCGCCGGGGACGAGAGATTTTCAGGCAGTCCTGTGTGGCGTGTCATGGTCCACGAGGTGAGGGTAATGGTGTTCTGGCCGCCATCCTTCAGACGAAAATGGTTAACTACACAACCAAAAAGCTGATTATCTCAGATGAAGCGATCATTGGCATTATTTCCGAAGGGAAAGGCGAAATGATGCCTCCTTGGTTGGGTACATTGAGTTCAGAAGAGATCAAGGATGCGGCCGCGTATGTCAGGAGTCTTTACAACAAGGATTAACCTGAATCCGGCTTTGCGTCTGTCTTTCAAGTGATTGAAAAGACGTAAGATATAGTTATTGAACGCTGGTGTTAATAAGGTCTGGCAGGACTGGTTTAACACCAGCGTTTTTTGTTTGTGTGTATAAGAATTTTAACCCGGATTTTAATATTTAATCCGGGCTGATGTCCAGAGGAGAGCATTATTGTCTACCCGAAAAGACTCTGTCACCACTGTCCATCTTATTCGACATGGCATTACAAACGCCAATACGGATGGAGTACTTATCGGTTCTGGCGATTCGGATCTAAACGAGGAAGGAATTAAACAAGCCGAGCGCATCTCGAATTATTTTGGTGACGCCATCACAGGCAAGGTCTACAGTAGTCCATCTTCAAGAGCTTTACGGACGGCGAAAATCGCGTCTGGTTCTATCCCTGTAAAAATAATTGATGAATTGCGGGAAGTAAACTTTGGTGACTGGGAGGGGATGACCTTAAAGCGGATTGAGGAGTCGGACAGCCAAGGTTTGACCGACTGGTTTACATATAAAAAAGACTTTTCTTTTCCGAATGGTGAAAGTCTGGCCCATTTTTTCAACAGGCTCGGCAAGCTTGCGGAAATGTTCAGGGGGGCAGAGGAGGAAAGAATCGTGGCGTTTACACACGGAGGCGTAATACTTCACCTGACGGTTAATCTCCTGGGTCTTCCACCTGAAAAAGCTTCCATATTTTCGATACCGAACGGCTCGATCACAACTCTTGAGCTTTTCGACGGTGGCGCTACCTTGAAAGGCATTGCGATACCAGATAATCCGTTTCTTATTAGTTAGAAATATGCCAGCAAAGATAATAATGGTCACAGGTGGACGAAGAAGTGGAAAGAGCGGTTACGCCCAACGGTTAGCCGAGAAAAATCCTGGAGGGCTGGTGTATATCGCCACTGCCGAAGCCCGGGACGACGAGATGTCAGAGCGGATCAAACGTCATCAATCTGAACGCGAAACCAAACGATGGACGACAATTGAAAAACCATTGTTTATCCCGACCGACATGTTATTTCCGGTAGGGTCAAGTGTAGCTCTTTTCGATTGCGTTACGATATGGGTAAGCAACATGATGGAAAGTCTTGCCTCTACCGATCCTCAGAAAACCGAGATATCAATCGTGCAGACCATGAAGAGAATACTTGCCACATTCCGGGAAATTGACGGCTCGATTATATTTGTTACCAATGAGGTTGGCCTTGGCGTAACTCCTGATAACGAACTTGCCAGAGTATTTTCTGATATAGCGGGGAGGGTTAACCAGACCATAGCCAAGGAGGCGGATGAAGTGGTACTGCTCGTTTCCGGCCTTCCTGTGAAACTGAAATAAGGGTACAAACGGAATCCTGATGGGAGATTTCCTGCGACGTTTTATTACCGCCCTATCATTTTTGACAATCCTGCCAGTACCGGGCACAGCTCACGGCAGTGAGGCTGATCTCTCTCATGCGCCCTTTTATTTCCCTCTGGTCGGCATGGTGATAGCCTTGTTACTCTTGGTTATCTATTTCTTCGTTAGCCTGTTTCTCCCTTTCACTGTATCGGTTGTGATTACGGTATTGTCGATGTCGTGGATATCTGGCGGATTGCATATGGATGGCCTTGCAGACACGGCTGACGGTTTTCTCTCGGGCAAAAAGAGGGCGGATATCCTCCGGATAATGAAAGACAGCGCAGTCGGTTCGTTTGGCAGTCTGGCTATCGTAAGCGTTTTGGCAGTGAAAGTTTCCGCGCTACTATCCATACAGGAATGGAATATTGCTTCGGCTGTTTTTATCGCAGCCCTTGGAGGCAGGTGCGCCATGCTGACACTAATTTCCGTTGGTGATTACATTCAGAGGGACGGCGTCAATCTCGGATCGGTGTTCCTGAAAAATCGCTCAGGATGGAACGCCGGTTGGGCTTTGGCATGGATGGTGGTGTCGTCACTGATTTTTACAGGTTCAGTGATGTTGATTCTGGTGATCTATCTTATGACAACGGCCCTGTTTTATTTCTACTGTCTGAAAAAGATTGGCGGTGTAACGGGGGACAACTATGGCGCATTGTGCGAGATTACTGAAGCGATCTTGTTGATTGCCATGTCAGCCTTATCGTGACGCTACTGGCCGGAATAATCGCAGGTTTGATGGCGGACCTGATTTTTGGCGATCCGCGAGGGTATCCTCACCCGACAAGGCTGATAGGGAAATACGCTGAGTTTATAGAACCCTTTGCCAGAGGCGCAATACAGAGCCGGTTAGTAGCCGGTTTCTGTTTCTGGTTGATTGTCGTTGTCACGACAGGCGCCCTTACTTATGCCATTACAGCATTTGCTCGAAACGTAGGATGGGTCTCCGAGTTTGTCGTAACTGCGTTGTTCATATACTTTTCCGTTGCATTGCGTGACCTTGCCGATCATGGTCTAGCGGTTCATGACGCCCTTGCGCAGGGTAAGCTTGACCTTGCGCGTAAAAGATTGTCGTTGATGGTAGGTCGTGATACGGCGAACCTTGATGAGGAGGGGATAACCCGCGCTTGTGTGGAGAGCGTCTCTGAAGGGATGGTCGATGGTGTTACGTCCCCCCTGTTTTACGCCGTGATTTTCGGACCTGTTGGGGCCATGGTTTACCGGGCGATAAACACTCTCGACTCCATGTACGGTTATAAAAATGAAAAAAACCTGCTATTTGGCAGGGCGTCAGCCAAACTGGATGATGTGGCCAACTTTATTCCGGCGAGGGTCACCGCCCCTTTTGTATGGCTGGGGGCTTTGTTGTCGGGCATGAACGCGACCGGGTCGCGTAAGGCCACATTTCGGTATGGCAATGCGCACGACAGTCCCAATTCCGCTATATCTGAGGCGGCTGTGGCGGGAGCTTTGGGAGTACGACTGGGCGGACCGGCACGCTACAGAGGAGAGTCTGTGGATCGACCATACATTGGGGACGACTATTCTACGCTTAACAGGGGGTCAATATTACAATCGGTCCACCTCGTAAATTTTGCGTCGATTCTCTACGTTTCGTTCCTGATTATAGTAAAGGTTATTCTTATATATTTATTCTTCCCAATCATGTAAAATCAACCGGTTATACAGTCGAAAATAAGGATCACGATGAACGCTCTTAACGGATTTTCGCTTCGCATAAAGTTATTCGCCGGATTGGCTGTAATAGTTATTAGCGTTGCGATCAATATAGTTGCAGTAACCTGGTCGCTTAACAGCGCCGAGAACGACGCTTTTCTCGTAAATATGAGTGGTCGTCAAAGAATGCTGACTCAGGCGAACGCCAAAGCTTCGGCTTTGGGGCTGAAGAAAGAAGCGGAGAACACCAAAAAACTGTTCACACAAACCTTGAGCGCCATAAAATCTGGTGGAGAGTGCCCAACTGACCTTGGTATGAACTCTTTCAGGAGAATACCGCCTATAACCGATTCGGTCGCACACAATAAAATATCGGAGATCGAAGGGGTCGCAGGAGAATATTGGCGTAAGGCGGGGGAACTTGGTACGCTCATCCAGGGTTCGGAAGACCGAAAGCGGCTTGGCGACGATGTGGGCGCTCTTGCCAACAAGTTGCGAAAAGCGAGCGACGATCTTGTTCTTATTTTGCAGAACCTCGCTAACGTTAATCAGACATATATCCGGTGGTCAACGTATATAGCCGGAATCGTAAACCTGCTCCTGATAACCCTGCTCGGAGTTTTTATTCAGATAGGAATTATCGGCCCGTTGAGAAGAGAAACAGAAAAACTTTCATCCGGAGCGGAACAGGTGAACGCGGCTTCCCACGAGATATCCAACGCAAGCCAGACATTGGCCGAAGGTTCGGCGGAACAAGCCTCTTCCCTTCAGGAGACCACCGCCACTCTTGACGATTTGACAAACAAGACAAGGTTGACCGCCGATAACGCCAAGGTGGCCAACTCCATGGCCCAGGAGGCGAAATTGAAGTCGGATGCGGGCAACAGCGAGATGGTCTCGATGATTCAGGCCATGGAGGCTATCAACAAGTCTTCCGAAGAGATATCGAAAATTATCAAGGTGATCGAGGAGATATCTTTCCAGACTAACCTTCTGGCGTTGAACGCCGCTGTCGAGGCGGCCCGGGCCGGTGAGCATGGTAAAGGTTTTGCCGTGGTGGCCGAAGAGGTCCGAAACCTGGCCCAGAGAGCGGCCAGCTCCGTTAAGGAGAGCGCTGGCCTCATTGACGATGCGAGACACAAAGCAAGTGACGGTAACGATAGAGCGAGAAAAACCGGTAAAATGCTGGAGGAGATCACCATCAGCATCAACAAGGTTACAAGCGTTGTGGAGGAGATCACCAGCGCCTCAATAGAACAAGCCGATGGTATCAGCCAGATAAAAGCGGCTGTGACCAGAATGGATGGCATAACCCAACAGAACGCCGCTACCTCGGAAGAAGCGGCCGCCTCGTCAGAGGAGTTGTCGGCCCAGGCCGAAAGCCTCAACGATATCGTTATCGACCTTAACGCCCTTGTGGAGGGGAGCGACGATATGGGTCGAGGGGGAGCGGAGACTTCCAGAGCGCACGCATACCTGCCACGGTAAAGTAGCCGAGAATCCCGGCGTATATAATCTGTGACGGGAGAATAACCGTTCCCGCTCCGCTCCTTCTGCGCCACTTGGTACCTGGAAAGATAATTCCTTATGAAAAACGGACTGGTCCTTGTGGCCATGAGTGGAGGCGTCGATAGTTCTGTCGCCGCCGCTCTTCTGAAAGATTCCGGGCGTGAAGTTGTCGGTGTAACCATGCGTGTCTGGGACGAAACACCGGGTGAGAAGTCGTGTTGCTCCCTTGAGGATACCGAAGACGCCCGACGAGTCGCCGACAGAATTGGAATCCCTCACTACACCCTGAACGTCAAGGGTGAGTTCAAGGCGAAGGTGGTTGATTATTTCGTAGAGGAGTATCTGCGAGGCCGCACACCAAACCCTTGTGTGCTCTGCAACCAGGAGCTGAAGTTCGATCACCTCTTTACTAAAGGGGCGCAGATAGGCGCAAGCCATGTCGCCACCGGTCACTACGCGCGGATCGGAGAGTTTATGGGCCGTCCAGCGCTGCTGAAAGGAGTGGACGCGGATAAAGACCAGAGCTATTTCATGTTTTCCATCGACCCTTCCCGGTTGGGTGACGTTCTTTTCCCGTTGGGCGAATATACAAAAGAGAGCGCCCGGAACCTTGCGGAAAAGTATGGCCTTAACGTGGCTCAAAAAGAGGAGAGCCAGGAGATCTGTTTTGTACCCGACAACGACTACGGCAAGCTTGTACAAAGCGAAGCCGGTTTCAGACTGGTCGAAGGGGATATTGTAACAAGCACAGGTGAGGTTGTTGGCAGGCACAAGGGATATCCTTACTACACCATAGGCCAGCGGCGCGGTCTTGGGATAAGCCACTCTAAACCGTTATACGTCACGAAAATCGATCCGGTGTTAAACCGCATTACCGTTGGTTACCCGGATGACCTGCTCGGATCGGGTCTTGTGGCGGGAGGTGTAAGGTGGTTAATACCTGAAAATGAAGCGCTTGAATTGGAGGTTACGGCAAAAATCAGGCATAGCAGGGAGGAGGCGGCTGTGACGATCAAGCCGTGTGGCCCCGGAGAGCTTGAAGTTCGGTTCGCAAAACCAGTATCCGCTATCGCGCCGGGACAGGCCGTGGTTTTTTACCATGGCGATGTAGTGGCAGCCGGTGGATGGATAGAGAGGAGGCTAGATTGAAAAAAAACTCTTTCGATCTCGGTTTGGCTTTGGCCGTTGCAACAAGGGCGGCCCTGTTGGCGGGTGAAATCCAGAAGGAGTACGCAGGTGGAGAGACTTTCGATATTGAGCGCAAAGGTGAGATCGATCTTGTAACAGAAGTCGACCTGAAATGCGAAAAAGCGATTGTGGAAGTGATAAGCGACGCTTACCCGGATCATGGAATCATGGCCGAGGAGGGGAGTGACAAGTCGGCGGGTAACAACGGGTTTCTCTGGATCGTCGATCCCCTCGACGGTACGACCAACTTTGCGCACCGGTTTCCGGTCTACTGTTCATCCGTGGCGCTCACTATAGATAAGGAGCGGAGTGTTGGAGCTGTCTACGATCCGACCCGGGACGAAATGTTTACCGCGATAAAGGGGCGAGGCGCTTTTCTGAATGGCGAACCGATCAAGGTGTCGCAAACAGGTGAACTGATCGATTCGTTATTGGCGACCGGTTTTCCTTACGGCATAAAGAGCGTCGCCAGAAACAACCTGAAGGAGTTTTCCGCCATGGTGATGAAAGCCCAGGCTATCAGACGACCCGGAGCGGCGGCGCTCGATCTTTGTTATGTGGCTTGCGGCAGGCTGGACGGGTTCTGGGAGTTTCACCTTAAACCGTGGGATATGGCTGGTGGCGCGTTGATGGTAACCGAAGCGGGTGGAGAGGTGACCCGGGCTGACGGTGACCCTACCGACATCTTCACACCTGAGATAGTGGCGTCAAACGGAGTGATTCACAAAATGATGGTTGAGGTCGTAAACGAGTGAGGCCCTGTTCGGCGGCTGTATATGGAATTATTTATTACGATGGTTTAAAATCGCTCCTATACACAATCCAGGCTAGGTGATGTTGAAGATCGTATTTTCCCCCAAATATCTCTTGTCGCTCATGGTAGCCTTCACACTCTCTCTATCGGTATGGGCCGAAGGGGAGGTTTTGAGCAAAACACCGGGTGATGTCTTCGTATTGGTGGAGGCGCTTCAATTCCAAACAAAAGCTCTTCGTGAGAGAAAGAACATCAGAACAAACTGGCCGTCAATTCCTGTTCAGCACGGCAAGTCTCCGCGTCATGTCTATCAGAAGGGGCTTGAGGTTCTTGACAAAATAAGTCGTTTGAGGCGTATAGAACATATGGGGCCTGTTACCGTGCCCGTTTTGCCATCACGGAAGATTACTCCAGAGGAGGTGTACGAACTGGTCTTGAGATTGACCGGCGAAATAGAGGTGTTTACCAAAGGTGAGGTGACCAGATTCCTGCGGATGACCCAGAATTTGCCGATGGAGGTTGAGCCGTCGGCAAAAACCGAAGGAAAACACCCGAACCATGCGCTGGCGATGTCGTATCGACTGTTGGAAAAAATCGCCCTTGCGGAGAAGAACCTGTGGATGGATCCAGTAAAGGTTCCTGTGGTTCCGAAGAGGGTCATCAAGCCAGAAGAGGTGTACGACTCGCTCCTGAGTGTCATGGCCGAGCTTCTCGCCGAAAGCGATCTTGACGAGGAACAACGCAAATATGTGGATGTATTTCGTAACGCGGGAGAGACACTCCTGACTCTTATCAACACTATTCTCGACATTTCAAAGATCGAATCGGGGCAACTTCACCGTTTCCCTTGAAGTTCCTGTTCAGGCGCTTTCAAAAAACAACAAACCGGTTGTCGATATAACCGACATACCAGCGAAGGTGGATGAGCGGCGTCGGTCACTTTCAATCATTTTGGTGGAAGACTCGAAAAACAACCGGATGGTGGTTCAGGCTTTCCTGAAGAAGACACCCTTCAGGCTTAACATGGCGGAAAACGGTGAGATCGGTCTGAAGAAATTCATCGCAGGAAAATACGATCTGATTCTCATGGATATGCAGATGCCGGTGATGGACGGGCGGACCGCTACTACGAAGATGCGGGATTGGGAGAAAACGAACCGAAAGAGCCCGACACCTGTAGTGGCGCTGACAGCGGAGGCGCTGACGGAGGATATCGAAAGTTGTTTAAAAGCCGGATGCGATGGACATTTGTCAAAACCGATAACAAGGGATAAACTGGTCGAAACCATAACTCGTTTTGCGGCGGTTGCAAGCAATGAACAACGATGAAGAGATAATAAAAGTTGATCCCGACCTGATCGGTATCGTTCCGCTCTTTTTCGAGTCGGCCAGAGAGGATATAAAAAAGATCAGGAGAGCGCTGGCCGATTCCGATTTTGATACTGTCAGGATCACAGGTCACAGTTTCAAGGGATCTGGCGGAAGCTACGGATTCAAGCTGGTTTCAAGAATCGGCGCTGGCATTGAGATCGCCGCCAAAGAGAGCAATTCTGATGAGGCGGAGCGTCTTGTGGGAGAACTGGCAAACTATCTTGACAACGTAAAGTTTGAACCGGGGGAAGAGTAGTCAGAAAGCGTTCCTGATAATCGTGACTTCAGGATTATCACCGCCTGTAAAATCGACAGTCACAACGTCGAACCTGAGACTTGTATTCTTGAGTTTCTTCTTAACCAGGTAAAGGTCTCCCGCTTTCCTGTACCTTTTTCGTCTTTTGTTGTCAACGGCCTGGAGCGGTTTCCCGAATGAGTGGTTCGATCTCGTCTTGACTTCTATAAACACCAGCAGTTCCTTCTCTATGGCTATGATGTCTACTTCCCGTCCGTAGATGACGGCGTTTCTCTCCAGTATCGAATATCCTTCGGCAAGCAGTGCGTTGACGGCAAGATCCTCACCAAATTGTCCGAGGGCGGTATGGCCTTTATCGTTTCGGAGCCTGTGCCGGGCGAAAGTTATTGTGTCGCGGAATTTCTTGAGCAGTCCCATTATTTTGGGAACGGGAGGTTAAGAACGCAATGCTCCTTAACGCCCTTGAACGTCCTGCGATGGATTGGTGAAGGGCCATGTTTTCTTATCGACTCCTTGTGCGCTTTTGATCCGTAACCTTTATGTTTCTCAAAACCGTACTCCGGGTATTTTTGCGAGTGTTCCACCATCATCTTGTCTCGTGTGACCTTGGCCAGAACCGAGGCGGCGGCTATCGACAATGACAGGAGGTCCCCTTTGACGATGGTCTTCTGTTCACCTTGCCAATCGATGGCGCAGTTGCCATCGATCAGAATCATGTCGCAGGTCACACCAAGTTTTTTTACCGATTCGAGCATGGCAAGCCTTGTCGCCTGAAGGATGTTTATGGTGTCTATGGTAGGAGCGTCAACGGCGTGAACCGCGTATGATACCGACACCTCTTTTATTACAGGAAACAGACGGTTTCGTTCTTTTTCCGTCAGGGCTTTTGAATCGGTCAAGCCGGGAATTTCAATCTTTTCCGGCAGGATCACCGCCGAGGCTACCACCGGTCCGGCAAGTGGCCCCCGGCCCGCTTCATCAACACCGGCTATATGGGAAAAACCTCGTTTTCGCGCTTCTTTTTCAAACGTGAGCATCAGGCTTTCTCTCTTTCGTAATTGAACCCTGTCAACAAGGGAGGATCAATGTATAACGGTTGATGCTCCATCCGCAGTTTTGCGATCTCACTCATGATAGCGTCTGATATGGCTTGTGAGGTGGCTTTGCTATCCGGCATTTCGTAAAAAGGATCAAGGTTCATCGGCTCGCCAAAGACCACTGTGTAGGGGACTTTAAACCAACGCGTTTTCCGGCCCGGCCAGAAGTAGTGATCCGTATTGATGACAAGGGTTGGTATCACCACCGGCCTTGCCTTGTATATGATCCAGCCAACGCCCGACCTGCCGCGCAACAGTTCCCCGTTTCTGCTTCTTGTCCCTTCGGGAAAAATCATCACCTGATAGTTATTGGCGTAGTATGCGATCCGTTTCATCGATTCGATATCGCGGGATCGGCGTTTCACGGCGAAACTGCCCCAGATCGAAATTATGCTCCTGACTATCGGGATTGCAAAGAGCTCCTCTTTGCCGGGGGCCATGAACGGCATGGTCGAAAACCGTCTTATGGCAAAAGCTGGTATCAGTATGGTGTCCACACCCGATACATGGTTCGAGGCGAAAAGCGCACCCCCCGTTTTCGGAATATTCTCCGCTCCTATCACCTGGGAGCGGTTGAACACCTTGAAAAAAAGATCAACAATCGGGAAACTGATACCCCTTGCTATCGCCATAACCCATTTGCGGGCCGTACTTATCCGGTTCTTATCCGGCGCTTCAATGTTATTTTCGGTCATGGAAAAAATTTATACAAAAAAGGGCTGTCAGGCAAGCTCATTTATAGGGGGAAGCGTCTCCGCCAAACGAATGCAACAGGTCGGTCATATCTTTCGGAAGGGGCGCGTCGAATGTCATGGTCCGTTTATCGGTCGGATGGATAAAGGTGATTTTCCACGCGTGGAGAGCCTGCCTGTTGATGGGGAATTTTCCGATTCCCCTCGAATAGACCGGATCGCCCACCACGGGGTTATTTATATGTTGCAGGCTGACCCTTATCTGGTGAGTGCGTCCCGTGGATAACGAGACCTCAAGGAGAGAAACTTTCCCGAATTCCTGTAAAATTTTATAGTGGGTAATCGACTCCCGCCCACCAGATTGCAGTACCGCCATCCTTTTCCGGTGCGCCGGGGCTCTTCCGATCAGGGCGTTTACGGTTCCTTCCCGATTTTTCGGCGTTCCCTTGACCAGAGCGAGGTAGATCCGCGACATCTCTCTCGATTTCAACTGCTCTGATAACGACTGGTGGGTTTTGTCGTTCCTGGCTACAGCCATGACACCTGAAGTATCCTTGTCGAGCCTGTGAACCAGCCCTGGACGGATAACACCTCCTATAGTGGAGAGATCATCACCGCCAAAATGACCCAGAAGAGCGTTTACCAAAGTTCCCGAATAGTGGCCGGCTGACGGGTGGACCACCATGCCCGCCGGTTTATTAATGACCACAACGTCGGAGTCTTCATAGACGATATCAAGGTCGATCTTTTCAGGCTTGATGTCTGACAGGAGAGGCTCCGGCATGGTTACCGCAATCTGGTCGCCAGCCTTGAGTCTGTGGGAGGAGCGGATATTATTCCCGTTAACAAGGATCGAACCTGCGCCGATTAGTTTTTGTATCCGCGCCCTCGTGAGGTCCGGCTCAACGCTGGCAAGATAAGTATCGACCCGCTCACCTGTATTGAGGTCATCGACGCAAAAGACAGTATCGGGAATCAGGCTAACCGTTCGCTTTCTTTCGTTTGCTTGCAAGGAAAAATCCCATGGTTATCAGGACCGCCAGAATCGCTATGATCTGTGATGTGGAAATCATACCGTCGAACCACAAACCTCTCGGATCGCCCCGATAGTTTTCAATGACAGACCTTCCAACCGCATAGAGGGTTACCCATGTCCACCAGAGCTGTCCGTCAAACTTTTTATATTTCCGCATTGCCATCAGCAGGGCGAAGAGGAGCAGTTCGTTTCCGACAGAATAGAGCTGGGTCGGGTGGAGGGGAACTCCCACAGGGGCCAACGAATCGGCGTTGTGGAAGGTGATCGCCCAGGCGACATCGGTCGCTTTGCCGTAGCAACATCCGGCGAAAACACATCCGACCCTGCCCACAGCGTGGCCGAGGGCGAGGCCGGGGGTGGCGATATCGGCGAACTGCCACAGTTTCAGATCATATCTTTTGGCGCAGACAATTACGGCGATGGAAGCGCCGATCAACCCCCCGTAAAAGACCAGCCCACCACGCCACAACTTGAAAATATCGACCGGGTTTTCGAGGAAAAAATCGAGATTAACAATAATGTAAAACAGCCGCGCCCCGATAATGGCCGATAGAATTATCCAGAAGGAGATGTCGTAGACCTTTTGCGGATCGATTCCTTCTTTCTTCGCAAGACGGGCGGTAAGGAATATTCCAAGCATGAACCCTGACGCCACCATTAATCCATAAGTGTGCAGGGTGATCGGGCCAACAGAGAGAAGAACGGGATACATCTGACTTCGTTAATCCATGGAAATGAGTATTTTTATTGTGTCGCGGCGCTCCGCCAGTTCGAGGGCGCGGAGACCATTATCCAACGGTACGGTTTCGTTGACAAGCCAGTCGGTCTTTACACTTCCATCTTTCATGGCGGAAAGGGCTTTTGTAAAAGGTCCGCAACGGGAGCCTATCATGGTTACCTCGTTGATGACGAGTCTGTTTGTGTCGATGCTTGCGGTATCGGCTACGGTCGATTTTAAAGCTATAGTCCCTTCCGGTCTTACGAGGTCGAGAGCCATGTTAAAACCGTTTTTCGATCCGGTGGCCTCTACCACGAGGTCGTAGAGGATTTCTGTTTCCGGCGTTTTATCCTTATTGTTCACCAGTATCGTGTTTATACCGTTTTGTTTCAGGTGATCGAGCCTGTCAGGATGTCTTCCGGCAACGGTGAGATTACAGCCTGTGGCGCCCATCGCCTGGGCTATCAGCAATCCGAGTTTGCCGTCCCCCATTACCATTACTGTCGTATCTTCGTTTATATCGACCTGCTCGATGATCCTGAACGCCGCCGCCAAAGGTTCGGTGAAGACCGCATCCTTGTCGGAGATTTCATCGGGAACGATATGAAGATTGCTTACAGGTAATGTAGCGTACTCCGCGAAAGCGCCATCCTTGCCCAGAATGCCGAGGACTTTTCGATTCGGGCAATGATTCCCTTTATCGCTCTGGCAATAACCGCAATCGTGGCAAGGCAGGTTTATCTCTCCCGTAACCCGTTTGCCCATCATACCGGGATCGTCCGCCTCCTCGACCCGACCGACGAACTCGTGTCCCATAACCCCACGATATCCCATATATCCTTTTACAAGCTCCAGATCGGTGTTGCAGACACCTGAGTAAAGAACGCGAATAAGCGCTTCGCCAGGTTCACGAACCGGGATTGACCGGTTTAAATCGAGCCTGACTCTGTCGTCATCGAGGACGATTGCGCGCATCTGATAAAAGATTACGGAAATGTCAGTTCGTCCGCTGTCCGGACTGTGATCGGAATCTCCTTGTGGGGACGCATCTTCCCAGCGCCGAGAGACTGGATCGAAAGTTCAAGCACATCGTTGAAGAGGAGCGTGACTTTGTCGCCAACGTTTGTCTCACGAATAACTTTTACCGTGGAGATACGATTCTCCGCGTCGAGATAGATATCGATGGAGATAAGTTTTCTGATTTCTCCCGGCCCGATATATCTGGAGTCGATCCCCCACGCTGTGGCCGGTTTGTAAGGCTGGGCGCGATCAGACTGAACGATCCTGATCTGGGTCGCTTTTACGTTGCTGGTCGATACAGTCTTTCCGTAAGCTGTGCCAATCGGTAACGCCAGCAAGAGAGCCAGCGTTACCGCAAAAATGTTATTGGTTAACATGGTAATACCTCGCCGGTGTCTGGCTGGCTATATAGTCCACCGCCTTGACTATACATACCCGTACCGCGTTCTCCATAGGGGTGTTGGCGTATTGGGCCAGGCCGAAAGGAAGGGGAACACCACCGACCGCTCCACCGAAACCTGAGACATAATCTGTCGCCCGACCTTCCACTGTGACAGCCGCCACAATCCGGCTTGTTCTCGCATCGACCACCTTTACGTCTATGGCAATGTATGCGTTGGAGCTTCCACCACCAACCCCTACACCAGCGCCTCCGCCGAGCGGTACGCCGATACCACCAACTGCGCCTGACGCATCGGGGGAAAACGCCGTTACAGCTCCGCTGACCAGCAGTTCCGCCCCTTCCATCTGGCCGATGGGAGCTGCGCTACCCTGAGTCACCCGCCCGGACGCGCCGAGGTCCTGCTCTCTCATGATGTCGCCATGGTCCTGACGATCGAGAACGATGAACCTGTTGCTGTGAAAAAGAGCGGTGTTGAGCATATCAGCCATGCCAGCGCCGATACGCCGATGGCCTCTGGCGGCTTTGTAGACAAACTTATTGACGGCGATCCGGGCTTTTGGACCGTCGTATCTCTCCTGCTGAGCCTGGGCGATTCCCGGACCACCAGAGCTTGTTACTCTTGCTGTGGGCTGGGGAGCGACACAGGCTGTAAAAAATAGTGGCGCCAACGCCAATGCGATGAGTGTGGACTTGTTCATGTTATCCTCCGAAGCGTCTCCATATGGGTAGCTTTATGGTACATCACCCGCTACAAAAAGCGGTTACAATTCCTTAATTACGGACTAACCATCAGATAATCGGAAAAACTGTGAAAATCATCACCAAACCTGTCGGGATGCGGACCGCGCTACTGAAAGAGAGAATGGCGGGACACACCATCGGATTTGTTCCAACCCTGGGATACCTTCATGAAGGGCATGAATCGCTCATAGCAAAAGCTCGCAAGGAGAACGATATCGTTGTGGTATCGGCTTTCGTAAACCCGAAACAGTTCAGAACGAAGGCGTATCAGGTCTATCCGAGGGATTTAGCTAGGGACAAGGCTATCTGCGAAAGACTTAAGGTCAACTATGTTTTCGCCCCCGAAAATAAGGATATGCACCCAGACGGCTACGACACCGAAGTCTCCGTAAAAGAGCTGACCGGCAGGCTGGAAGGATCGAAAATCAGGTGGCACTACAAGGCTGTGGCCACCGTTGTTGCGAAACTTTTCAATATCGTCGGACCGGACCGGGCTTATTTTGGCAAGAAAGACCCGCACCAGCTTGCGATCATAAAGCGGATGACAGCCGACCTCAATTTTCCGGTGAAAATCGTTCCTGTCACCACCAAAAGAGCGAAAGACGGAGTAGCTCTATCGTCTCGTAACGCATTGCTGACGAAGGAGGAGCGGAAAGCCGCAGTGGTGATCCCGAATGCGATTAAGGAGATCGCCAGGCTGATAAAGAAGGGGGGTGTTACCCGCACCAGATTAGTGCGTAACCTCGAATCCCTGCTTGTTAAAGAGCCAATTGCCAAGGTCGATTTCATAGCTGTGGTGGACGCTGATACGTTGCGGGAAGAGGATTTTAAAGGAAAAACGCTGATCTATGTGGCGGTTTATATAGGTGATAAACGGCTCACAGACAACGTGGTCGTATGATCCTGAGATTCCCAACACCATGTATAATAATCGGAAATTATGGGCTCCTGGTGAGGAGGGGGTAAGAGGGCATTCTCCCGGAGTGCGTGCTGACTATGTACCGGCAACGGATTGAGAACCTTTTTCCGCGCTTTCTCATCTCTGGACTGCCGGTTTCCTTAAGCTGGGGTAGCAAAGCCTGGTCAATTTTATGACTATAGTCGGTCTCAGCCTTCATGAAACCGCCGTTTACACACTTCTACTCAACCATAAACTCAAGGAAGCCAAGGGACAAGCGGATCTATTGGCCCGGACCGATCTACTTACGGGATTAAAAAACCGGAGGGCGTTCTTTGAAGTAGGAGAAGCGCTTCTGGACAATGCCCACGGCCATCCGTTTTCTCTGGTAATGCTCGACATCGACAAATTCAAGCTTATCAACGACACCTACGGCCATGCCACAGGGGATGAGGTGATTAAATCGGGTCGCTACGGCTATGCGCGATATGGTCCGGGAATCGGATGTCGCCACCGTTACATATGAAGGGAAAGTGGATCTTACCTTCACGTCAAGTTTCGGTGTGGCGCAGTATGGCGCCACCTTCGATTCACTCGATGCGAGCTCATCGCCCAAGCGGATAAAGCTCTCTACAGAGCCAAGGAAGATGGAAGAAACAGAGTCGTTTCAGCCCTGGCAGGCGACTAGTTAATGATAACCTTGGCGCCGGTCATCGGAACGTCGGTAAATACCAGTCTTCCACTCTTGTCTTTGTATCTATAGATTTTTGATCTTGCCGGTCTTGCCCGCTCCGTCTCCCCGGCGGAGGCCATGTCCACGTTGAACCTGGTTTTCTTCAGCCTGTCGTATTCCCGAACGACCTTTTCTACATAGCGGATCGTCTCAGGGTAGGGAGGAACGCTTTTGTACTTTGTCACTGCGCTCGGTCCGGCGTTGTAGGCGGCGATGGCAAGTTTCAGGTTTTCATCGAATCGGTCGAGCATTTTACGGAGGTACTTTGCGCCACCGTAAATGTTCTCCATCGGGTCAAAAACGTTTTTGACCTTCAGTTCCCTTGCGGTGATGGGCATGAGTTGCATCAGACCCTTCGCCCCCTTGGAGGAGACGGAAAACCGCTTGAAACCAGACTCGATTTGCGCCACCGCCTTGACGAGGTAAGGGTCGAGATTATATTTGCGAGCCGCCCCCCGGATGATGGTGTCGTAACGCCCACCTCTCATCGACATGCCCAGGTCAGGTTTTATAGTGGCTGGTATAAGGCTGGCTTGTTTACGCGAGATGGTCTTTATGATTTTACCACGGGTGTTGTTGGGCATTATGTTGGTGAAATAGACAATGCCACGGCTATCTTTGACCATGTAGACATCCGCAGATACAGTACGGACGGAAAGAGCGCCCGCCACAACAGTAAACGCAACGATTAATAACGCAGTTCTGATACGCATACGAAGATAATAAATATTGCCACCAATGGAACATTCTAATACGTTTCCCCTCTTTAGTCAAACCGATATTGGGTGATTTGTGGCTGGATTGCTGAAAGACAGGCGTCAATCATTATTTGAATGGGGTTTGTAAAAGCTCGATATCCTTCATGAAAACGGTTCCGGGTCCGTCGAATACAATATTCAGTTTGAACAGATCGGGCCGCTCTCCCTTTTTCAGGTGGAAAGGGATGTCATAAGACGCCCAGTCGTTCGTTCCTTTTACGGCGTTGTGAAGCCCCTTGGAGAAGAACTCACCACGCCCCGGCGCTCGGCGTCACATTTCCAGATAGACCCTTTTTTTCGCGTCAACGGTCTTTAGTGTTGCACGGTAGGTAACCTGACACTGCTCGATACCGGAAACAGGCGCTTCGAAAAGAGAGACGCGCCGTTTTTCTTCCGATTCGATACACCATCCGTCATCGACTTGTGTTACGCCCTCTTTGGTAAGTGGCATGTCTGACGGACCGAACGTACGGATCGTCTCCGGAGGCCCGGCGGGCTCTATTGGCTTTTTCTTTTTGAGCAATGTGAACTGCATGGTTATGAACAGGAATATCCCCGTTATGTAGTAGTACCACCACTCGTCAACCCGGTAATTATCAATACTTGCGAGCTGAATGAAGGCGAGCGTGGACATCGTTGCGGGATACAACGCGGCTATGAGGATAAGCATGGCGGAACGCTGGTCGAACGAATCCTGATATTGCCAGAGAAACCAGCCGAGAAGGATGACCGTGGACGCTACAAGGCATATCAGGAATCCATAGATCGGCGCCGCCATCTGCAGGAAAATCGCGATTGCCGCGAGGAACATCCAGAGCGTGCCGCCAAGCAGTCCGCCCAGCCAGCCACCTAGGTTCCATTGAGAAAGTTTTTCGCCAGCTTGATTGCCCATTTGCGATACTGATAACAATTACTTTTCGTCCAGTATACTTCTTTTTCTTTGATTCCCGTTCGGATAAGATTGTGTGGAACAAGACCATCGGGAAATATCAGATGAATCGATTTCGGAATAGAGCGTTACAGCTACTTTTTCCCCCGACTCTGGCCTGGGGAGGTTTCTGGCTGTTTTTTGAGGAAATCGAGACTGTTTATGGTTTGATACCGGTGTCTGAAGGGCATTGGCTACATAACGCTCTCGAAGGTATGATGACGTTTCTCATTGGCGCCGCATTTGTAGCGGGGCCGGTCTGGTGTTTCCGTCGGTGGCCCTGGTTTCTTAAGGTTCCGGAGTCAGTATCTTTGACGTGGCTGACCGTGCGCCTGATTGGAGTGCACCCCTTGGACTGGACACTAATCCGACAGTTTTAGGGTGATCTGTCCTAGTTCCTGTTTTCGTTCTTCATTTTGCAATATATCCTCAAACTCAACCGGCGGCAAGTAGTTGATGCCGGAATGTACCCGCTTGC
>JAJDBK010000079.1 GCA_029261405.1 Nitrospinaceae bacterium
GCAAGCGGGTACATTCCGGCATCAACTACTTGCCGCCGGTTGAGTTTGAGGATATATTGCAAAATGAAGAACGAAAACAGGAACTAGGACAGATCACCCTAAAACTGTCGGATTAGTGTCCAGTCCAAGGGGTGCACTCCAGAGTCCTTGTGACGCATAATCTCAACACTCGGCTTAACAAAATAAATCTTCATTTATTCCCTCTGCAACGTAAGTTATAGTCACGAGGGCTGTGGCGATTGAAAATAAAATTATGGCCATGTTCTTTTCTCCTTATGGGTGTTCAAAGCAATTCAATTTGTGCAGGGTCTGCCCATGCAGGGCGTGGACCTAAATCCATAAAAACGAAGTCATCTATTTCGGGAAACCATTGGATTGTTTGCGACCTCCCTCCGTTCAGAGAAAGTGTCCACAGATTCCTAGCGATTTTACAATTGCTGATAGTTGGGTCTTTCGATGTCTCTTTCACACCTCCAACGCACCAGGCATAAAACCATTCGCCACCAACGAGTTCTTCAATTTCCACGTCCCATTCTTGCCCGTGCTTTTCGGCTTCTTCCTGCAACCTCAGCTTTTCCGGTGGTTTCCATGTCAATCTTCCAACGGTTCCACACCCTATTTAATGGTGGTGTCGATTGGCAGGCACGGAAAACTTCACAAATCCCTGAATGCCGTCTCTTTCTATGACCATGTGCAAATATCGGTAGTCTCGGAATGTGTCGGTCTTTGGTTTCACAGCGTTTCTCCGCTGGACAGGTGAATTTGAGAATGAATTTATGCAGAATGGACGCAGAAAACAAATAAAAGAGCGTTTTAAATAGCGATATCAGAATTGATACTGGAACTGCAAATTGACCGTGACTTGACCGCAGAAGTGTTATGTCAACTTTTTGAGCCAACAAAAACAATGAGTTATGGTAGCCCCAAGGGGAATCGAACCCTTGTGAGCAAAGGGCTTTTCTTATATTATTCAATATGTTATCTCTGAGTTTTCCACAGAAACCTTGACCGCGGACTTAGTCTAATCTTATTTTCGCGCATTTTTCTTTTTCAGGCATGATCCACTGTGAAGATTTATTATGGCCTTTCTTACCGCTGGAGTTATGTTTGAATATTTCTTCTCAACCATCTCCGCACTGTTCAAAAGGAACATAGACACCTGAGAAAAACTCCACCCTTCCTCTAACCGCTGTGTTGCCCAGGAATGCCTTCCGAACTCATTTAGCGTGACTTCATACTTTGCCATCTCTCTGGTTCTGCGAAAAATAAGAGAGAGGGCGTTATGCGTATATGGTTTCCCTTTGTTTAGAAAAACATAATCATCTGGGCCATACACCCTACCCTTCAACGCTTCTGCAATAACAACCCTCATTTCGTCGTTCAAAGGGATTGCGGCTCCTGCTTTTTCTTTTGATTTGGGAAAGGCTTTTAACCCTTCTTCATCAAAGAGAGTTTACGACCGAACGTCCGGATCAGGCGTGGGTAACCGACATCACGTATGTTCGGACCTGGCAAGGATGGCTTTATTGGCCGTCGTCATTGATCTCTACTCCCGCATGGTCATCGGTTGGTCAATGAAGTCGACGTTGGCCAGGGAACTCGTGCTGGATGCGTTATTGATGGCGGTTTGGCGACGGAAGCCTGCATCTGAAATGATCATTCATTCGGATCAGGGAACCCAATATGGCAGTAGCGATTGGGAGCGGTTCTGCCGTTCACACAAACTTCTGCCCAGCATGAGTCGACGGGGGAACTGCTGGGTTGCCGAGTCTTTCTTCAGTAGCCTGAAGAGGGAATCTCTCGACCGTACGGGATATTCTTAGCGAAACTCAAGTAGCGAGGCTTATGCAAAAAAAAAAGACCCAACGATTAAGTTGGGTCTGGGTTCGGGTCATCTTCGTAAGAAGATGCCCTTATTATAGCAACGGCTCTCACCCCGGTATGCTACTATTGACGCATACTCTATATCTTTTGGGGGGAATATGCAATTAAAAAATTCTAACTATATTCTTGGTCTTGATATCGGGATGGCTTCTGTCGGCGCCGCCCTGATCTCCTATGAGGCGGAAAATATTTGCGATTTGTACGTCCGTACTTTTGATAAGGCGGAAGCTCCAAAAACGGGGGAATCTCTCAATAAAAAGAGGCGTGACGCCCGTAGCGTTCGTCGTCGTATTCGCAGGCGCGCCTTTCGCCTTTTACGCCTTGCCCGATTTATGTTGCGAATAGGTATTATAGAAGAAGCAGCTCCTGAATCTTTTTGGCTCACCAACGTATCCCTCTGGGATCTTCGCGCAGAAGGTCTCGACCGGCGCCTTAACGGTAAAGAGTGGGCATCGGTCATATATCACATTGTCAAACACAGGGGATTTCAGTCCAACCGTAAATCTGAGGCAAAGGAAGACGATAAAGCTGGACAAATGCTTTCTGGAGCGGCAAATAATCAGGCCCGAATAAGGGATAAAGGGTGGCGCACGGCGGGAGAGATGATTGCCAAAGACCCCCTCTACCGGGAGGCGAAACGAAACAAGAGAGGGGATTACAGCCACACGTTGTTACGAGCAGACCTTCTTGAAGAACTTACCGTGCTGTTCGAGCGGCAACGTAGTTTCGGTTCTCCCCATGCCGATTTGGAGTTTGAAACATCTGTACAGAACCTTCTTATGGCGAGGAGACCCACGCATAGCGGTGATAGCATTCGCCAGATGGTAGGCAAATGCACGCTGGAAAAGGAAGAATATCGGGGCCCCAAAGCTGGTTATCGATCACAGCGGTTTATCTGGTTGGGGAAGTTAAACAATCTCAGGATTCGTGGCCCTCAAGGGGAAAGAAACCTGACGGATGATGAGCGATGGCAGATTATCAACCTGCCATTCTTCACATCCAAGCTCACGTTCAAACAGGTCAGAAAGAAGCTGGATATTGATCAATCTGAAAGTTTCAACCTTTGTTCCTATGGTCGTAGCAGGAAAAACAAGGGGTCGGAGAACGAGAAAGACCCGGAAACGTCAACTTTCTTTGAGGCCAAAGAATATCACCTATTGCGCAAAGCCTATGCGGAAGCGGGACTCCTGGCGGAATGGGAGCGAGATTCCGCCGATCCAGACCGTCTTGATACCATTGGAGAAGCGCTCACCTGTTACAAGGAAGACGATGACATCCGCACCTGGCTATCAGAGCGAGGTGTCGAGGCTCCGATAATCGAGGCCATTCTGGGAGTTTCTTTTACGCAATTCATTCGTCTTTCCCAAAAGGCGATTGAGAAATTACTTCCCTTGATGGAATTGGGACACCGTTACGATGAAGCCGCGACATTGGCCGGATATAATCACAGCCAACCGGATGAAGGCTCCGCGAAACATCGTTACCTGCCTCCACCAGACAAAACATCTATTACCAATCCTGTGGTGCGTCGAGCCTTGAATCAGGCCCGGAAACTGGTAAATGCCATAATTCGGAAACACGGTCCTCCAATATCGGTTCACATTGAGCTCGCCCGCGACCTTTCGAAGCCATTCAGCGAGAGGAGGGACATATCGAGTTCCCAGAAAGCGTTTCAGGAAGAAAAGGCCACCATTCGTGAACAGTTTATAAACCATCATGGTAACGAACCAAGGAAGGACGATCTTCTGAAATATCGCCTTTTCAGGGAACAGCTGGGCCAGTGTCCTTATTGCCAATCGGCCCTATCCATAGAGCGACTCTGCGAACCAGGTTACGCCCAGGTGGATCATATCTTGCCATTTTCCCGCAGTTTCGATGACAGCATGAACAACAAGGTTGCGGTTCATACCCGGTGCAATCAGGACAAGGGGAATCGTACCCCTTTTGAATTTTTTGGTGGGAAGGATGCAAGCCCCGAATGGCAAAGATTTGTTGCCTGGACACATGGAGCCAAAAATATTCGAAAGGCAAAACGGGACAGGATGTTACGCATCAATTTTGGTAAAGAGGAGGCCAGCGGATTCCGTGATCGGAATCTGAACGATACGCGCTATATTTGCCGAGAGTTCAAACGAATGCTCGAAACATACTTGCAGTGGCGCCCTGAGAGTGACGCAAAAGAGCGTTGCGTTGTTGTCTCCGGGCGGTTGACCGCCTTTCTGCGCACACGCTGGGGGCTGTTGAAAGAACGTGAACATGGTGACCTGCACCATGCTCTTGATGCCGCTGTTGTAGCCGCCGCAAGCAGGTCGCTGGTTAAGCGTTTGGCGGATCATTCACGGCGACGCGAAGTGGAAATGTTGCGTGATTGCGTTGATATGGAAACGGGCGAAATCCTGGACGATGATATGTTGCAACTGGCGGAGGAACGTTTTCCGGAACCCTGGCCTCATTTTCGAAAGGAACTTCTGGGCCGTCTTTCACCTGATCCTGCCGCCGCCCTGGAGGGAATATCCAGATACAGCCAGGGTGAATATCCGCCACCAATGCGTGTTTCACGACCGCCAAAACGCCGGGGATCAGGGGAGGCGCATAAAGAAACCATACGCTCTCTCAGGGGAAATCAGCAGTCGGTTATCAAAACACCACTCGAAAACCTCAAACTCAAGGATCTTGAGCGGATCGTTGGAGGCGACCGTGACAAAAAGCTTGTGGAGGCTATCCGTAATCGTCTTGAGCAATATGGCGGAGACGGGAAAAAGGCGTTCGGCAAGGGTAAGGAGCCATTAAGAAAGCCATCCCACGATCCGGAGAAGGCGCCTGTCATACGCAGTGTAAAACTGGCAAATGATAGCCAGAACAGCGGTATTCCGGTTCGTGGTGGAATTGCTGACAACGGCGACATGCTCCGGGTTGACATTTTCCGGAAAAAGAAGAAATTCTATGGCGTTCCGATCTACGCCCACCAGGCCACCCGGAAGGAACTCCCTAATCGCGCCGCTGTTGGGGGGAAGCTTGAAATTGATTGGGAGGTTATGGACGAGAGTAGCGAGTTCCTCTTCAGTCTGTATCCGAACGACTGGGTGCGCCTTACCCTGAAAAAGGAAGTTCGGGAAGGTTATTTCGGCAGTCTGAATCGTAGTACGGCGGCTATTAATATATGGACTCATGACCGTAACAGGCGGATTGGAAAAGATGGACTTATCGAAGGTAACGGAATCAAAAACGCCATAGCAATTGAGAAGTTCCATGTTGACATAATGGGAAGGCTGTATCCTGCTCGTAACGAACATCGCCGTCCACTCTTTGCCAGAGGACAAAGGGCATAAGCTATGGGCTGGCGAAGTGTCGTTATCACACGCCCGGCCAAACTGTCTCTCAAGAGCGGGTCTCTGGTGATAACCCAGAATGGCGATGTGGCTCGTGTTCCGCTGGAAGATATGGGAGTTGTTGTGCTGGACCACAGCGAAATAGAGCTAAACACGGCGCTACTCTCCGCTCTTGCCGAGGAGGGTGTAACTACCCTCACCGTGGGCCGTTCCCATATGCCCAATGGCGCGCTACTCCCTTATCTGCCACACAGCCGGGCGCTAAAGGTGATGACGGCCCAGCTTGGCCTCTCCTTGCCAGAAAAAAAGAGACTCTGGCAACGCATAGTTCAGTTCAAGACGCTCAATCAGGCCGAAACGCTGTCGGGGCTGGGAAACGAGGAGAGAGCCGCCAGACTGCGCAAGTTCTCCAGCGGTGTTCGATCGGGTGATCCGGACAATGTCGAAGCCACAGTAGCCGCTATTTATTTTCGGGCCATGTTTGGATCTGATTTTTGCAGGTCGCAGGATCGGTTCTATAACTCAGCCCTCAATTACGGCTACGCTGTGATCCGCGCTACCATAGCTCGCTCTCTTGTCGCCCACGGGTTTCTTCCCGCCTTCGGTATTTTTCACCACAACGAGCAGGACAGCTTTAATCTGGCTGATGACCTGATCGAACCGTACCGTCCCTTACTTGATGCCCATGTTATGAGCCGTTATGGTGATGAACCGCAAAGGAAGCTTGAACCCGACGACAAAGGTTACCTCGTGGCGGCTTTGCATATGGATGTTTTCCTTTCCAGTCATACCGGAGAGGGTTGCTGTACGCTACTTTCTTCTGTTGATACGATGGTGGCCGGTTTGTCCGCCATTGTACTCAAAGGGGCCTCGCATGATCGTCTGGCTCTCCCGCTTTCCGGGAGGGGCAGTGATGATAAAAGCGCATGAGCAAGGTAACCAGGAGATTTATGCGGCTCATTGTATTTTTCGATCTACCGGTTACTACGAAGGAGAGAAAACGGGCGTACGTTCTTTTTCGCCGTTTTCTGCTTCAGGACGGATATGACATGGTGCAATGGTCGGTTTATGCCCGATTGGTCAACGGCATAGACGATGCTGGCAAGCATATGAAACGTCTGGAAACCAACCTGCCGAAAGAGGGCTCTATTCGTTGCCTCCAGATAAGCGAGAAGCAGTTTGCCGGAATGAAACTTCTCATTGGCAAGGCCAGTTTTCAGGAAAAAAAGGTGACAAGAGACCAGATGCTCCTGTTCTGAGCCTTTTCTCCCGACCGAAAACCCGCACCAGCCAAAGCTGGCGCGGGTTTCGCCGAGATGATTGTAGCACACCGGGGTGAGAGAGGGAGCTACAACTCGGATTCACGTCTCTGCGCCCGATGTTCCATTGTAGCACACCGGGGTGAGAGAGGGAGCTACAACCCGTAACCGCCGTTGTGAAGTGATTGATTATTGTAGCACACCGGGGTGAGAGAGGGAGCTACAACCTCGATATCGGAACAGAGACGGGCATCCTCATTGTAGCACACCGGGGTGAGAGAGGGAGCTACAACCGCGGGGCTGACCATATCAATAGCGGTGGCTATTGATGAGACAACATCAAAGAGGGAAAGAAGGTAGGCTCCTCCTGTTGTCATGTTACGTTTCATCGTTCGCAGTATAACATCCCGGATATCATTGCGAAAAAAATAAATTATGTCTGTAGATCAAGCCGTCTTCGAGCGCAGTTTCGACACATATCGTGCGATCCGGTCGAAGTCGCCCCGGAAAACCGATTTGATACCTTTGTTAACTACAATCAACATCTCGCCCAGCCGATTTAACGCCAGATAAAACTCCGATAAAGCGCCCCTGTTAAGCAACGAGATAAGCCGCTCGTGAGCCAGCAGGTTTACAATCCACCGGGGAAAATATGAGAACCCGGCCAGATACATCAGGATGTTCAAGTATGTCCCTTTCGGGGTGTGCAGGTGTTTTGCGTAAATCTCCCGCCACTCATCCTCTTCGGTCTTTATGATGCCGTCCGCTTTGGCTTTGTAATAAAGCTCGGTCCCCGGAAAACAGACCAGCGACGCTCTTTTGAGCCAGAAAGGGCGCGGAAGTTTTGTGACAGTCCGCAAAGTCTCCGCCGTATCCTCCGGCGATTCCCACGGGTTATCGAGAATAACGTGGTAACAAGGGGGCGAGATCCTGTCGAGATGTTTTGCCAACACGTCAGCGGCCTTGAGGATGGTTCGCTCCGACGTTTTTCGTTTGTATAACTCTTTGCCGTTCTGGCTAGTCGATTGAATCCCCATCTCGACAAAAACCATTCCCGCATCCACCAGAGCGTCTATCCTCTCGTCCGTAACGGTGCTGGGGCTTGCCTGAATATGAAATGGCATTCCGATCTTCTCTTTATACTGTTTGCCAAACTCCACTATCTCCGGCGTAGGCCGCGCCAGAAAAACATCGTCAAACAGAAAGATAGACTCCACAAACGGCAGGTTCTCCTTGACCCACAAAAGCTCCTCAATGACATTCGGTACGCTTCTGCGACGCAGATATTTTTCCCCCGGATATATGTCGGCCAGCGCTTTCTCCGCGCAGAACGTGCAATGGTGTGGGCAACCCCTCGTTGTCATCGTTTTGTACGACTTGGTCCGGGTGTAGGAGTCGTTGAAACTCCCTTCGATATGTGGCTCCATCGGGAACGAACGTTCCAGCAGGTCGAGGGTCATCGGCTCCAATCGACCGGTGGTGTTGTCGTAAATGTAATGTTCGTCCAGACCGAAATCGAAAAACGGAAGCGAATCGAGATCCTGCACCAGCGGCCTTTTCAAGTTACGTATTATCTCGCCGTCACGTTTTACATACAGGTTTTTTATCCCAGTAAAATCTTCGCCCGCTTCGATCTTCGTGACAAGTTCCAGAAGGGCTTCTTCACCCTCCCCCACGCAAACTATATCGGCGAGTTGTAAACTCTCTTCAGGCATGACTGTGGGATGCACACCACCTAACACCAGCGGTATGTCGAGCGCCTCTTGCAGAACGGAGGTAAGTTGCATCGCACGGTCAAGATAGTTGCTCATGAACGAGAGACCCAGCAACCCGGAACCCCGGCATAACTCAATCAACTGCTCGATGATCGCGTCTTCGTATTTGTACCTGAAACCTTCCTGGTATTTGAAACTCTCAACACCGCCGGGCAGGAATATCACCCGCACATCCTTGCCATGTTTTTTAAGGTAAGCTGAGAGGGTCCGTACACCAAACGCCGCTACATCGGGCGGAGTAGGCGCTATGAGGGTTGTTCTCACAAATCTGTTCCTGTTCTGTTAAGGGAGTCCACGATCAATTATTACAGTTTCTCGACCTTTTCGACTTCACCCACTCACGCATCCTGCCCGCAATCCGATATGCGAGATATCCCGGATCACGCCTGAGCAGTGTGAGGACTTTTGGTCTGACTTTTCTGTAATACGCCCTGAAACTCATGTTGTAATCGTAAACGTAAGCGGCGACCTCGTTGCATCTCTCAGTGAAGATTTCCGGGTCCATCCGGGCGGCGAAATGACGGTCGGGCCACAGCGGAAAATCGGCAAAATCCTGATCCTTCGCCACAACGCCAAGCTCCACCGCCTGATCGAAGAGGTCGCTACCCGGCATCGGGTCCCATACGTTGAGCGAAATATGGGTGGTATCGATGGCTTTAATCATGTCGAGCGTATCCTGAAGGTCATCATACGTCTCCTCCAGGAAACCGGCCATGAAAAACGCGCTTGATGCGATTCCGCTCCTGTTAATCATGCCGACAGCCTTATGCACCATCTCTTTGGTAATGTCTTTTTTTATGATTTTCGACATCCGTTCGGAGCCTGTTTCTATGCCGAGATCGATATATACACAACCGGCCTCTTTCATGGCGGCAAGTAACTCCTCGTCCACCTTGTCCACCCTTGTGCCGGTGGTCCAGACAACGTTTAGTTTCGATTCGGAGATGGCCTTGCACATGGCCATGCCGTAGCTCTTCTTCAAGCTGAAAGTGTCGTCGAAAAACATTATGTGGTTCGTTTTGTGATTCTCCACTAGCGAGCGGATCTCCTCCACGACGTTTTCCGGACTACGTTGCCGAAATTTTTTCTCCCACAAGTTTCTGGCGCCACAGAAGGTACATCTGAAAGGACATCCCCGCGATGTCACCAGACTGCTCAGGTAGAGCGGCTCCCACGATTCCGGGTAGAGCCTCAGGTGTCGGGCCGGGTGCGGGATATCGTCAAGATTTTCTATTATAGGGGTGTGCCCGGTCGAGTAGACCGTACCGTCCGGCTTTTTCAGGTAGAGGCCCGTTACCTTGTCAAGATCACCTCCCGACTCAAGGGCCTTGCAAAGGTTTACGGTCGTAACCTCCCCTTCGCCAGCAACCACGATATCAACCTCGTCGTTAGCCAGAGAACTTTCCGGCATCGACGTAGCGTGGAACCCTCCCCATACGATTTTGATGGCAGGGTTAAACTCCCTGGCGATACGGCTTACTTTGAGCGCCGCCGGATACTCTACAGTCATCAGAGAGACACCCAACATGTCAGGGTTATACATCGCCAGGGTTTCACGGACCTCGTTCCACACTTCGTGGTTGTCGTCCGCGATGGAGTTCATATAGTTGGTCTGCGCCCGGGATCGTAAATCAAAAACAACCCGCTCATCGAGGATGGGGGATTTATTGGAGCTTCGGAGAACATCGATATGGTAAATGGCGGATTCAATGCCGTTTTTCTCAAGACTGGCGGCTACATAACCGATTCCCAACGGGAAATATGGAATCTGACCCGTGCCTCTCAACCTGGAGTATGGCGGTCTGACAAGCAATACTTTCACAATTGACCTCGTTAAAATCGTGAGCGGATGGTGCGATGTCACCGATTATATTAAAGTGCGGAAATTGAACCGAAGAAATCCCCGGGTTTCCAGTCGGGGTTTTCAACGAACAACCCCGCCGGAATTTGCATTGACAACTACTTTCCCTACTGGTATTTAGACCATCATTATAACGTGTTGCACGGTTTTTGGCAATGACGGTACCATCAGGAGACTTGTATAGAATCGATAAGAGGGTCAAAGAAAAACTAAAGCTTCACTGCCTGAACGGGAAGGAGAAAAGGCTTGTCGTTTTAAATCAGGGAAGCGCCCTCATGGCATCGGGCGCTATCCCGGAATATCGGTATGGGTACCCGACTCAGGGTCAGGCTTCCTCCCCTTCCTTGATCCTGCGAACACGTTTTTTCGGGGCCGCTTCAAGGTTGCGATCAACAAGTTCGATAATTGCCATGGGAGCGTTATCCCCCACCCTGTTACCGAGTTTGTAGATCCTGGTGTAACCGCCGGGTCGTTCTTTATAACGCTCCGCAAGCTCCGCAAAGGTCTTCGCCACGACACCCTTATCCCGGATAAATCCGAGAGCGCGTCTGCGATGGGCCAATGTGCCTTTCTTTCCGAGGGTGACCACTTTTTCGGCTACCCGGCGAAGCTCTTTGGCTTTCGAAAGAGTCGTTGTTATCCTCTCGTATTGCAACAGGGAAGTCGCCATATTCCGGAACATGGCTTTCTGGTGACTCCCGGTCCTTCCGAGAGCTTTCTTTTTATTCAGGTGACGCATTCTTTATCCTAAATTAAGATAGCTCAGCTTTCGCCGGCTATCCCCTGCTCTATCATTTCAAGCTCTTCGCGGTAATCGTCCACATTCATTCCGAGATGCAGACCCATTTCCGTGAGGATTTCCTTTATTTCGTTCAGCGACTTCCGACCGAAGTTGCGGGTTTTCAACATTTCGGAGTCCGATTTCGTAACCAACTCCAGAATGCCCTTTATCTCGGCGTTCTTGAGACAGTTATACGACCTTACAGAGAGTTCCAACTCCTCGACACTCTTCCTGAGGTTCCTTGCAATCCGCATCTTCTCTTCGTTGACCCGTTTGGTAACCGGCTCAACCTCTTCTTCAAAGTTGATGAAGAGCTGAAGGTGGTCTTTAAGGTTCTTCGCCGCTATAGCCAATGCGTCAACCGGTTTGATCGACCCGTTTGTGGTTACATCAAGGATTAACTTGTCAAAGTCGGTCGACTGCTCCACACGGGTCTTCTCGATTCTGAAGGAGACCCGCACCACGGGTGACATAACAGCGTCGATCGGTATAATCGCAATGTCCCAGTTAGGATCGGCGTTCTCCTCAGCAGGGGAGTAACCTCTACCGGTGCTAACAATCATTTCGATCCGCAGATTAGCGTCCTTGCCTGTCAATGTCGCTATATGCAGGTCGGGATTCAGAACGGAGACATCAGGTGGCGTTTCGATAGACGCCGCCGTCACATCGCCTTCACCTGAAGCGTTCAGTGTGATGGTTCTGTCTTCGACAGACTCCGTTTTAACTATCAGTTGTTTGATATTGAGAATTATCTCGGAAACATCCTCAACCACCCCATCGATGGTCGAGAACTCGTGATGAATTCCCTCAAACTTGACGGCTACCACAGCCGCTCCTGGAATGGAAGAGAGGAGCATACGGCGTAAAGAGTTGCCGATGGTTGTCCCAAAACCTCTTTCAAAAGGCTCCGCCACAAAGCGCGAGTGAGACGCGGTTGTGGACTGGGAGTCTGTTTCCAGCTTTTTCGGTTTTACCAGCCCTTGCAAAGCCGATTTCATGAAACCTCCTTAAAGCCTTTGATAGCGTTCATTATTGTGCGCAAATTATACAATTTTGAGGTGGCCTGTTATTTGGAGTAGAGTTCGACAATGAGCTGTTCCTGGATGTTAATCTCAAGCTGTTCACGCCTGGGAGTCTCCTGGATAACGAATTTCTTCGCATTAGCGTCCACATCGATCCACTCGGGTATCATTTTTCCGGTGGTCCGTTCAAGAGAAGTGGTGATAGCCTCCAAATTTCTGCTTTTTTCACGGACCGTTATCTCATCACCCTTCTTGACCTGACATGAAGGGATGTTTATCTTCCTTCCGTTTATCTGGAAGTGATTGTGCCTGATAAGCTGGCGAGCCTGGGCGTGAGAGGCGGCAAAACCGCTTTTCGCCACGACGTTATCCAACCGTAATTCAAGCAACTCCAGCAGGTTCTCGCCTGTAACCCCCTTGCGGCGGTCAGCCTTGGAGAAATATCGCCTGAACTGTCGCTCAAGGACACCATACATTCGTTTGACCTTCTGCTTCTCACGCAACTGCACGCCATACTCTTTGAGTTTAATGCGAGCCTGTCCAAACTGCCCCGGCGCGTAATTGCGGCGCTCCATCGCGCATTTTTTGGTCTGACATCGCTCCCCTTTGAGGAACAATTTAACCCCTTCCCTGCGGCACAACCTGCATACGGCGCCTATATATCTTGCCAAGTTTCCTCCTGTCGTCTCTGGTCCGGGTATGCTATTCGCCAAGATTCATCGACAAAAAGCCATCACAGCCCCTGCCTGCTTCGCCCAGCGAAACCAAGAATCCCGACCCGAAGAAATAATAACTCACACTCTGCGCCTTTTGCACGGGCGACAACCGTTGTGAGGAATCGGTGTTACATCACGTATAATATCTATCTCAAGACCGGCCGCCTGCAACGACCGTACAGCCGCTTCCCTGCCAGGGCCAGGTCCCTTAACATATACTTCCACTTTCCGCATCCCCATCTCCATGGCCTTCTTGGCGGCTATCTCTGCGGCTATCTGCGCCGCAAACGGCGTGCTTTTCCGCGAGCCTTTAAACCCGTTGGCGCCAGCGGTCGACCATGCGACGGTGTTGCCTGAAGAGTCCGTAATGGTTACGATGGTATTATTGAAAGTCGATTTTATGTGGGCCACGCCGTTAAGCCCGACTTTTTTTAAACGCTTTTTGGCAGTTGTCCTGCCCGCGCTTTTCTTATCAGCCATTTATTGTTAGCCTCGCTATCAGCCTGTTGGTTTCCGGTTTTCTACTTTTTCAGTTCTTTACGTCTGCCAGATCCAGCCGTTCGTTTCGGCCCTTTTCTGGTTCTGGCGTTGGTGCGTGTCCGCTGACCCCTGGCTGGCAGGTTACGACGATGGCGAAGCCCCCGGTAACAGCCTATATCCATCAAACGTTTGATATTAAGCTGGGTCTCCCGCCGCAGGTCACCCTCGACAAGATACTGTTTTTCGATAATGCCCCTGAGCCTGGTCAGGTCTTGATCAGAGAGATCCTTGACTCGTATGTCAGCAGAGACACCAGCGTCTTTCAGGATTTTCTTTGATACTGTCGGCCCTATTCCATAAATATAGGTCAAAGCCACTTCGATTCTTTTTTCCCGTGGGATGTCTATACCAGCGATCCGGGCCATTTTTTCTCTACCTTACCTGTATGTTAACCTTGGCGTTGTTTATGCTTCGGGTTTTCACAAATAACCCGGATAACGCCTCTACGTTTGATAACTTTGCACTTGTCGCACATCGGCTTAACGGACGCTCTAACTTTCATATACCTGATCTCCATAACATCGGGAATTCACCCCGGAAAAAGCGAAATATCGCAAGCCAGTAAAACGGAAATTGTAACAGATTAAAGTTCATATGCAAGACAATTTTTACGACAACTGAGCGCTAAGGATATCCCTGCCATTTTCTGTTATCGCAACCGAGTGTTCGAAGTGGGCCGAAAGCGATCCATCCACCGTTTTCACAGTCCACTTATCGTCAAGCACCCTGACTTCAGACGTACCGATATTAACCATCGGTTCGATAGCCAGAACCATCCCTTTCCTCAACATCGGACCTCGGCCAGGTCTGCCGTAGTTAGGCACCTGTGGCTCCTCGTGAGGGCTTGTACCTATACCATGACCAACGAATGCGGTTACCACATAGTATCCGGCGTCTTCCACCAAAGTTTGTATGGCGTGAGAGACATCGGAGAGACGCCTTCCGGGCGTGATGGTTTCAATTCCCGCCATCAGGGCCCGTTCGGTAACATCCATCAACTCCTTAGCCGATTCTGAAACCTCACCTACAGGTAATGTCTGGGCGGCGTCGCCGTAATAACCGTATATTTCGGCCCCAAGATCAAGGCCGATAATGTCCCCCTCAACCACTGTCGTGTCGTCGGGAATACCGTGAACAACCTGATCATTCACAGCAACGCACAACGTAGCCGGAAAACCCCGGTAACCTTTGAAGGATGGACGTCCACCGAGATCGCGAATGACAGTCTCCGCCTCTTTATCGAGGTAAGCGGTGGTTACTCCGGGTCGGAGTATCTCCTTGAGCCGTTTATGAGCCGACATCACTATGTGGTTGGCGGCCCTTATCTTCTCTATCTCTTCAGCTGACCTGTAGTTTATACCCATCAGTGAGCGAGGAACCGTGATATCTGTGAACTGAGTTCATCAATAGAGACTGCGCCATCAAATTTTCTGTATTTACCACCTTCCGAATAGAAACCGGAAAGGGCCTTCGCCTGCTGGCTATAGACTTCAAATCTTTTGATAATGGTCGCTTCGTTATCGTCGTTGCGGATATAGAGGGTTCCACCGCAATCGTCGCATTCGCCATCGCTCTTCGGGGGTGAGGTTTGCACATGATACATTTTGGCGCATTTTTCACAGACCCTGCGGCCCGTAAGGCGGGAAACCAACGACTCCTGGGGAACACTGATATCGACTACACCGTCAATTTCACATCTGTTCTCGGCAAGAGAATCGCTCAAGGCGACAGCCTGGGTTACCGTTCGAGGGAATCCATCCAGAAGGAATCCTCCAGAGCAGTCAGGCTCGCTGATTCTCTCGTTGATTATGCCGATTACGACCTCGTCAGGAACAAGCTCGCCTGCGTCCATATACTTTTTCGCCCGAACACCGAGAGGGGAGCCGTCCTTAATCGCCTGACGCAGAATATCGCCGGTCGATATCTGCGGTATTTTATGCTTATCACAAAGAATTTTGGCCTGAGTGCCTTTGCCGGCGCCTGGCGGGCCTAGCATTATTAACCGCATGTCTAAACCCCCGATTATTTATCTTCGACTCTTCAACTGGCCTTTTCTGGCGAAACCTTCATGATGCCGCATTACAAGATGAGACTGGATCTGTGACATGGTGTCCATGCCAACTCCGACAATAATCAGAAGACCGGTACCACCAAAGTAGAATGGAACGTTAAGCTGGGAGATCAGTATGTCCGGTATTATACAAACTACCGAAAGATATGTGGCTCCCGTAAACGTCAGTCGCGAGAGAACTTTGTCTATATAAGCCGCTGTGGGGGCGCCCGGCCTGATACCCGGTATGTTGGCGTTTGATTTCTTCAGGTTATCCGCAACGTCCGATGGATTGAATATAATGGCGGTGTAGAAGAAACAGAAGAAGAAAATCATCGCCACATAGATAAGTTCGTAAATTAAGGCGCCTGGTCTCAGCGCGTCCACCACATACGTTATCCATGGCATAGCTGTTGGGTCAGCAAAGTTTGCCATAGTGGCCGGAAACATGATTATCGAAGAAGCGAATATCGGTGGAATTACACCCGATGTATTGACTTTAAGCGGGAGATGAGACGAAACCCCTCCCACCATTTTCCTGCCCATCATTCTTTTTGCGTAGTTTATGGTCAAACGCCTCTGGGCCGACTCCATGAAGACAATGGCCGCAATAACTATCACCATCATGATAAGCAAGGCAATCATGATAATAAGGTTAAGCTGTCCAATAGAGACCAGCTGTATCGTTTGCAGGATGGCGGTAGGCATATCCGCCACTATACCTGCGAATATTATAAGTGATATACCGTTGCCAATACCTCGTTCTGTTATCTGTTCGCCGAGCCACATAAGAAAGGACGTACCAGCCGCCAAGGTGATAACTGTTATCAGGCGAAAACTCCAGCCAGGTTCGGTAACCACCATCATGCCGCTTGGGCTGGTCAGGGACTCAAGCCAAAAGCTGATCCCCAGACCTTGAATACAGGCGAGAATTACCGTTCCGTATCTGGTGTACTGCGTGATTTTTTTTCTGCCCGACTCACCCTCTTTTTTAAGTTTTTCCAAGTGAGGTATTACGACCGTCATCAGTTGCAGGATAATAGAGGAACTGATGTAAGGCATTATGCCCAAGGCGAATATTGTAGCCTGGGAGAAGTTAGAACCGGTAAACATGTCGAACATCTGGAACATCGTTCCTTGCATGTTCCTGAAAAATTCAGCAAGAACCTCGGTATGGACACCAGGAGCGGGAATATGGGAGCCGACACGAAAAACCGCCAGCATCCCCAGGGTGAAGAGTATTCTTTTTTTAAGTTCCGGGATCTTGCCGATCCCGCTTATTCCCTCGAACACTTCTAAAGCGCCACGGCTTTTCCGCCGGCTTTCTCTATTTTCTCTCGTGCGGATTTGGAGAATTTATTGGCGGTGATTGTAATCTGTTTATCGAGTTGGCCATCGCCAAGGATCTTTATCTTGCGGTTTTTCCTGACAAGACCGTTCTGGACCAGCAGTTCAGGCGTTATATCGCCTGCAATTTCCAGCTTTTGAAGATCGCCGACATTGACGACTTCGTATTCGACCCTGAAGATGTTCGTGAACCCGATTTTCGGAAGACGCCTTGCCAACGGCATCTGGCCTCCTTCAAAACCTCTTCGCACACCACCACCAGAACGACTGTTCTGGCCATTGTGACCTGAACCTGAAGTTTTACCTGTACCCGACCCAGCGCCACGTCCGACTCTTTTCCTTGCGGTTTTGGAGCCAGCTGACGGTTTTAATTCATGCAGTTTCATATCGTTTTACGCCTTGCTTACGCCCCACGAACGCTTCTTATAGCTTTCGGGTTCTTGATTTGCTGAAGGCCTTCCATCGTGGCTCTGGCCATGTTGATCTGGTTTGTGGTACCCAGAGATTTGGTGAGAATATCCTTTACACCAACAGACTCCAGGATCGCCCGGACTGCGCCTCCTGCAATAACACCGGTACCGCGTGAGGCGGGTTTTATCAAAACACGACCCGCTCCGAATTTCCCGAGGACTTCATAAGGAATCGATCCGTTTTCAATATAAACGTCTACCATCTGTTTTTTTGCGTTAGCCACGGCCTTTCGTATGGCTTCGGGAACCTCATTGGCCTTACCCGACCCGATGCCTACCTTTCCCTTGCGGTCACCAACGACCACAAGAGCGGTAAAGGAGAAGCGTCTTCCGCCCTTGACGACCTTTGCGACACGGTTTATGTAGATAACCTTATCTACAAGCTCCTTGTCCTTCTGGTCGATAGAGTTGTCGTATTTCGGTTTTTTCGGTTTTGCGGCGAAGTTCACTTCAAAAGACCTTTGCTTCGGATGGCCTCAGCCAATTCCTTTGTTTTACCATGATATTTATAACCGTTCCTGTCAAAAACCACGTTGGTGATTCCAAGACCAGCCGCCTTTTCGGCCAAACGGGCGCCGATCAGCTTTGCGGCGTCTATATTCTTCCCGGTAACAGGGGTGTCCTTGTCTTTCGTCGATGCGGATACAAGCGTTTTGCCACATGTATCGTCAATCATCTGGGCGTAGACATTACGGTTGCTAAAATAGACCGTAACTCTGGGCCTTGCGGAGTCACCCGATATTTTCTTTCGAACGCGGAATTTTCGCGCAACCCGCTTTTTAAGATTGATATTTTTTAATGTAGCCATTTTTTTCCTTAAAGAAAATTACTTGGACGCCGCCTTGCCCGACTTGCGGATTATCCGCTCATCGGAGTACCGGATCCCTTTTCCCTTGTACGGCTCCGGTTTTCTAAGCGACCTTATGTTAGCCGCCACCAGACCCACAACCTCTTTATCAATTCCTTTAACGGTTACTTCCGTAGGTTTTGTAGTTACAAAAGTTATTCCATCAGGCGGGGGCACCGTGATGCCGTGGGAATAACCGAGAGTGAAATCGAGGTTATTACCCTTAAGAGCGCATCTGTATCCGACCCCGGTGATTACAAGGCTTTTTTGAAAACCGATCGAGACACCTTCAACCATATTATTCAAAAGCGACCTTGTAAGGCCGTGAAGAGATCTTGAGGTTCTGGAGTCGTCCGGCCTTTTCACGACAATGGTGTCGTCAATCTTTTCTATGGACATCGCGGGGTGGAACGTTTTTTCGAGAGTACCGAGTTTACCCTTTACGGTAACGTTGGAACCATCAATCTTTACGTCTACACCATCAATGATCTTTACGGGAAGCTTACCAATTCGAGACATTACAGGCAATCACCAAACGTAGCAGAGGACTTCGCCCCCGACATTATTTTCACGGGCTTCCACATCGGTCATCAGCCCCTTGTTCGTTGAGATAAAAGCGGCTCCGATTCCGTTGAGAACTTTCGGCACATCCTTAACATCGGTATAGACACGAAGCCCGGGCTTGGAGATTCTCTTTATACCCCGAATGGCCGAAGCCCCGTCCCTGTACTTTAACTGAATCATCAAGGTGTCTTGAGGTTTCTTGCGGATTATCTTGAATCCACTTATATAACCCTCGTGACGCAACAGCGCCGCTATCTCAGCCTTCAGGCCGGAAGCGGGCATTGATAGCTGATCACGCTTTATCATCACTGCGTTCCTGATCCGCGTCAGCATATCCGCGATGGGATCACTCATGCTCATATTATTAGTTTCCTTACCAGCTACTCTTTGTTACGCCGGGAATTTTACCTTCCAGCGCAAATTTCCGGAAGCAAATACGGCACATGCCGAACTTACGCAGAAAACCTCGGGGCCGCCCGCAACACCTACATCTTGAGTAGGCCCGCACAGCGAACTTCGGTTTTCGTTTCTGTTTAGCGATCATCGATTTTTTAGCCACGTTAAAGCAACCTTTCCTAGTTCCGAAACGGCATTCCGAGGCTTTTGAGAAGGCTTTTGCCTTCAGCGTCGGTCTTGGCCGTGGTTACTATCGATACATTCAATCCCTTGATCTGTTCAACCTTGTCGAAATCGACCTCAGGAAAAATAAGCTGTTCCTTGACACCCAGAGTATAGTTTCCCCTGCCGTCAAACGCCTTGCCTGAAACACCCTTGAAATCACGAATTCGTGGAATCGCCGCAGTAATCAGGCGCTCCAGGAACTCGTACATCCGGTCTCCGCGGATGGTCACCATAACTCCGATGGGAACTCCCTCCCGGAGCTTGAAGTTCGAGATGGCGCGTCGAGCCTTGGTGACCACCGGTTTTTGACCGGAGATTCTCGTCAAGGTGTAGACACCGTTCTCGATAGCTTTCTGGTTCTGCGTCGCCTCACCAAGCCCCATGTTCAGAGTTACCTTGGCAAGACGTGGCGCCTGCATGATGTTGCTGTAGCCAAACTCCTTCATAAGGGAAGGAACAGCTTCGTTTTTGTATTTAGTCTTTAACACTGATTTTTAACCGTTCTATGATAAATCGAGCATTTCACCGCAAGAGCGACAAATCCTGACTTTCTTACCGTCTTCAAGTTTTTTCCCGCCGATCCTTACCGGCTTGTCACACTTGGAACAGATAATCTGCACGTTCGAGACGTCTATCGCCGCTTCTTTTTCTATTATGCCGCCCTGTCGTTGTTGCTGAGTCGGCTTCTGATGGCGTTTGACCAACTTGACACCTTCAACAATAACTTTCCTCACGGCAGGAATAGAACCGATAACCCTGCCTTTTTTCCCTTTATCAGCTCCGGCGATAACAACTACGACATCATCTTTCCTGATTCGCATCGGTCCGCCTTCCTTGACTACCGGCGCCTTACCTCTCTTCATGCTACAGAACCTCCGGGGCCAGTGAAACGATCTTCATATACTTCTTCCACCTGAGTTCGCGACCAACCGGGCCGAATATTCGTGTACCAACCAGTTCCTTGTTAGCGTCAACAATGACTGCGGCGTTATTATCGAATTTTACGTATGTGCCGTTGGCGCGGCGAACCTCTTTTTTCGCCCTGACGATGACAGCGTTGTGTACGGTTCCTTTTTTGACGGTTCCGTCCGGCATGGCCTCTATCACGGAAACCTTTATCAAATCGCCAATTCGCGCGAATCTTTTGTGGGAACCACCCATAACCCTGATACACCGGACACGTTTGGCGCCGGAGTTGTCCGCAACACTGAGCACAGTGGCAAGCATTATCATTTTTTAACCCACACTCTTCTCTATAATTTCCTTCAACCGCCACCTTTTCAAGCTTGACAGAGGCCTTGTCTCTTCTATCTTCACTCGATCTCCGATATTCACTTCGTTTTTTTCGTCGTGAATGTAGAATCGTTTTGAACTGGTAACGATCTTCTTGAACACCCTGTGAGGGGATCTGCTATCGACCTTTACCACTGCGGTTTTCTCCATTTTGTTGGAGACAACCACGCCGACCCTGGTTTTTGGATTGGTTTTTTTCTTTTCAGTCACTTCAGTCATTTTCATTTACCTGCGCTGTGGCGTCAGTCAATCTGCGTTCATTTATGACGGTATTAACCCTTGCAATATCCTTGCGAGCGTATTTCAGCTTCGCAGTACTGTCGAGTTGGGCCGTAGCGTGCTGGAATCTTAACTTCATATAAGACTCCTTGAGTTCGTTGAGCCTGACATCAAGCTCTTCAGCCGAAAGATCGTGGACTTCGCTTGCTTTCACAGTGCGAAACTCCTTTCATTCTTGTCGAGGAAACGTGTGGGCACGGCGAGCTTGTGCGCCGCCAGCCTCATGGCCTCCTTGGCTACCGCAGGCTCCACACCATCGAGTTCAAAGAGAACCCTGCCCTGTCTTACCCTGGCGACCCATACTTCCGGAGAACCCTTACCTTTACCCATTCTCACCTCAGCCGGCTTTTTCGTTAGCGGCTTGTCGGGGAAAATGCGAATCCAGACCTTGCCGCCACGCTTGACATGACGAGTCATGGCGACACGGGCCGCTTCGATCTGTCTGGCTGTAATCCAGCAAGGTTCAAGAGCCTGCAAGGCGTATGTACCGAAGCTGATCTTGGAGCCGCGCCAGGCGATCCCTTTCATACGGCCTTTCTGGCGTTTTCTGTATTTTACTTTTTTAGGAGATAACACTGTCTATCCAATCAAATATTCTGGAACCGGATTCAACCTGCCGGGGCGTCAGCGCCGACTGCGGGCTCTGCGATTCCGTCACCGCTCTTCTTAAGATCGGCCTTGGCCGCTTCCACGGCGTCGGCGATCTGCTTTTGGCTTCTTATTTTCCTCTGGGCCTCCAGTCTGCGGGCCTCTTTTCCGAACAGGACATCACCCTTGAATATCCAGACCTTAACTCCGATCACTCCGTAGGTGGTACTCGCCTCGGCAAAACCGTAGTCGATATCCGCCCTGATGGTGTGAAGCGGCACCCGCCCTTCGCGATACCACTCGGTCCTGGCGATTTCCGCTCCTGCGAGTCGGCCTGCGCAGTTGACCCTGATCCCTTTGGCTCCGAACCTCATGGTAGAGGCCACGGTTTTCTTCATGGCTCTGCGGAAAGCTACCCGGCGTTCCAGTTGCATGGCGATGTTCTCCGCCACGAGCTGAGCCGAAAGTTCAGGCTTTCTCTCTTCTTTTATATTAAGGAAGATCTCAAACTCTGGAAGTTTCGATTGCAGGAGGCTCTTGAGCTTGTCCACTTCCTGACCACGCTTACCGATAATAATACCTGGACGCGCGGCGAAGATGTTTATCTTGAACTGCTTCCCCTTACGTTCGATGTGCATCCTGGCGACACCGGCGTGAAAAAGACGCTCCTTGACAAACTTCCTGATCTCTATGTCGCTATGCAGAAAGTCGGCGTATGAGCCTTCGGCGTACCAGTTAGACTCCCACTGTTTTATTATGCCGACTCTGAATCCGACCGGGTGTGTTTTCTGTCCCATATTTCTCAGGACTCTCCTTTTTCTTCGTCAGGCTTATTATCATCAGCGTTCTCTTTTGAAACGCCCGCGTCTTCCGTTTTCACTTTTTCGGCGGCGGCTTTTCTGGCGGCCCTTTTCTTTTCCCGTTTAGCCTCGATCTCGGCCTGCCGTTTACTGGCCTCTTCCTTCGCCTTAAGGTCTTCCTGGGCAATGATCGTTATGTGGCTAGTAGGTTTCCGAATGGTATCGGCTCGCCCTCTCGCCCTCGGCAGGTTTCTTCTGTGTACCGGCCCCTGATCAACCCATATTCGAAAAACCTTGAGGATCTCCGGATCTTCGACATTCTTGCCCTCAGCGTTTGCTATGACCGATTGCAGGAGTTTGAGAACTATTTCAGCCCCTTTTCTGGGGGTAAACTGGAGGATACGCTTGGCGTCCTCCACATTTCTGCCACGAATCATATTCGCTATCAGTCTGGCTTTCTGCGGGCTGATTCTTGCGAACCGCAACCTGGCTACTGATTCTAACGCATCTACCATTTAGCTTCCAAAGCCTTGTTAAGAATTCCTGTTAAACATGCAAACCCCGCAAATACAGGGCGAACTGGTCGATGCCCTCGAACTCGGGAAAAGGATAAATATAGTCAAAGCGATATTTCATGTCAAGCTAGTTTTCTCTTTTTTTGACACAACGCTATCTGACGGCTATTATTCCCCGATTGATATTTCCCGATTAGAACAGCAGGATGAAATGAAGTTTATTGAGCTAAACCCTTATAAGGTATCGTACAAGGCGATAAAAGAAGTCGCCGACACAATTGCCGGTGGGGGCGTTGCCATTTACCCCACCGACACAACCTACGGCATGGGTTGTGATGTCTTCAACAAAAAGGCCATAACCCGTATCGGGGAGATAAAAGGCAGGGAAAAGGGGGAGAAACCATTCTCCTTCATTTGCAAGGACATTGCCCAGATCAGCAAGTTCGCGTTCCTGAGTAATCCCGATTACCGGCTGATGTCAAGACTCCTGCCTGGGCCATATACATTCATACTCGAGGCGCGAAGAGCCAATCTTCCGAAAAAAATGCTTGGTAAGAGAAATACTGTTGGAGTGAGGATTCCAGATCACCCGGTCTGCGCCACCCTCCTCGATATTCTCGAAGAGCCGATCGTAACCACATCAGTTAACCTTTCGGGGGAAGACCCGGTATTGGACCCATCCACTCTACCCTCCGATTTTACACAAAAAATCGATATCATCGTCTCCACCGGACCGCTGGGGGAAAACCCCTCCACTATTGTGGACCTGACCGGAGATGATCCGCAGGTTCTGCGGCAGGGACTGGGTAAAATAGACTGGTGACACATGAAAATTCGACCATTGAGGAGCGCATTTAATTTATGAGCGATATCAAGACAATCCGGCACTCCGCCGCTCACGTTATGGCTTACGCCATAAAACAGCTCTACCCCGACGCCCAGTTTGCGTTCGGCCCCGACATAAGCGACGGATTCTACTACGACGTTCTCATTCCGGGCGGCTCCATCGGCGAAGACGACCTGTCGAAGATCGAAAAAGGGATGAAAAAAATCCTCAAGAAAAAAGCGACTTTCGAGCGACGGGATATAAAAAGGGAAGAGGCGCTCGACCTTTTTGCCGACCAGAAATTCAAGGCGCTGACCATCGAAAACCAGCTTGCCAATGAAGAGTCGGTCTCCGTATACCAGGTTGGCGATTTCGTCGATCTGTGCCGTGGCCCCCACGTTGAGGATTCGAGGGAAATACAAGCCTTTAAACTTCATAAGCTTGCTGGCGCCTACTGGCTGGGTGATTCAAAAAACGAACAGTTGCAAAGAATATACGGCTTCTGTTTTGCTTCGAAAGAAGAGTTGAAAGCCCATCTGGAGATGCTGGAGGAGGCGAAGAAGAGAGATCACAGACTGCTCGCAAAAAAGATGAAACTCTTCTCGTGGCACGAGGAGGGGCCAGGGTTTCCTTTCATGCTTCCCGGCGGAAAGACCGTCTTCGACAAACTGATAGAATACAACCGGAAAAAAAATATCGAACGCGGATATGTGGAGGTAAGCACCCCCGCCATGCTGGCCGTCGATCTGTGGAAAACATCGGGGCACGCGGACTACTTCCGCGAGAACATGTACTTTTCGCAGGTGGACGAACGGGAGTTTGCCATCAAGCCGATGAACTGCCCCGGCTCTATCCTTGTCTACAAGGAGGAGGGGCGATCATACCGCGATCTGCCCCTGCGCATGGCCGAGTTCGGGCAGGTGACCCGGCACGAGTTATCGGGTGTTTTGCACGGTCTGTTTCGTGTTCGCGCCTTCACGCAGGACGACGCTCATGTCTACTGCGAAATGAAAGACCTGACTGCGGAAATCATCGACATCGTAGATTACACCGTGGAGCTTTACAGCGATTTCGGATTCGACGAATATGTGATCTATGTGGCCACCCGCCCGAAAAAAGCGATAGGCGATCCGGCCATCTGGGACAAAGCCACCGAAATACTGAAACACGCCCTCGACGAGAGAGGGCTTGCGTATAAAATCAAGGAGGGGGAAGGCGCCTTCTACGGACCGAAGATCGAGTTTAACGTGAAGGATTGCATCGGCAGACAGTGGCAACTCGGCACTGCGCAGGTCGATTTTTTTCTCCCGGAAAGGTTCGGACTCGAATATATCGGATCGGACGGAGAGCCGCACACCCCCGTAATGGTTCACAGAGCCATTTTCGGGTCGCTGGAGCGTTTCATCGGCATCCTGATCGAAAACACCATGGGAGCCTTCCCGACATGGCTGGCGCCCACACAGGCTGTAATTGTTCCGATCACCGACGATCAGAACGATTACGCCCGTAGAGCCGTTGATGAACTGAAAAAAGCGGGTATAAGAGCGAAGGCCGACCTCTCATCAGAGAGGATGCAGAAAAAAATCAGGGAAGCCCAGATCATGAAAGTCCCCTATATTCTGGTAGTGGGAAAACGGGAAGCGGACGAGGGCATGGTAGCTGTACGTCTGCGTACAGGAAAAGACCTCGGACCCAAAACCGTATCGGAGTTTATCGAAAATATAACCGCCATCGTATCGTCCGGGTCGGGCGAACTTTGGTGATGCGAAGGAGAGCATAATGGCCAAGGAAAATTCGTTCGACATCACATGTGAAACCAACGTGGAAGAGGTCGATAACGCCGTTAATCAGGCGGTGAAGGAGATGACTCAAAGGTACGATTTCAAAGGCTCCAAATCGGAAATCACCCTGGATAAAGGGAAAAACCAGATTACACTCCTGGCGGACAGTGAAGGCAGACTCAGGAACGTGATCGACATTCTCCAGTCGAAACTGATAAAAAGGAATGTCTCCATCAAGGCGCTTGTCTACGGCGCCGTCGAGAAAGCCTCCGGGGACATGGTTAGACAAGTCATCGACCTTCAGCAGGGCATCCCGATAGAAAAGGCGAAGGAGATCGTCAAGGTGATAAAAAACCTGAAGATGAAAGCGCAAGCCTCAATCCAGGGGGATCAGGTCCGGGTAACCGCAAAGAAGATCGACGATCTTCAGGAGATCATGGCTGTCATCAAGGAGAATGATTTCGGCATAGATATGAAGTTCTCGAACTACAGGTGAGCCGAGCCGTCCTTCATTGCGTGGACGCCTTTACCGACAAGGCGTTTTCCGGCAACCCGGCTGTTGTATGCTTTTCCGACGGGGAGATGGCTGTCGCGTTCATGCAACAGGTGGCGTGTGAAATAAACCTTTCTGAAACGGCGTTTATCAGAAAAATCGGTGAGAGTCGTTACACCATCCGATGGTTCACACCGACCATGGAGGTGGACCTGTGCGGTCACGCAACCCTCGCCTCCGCCCATGTTCTTTTCGAAACGGGAGCCGAACAAAAAGCTGTCACATTCATCAGCGCCCACCACGAACTCAAAGCGGTTTTATCTGGTGACAGCATAACCCTCGATTTCCCCCTCGTCACAACCAGCTCGTGCGAAAGCGTGAAGAACCTTTGCGAAGGCCTCGGAATTGATGACGTGAAAATTTACATGGCGGGGGATGATTACCTGATTGAGCTTGACGACGAGAATGCCGTCTTGTCGCTCAGCCCTGATTTTAACGTGTTGGGTACAGTTGCCACGCGTGGCGTGATTGTCACTGCGCGCAGTGCGGGAAAATACGATTTCGTATCCCGTTTTTTTGCGCCATCAGCCGGTATTGACGAAGACCCGGTCACAGGATCGGCCCATTGCGCTCTCGCCCACTACTGGTCCGAAAAGCTTGACAAAGGAGATCTGAAAGCAAGGCAGGTGTCGAAACGGGGCGGCGATATAGATGTAGCCATAAAAGATGAGCGTGTCACTCTCACAGGCAAGGCGGTCACTGTATGGCAAGGAATATTACGGTAGCGATTCTGTCGGGCGGGAAGAGCCGCAGAATGGGTACGGATAAGGCTTTCCTTCCTTTTGAGGGCGTACCGATGATCGAACGGGTTATCGCCACAGCAAAACCGTTCGCCAAAGAACTGCTCATCATCGCCAACGACAAACCGGCTTATGAACGATACGGTTGCCGGGTCTGCGAAGACATTATAAAAGGGATGGGTCCACTGTCAGGCCTCTACACGGCGTTTAACGTCACCAGATCCGACTTACTGCTTCTCGTAGCCACCGACATGCCAACCATCCATCCCGACATCGTCAGGCTGATAAGTGACAATGACGAGTTTGCAGGGGATGTGTTGCTACCTGTGGCGTTCGGTAAGGAGCAGGGACTACTGGCGGCTTACAGAAGGTCGGCCATCGAAAAATTCAGCGAAAGAATTTTACAAGCCGATATTCAGTTCGACGAGTTCAGGAACGGGCTTGAAAAAACCTTCATCCCCGAAGAGGAGTTAAGATTGATCGACCCTGCCCTCTCAACGTTCAGGAACGTCAACCGGCCCGAAGACCTACTTCACCTCCCGTAATCTGGTTACAACCTCCTCAGGCGACATGGAGGGGGTCAGGCAGATGTTGTCGAGGCAGACGTAGACAGCTGTCTTCTCCGCAGGGTATCGGCCCTCCGTTAACAGTTCGCTGACCGATACAGCTCCGAGAGGAATTCGTAACAGTCCCCATCTTCTACCTACACTGGCCCTCAACCATTCGGCCTTTTTTTTCTCATCCGGCTCCCAAGCGTAGACAGCCTCGATCCTCGGTTCGTTCGTCTCTCTGTAAAGGTTCATCGCCTCACCGGAAAAGAGATTCGCCCCATTAAGAGCGCCGATGAGGTGATTCGCTGTCTTGCGGGACGATTCCGCGCGCTCTGGCTCTTCGAGAACGACTGAAAGTCTCCAATCGACCCGCGCAACGGTTCCCGCCGAGGATGGTAATGGATTATCGGCGATCACTCTCGGTCGGGCGATAAGGTCACCCACATCCTTTGCCACCAGAAAATAACCGCCGTCACCGGCTGAAAAATCGCGCTTTGCCTTATCGACATACTTTTTTGCGGCCAGCAGATACTTTTCGCTACCTGTCGCCTCGAAAAGATCCCAGAACGACATTGCCGAGAAAGCAAGATCGTTTAACGTAGCGGCGCCGGTTGATTTCCCACCTCGCCAGACATGGGAGAACTGAAGTTTATCGAGGATAAAGTCGGCGCCCGATTCGGCCCGTTCAAGAAACTCCGGGTCGTCGAGCAAAACACTCGCCCTTGCGAAGGCCGAGACCGTCAGACCGTGCCACGACGCTACAACCTTGTCGTCGAGCGGCGGACGATTTCTGGTTTCGTTCCTGTGTGCAAAAAGTTTGGCAAGCGAATCTTCATGTCTGTTCTTGGAGACCAGTCGCAGGGTGTTCCCGCCGGTCGGTTCGTTAACGGGACCACTTGCGGTAAAGACCGTATCGTTTACATTCCCTTCACGAGTAACCTGATAGTCGTTTGTTAAACCGTCATCGCCGGTTATTTTTTTTATATCTTCCAACGTCCATGTATAGAACTTCCCCTCCTCCCCATCGCTGTCAGCGTCGAGAGATGAGAGGAAACCGCTATCACTGTTCATAAGCTCCCGCTCGATAAACCGCAAGGTCCCCCTTGCGACCTTAGCGTAGTCTGGCTCGTCCAATATCACCGAAGCTCTTGCATAGAGGGAAGCCATCAAAGCGTTGTCGTAGAGCATCTTCTCGAAGTGGGGAACCTCCCAGCGGGGATCGACCGAATAACGATGAAACCCGCCCCCCACATGATCGTACAAACCCCCATTGGCCATCTTGTCGAGGGTCAGTCGCAAAAATTTATCGTCCGTCCCTTCGGTAAGCAGAAATTCGAGTACAGGTGTCATCGGGAATTTGGTCGAAGAGCCGAATCCGCCATACTTCATATCCATCGAACCGCGAATCCGCGCAAGATCAAGATTTTCAGGTTTTTTAAACTCACCCCCCTTTTCGAGCGCTTGTTTAAGGAGGCGACTGTTGTTGGCGGCGTTTATCGACATCTTTTCCCGGTTGTTTTTCCAATACTCGTCCACCTTCACGAGAATATCCTTGAATGCTGGTCTGCGCTGGTAACCGACGGCGTATACTGGGTGGAGGTCGGGGGTGAGAAAAACGTTGTTCGGCCAGCCACCCCGCCCGTTGATGGCGGTGGCGGCGCTCATGTAGATCGTGTCGAGGTCGGGCCTTTGCTCCCGATCCACCTTGATACTTATATATCTCTCGTTTATTACCTCGGCAAAATCGTCATGGGTAAAACACTCTTTCTCAAGCTCGTTACACCAGTGGCAAGCGGTATAACCGATGGAGAGGAAGATTAATTTCCCCTCCTTTTTTGCCCTGGCTATGGCCTCGTCCCCCCACTCGTTCCAGTGTACAGGGTTGTCGGCGTGTTTCAGAAGGTAAGGGCTGTCGGAGTGGCCCAGGAGGTTACCCCCATCGATTTTGTCCGTTTGTCCCGACATGATGAAAGCTCCTGTTATCACCAGAAGAAAAATGAATGAAAAAACTTTCATCCGGTCGTTCCAGTTAAAAAGTGTTATCGCATGGCCCCGGAGACAAAACTTGCCCTCATTGATTCCACCGGCGCGTCACTCACAAGGCTGTAGCCAACCCCATGTTCTTCCCAGGCCGCCACAGTATGCCCCATCTCGTATGACGGCTCTTTCTTCACGGCGCCGTTGACACCGAAGGGGGAAGGATCGAAGGTGTAGAGGGTGCTCCTGTTTCCGTCGATCACCAGATGAACGGCGCCAACCGGATGCTCTCCGAGCGCGCTGGGGCTTGCTCCCACCACCGATCCTGGTTTGAGGTTTTTCGGTAGCTGTACAACCTTGTTCAACCTGCCGGACAACCATTGCGCCACCTGTTTTTCATCGTCCGATAAAAACTCCGGCGTATTGCGTATCTCGTGGTTCTTGACGGAGAAGAGACGAAGTTGCTCCACCGCCGCCTCCATTTTGTATGACTGCCAATACCTGTAGCTCGATATGGTGGAGGTTGCCATAAGAAGAATTGATGCGGCTATGACACCGTATCTCACCATCCACCTGCCGGGCGACATCTTTTCGGATGGCATATTTTTGACAAAAAGGTTCAGCGACTCCGGTACAGGGGCGGAGGCCTCCATAGTCAATTTGATCGAATATTCGCTTTTGAGTCTGGAGGCGAGACGCTCCCTGCATGGAGGGCAGATGTTTGCATGGTCGAGGGCGGGTGTAAAAACAGGGTCGCAACAATCGAACGACGGTACGAGGTCGAGCGGTTCGCGGTATCGGCTACATTCCATGTCGGCCTCCATGAATAACTCCGAGGCTCGGTCTGCTGTGCCGCGCAAATTCCTTTTTAACCGTCCTTTTCGCTCTGTGTATTCTGCTCATGACTGTACCTAATGGAATCTCCATGGTGTCGGCTATCTCCTGATAACTCTGCCCGGAAAGATAGTGCGCGACTAGTGGAAGACGATATTTCGGATCGAGCGATTCGAGCGCGGTTTTAATACCTTCGGCTGTAACCCCTTCCGGCCACCTGGAATCGTCATCTTCCGGCTCCTGCGCCGGAACATCGGTCAGCTCGACGTAATGTTTTTTGCGACGGTATTCGTCGATGAAAATCCGGTAGAGAATGGAGTTGAGCCACGGTTTACACTTGGCCGAATCCTTCAAGGTATGAAATGACCTTCGGGCTTTAACATATGTGTCCTGAACCATATCTTCCGCGTCATCACGATTACCGGCAAGGTAGTAGGCCTGCCGGTAAAGTGTTCCCAGGTGGGGAACCGTCAGTTCTTCGAACTTGTCCATATGTTGATTCCGCTGTTGGTCTTCATCATGTTTTCATATTACCTTATATCCGCCACCCCCTCCAAGCGCCCGATTCGGTTGGGGGTAAGGGGGGGGGGTAGGCTCCGAATCGGGCTTGAGGGGGACCGGTATGGTGGCGACGCCGCCCGGTATCCGAAAAATACTGCTATCCGTAAACCATAAATGCAACGTCACCATTTCTACCCGTCATGCAGTTAAGACGGACTTGCGCCTCTCTTATTCCCGTTCCAGCTGTTTTTTCTTATTATTTTAACATTACCGAAGGCAACTGGTTGATATTAAAGCTGTTCATATTTCAGAATTCTTTTCCGCCGTCTCCCTGGTAAGCATAGCGGAAGGTGTAACAAGCGGTGGCCGCGCCGCAATAGAAGTCGAGAATCTGAAACTTCACATAAGCGCCTTTCGTTGTCCTGATTATGTAAATACGGTCAAGGGGGGTCAGCCTATGGGTCCAGAAGTCGTATCTGTACCATTTATCGAGTATGGGACTGTACGGCTCCGCTTTGCTCCTGTCGTGGAGGTCCTCTTTTAGCTCCCCGCCGTCTGGAACTTGCAATAAAGAGTCGAATTTCACCGCATCAACCGCCATCACTCCGGTTTTACCCTTGCTGGCGCGGCCACTGTTGGTCACGATCTTCGCCCTCCTGAAGGCGATATCCCAGTCAAGGGAGTCGTAGTCGATATCTTTTGCCGTGAACAGATCGCCTGTCGCGAAACGAAAATGAACCCACTCGGTCAGGGAGTTTGCGTCGAGAGCGTATTTAAACGGCCCCGCCACCTTTCCCGATATATCTTCGGGTGGTCTGTTCTTTATAACCGCCTCTTCGATATCTTTCTTCTCCCGCTCCTCGATTATCCGTTTCTGCTCATCGGAAAGCTCCGGGCGACCATCCATCTGCCAGACCATCAGTCCGAGAAAGGCGAGCAGGTTAAATCCCAGAAACAGCTTTATCCATCTGAGGGCTTTTTTCGATTCTTTTTCACTATGGGGGTTGTTCTCTTCGTTCATGATCCTACTTTGTAAATTCGTGGTCGAACGATAACTCTTCGCCCGCTCCCACTTCGATTTTTTGGGTTGATTTTCCGAGCAGAGGACTCCAGACCGTCACCTCGTAGGCTCCGGGGGGAATTTTTTCGATAGAGTATGTTCCGTTGTCGCTGGTAATTGCGTAGTACGGGTTATTCAGGACCAGCGCATGCGCGTGCATGAAGTTATGGACATCACACTCCGCCTTGAAGACGTTGCCTTTGCGCAGTCTTATCTTCTTCTTCACCACCATGCCTTTAATCGGTTGCGCTTCGTTAAAAATGGTTTTGCGGTCATCGTTGTAGACTTCGTAAGCGTGGATGTTGTGCAGAACCGGATCCTGGTTTGTTACGGCAAGTTCGCTTTTATTCCGAATCACCTGTATCCACGGAACGAACCTGCATCCTTTCTGTTGCAATTCGGATGATTTTCCATTTTCTGACCACTCTTTGCCCGACTCTATCTTTTCAATATAGACAACAGCGTTCTTCAGGCCACCCGCCTCGTCCACCTCTATCTTGCCGACCGCCCGATCCTCCGCTCCACAGATGTCGTGGCTCTTCATGACGGGGAGCGTCATCGGTTCTGGAGCGGTTCCGTTAAAAGTCACTCTTCCGCTCAATTTTCCTGCGCCTGTGACAGGGCCGACTTTGTACGCGTAACCTTCTACTGCGTAGAAAACGGATAATATGGTAAAAAGAGTTGGAACAGATCTAATAAAAAGCATAACAACGCTCTCCAAACGGAAAAGCAGGACGATACAATACGCGCCTCTTGCGCGTCAACTTTTTAAAGGGGTTCTATTGTTCAGGATCAAAACCTCAGGATTATACCCGACACTGCTTTGTGTCGCCCTCCTGATTGCATTTACCACGGAGGGTGGCGCTCTGGCTTCCTCTTTGCCGGAAACGCATGAAGGCGCCTATCGTTCCATATGGGGGATAAACAGCCGCATAGCAGTCTGGATGATCGCCCAGACCCACCTCTTTTTTGCCGCTTTTGTTCTAGGAGTTCCGATATTCTCATTTTGTATCGAGTTAGTCGGCATTATTACAAAAGACAAACGTTACGATGCGATGGCCCGGGAGTTTATCAGGATCAGCATGACGGCGTTTTCTTTTACCGCAACGTTCGGAGGTATTCTTCTTATCCTGCTCGTCACCCTCTATCCCGATTTCACGAGTTACTCGCTAAAAATCTTCGGGCCGGTGATGATCGTCTATGCGTTTTTGTTTATAGTCGAGAGTTTCGCCCTCTATATATACCATTACGGGTGGAGCGCGATGTCGGACGGATATCTTAAATGGCTCCATCTTTTTACCGGATTGCTCTTGAACCTTACAGGAACCTCGATAATGGTCCTGGCAAACTCGTGGGCCTCGTTCATGATGGCGCCTTCCGGTGTCGATCCTGAAACCGGGGAGTTTATGGGCAATCTGTGGGCGGTTATAAACGGACCGTTATGGAACCCGCTCAACCTGCACCGCTTCGTAGCTAATATCGCCTACGGCGGGGCCATAGTCGGAGCTTACGCCGGATTTAAATTCCTGACCGCCAAAACCCGTGAAGGGAAAGCCCACTACGACTGGATGGGGCACACGGCGAACCTTATCGCCGTTATCGGTCTGCTACCTCTCCCTTTCGCGGGATACTGGCTGGCCAAGGAGATCTACGCCTACAGTCAGCAGATGGGGGTCACGCTGATGGGGGGTATCTTCGCATGGGTATTCATCATTCAGGCGGTGTTGATCGGGGCGATTTTTCTGGGGGTGAACTACTACATCTGGGTCGGCCTGGGCAGAGTGTCGGGTGGAGAAAAATACCGGACCGCGATAAAGTTCATGGCCCTGCTTCTTGTGGCCTGTTTTCTTGTATGGTTCACCCCTCACACCATCGTCATGACAGGCGCAGAGCAGAAAACCCTCGGCGGAGCGCATCATCCGATCCTCGGATATTTCGGGGTGATGTCGGCGAAGAACAGCGCGGTCAACATCATGATACTGACTACGTTTCTCTCACTTCTCCTATACCAGCGGGTGGGTAAAAGAGCGACCGCATCATGGGCTTTGCAGGGAAACGCAGTAATAACCGCCCTGTTCGTCGCTGGCGCCATCAATGTAATCGCCCTCGGAGTATACGGATATCTGGTTCCAGCCAATGTGCGGATCGGCCTGTCTGTGCCACAGGTGGCCACCACACTTTTAGTTATCGTGATGGTGTCGGTCATTAACTACGGCATGTATAAGAACCCGGATAAGGGGCGGGCCGGTCCTGAATGGGGGAAGATGCCGGTCCGTTCCCAATACGCCCTGTTCCTGATCGCCATCTCCTTCACATGGCTGATGGGGTTGATGGGGTATGTGCGATCCGGGATAAGACAGCAGTGGCATATCTACACCATCATGAAAGACAATTCCGCTGATTCATTCACGCCGACCCTCGGTTATGCGGCAAAGATAGTTTCGCTTAACACTCTTCTGTTCATGGCGATGATCGTCTTCATTTTCTGGCTCGACAACATGGGCAAGAAGAGGGCTTCATGAAAACCCTCGCGCAGGTCATGCTTTTTAATATATCCATTATTTTCGCGTTCACCTGGTTTTCCGGCAGTATCCCCCAGATACGATCAGCGCCACAAAATTTCAGGCCGATATCGGGCAAAGGTATCTCACCTGAGTCTTACGCGGCCATCGGCGGAAGTATCTACAACGGTAAGGGAACGTGCAACCTTTGCCACGACCGGGTCGGACACAGGGCGCCGATACTTCTCTCATCGAGTGAAGACGGGCCACATATAGTGTTGAGGGCTGTTGATCGGGTAGCCGAGTCCGGGTACAAAGGTAGCGCGAAAAATGGTGTTGAATACCTTCGGGAATCGATGACCGACCCTTCCGCATATGTTGTCAAAGGTTTCGGCAAGGTCGGCTCCGACGAGGCCAAAAGCCCTATGCCAAGCGTCGTTTATGGGCCTATGAATCTTTCCCCTTTCGAGATCGAGGCGATAATAGCGTTTCTGCAAAATTCCGCCGGCATGACAGTGACCGCGAAACCGCCAGAGCGTAAAGATGAAACAGCAGTCAAACCTGTGGATACAGGCGTGGTAGCGGACATTGACTCGATATTTCGCAAATACGGTTGCACTCTTTGCCATACCGATCCTGTCACCGAAGGGAATGAGGATGTAGCCGATACGGGTCCGTCGTTAACCGCTCTGCCGGAAAAGTATATAAACGGCGCTCCCGGCGGTCTCTCGTTGCAGGAGTATATTCGTCAGTCTGTCATTGCCCCTGAGACCTATATCGTAAAAGGGTATGAAAAGGGTGTAATGCCGGATGATTTCGCCGACCGAATGCGGGTGTCGGAGCTTGAAATGATCGTCAATAAACTTGGCGGAACACAATGAAGATTCCTGGCCTCATCAAATCAGTTGTAATCATCTGGGCGGCCTGGTACGGCATTGTGTACCTGTTTACAGACCTTCTCGGAGCCCCCATCCCGGCAAGTGTGATGAAGATGTATATGTTCTTCATTATTATCGGAGTCTTCATGGCGTTCACAGCCGATGAAGAGACGGCTGAGGAGATATTTGGTCCGTTCAGGAGACTTTTATTCGACAGGTCGCACCGGGTTCTCAGGAGTATCGTCTTTATAGTAATACCGCCTCTGGTTTTCATGGTTACATACGAGATCACAAGACCGACTCTCGATGCGCCCGTAGAACTGCGGGCCGTACACCCGGCGCCCCCCTCATCCTTTATGGCTTTCGGCAAAAGTTTTAACATGTTGACCCTCGAAAATCCGTACAGAAGCCTTGAGCGGGGAAAACCCGATAAATTCCGGGAGGCGGTGAACGAAGGGCGAACGGTCTATTACACAAACTGTTTCTTCTGTCATGGTGACAAGCTCGAAGGAAAAGGCCATTTCGTTAAAGGGTTCAACAACCCGGCGCCAGCCAATTTCCGGGAGGTAGGCGCCATCGGTCAGTTACAAGAGTCGTTTCTCTTCTGGAGAATAGCCGTCGGCGGACCGGGCCTGCCAAACGAAGGGGCGCCGTGGGCATCCCCGATGCCTGTCTGGAAAGATTTCCTGACCGAAGATCAGATATGGAAAGTGATTCTGTTCCTCTACGATTACACCGGACACAGACCGAGGACATTTGGTAAATGATAATTCTGGCGCTCCTGTTCATCACATTCGGCCTGTTTCAACCAGAGTTTTCTTACGCCAACGAACCTGTCGGCAAGGAAATATACGACCGGCTATGCCTCGGTTGTCATGGCATGACAGGAAAAGGGGATGGCCCCGCCGCTTCTGTCCTGCGCCCGAAACCTCGAAACTTCAGGCTTGCCCGATACAAATACACACAAACACAATATGGCAAACTTCCGCTGGACTCCGATATATACAAGGCGATAGCCGAGGGGTTACACGGCACAGCCATGCCGGGATGGAGTGACACTCTGAATCATGGGGAGATAGAAAGCCTGGTCGATTACATAAAGAGCTTCTCGAAAAAATTTGCCAAAGCGAAGGCAAAAGGGAGAGAACCTGCGCCGATCCCCATCGGAACTCCTCCCCTCTTCAGTGTCAAGGTAATCGAAAAAGGACGAAAACTCTACAACGTCTACTGCAAAAAATGTCACGGCGGTACAGGTCGTGGCTCCGGCTCTTCGGCTGTGTCGTTAACCCACGACCTCGGCGACCGCATCTGGCCGCGAAACCTTACCGAAGGTTGGCTCTACCGTGGCGGCAACAGGTCGGAGGATATATTTCGCACAGTGGCCACAGGTATATCGGGAACCCCGATGCCGTCCCATGTCTCTTTTAACCCTGAAGACAAGAGCGCCCTGACTCTTAAAGACGCTTGGAACGTTACAGCGTTTGTCGATTCAATCATAACCAGAGAAGAGCCGAAGACAAGCGAGGTTCTCGTAGTGAAATTTACAAACGGTGTCGTCCCGAAAGATCCGACAGACCCGAAATGGAACATTATTTCACCCGGATATTTCCCATTGGCAGGACAGATCATCGAAGGTGAACGTTGGTTCAAAACAACGCTAAAGTCCGTTTACGCCAGAGCGTTTTATAATGAGAAGCGGATAGCGATTCTTCTGGAGTGGGACGATCCTACCGACAGCCCCCTTGAAAAAACACCGGAGAACTTCCCGCAAAACGAGCCGGACGCTATTGCAATCCAGTTTCCCGTAAAAATCCCGGAAGGAATGGAGAAACCGTATTTCCTCGGCGGAAGCGCTTCTCGCCCCGTAACAGTATGGAAGTGGTCCAGCGAATCAGAAGCGAAAATCCTCACCGGGAAAGGTATCCTGAGGAGTGAAAAAACCGATGGCATTATTTCGGTTAACCACGTTTATCATGAAGGCCGTCATAAGGCGCTCTTTTCAAGATCGCTTGGAGGTGACACACAAAACGGGATAACCTTTGTCCGGGACAGGTATATACCAGTGGCATTCAACGGGTGGGACGGTAATAACGGTGAAAAAAACGAACAAAGAGCCGTAAGTGTATGGTACTGGCTGTTGCTTGAAGAACCGACAGGGGGAGCGTCGGTCTATTATATTCCAGCGCTGGCGGGGTTTGTCATGATCTTCTTTGAGTTATTGATTATCATAAAGACCAGAAATATCGGATAAAGGATGTATTCATATATGAGAACCAAACTGCTCATCGCTGTATCACTGACGTTTGTTCCTGTCTTCGCCTTCGCAAACGGAACGGTCACAGGCAAGATCAAAACTTCGGCAAACCATTCAAGCGTTTCGGTCGTCGTAACGAAAGATACGGCTGTATGCGGTGAGAGCGTTATAAGCGAGAAATTAATCGTGAATGAGTCAGGTGGCCTGAAAAACGCCGTAGTCATGATCGAAGGGGTGGGCGTGGCTAAACCTGGCGCGGTTTCCATCAATCAGGAGAAGTGCCGGTTTAATCCGCACGTTCTCGTTGTGGCGCCTGGAACTGAAGTTGCCGTAAACAATATGGACGAGACCACCCATAACTTCCACACATACGCGTTCGAGAACGAACCGGTCAACTTCAGTCAACCCGCAAGCCTGAAAACAAAAAAAGTAACAGGTGAAAATTTTGAGGAACCGGAAGTTGTGGAGGTGAAGTGTGACATACACGAGTGGATGAACGCCTGGATAGTTGTAAGCGAAACTTCGGCGGTGGCTGTGACCGGAGCGGACGGTTCGTTTACCATTAATGATATCCCACCCGGCTCGCACAAAATAAGGGTCTGGCACGAATTTCTAGGCGAAGTGGTAAAAGAGATCATCGTGAAAGATGGCATAACCACCTTCGATCTCACCTTGGGCGAATAAGCCGACAGACCATGAACCGGACCGGCCAGATTCTGGCTACCGCAATTTTTCTCTCCACTATCACTGCGGGGGTGGCGTTTAGCGCCGATGGAGACTACCAGACTTATATGGGGTTCTCCTCCCGGAATATCATATGGTTCGTCGCCCAGACACACCTCTATTTCGGCGCGTTCGTGCTGGGTGTGCCAATATTCGCCGTGATAATGGAATACGCCGGGTACAGGAGAGGAGTTTTACAACTCGACGATCTGGCCTACGAGTTCACGGGCCTGCTGTCGGTCGCGTTCGCCTTCACATCCGCACTCGGCGGGCTGTTCCTGTTCGCTCTTGTTTACCTCTACCCGACATTCTTTTCATATATGCAAGGCGCCTTTACGGAGACCATGCTCCTCTACGCGCTCCTCTTTTTCGGCGAAACCTTTACGCTATATATCTACTACTACGGATGGCGCCGTTTTAGCTCCACAACCAAATGGCCCACATGGTCAAAATATTCGGGATACGCCATCGGAGGGGTTTTTGCCGTCACAGCCCTGTTATTCTTTCTTGGGGTGATAGGCGATCAACCATACCTGACGGGAGAGGTGAGGGCGTTCGTGGCGGCTCTATTGCTGTTGGCGGGAGGAAGTTTTCTACTGCTGACAAATAACAAGGGGATGCACATCTGGTTCGGCGTATGGCTCAACATTTTCGGAACACTCATCATGATGGTGGCAAACTCGTGGGCCTCATACATGATGAGCCCCACAGGGTTTAATCCTGATACCGGCGTTTTTACAGGCTCTGTCATGGAGGCTTTTTTCAATCCACTCCTTGTGCCGCTGGGCGTTCATCGTATTCTCGGCAATATCGCGTTCGGTGGGTTTCTGGCGGGCGCGTATGCCGCAGTCAGGTTTATCGGCGCCGAAACTGACAAGGAACGCGCCCACTACGACTGGATGGGTTATACCGCAAACCTCGTTGGGGTGGCCGGTCTTATACCGTTGCCTTTCGCCGGATATTATCTGGGGCGCGAGGTCTATTCGCACAGCGCAGTCATGGGCGCAAACATGATGGGGGGTGACTTCTCATTTACTTTCATACTGCAGGCTCTGCTCGTCGGATCGATCTTTCTGATCGCATGTTATTACCTGTGGACAGGCATGACGCGCATTCCGGGGGCCGAGCGGTATCGGGGTTGGGTAAAGTATCTCAATTCGTTTATTCTCATCGGATTCGCCATCTGGGTGACACCGCACAACATGCCCCTTGGCGGTGCGGAGGTAAGCGCCATGGGCGGCTCCCAATACCATCCAACGTTAAAATATCTGGGACTGATGCCAGCTAAAAACGCCGTGGTCAACCTGATTATCATATCAACATTCATAAGTTTCCTGCTCTACAGACGGGCCAACATGAAAGGCGTATCGTCCATTGTTAAACAGGGCGCCACGGCCCGGTTCGGCATTTTGCTCGCAACTCTGTTTTCGTTTCTGATAGTAGGCCAATACGCAATATACCTCCTTGCCCTCGATCCGCAGGAGCTAAACCTGACATCCGGCAAGGTTACTTATATTTTGCCCGTGGCGTGGCTTTTGCTGGCTACATGTGTAATGTTCGCAGTCACAGCATACCTATCCCTTATAGATAAAGGTAACCTGGGGCAATACCTGCTTATGGGATGGATCATAATAAGTGTCGTGGTTTTTCCCGGATACTTCGGGTTCATCGTTATGGAGAAGGCAAACCCGTTCTTGCGTAACATCGCTGTCGCCCAGTTCCTGCAACTTATCGGCGCTATCATTTTGGTATCTGTTATCGATCTGTTTTTATATGCGAAATCAGAATCGACCGGATCGATCAGGTGGGGACGAATACCACTACGATCACAATACGCCCTGCTGACCTTATGTATCCTTGTCACACTCACTATGGGGCTTATGGGTTATGTGCGGTCAGGATTAAGGACCGACTGGCATATCTACGGTGTTATGCGAGATATATCGGTTGACTCCGCGACCCCCACGAACTTTGACATGACCCTCATGGTTTCAGTGACCACGCTGGTTTTTCTTTTCGCCATCGCCATAATTTTCTGGCTCTCCTCCATAGCGAAAAAAGGATAGGGGATATGGTCAAGGCTCTGCTGAAAGTTTCCCTTTACCTCATAACCGTTCTCTCCTTGTTTATCTACGCAGGTTACGCCGTCACCGATATGACCGGAGGATTTGATCGAAAGGTTATCGTCGAGGGCGTTAACGCAAAAGCTGGTGAGCGTATTTTTTTTGGTAAAGGGAAATGCTCCACATGCCACTCTATCGGCGCCAAAGGAAGCGCCATTAGATGTCCCAATCTTGGCATACAGGGCGAGAGTTTCACACAACCCATTGGAGAGAGAATCAAACAGCGGGCGGTGACCCGGTCCGAGCAGACCGGAAAAAAGTGGAAACCGGTCGATTACCTTTTTGAAGCTTTGTTCGATCCCGGCGCTTACATCGTGGAGGGTTACAAGAACGAGATGCCGATAGTCTATAAACCACCCATATCGCTGTCGGCGGACGAAATCAAAGCGGTAATAATCTATCTGACCTCCATTGGTGGCGATATTGCATCCGACGAGATCGTGAACCCATCCGGTATCGCCGGGGATATTATCGCGAACGTCGAATCGAACACTGATGAGGATACCAGCAAGCCGCTCCAGATTTATATAAATGGAGATGCGAAAAAGGGCAAAGAACTTTTCTGGAACGTTAATGGCAACGCAGGTTGTGCGAAATGTCACTCCGTAGGTCAAATCGGAGGCAAGGTCGGTCCACCCTTGACCGATGTCGCAAGCGTTCGTGACCTGAAATTTATTATCGAGTCGATAGTCGCACCTTCGGCCTCCATAGCAAACGGTTATCAGTCGATCCTGATTCTCACAAAAACCGGAGAACGTATAACCGGAACCGTAAAGGCCGATACGGCTGAAAGCATTATTCTACGAACACCGGCAGGCGAAAGTCTTGTCATAGAAAAACAGGGGATAAAAAGATCAAAGCTCCTGAAAAAATCTATGATGCCGGATAACTTTGCCGAGATTCTGTCCGTAAAAGAGTTTTACGACATTCTGGCTTACGTTCAGACTTTGACAGATAACACTCCTTCAAAAGGAGGCAAGTATGAAGAGTAAGAAGACAGGGGGAGGCCAGTTCTGGTGGACAACAATAACTATCGGAATCGTACTGGCCCTGATCAAATATGGCATCCCGTGGTTATCACGATGGATAACAGGGTCCGACCTGCCGCTACCCGTGCCGGGAACTCTTTTTTTCTTCTACACAATCATCATTCTCGCCGGAACATTCGTATATATAAGCTCCGACGAAACGACCATTGTCAGTTTCCTCGCTCCCATAAAATCGGTCTTCAGGGGTGATTACGGAAAGTTATTCTTTTTTGTCGTAATGGCTGTTACACCTGTCGTTGCAGGTTATTTTGTCTTTGCGTGGGTAAAACCCGCTGTCGTCGCATCGGTGACATTAAGAATCCAGCACCCGTCATCGAACTTCCCAAAAAAGTATGAAGCCCTGAAAAATCCAATGAGGGAGCCGACAGACGCCCAGATCGACGAATTCATCGAACAGGCGAATAACAACAGTGTCGAGTATTTCCCACAGGTCCACGATGAGGGTAAACAGTTTACCAACATACGCCATCTCCCTTTCGGGCCGGTGACAAAATTCCTCGCAAAACTCCATAGTGGAACTACGGACAGAGGGCTTGCACAGCTCGCGTTAATGGAAAAAAGGCTCTTTGAAGGACGCGCCCTCTACCAGATCAATTGCAGACCGTGCCACGGAGTTTCAGGTGGCGGAGACGGGCCGATGGCTTACGGTTTTTCGTTACGCCCCATTAACTTTACCGACAGCGGGACCATAGATACGTTGGTCGAAGGTTATACATTCTGGCGCATAGAAAACGGAGGACCTTCTCTTCCACCCGAATCGACCCCCTGGGATTCGGCTATGCCAGTATGGAAACATGACCTTACCGAAATTGAACGATGGACAATCATGTTGGCTGAATACGATATTGCCGGTGTTTCACCCCGTGAACCTGAGAAGGTAGCGAGGTGAGAATATTCATCGCTTCGATTCTGGTTCTGGTTATCACATCGGTTATGGCGGTGGCGGGTAATACAAAACATGTAAAGACCGAAGAGCTACTTGAACTCGGCAAAAAAATCTACATACGGAACTGCTCGTTCTGCCACGGAATAAATGGAGGCGGAGATGGGCCGGTGGCAAAGTTTCTCAATCCTCGTCCACGAAATTTCAGATCAAACGTATTCAAGTTTCGCACTACAACCTCCGGCTCTCTACCCACCGATGAGGATCTTTTCAAAACCATCTCGCGCGGGATTCCCGGCACGGCCATGCAGTCGTTTGATTCCGCCACAAACAGACGGGGACTCACGGAAAATCAACGATGGGCGGTCATCTATCATATCCAGACCATGAGCGACGACCCCGATTATAACCTCTGGGTTTTCGACGATGAATACGCCGCAAGTGACGATCCCGACGATAGAGCCGACTACCGTTACAACAAGGTTGTTGACATCAAATCGCCACCACCTTCGACCCGTGAGACCATCACCAAAGGGAAAGAGGTTTATAAAAAAGCGCAATGCCACACCTGCCACGGAGTCGCTGGCAGAGGAAACGGCCCTTCAGCCTCAAAATTGAAAGACGAATGGAAACTTCCTATCCTTCCGCGCGATCTGACTAAAGGATGGAGATACAAAGGTGGTAACGAAGTCGCCGATATATTCACCCGGTTCACCACAGGAATGAATGGAACGCCGATGCCATCCTACTCAAGTTCTATAGGTGAAGAAGATCGTTTTGCCCTGGCTCACTACGTCAAAAGTTTGCAGGAAAGCGTTACAAAAAAAAGAGTTCTTACAGCTTTGAGAGTTTCAGAAAAACTGCCAACCGATCCAGCCGACCTATTATGGAGTGGAGTCGAAGGTATCGATATCAGGTTGACTGGTAACGTCATTACAAAACCGCGCTGGCAGAATATCACCATCGACCTTGTGCGGATAAAGGCTGTTTTCACCGACGATGAGATTGCGTTCAGGCTGGAATGGAATGATCGTTTCCAAAACAGGGAGGATACTATGGCGCTCCAGTTTCCTGTCAAACAATCGGCAGGAGAAGAGAAACCGCATTTCCTTAACGGCGACGAAAATCATCCGGTCAACCTCTGGATATGGAGAGCCGATAAGGACCTGGTTGCAGAACTCAACGCCACCGGTTATAAAAACCCCTTCATTACACAACAAGTAGAGTCGCAGAATGTAACAGGGGACGCGTCATTCATTGATGGTGTCTGGAGTGTCGTAATGAAACGCTCCCTCGTAACTGATGACAGAAACGATACGCAATTTAATACAGGTGGTTTTATACCGCTTGCACTGAATGGATGGGACGGCGCGAACGGCGATACGGGTACGATGAAATCGATTTCGTCATGGTACCTGCTTCGCCTGGAAAAACCGGCGCCACTCAAAGCATTCGGTATAGCCGCCTTGGCGGTATTGCTGGTGATTGCGCTGGAAGTTTATCTGACCCGCAGATGGCGAAGAGACGTTACGATTCAAGATCGGGCGTAAAACCGTGCCTGAGCGTGTTCTCCGAAACGGTTTGTGGTATCGAAAGCTCCCGCAGAAAATCGGCGGAACCGGCCTTGGCGTTTCCCAGACCGGAAGCCTTGAATCCCCCAAACGGTTGACGCCTTACCACCGCGCCTGTTATTCCACGGTTAACGTAAAGATTACCAGCGGCTAACCTCTCAACAATCTTCTTAATAGTTGAAGGTGTTCTCGAATAGACACCACCCGTCAGGCCGAAACGCACATTGTTGGCAATATCTATCGCCTCGTTTATATTCGTCGCCCGGATCACGGAGAGGACCGGTCCGAAAATTTCATCCTGCGCCAAGGGCGAATCGGGGGGCGCGTCACTAAAAACCGTGGGCGGAACAAAATATCCATCGACCGGGATTTTCGCGTAACCTGTCACTCGTGTCGCCTCTTTATCTCCCATCTCAACGTACCGTTTTATCCGCCTGACGGCTGTCTCCTCCACCAGCGGGCCAAAGTTCGTTGAAGAATCGAACTGCGATCCGACAATCAGACTCTCAACTGCGTCTTTGAGTCTTTCGATAAACCTGTCGTAAACAGTTTCATGAACAATCACGCGCGAGCAGGCGGAACATTTTTGGCCACCGAACCCGAATGCCGAAGCGACTACACCTGCCACCGCCTCATCCAGGTCGGCCGATTCGTCCACGATAATAGCGTTTTTTCCCCCCATCTCCGCAACGACCTTCATGAATCTTCCTCTACCCTTGAACAACGTACCGCTCTTTTTGACCAAGGACGCGCCCACATCAAACGAACCTGTGAAAGAGACAAAAGTTGTCTGCGGACTCTCGACCAATACAGGTCCGATAAGGGAACCGGGACCGGGAACAAAATTCACAACGCCGTCCGGTATACCCGCTGTGGAGAGGATATCTACAAACACGGACGCTGTAACGGCGGAGAGGGATGACGGTTTTATCACCACTGTGTTACCAGCGGCCAGGGCCGAGGCGGTCTGTCCTGCCAATATGGCTAACGGAAAGTTCCAGGGCGAGATGATTATCCCGGGGCCTCTCGGGATGAAACCCGCAATGTTAGACTCTCCAAGAATGTCGTCGGTCCGCGATTTCCCAAGAATCTCCAATGCGGATACGGCGTAATAATTTACAAGGTCGATCGCTTCGTCTACATCGGCCAACGCCTCCGCCCCTGTTTTGCCCACTTCAAACATCTGTAGCGCGGCCAGCTCATGTTTCCGGTCACGAATGACTCCAGCGGCTTTCATAAGGGGTTCCACCCGTTCGGTAACCGGAACCTTGCGCCACGATGTAAAAGCCATCGCCGACTCGGAAACAGCAAAACCCGCCATCTCTTCTGTGGCCTCCCCTACCCTGCCGACAACTCGTGAAGGCGTTGACGGATCGCACGATTCAAAAGAGGTCTCCGTATCGACCTTTACGCCATCTATGACCGGCGAATATTCTCCACCAAGGGTTTCGCCGACCATACGAATCGCCGACTCCATAAGACGCCGCTCATCAGGTTCATGAAACTTAGGCGCCGGTTCATTAAAGAATATCTGTTTTTTCCCATCCTCGAACAGGCAGACGGAAGGCTCTGGCGCCTCTTCGTTTTTCCCATTAATCAGTTTTGCCGGTTTGGCCATCAGCTCCTCTTCAGAGCGATCCTCCACAAACGATCTTCGCAAAAAAGATTCGTTGGAAGAGTTCTCCAAAACCCGTCTGACGAGGTACGCCATGCCGGGCGCCAGTTCCCCCAACGGCGCGTAGACTCGCACGGGGACACCCATATTGATGAGCGCCCTTTTTATTTCGTCACCCATGCCGTGTAGCGCCTGTATCTCGAATTTCTCCGGATCGGCGCCGAGTTTTCGTGAGAGGGCTATGGCGGTGGAAATGGAGCGAACGTTGTGGGATGCGATGGCGGTTACGATGCCGTCATGCTGTAAAAGTTTTGCAATCATCCGCTCAAACGCCATGTCGGTGGCAACTTTCGACATCAGCACAGGTGGCGCCCATCTTTTCTGGCTTGCTGTAACAACCTCCTTCTCCCAATAAGCCCCCTTAACCAAACGAATAGTTACACGCCGCCCGGTAGAATCAATTCGGGCAAGAAGGTTTTCAAGAGAACTCTCGGCATCGGTCAGATACGCCTGAACCACTATTCCTGCGCCATCGTAACCATCAAACTCCGGTTCGGATATAAGGTCCAAAAATATCGAGAGCGTCAGATCGCGAACTTCGTAGTTCTCCATATCGACGGTAAGATTCGCGTCGGTCTGTTTTGCCGCAACCATTATCCGTCTTAACCTCGTGGTAACGTCGAGAACCGCCCGATCATAATAGAGTGGGGAAAACCGGCTCGACAATGCGGATAGCTTTACGGAGATGTTTACCGCTGGTTCGACAGAAGCGCTTCTTGCCGCCATGTAGTTAATAAGATCAACGTATCGCTGGGTAAAAAGCTCCGCGTCTTTCTCTGAAAGCGTCGCTTCACCGAGCAGATCGAGGGTATATGTAAAACCCTCCCCGCAAAGAGTCGATAAAACACTCGCCGCCGATTCCATGTTTTCTCCGACGATAAATCCACGGGCGATTTTGTCGATCACCATGCCAGCGGCTATACCTGCGGTTCCAGGAGTTATCAGAGCCGAGCGCAACGCCCTTCGATGTAACTTTAGTTCGTCGGGCAACCTGTCGTCGGCGGAGGGCAAATATTCCCTTAAGTGCCGAGCCACCGCCCTGCCAGACTTTAACGATGGAAACACGTCGATAAACCGCAAGACACCGGTCTTCATCTCACTGTCGCCCGACATCCACTTGATAGCCTGACGCTCCCACCAGGGCAACTCCCAGAAGGAGGGTTCACTGCTCTTCGCCTCCTGCAATATTTGCGAACCGATGGAGCGGATGGAGTTTTCGAGAGACTCGTCGAATATGGTCACCTTTTCTCCTACATCGGTACGGTAGAGGCCAACCGCCGGAACTGCAATCCGTAAAGAAGATCGAGATATCGCCTGGTCTCGTCCCGGTCAAGATTTGTTACATACTTCCAGAACCCGTATATCCGTGAGAGGGTCATCATCCGCTCTGCGTAAAGGTCCCAGGTGTATCGGTTCGAAACCCGGTTTATGGCGCCATCGGATATCGTCTTCCAATATTCCTGGTCATCGTGGAGTCGTTCGAAAAAGCCGGAGATCAACGAGGCGGTCTCATCCCCTTTGTTAGGGTCGATATGAAAACCGGACACTCCGTTTTCGATGATCTCCATCGGTCCACCGAAACAGGTGGCGAAGGTGGGAAGTCCGCTTGACATCGCCTCCACTACCGTAAGTCCGAACGCCTCGAACAGGGCTGGTTGAACGAAGACACCCCGATTCTCCGCGATATATCTGTACAGTTCCCCGGCCATTTTCGTTTCGAGTCGGGCGCCAATCCAGCGAACCTTCTTTTCAAGGCCGTAACGGTTCATAAGATCGAGCATACAGGCTATCTGGTCACGCTCCTCCTGGTCATCCGATTTTTCAGGATCGACTTCGCCCGAGATTATCAGCAGGTTAGCGCATTTTTGTAACCGCTCCGATTGTCCATACCACTCCACAAGTCCAGTAATATTCTTGATCCTGTCAAGCCTGGCCATCGAAAAGATTATCGGTTTATCTTTATCCGCAAACGATCCTCTTGTATCGTCGCGATCCTCTTCGCCGAAAATCAACTCTTCGATTTCAGGAAGCAGACCGGTCAGTCGGCGGTCACTGGAGTAATAGGGATAATAGACCTCCGAATCAGCTCCGGGTGAAACAATGTTGAATTTCGGATCGAACATATCAACGCCATTGACCACCCTGTAAAGCCCCGGCATTGTAAAAGCGCTGTAACTCTCATACTGGCCCACAGAGTCGAGCTTTCCGGCTATCTCCTGATAAGTGCTGGTGATGATAAAATCGGCGGTGTTCATGGCGATCAGGTCGGCTGTGAACTGGCAGGAGAAGTGGTAGTTCTCTTCGTTCTCCTTCCAGTAGAGGTCGGAGTAGAGATATTTTGTCTTCTCCAACGCATGGGCGATATTACACTGGGTAACTTTCATACTACCCGCAAGCAACGACGCCACAAGGTTCCCGTCGGAATAGTTGCCGACGATAAGGTCTGGATGTCCAGATAGCTGGGCCACCACATCTTTTTCCACCTCACCTGCAAACCGCTCCAGGTATGGCCAGACGTTGAACCTCGATATCCAGTGAGGGACCACCTCACCAGCCTCGGTGCGAAACGGAGTTCGCATTATGACGGCGTTTTTCGTACCGGCGACGCTCTCTATCCGCTGATCGCATTTGACATCAGTAGCGTCGGGGATAAGTCGGGTAACTATAACGATCTTCGGTTCGATATCAAGCCCCTGCTCCCGTAGTCTGTTTCGCATCTCTTTTTCGAGAGCGCGTACCTGATCGAGAATGTAGACCACCTGCCCACCCGTGTCGGGAAGACCCAGAACATTCGACTGGCCGAAATAGCCGTGGGGGGAAAGAATAACTATCGAAAAAATCATCGGTATTCTGCCGAGAAATTTTTCCAGTAACTGGTGGTCAGGCGCTTCCAAGATGTCTGAGAGCAGACGCAAAGTCTCCCGCATTCTCGCGACAGAATTACCCCATCCCGGCTCGAACCCACACTCCTGCATGGCATGGGATACTTCTTCCCACGGCGAGTCTGAAGGCTGTGACAAAAGCCGCTCATCGACCTTCCTGATAGCCATACGCAACGCCGCCACGTCCCGGATACGGTCGTTTAACATCAGTTGAACGCCCTGACACTGGTGGACTCTCAAAAAATCGAGCAGAAGTCCCGCCCCCTTATCGCTATCCTGAAACAGGTTGGAGGAGAGTTTACGGTTGAGAAACTCGACCCCCTTGCCTATAGATCTCACCTCTTTTAGTTTCGGGAAATTCCTTGTAAAAGGACCCAGGTCAATCTCAATGGGCCATGTTCCGTCTGTAGCGGGATCTATAAGGCGCTCCTTGAATGCGAGGTATTCGGAAGTTGTCGCCTCGGTAACGGTCACCGCATCGGCGTTTATCATCAGGTAGGTCCATTCGGCGACTCCGGGACGCACAGCCATGTAGATCCAGGGAGCGTCAACGGCGGCGTCCTGGGTAAAATGTATTACATCAGCCAGGGGCGATTCGAGCATTTCATTGTGGCCCTTTTCAGAGCAGAACACCTGCAATTCGTCCCATAGCTCAGTGCGAAGAAGTAACTTCTTCCCTATGGAAACGAACCTGCGCAAAAGCATATACGCCTCTTCCCGGTTTTCGGAAAGATAACTATTCAGCAAATCTATATTCATTCCCCTTTACCCTCAATAGGTTCGTCGAAGAAGCGGTAATGATCCAGCCCCTCAATGATTCCCCACGCAAAGTGGGCGTCGGCGAAGTATACTCCGGGTCTTCCTTTAAGGGAGTTCATCTCCCTCGTATGGTTTCCCACCACGACACCGAGGGTTGAACCGGTAAGCATCTCCACGTCGTTGCCAGAGTCCCCCGCCACAAGACATCGTTCCATAGGTATCGACCATTTGTCGGCCAGGTAACGCAACGCCAGACCTTTCGACGCGCGAACCGGCAATATATCAATATACATCCCGTGGGAATATACTACGTTTACGCTCAATTTGTTCTTGCGTAACCTGCGAACAATCTCCCTTACTCCTGGCGCAAAGGCGATATCGTAAAAATAGCTGATCTTGTGTGATCCCTGCCCAACCGGTGGCTGGAGTTTTACGCCGGGTATATCCTCCATTGTCCGCCGGACCAGATCCGGCCGCCACCTGTGGGAGATGAGTCTTTTCCAGCCCGCATCCTCTACAAGGTTCTCACCGTAAAAAATCTCGGACCCAACGGAGGTTATCAATAGGTTCGGAGTCGGTATCCTCCACTCCTTGAGCCCTTTCAAGGTAAGTTCCAGGCTACGCCCGGTGGCCACGCCAAACGCTACGGAACTTTCTGAATTATAGAGCCTTTCAAGAAGAGCGTTCAAACCCTCCCTGTCGCCTGTCAATGTGTTATCGATATCGCAAACCAGCATTCTGTCGTGACTGACCAGCCTGTTACTTATCTTCTTTGAGCGTTTTTTTGCGCTCCCCAAGACAACTTTGTCTACAGTTTTGACGTAGGCGTTCGCATGGCTCTTCCACGAGTAGTTACGGTTAGCTCCCGAGACACCCGCCTTCGACCACTTTTTCCATCTTGCCCGATCCGATATTGCGGCAAGGATGGCCGTCCCCATCTCCCCCGCATTCAGTGGATCAACCAGAAGACCGTTCCTGCATTGCTCTACAATCTCCTTCGGCCCACCGTCGTTTGTGGCGACAACAGGCAAACCGCTGGCGGCCGCTTCTATCAGCGTCAGGCCAAATGGCTCCGTCAACGCAGGGTTGACCAACACCCCACGGCTTCTTGCAACCATCTGATATATATAAGGCACATCTTCAGGAAGATGCTGTTTAGGAATCGCCACCGACCCGTACAGGTCGTAATAATCGATCAGATAAAGAACCTGGGTCAGGGTCTCCCTGGACGCCTTGTCCATCGACCTCAGGTCATCGCGCGAACCGGCCACTATAACCATATTCGCAAGACTTCTGAGCTTCTCGCTCTCGCCGTACGCCTTGATGAGTGTCGGAAGATTTTTCTTCCTGACCGGACGCGACATGGCCAGAATCATCGGTTTTTTCGGGTATTTGAGGAACTTTTCGATACTGTCATGTATAGCCGGTCTGGTATGCCCCCAGTTCATACGCGAAGGAGGGGTGAATCGCTTAAGATCGACACCCGGAGGCCGTACCAGCATTCTTCGGGGTTGGTAGTGATCATACATACCATACTGCTCTTCGACCTCCTGCCGGGTGCTTGCAATTACGCGCGAGGCGTTCTCCAGCGCGTTCTCTTCGGCTTCTATACGCCGACCGATATGGAAGTCCCCCTCAATAGCGGGAGTTTTCATTCCGTCTTCGATCAGGCTTCTTTTTTTGGGTCTTCCCAAGGAATGGCCGGAAAAAAAGAACGGCGCGCCGAGGGTGGCCGATAACCTGGATCCGGCGTAGCCCGCATCCGCATAGTGCCCGTGGATAAGGTCAGGGGTTCTCCTGAGCTCCCTCAGATATTTAAGCGTATTGTCGGTAAAAACTTCCAGGTAAGGCCACAGTTTCTCCTTGCGAAGATACCTTCTCGGACCGAACTCTATACGAACTATTCCGGCTTTTGCCGTAAGCTCTTCATAAGGTGAGCTGTAGATAGCATCGATTCTGGAATCGAAAATACGCCGGGTCAACAGATCGACCCGGGCGACTTTCGGATGTTCCCCCAGCGCCGTGGCAAGTTCCACCACATATTTGATCTGACCACCCGTGTCAGCGTCCCGACCAAGCTCCAGGTCTCTACCTCGCAAAAGGCCGTGGAGGCTTATCAGGACTATGTAATACCCTTCTATATCCTCTCTTGGAAGGCGAACCGACTTCATTTCCATTCGTTTGTGACGGTTTTGTAAAAATCCCGGTTCATGGTTGTGGCGCCACGCAACTGGCACACCTTGCCGGCAAAAGAGACCGCTCGTTCAAGAATCAGAGGATAAGACCATCCCTTCAGGATTCCCATAATGGTAACAGCGGAAAAAGCGTCACCCGCCCCAACGCTGTCTACCACTCCGTAGATTCCTTGCGGCTCCAGCGAATATGTTTCGCCTCCTGTCGCTACCAGCGCTCCTTTGGCGCCAAGGGTAACAATCACACCGTCAAGACCGTATCGCTCCACCATCCTCAAGGCCGCGTCCCCGACCTTACCCGTGGAGCGCATGGTATCGGAAACCGACACCAGTTCACCCCGGTTAAGCTTTACCCAACTTGCTCCGGTTATGGCCCGATCAACCCAATCGGCGTTCCACCATGGTGACCTTAAGTTAACGTCCACAAAAGAGGGATTGCCAACAAGGTGGCGCAACCTGAACAGGGAGTTATTAGACACTTTCGATCGCATAGACAAAGTTCCGTAATAAAAGATTGACGGGCGTGATCTGGCGAGGCTTTTCTTCGCCTCCCCGTAATCGACAAAATCGTATGCCTGATCCGGCAAAATGGAAAAGGTCGGCTCCATTCCTGCCAGGCTTACCTTTACGACACCGGTGGGGTGTTTATCATCGACCTGAACACCGCTGGTATCGAGACCCTGATTCCTCATAGCTCCAATAACCGCCTTGCCCAGTTTTTCCGTTCCTATACGACTTATGAAAAGTGGATCAAGACCCAACCCGGCGAGGTTCCAGGCCACATTAAAAGAAGCCCCGCCAAGGGCTATCTGTCCCTCAGGAAAAACATCGAAAAGGACTTCACCGAAAATTACGGGACGACTGGCAGCAACGGCGTTCATACAGACAGGGCGCTTACACCAGACCAGGACGCGACATCTCAGATATCCCTGACCTCATGCGCCTCCCGCTTTTTAACGTAGGCGCTGGCCGCGCTTACGATTCTGGGGCAAAGAATACTCTTCACCTTGTCTATGCCCTCGTAGAGTTTCAGGTCCTCTTTGTCCAAAATATCCACGGCGCCGATATCGTCGGCTCGCAACCGCATCTTGCTCCCCTTCTGCGCTACGGAACTGACAATAATCACAGGTTTCGGGTAATGGATCATCAGCTTCTTGAGAAACGAAACTCCATCCATCTTGGGCATTATGATATCAAGAGTGATAACGTCCGGATCAAGCTCCAGTATCATGTTACGCGCCACAAAAGCGTCTTCAGCCTCGCCGACCACATGAATTTTCGGATCGGAGCTGAGCGCCTTGCGAATAATGCTTCGCACAGTAGACGAATCGTCCACAATGAGTGTTCTGACTCTCCGACCGCTTAAGTCTTTTTTCTTCTCTTCTATCCGAACGGTCAACTCCGACTTGGCTATCATCTTGACATCCACATCGCCAGTATCGTTCTCAAAGTAAATTTTCAGCCCGGCGGTTCCACCGGTCTTGTTCTCGACAATCTTTACCCCATGTTTTTTCAGGACGTTAAGGCCCATCTCAATATTTCTTTCGCCGATTTTGAATCCAGACGAGTTCAAATGGCCAACCACGGAAGCGCCACCATATATCCTGGCGGTAAGAGAGGTAAAATCCTTGTCGATCCTGAGCATGCCTTCAATAAGCTTTTCGGTGGAGTAATCCCCATACTTGCCGCTCTTGATACCGGTTTCGCTGGTGGGAAGCATGAAGTGGTTCATACCACCGAACTTCATTCTATTGTTGAAAAGGCAGATGGCGACGCAGGAGCCGAGCAGAGTCGCAATGACGGTCGGATTACGCGCAAGAGCCATTTCACCTGGAAGAATGAAAATCTTTTTCTTCTCCATATATCTGGTCCCACGCCCCCTAGTATAAAGTTAATTAACTGTTACCATTATCCATTACTATCGGCGAAAGAGCAAACCTTGTCTGCACAGGTTGTTTATATATGCCTGAAGAACTCTCCAAGACATTTCACTCCTTTTTCCAGATTTTCCATCGAATTGGCATAACTCAGTCGTATGTAACCTTCGCCACCTTCACCGAAATCGATTCCTGGAGTAACAGCCACTTTCGCCCGCTCAAGAATCTCGTTGGCCAGCTTCATCGAATCGGATGAATAACGTTTGATATTCACCATCACATAAAAGGCCGCCTGCGGAGCGTGAGGGACCGTAAGACCTATCGTGTCGAGACCGTGCAAAAGGAATCTGCGCCGACTATCGTAGACCTCCCGCATTTTTTCCACATATGGCTTCCCTTCACGCAAAGCCGCCAGACCTCCCCACTGAACGAACGAATTGGCGGAGATGTTGAAATTCTGTTGCAGCTTCCACATGGGGCGAAGGTAGGTCTCCGGTGTTATGGCGTATCCCAGACGAAAGCCGGTCATGGCGTACCTCTTTGAAAATCCATCGATGACTATCGCGTTATCGGTAAATTCCAACATCGACCGCGCCTCTCCTTCATACACCAACCCGTGATAGATTTCATCCGAGATAACGAGAGGCCCCAGCTCACCGATCTTTTCCAAAGTGTCGTCGTCGGTCATCATTCCGGTCGGGTTACATGGCGAATTGATCAGAATCGCCTTGGTCCTGTCTGTAATTTTTTCGGCGATTTTCTCCGGGTCAAGCTGGAACCGCTCCTCCTCTTTCACCCGAACGTATACAGGCCTGCCTCCGAGAAACGTAACGAAGTTCGGGTAACAGGCGTAACAGGGGTCACTCATAATCACCTCGTCCCCCTCATCCAGAATGGCGGCAAGCGAAAGAAAAAGGGCGTTGGAGGTTCCAGAAGCCACCAGAACCCGCTCCGGAGTTATTGTTACACCATATTCATCATCCATATGACTTACAACACCGTTGCGAAGCTCCATCGTACCAAGGCTGTGGGTATATTTGGTTTTCCCCTCCATGATGGCGGCGACGGTGGCTCTCTTTATCGGTTCGGGAGTGTCGAAATCGGGTTCGCCGATCTCCAGATGCACGATATGCTCACCCCGCGCTTCCATCGCCTTCGCTTTTTCCAGAATGTCCATCACGATAAAGGAGGGGATATCACGCGACTTGTGGGAAACAGAGTTTTTCATAATCGACTTTATTTAATATCTATTTAGGAGTCTGGCGGACTTAGGGTGATTCTGCTCAAAGTGGTGCGACCACAGCGATATGGCCCGGTTTCGGCCAGATTTTCCGCCCTTTTTCAACGAATAGGTCCACTATTCACTTCAAAAGAGCAATAAATCTGACTCAAAACCGGACTTTTTCGCGAACGAAATCCAAGTCCGACAGGCTCCTGGTTATTCACCTACCGGCGCATTTTTGCTTTTTATTCGTTTCTTTTTGCGCCGATTCAGATATAATGACATAAATCAAACAAACCCAACGAGGATTTCCGATGGCTGGTAAAGCTGATAACGATAAAAATAAAGCATTGAGCAACGCTTTCGCACAAATAGAAAAACAGTTTGGCAAAGGCTCTATAATGCGCCTTGGAGATAGCCCGGCAGGCTTACACAGTGTGGATATCATACCGACCGGATTCATATCTATCGATTCCGCCCTCGGGATAGGCGGATTCCCGAAAGGGAGAGTTGTGGAGGTTTTCGGACCGGAGTCGTCTGGTAAAACCACGCTGGCTATCCACGTTATCGCTAACTCCCAGAAAAACGGGGGTACGGCCGCTTTCATCGACGCCGAACACGCCTTCGACGCTAACTACGCCCAGAACCTGGGTGTGGATATCGACAATCTAATAGTATCCCAACCCGATACGGGAGAGCAGGCGCTCGAAATAACCGAAACCCTTATAAGGTCGGGCGCTATCGATGTGATCGTGATCGACTCTGTGGCCGCCTTGGTTCCCAAATCCGAAATTGAAGGGGATATGGGGGACGCGCAGATGGGTCTTCAGGCCAGGCTTATGAGCCAGGCTTTGAGAAAACTTACTGGCGTCATCTCAAAATCGAACACATGTCTCATATTTATCAACCAGATACGTCAGAAAATCGGTGTTATGTTCGGAAATCCGGAAACAACCACCGGAGGAAACGCGCTAAAGTTCTACTCTTCCATGAGAATCGATATCAGGAGAATCAGCGCCCTTAAAGATCAGGGGGATAACATAGGTAACAGGGTCAAAGTTAAAGTTGTGAAGAACAAACTTGCGCCCCCCTTCAAAGCCGCCGATGTAGACATGATATTCGGTGAAGGCATATCAAAAGAGGGAGACCTTCTCGACCTGGCCGTTGAACATAGTGTAATCCAGAAAGCTGGCGCCTGGTTCTCCTACGGCGAAGAACGGATCGGTCAGGGAAAAGAGAACTCGCGAAAATATCTGCGTGACAACCCCGATATCACCCTTGAGATCGAAAACAAGGTCCGGGAAATAATGGGGCTTCCCCTGATGGAAGCGCCAGCGAAGGTGGTTGCGGACGAGAGTGAGTGACCCATAAGTGCCGAAACAAGGCCATCCGGCTCCTGGCCCGCAGGGACCATTCCGTAGCCGAACTTGCAAGGAAACTTGCCTCGGCTCACTATTCAGAGTCGGAGATAGAGGAAACTACAGAATACCTGACAACAGCCGGATACCTTGACGATGAAAAATACGCCACAAAATACGCCAGAGCGCGCCTTGAGTCCATGAATCCCGGCCCGGGAAAACTCGCGTTCGACCTTGCCAGAAAAGGTTTTGCAAAACCACTGATAGAACAGACCGTTAGCGCGCTCTTCGCCGACGATGACTCTGAAATGAAAATCGCGCTCAATGCGGCAAAAAAAATAGGACGTTCGTTAAAGAGTGGAACTGATCCCGAGAAAATAAAGCGAATCTATTACGAACGCCTTCTCCGAAGAGGTTTCTCCATGGAAACAGCCAGAGATGTGGCGCTTAACCGTTTGGAAGATCTTGCCAAATGAGCGTCGCTACAGACCCCGCCCTCCTCGTCTATTTCACCATCGTCGGGTTTTGCGTCGGCAGTTTCCTTAACGTTGTCATCTACAGGCTTCCCGCCGGTGTTTCAATAATTTCACCCCCTTCCCACTGCCCCGAATGCGGTAGTCCGGTCAGGTTTTACGACAACATACCGCTCTTAAGCTGGCTTTTATTGTGGGGCCACTGCCGAGACTGCGGAGGGTCGATCTCATCCCGATACTTTTTCGTCGAACTGCTTACAGGCGTTCTAACGCTTCTGGTGGTAATGAAATTCGGAGTCAGCATTGCCAGCGGAATTTTTCTGCTCTTTGTATGGGGTCTTGTGGCGGTAACCTTTATCGACCTCGATCTTCAGATCATTCCTGACGAAATTTCGATCGGGGGCGCCATTGCGGGGCTGATGATATCTCCTTTCATGCCAACCGGTTTTGAAAACGCCCTGATAGGCGCCATCGCCGGAAGCGGTTTCTTTTACGGACTGGCGATACTCTATCCGGGCGGCATGGGTGGTGGAGACATAAAACTGATGGCGGCTATCGGAGCGTTTTTGGGCTGGCAATGCGTAGCCCTGACCATACTGTTAGCTTCACTACTCGGATCGATTATCGGTATCTCCGGGATGCTGTTTTTCGGCCAGGGGCGAAAAAGCAGGGTGCCGTTCGGTCCTTTCCTCGCCTTCGGCGCCATCGTATCCCTTCTGGCTGGTGATATGATGATCTCCGCCTACCTATCGAACCTTACTCCACATTATTAACTGCAAAACAGTGATAGAATAAGCCATCATTAGTTTAGTTAACCTGGGGAGATGAACGTGAACCTGAAAAACGCCCGGATTTATATCGCCTTACTGTTTACCTTTGCGATCCTGAGTACTTCCACAGCCGATGCCGATGTTACCGCGACATGGTCTACCGGCAATGGCAAAGAGAAGATAAAACTGGAATACAAAAACGACAAGACCATGCGTCTTTCCGCGTTCAAGGACAGGTACACCTTCATTCTGAAAGGTCGCCAGTATATGGTGGTCAAAGACAAGGAGAAGTGGCGAGTCGTCGATCTCGATAAGATGCGGAAGAAAATGAAGAAGTTGGGTGTATCCCGTTTTCTGGCCGAATCGGAGGGTAAGGGGGATGTGGCAAAAGAGAAAAAACCGACATTCAGCTTTGCGGATACAGGCAAAAAGGAGACGGTAGCCGGGCTGGAGGGGACAGTTTACACCATAACGGAGACCGATCCAGAGACAAAAGAGGTGAAAAATGTCACATCTTTGCTGACTGCGAACAAAGCGTACCGGAAAGCGTGGTACGGCTGGATGAGCGCCATGACCAGCGGATTGCGTGACATGGGAAGTACGTTCAAGATGAAAAGTCGCGGGCTACGGATGGAGGCGAGCCTCAAACAACTCAAAAAGATGGGGCTTGCGCCGATCCGGATAGAAGATGAGATGACACTTCAATCCTTTAGTGAGAAAGATATCCCCGACGGATGGTTCAAACTGCCTGCGGAGCCGACGGATGGTTTTGAAAACGCACCGGCTCCACCAAAAAATGGATCGGCAAAGAAAGGCGACAGTAAAGATAAAAAGTAGTTAATTGGCCCCAGCCATGACCTTTTTCATAATAATAACCGTCGTCTGGTCACTGATTAATTTTTATCTGGGCGTACGGTATGGAGGCAGGTTACGCCTTTTCGGAAACAACCGGGTCGCCGTTTATGCGCTCCTCTCTTTCCTGGCCCTGCTATTGCCTCTGACCTTCTACGCCCAGAAGGTGGGGGCAGACCACACCGGATACCTGTCGTGGATTACATTTACATGGGCCGGTTTCGCCCTGACCCTCTTCCCGCTCCTGCTAGCCATCGACGCTCTCACTGCGACCGGTCTCCCAATTTACAGCCGGTTTCAAAGATGGCGAGCCGTTGGAAAAAATTTCGATCCTGACAGAAGAGTGTTTCTTCTAAACGGTGTTGACGCGGGCGTTCTGGTCACAAGCGGATTTTTGGGAGGATACGGAACTTATCTTGCCAGATCCGGCCCGAAGGCGGTTAATGTATCGATTCCAATAGAGAACCTGAGCCGTGATCTTGAGGGTTTTTCCTTTGCCCAAATCACCGACACTCATATCGGTAAAACCATCCGCAGGAACTATATCGAAAATATCGTCTCAATGGTGAACGGATTTAACGCCGATGTAATCTGCGTTACAGGTGATATCGCCGATGGATATGTTCGGGATCACGCCGGGGATGTGGAGCCTTTTTCAAGTCTTCGTTCAAACTACGGCGCCTATTTTGTGACGGGAAACCACGAGTATTACTGGGACTGTCAAGCGTGGCTTGTGGAAATGCAACGCCAGAACATGCGGGCGCTGATGAACGAACATGTGGTTATCAACAAAGGCGGCGCAAATCTCTGTCTGGCGGGAGTAACAGACTACTCCGCCGGAAATCATCTGCCGTCTCACGAGTCCGCCCCTGAAAAAGCGTTGAAAGGCGCCCCTGAAAGCGATGTAACGGTAATGATGGCGCATCAACCCAGAAGCGCTCCCGCTGTGGCGATGACAAAGTGTGACCTGATGATTTCTGGCCATACTCATGGAGGGCAGTTTTTTCCGTGGAACTATATTGTCCCGGGATTTCACCCTGTTCCCACAGGATTTTCTGAATACCGTGGAATGAAAGTTTATGTAAGCAGAGGTTCGGGTTACTGGGGACCTCCTATGCGGACCGGCGTTACCCCGGAAGTAACCCTTCTGACTCTGACAAGGAAAGCGGCGTGATAAAAGATAAAATCAGGGAAGAGGCTCTGGATAAAAGAAGAAGCCTGCCACCATGGGAGCGAGAGGAGGTGTCAATCAGGATATCTGGAGAAGTAACGAACCTGCCTGAGTACAAAAACGCCTCCTCCATAGGACTCTATGCCCCGAAATTTGATGAGGTCTCCATATGGGCCATCATGGAAAAAGCCCTTAACGAGGGGAAACTGGTCTCTTTTCCCCAAGTGAAAGGGAAAAGTCTGGTATGGCGTGTAGTAGGCGACAGGAACTCTCTTCGACAAGGTTCATTCGGGTTGTTCGAGCCGACCGACTCTTCGCCACAGATCAGTTTGACACTCCTGGACATCATTTTTGTACCCGGAGTCGCCTTCGATGGAGATGGAAACCGGATCGGTTTTGGCAAGGGTTATTACGACAGGACGCTCAAGGGATACGGTGGACGAACGGTAGGTCTTGCCTTCGGTTGCCAGATGTTCGAAAACCTTCCAGTGGACAAATGGGATATAAAACTTGATCGGGTTGTGTCGTCGTAACGATCTTGTTTTTTTATGGAACATCGGTTTATATTATCGTTTGAGGATTAAACGAACTGAATACGGGGGTTAATATGGTCACGCTACGATATCATGGGCACTCTTGCTGGGAGCTTTACGACGGGAATCACAGGATCCTGATAGATCCCTTTTTTACCGGGAATGAGCATACCGACGTGGATCCTGGCTCGTTTGACAGGCTCGACGGCATCGTTGTTACCCATGGGCACGCCGACCACATTGGTGACTGCGTGGCCATTGCAAAAAACAGCGGCGCTCTTATAGTCGCAAACTTTGAGATTGCAAACTACCTTGGAGCCAAAGGGGTCACCACCCATCCACTTCATATCGGCGGCGGAAACGATTTTGTGTTCGGCCACGTCAAACTTACCATAGCCCATCACGGATCCACAGGACCTGAAGGAGAGTCGCTCGGAGCTCCGGCCGGAGCCATCGTGACAATGGACGGCAAGAAGGTCTATCACGCCGGCGATACAGGTCTCTTCCTCGACATGAAACTGATAGCGGAAATGAACGGGCCTTTAGACGTCGCCCTGTTACCGATTGGCGATAACTTCACCATGGGTGTGGACGACGCCGTAAAAGCCACACAGTTTCTTGCCGCTAAAATGAATATCCCCATGCATTACAACACCTGGCCACCGATCAAAGCCGACCCCGACTCGTTCGTTGAGAAAGTCAAAAACCGAGGGGGAGAGGCGGTGGTAATGTCAGCCGGGGATACATACGACATACCGTAATATCTGATAATTATTCAAGTATCGACAAACGGATATTCGTCAACACAGGTGAAGTGAAAAGTGACGGGTAGTGCGAACTCGGATAAGCTCCGTTACCAATCGTGACGAGGTGGGTTCGGCTATAAGCCCCCGGTTTGTTCAGTGAATAGACGGCCACGGCAACGTATCCCCTAGCGGTTACTTCCCAGACCTGGGCGAAAGCGTTGTATTCGGTCCATTGCAGATCGAACCGGTACGTCTTGCTCGGGTCAAACTGGGGCCCGTTGTGCCTGCTCTGCTCCTCGAAGAACGGATCACGGTCGAAATGTTGGGAGACGAGAGCTGTCTGAGAACTCGTCGCTCCCCATATCAGGTAGTGAAGGTTAAGCTCTTTTCCTGATGCGTCAAGAGCGTGTATCCAGATCAGAAAAGTTTCCCGTTCCGCATACGATTCATCGGCGTTCAGATTAGTTACCTCAAAAGCCAGCATCCCGGCGACCGGGGTGGGTGAGCCTTCTGTTGAGATCGTTAACAGGTTGTCGGCGGAACATGTCTCCGTGGTCCACGCTACCCGCCGCCCGGTGGTGTGTTCGTAATTGTCCGGCAGGTGATTCTCGGCGCACCCCGTTACAACAGGGTCGTCTATAACCGGCGGGTCTACAGGTTTGGTCGGCTCTTCATCGACAACGGGCGGTTCAGTAGGTTCCTCGTTTACAGGTAATGGCGCCTCTGGAGGTGGTACCTCGTCGTCACCTATTCCATATTCATCTTTTATAGCCTGGACGCATTCCGGATCGGACGCGCAAGCTTCAATGCCCACCGCCACAGCGTCACCGTATTTCCCGGCAAGTGTGTCAAGCTTTCCAACTGTTAAGCATGACGAAAGAAGAACCAGCGTTATGGCGCCAAGGAGAAAAAACGTAGCCGCCCACGTCCATGCGTCGCCATCGTCTTTCGGGTTTCGCATGTTCATATCACATCCTCATCATTAAAGTAAGTGGAAGATGTTTTTCCATTTGAAAACCCGTCGGCAATGCCTTGCCCAACGTTGTAGGACGCTACAATCGTGAATATCCCTGTCACTATCGGCTCCACCATGTCGGCGGTTACCCATGGCAGGTAGGGTGTCAGCAGGATCGCCACGAACCCGGATATTGTCGTGGCCATCTTTTTTGTGGCGAATTTTTTAATAAGAGTTTCGATCATTGTGTCTCTCCTGAAGTTGGGGTGTACTGTTTTAGTTTTAAAGTGAAAGTTTCACTAAAGATGGCTTCTTTAAATTCATTTATAGCCAACCGACTTTCCCGAACGGCCCATACTCCATCGACATACCCGAACCGCATCCCAAGCCCGATACAGCCCTGAAAATCTTCCGGCCTGTTCCCGACGTGAAAAAGTATGTGGCTACGTCCGGGAACTTGTGTAACCTCGTAGGTAATTCCGAATCGTCCGGATATTCTTTTCCGACAGATATAAACGCCTTCAGGAATACAGGACAAAAATTTTCTGTTGCTCTCCCAGGGACGTTCCACCGTAACAAGCCGAACGTTTCCGTTTGGTGAGGCGATGAGAAGCTCGCCGAAGGTTCCAAAAGCCATGTAGGCCCGACGAAGAAGGGTTACTTTTCGGGTCGGTTTTGCTGTAGTTGGTTGACCCATGTCTCTATTTTCGATATGCGTTCGTCCAGCATATTCCGATCCTCCTTTGCGTCGTCGGATGTATACCGTTTGTAGTTGGCCCTGTCGAGCCTGATCTCCAGTTTTTCGATCACCCTGTTGATACCTTCAACATGAGCGTGAACCAGCGCCATCTCTTCCCGCAATCCGATATATCCACCCGATGCGGCGATAACCATTACTACGAAAAGCGACCAGATGGCCCGCTTCAGATCCTTTATGAAGGTGTCTCGTTCCTCGATCATCATTCACCGTTGAGGGCGGCTGTGAGGTCCTCGAATTTTGCCGCTGATTTCGGATTCTTCTTCCTCTCCTTTTCGGCGTCGGTCTTCTTATCGCGTCGCGCCTTGTAGAGCGCGTCGTTGAATTTCACTCCGTTGGGCATATCCTTATCTCCTTAAATTATGGGGGTGAAACTGTAGGTGTAGGCCCGCACTTCAGCGATTGTCGCAAGGCTGATAACATCGGCTGTAAAGCTGTTGCTCTCTGATATCACCCGGGCTATATCGTTGTTCCGTTGTGTCGCAAGTTCCGGGAAGAGACCACTTGCGATGTTTAGTTGCGTCTCAATCTCCCACTTGTCGTAGATCAGCCTTTTCGCGGTAGCGTTGATCTTTTTCACCAGCGCTGTTTGCGCGTCCGCCAGCGTGTAGGTCGGGTCGGGCGCAATGGTGTTGCCCGTCTGAACCCATTTGTCATACTCCTTGAAATCTTCGTTATCAGGATCGATAGGAATAAAAACGCCGTCACTCTGCCGGACGATGGAGTCTTCCTCTTCGCCCTGTTCGTCATGTTTTTTTTCGTAACTCATGTTTAAAGTTCCGCCTCCAGTTGGATTGATGCGTTTGTGGTTCCGGCGACATGGCGAAGTTCGCCGCACTGACCCACGCCGTATGGTGTACCGGCGACACCGGTACGAAGCCGGAAACATGTCTTCGAGATATTCGCCGCAGAAACGGACGATCCTGTATTGATACCCCCACCAACTTCTGTATCAAAAGTGTTACCCGCGGAGAGGGTGACGGTTGGGGCTGATCGCATTTCCGGGTAAAAAATATCGACATCGAGATAGTTTGTATTTACCGCCGTCCCTGTGCCGAATACACCGTTCACCGCCGAAGGTTTGATGACGTTGAAATAACGTTCACACAACGCCTTTTCTACCCGGTAGGGTCGTTCTGTGAATGGCGTTGCGATATTCCCCATCTCGAATTTCACCAGCGCAAGTTGGAAATTATTGGCGATGTTGTCGCAGGCGTTGACCTGATTGGCGGTAGCGAAAACCGCCGAGGAGTTCCACTGATCCGCTGTGCCGTGATGGTTTGTCCCTGCGGCCAGAACCCATTTGATGGTGAGTCCGGTTCCGTTGGTGAAATCCCACGTTCCGCCGCTGTAATCGAACGGGATCTGGATAACCTTTAACTCCCATGTGTCGGCTGTGTTGACTCTGTATTCCGAGATAAACGTTCGGTCGCCCCCGGAGTTCTGGAACGCCGCGCAGTAGGTTCCGGTCTTTGTCGCCTTTACCAGGAATGGCAAGACACCTGACCTGCCGAGGAAGCGGGCAAAGTCGTACCCTTCGATTTTGTAATCTATCGAGCAGAAATCGGTGGCGGCCATCGAGGTATCCGCTGTTGTGCAATCTGCCAGCAGGGAATATTCCGCAACCGCTCCAGCTTCCGCCACTGTTGGCACGTCGGCGGACCGGCTGACATCGTGAACCATCGTTCCCGATTTTCGATAAGCGAACCGGTCGGCTGTATATTTACCGTCGGCGATGGAGGTGAACGATGTTCCCCTGTTCCAGAATTTCAAGGCTCCGTTGATGATGGCACTCTCCCCGGCGAGAAGAGTGGAGAGAGGTGTGACCAGTGAGACCGCGACGGCGCTGATCGGGTCGGTCAACCCGGCGCTGGTGGTGACGCCATCCTCACGGAAGATGCCGACGAGGATTACCGTGGTTTCGCCTGCTGTTGTGGTGGCGCTCGATACCAGACCGATGACCGGGAGTGTCTGAGAAACTTTCACCTTTCGATCAGGGATAAAAACGGTGGTCTCCGGGACCTTGAACGAGGTCGCCGATAACCGTGTCACCGGGCCTGTGACAGCCTGCCACGGTGAGGCTGTGACACCTGCGAGCAACGCCCCTGTGCTGTCGTGAGCCTGCGCGTTAAAATCGGTCTGCGCCTTGAGCGCGTTTAAAAGGTTGTCGCCCCAGTTGCTCTCCCCCTTCTGCGGGAGGGTCATCTGCGGCGTGTTTCCGTAAGTTGTTGTCATATTAATCTCCCGCTTGTTCCGCCAGCTCCAGCGCGAATTGCGCCTTTGGGCTGTTGGGGTTTTTGAGTTGAGGTGGTTTTGTTATCGAGCCGTAAAGAGTGGTCCACGGTTCCGCCGCCGAACCGTAGCCGGGGTGCATGGCGATTGTCACCGGTGTTGATTGACCGACCGGGCGCAGGTTACGGAAGATCGTCCAGCGAATCTCTTCACCCACGTTGCGGAAGGTCATGGTCACCACTGTGAACCGGGTTCCGGCTCTTGCGGTCTTTACCTGTCCGGACGTGGATCTTCGCGTGGCCGCCGTGTCGATGGTCTTGATCGACCAGTTCTCCGAGAAGTTGCGGGTCATCTCGATGGCTGTGGAGATCGCCGCCACGCCCAGGTAGACATACGATCCGCCGTCAGGATCTGAAAAAGAGATTCGATACCAGTTCTCCTGCACCACTTCGTTGAACCAGATCACTGTGACCGGGCGGTAAAACGGGGTGGATGGATCGACGTAACCCCCAAAAGTCTCCTCGCCGAAACTGCCATCACCGAAGGCGATGAGCGGGTTGTAGGCGTCCACCCAGCCGGAATTGAATGTGGGCGCGGTTGCAAGCTCCCCTTGTGTCGGGGCGGCTGTCACCCGGACCTGGCCCGATACCGAGAGGGTGTGGCCGGTGATGGCCAACGCCTGCGCCCACGGGTTGCCTGTCAGTTCGATATCGATCTCGCCAGTGGCGGCGCAACGCGCCTTTGCTGTCCGGTCCGGGTCGAGCAGGTTTATCGCCGGGTAATCTGTCGAATCTGTGGCGCATGTGACACCCTGCGCTGTCAGCGTCAGGTTGTTGAGCAATAGCCGAGCGCGATTGAATGAACTCATACGAGTGGTGGCCCTCCAAGTTTCGTCCAGAGTTTTATTTGTGTCTCTCCCCGGTTCGGGTTTTCCCTGATCTCGATGACCCGGTGATAAATCGGGGTGCCAGCTGGCAGATTTTTGCCGCCGAGCGTGAGTTTCACTGTGTCGCCGAGGTTGAACGCGAGCATCCGGGTATCGGCGTTGACTGTGGTGATTAAATGTTCCGACGAGAGGAGCTCCAGTCTTGCGTCGGCCAGATACGTTGCGTCGGTGATGCCATCACAGCCGCAATCTTTCGAGTCGCCCTCTTTCGCTGTCGGCCACCATGCGTGGCTTGTTGCGAGGTTTACGGTTTTGACCACGGAGCTTGCCCCGGCGTTGTAGAGAACCGTCTGCTGGCGGAAGACGTCGGGGAATGTTTCCACGCTTCCACCCTCGAACAGGTCATTGGCTCCGTCGAGATCGATATCGACTGTGGGCGATCCACCCAGATCCTCGAACTGTTCGGCGTAAAATAATCCATCACGCCCGATGGCGTACCAGGTGAGGGTTTCGGCGATGAGACCGTCCACGACTGAGGTGATTGGCCCTTCGCCCCACGAACCTGTGACTGTGAACGCGCCCGGTTTCCCGGCGTTGTGCCATGCGTTCCACGCTGTCTGGTCGTAATCGGTGGGCCAGACCAGACCCGCTTCGGTGAGCCTTGCCCGCACAACGTCGCCGAGGGTCTGGGCGGTGCAGGTTCCCTCTGTGATTTTTGTGGCGTCGAGTTCGGCGGTTTTTGCATCGATCAGGTCGAGGGTCATCTTCCCCTTGTCGTCTGTTTTTACCGAGTCGATCCGGGCTGAGAGGTAGTTGACCGCATCGGCCCATGCCAGCCCGGCGAAGGTGACGTAGCCATTGAGTGGCGCCCCGCGAAGTGTGGCGGAATAATCGCCGAAATATGAATCCCATGAGCCGTTGTCGATGACGCTGATCGACCCGATGGCTGTCACAGTCCGTCCTGAGAAGATGTTCTGGATTCGCCGGGTGACCACCGGCAGACCGCCACTCTCCACGATGCCTGCGTGATGCGGTTTTGACGCGCCCGGTGTGGTGTCGAGCGGGTAGTGGCCCGGGTGCGACGCGAAATAGATGTTCTGGTCCGGCAGACGGAAAACGAAGATCGGGTCCGCATCCGCTCGGGAAGCCTCATCAAGCCATGCCTGCGCCGGGGCGGTCATCGGATACCACTCCCGATCCCGCCAGAGTCGATCACAGTCACACCTTTGCGGGAGAGGTTGTTTATTTCTTCGATCACAGCCTGGGCGATATCGGTGGAGCTGGCGCCATCCGATCCCTGGACGTTGATCGAAACGCCGTTGATATTTGTTGTGCTGGAGGAGGAGCCTCCCGACTCATAAACCGATTTCGTGAAGGCCGGTTCAGCGGCTATTCCGGGATCAACCGAAGAGTCGGGGCTCCCGGTGGAGCTGTAGTTGTAAGAGACGTTGACCGCGATATCTTTCGATGATGGCAGGGCGTTGAGGTAATCGTTGAGGATGGTCACCGATTCCGCAGAGTCGCTAACGTCTTTGGTCAGGCTGGAAAAATCTCCGGTCAGTGGGTCGAGGGTGTCGCTGGCGTTTGCGGCGCTCAAACCTAAAGCCGCCAACGCTTCGGTCATATCGTCGGTTCCGGTGGTCAGGTCGCCGGTGGAGGAGTCTGCGCCATCGATGGCGCCCGATAGATTGTAGAGGGTTCCCTCCACTCCTGTGGCCTCTGAGTTTAAGCCTGCGTATTCGGCCTGAAGCGCTTCGACTTCCCCGGCTGTCATGGTGTGGGCGGAGGCCAGCAGGTCAAGAATCTCATCCTGCCGGGTGGAGATATCGTTTAATTCCGCCATAGCCGCTGATGCGGTTTGCACCTCCGCCGTTGTGAACATGGTTGAGTTGGCGAGGATCGTCTCCGCCAGTTCCAACGCCTCGCTGGTGGCGGCCAGACCCGACATGCGGTTGTCCACCTCGGCCAGTGTGTTTATCATGTCGGTGAATGTCTTTATATCCGATCCCGTCACTGTTCCCACGCCGCCGAGGGCTACGGCCAAATCGACCGAAACTCCGGCCCACTCATCTGAGGCTTGTCCGGCCTTGCCCGCTGAGAGGGCGAAGTCGATCACTCCCTGTGCGGTGGCGTTGATGAGCGGACCGGCCTGTTCATACTTTGCTGTGAGTTCTTCAATCGACACGCTTGCAAGCGAGCCGTTTTCCGCGCTACCACCGAGGGCGTCGCCGAGTTGGCCGACTGATCCTGTTAGAGCGTCAAACTGGTCGCGGAACTCGTCGGGAATGTAGATCGATTCGCCGAACCTGTCGAACGTGTCGGCGATCTGGGTGAGGTTGAACGCCGCGTTCTGGATGGCGCCCCCCTCGATGTAATCGACGAAGTTTTGCACGTTCCGCGTGATCGATCCCATCACGTCTTCCCAGGCGTCTTTTACGCCAACTGTGGTCTGCGCCGCCTCGTCGCCGGTGGCGACAAACATATCCACGAGGAACGAGAGCGCCAGTGACGCGCCGAGAGTGATGGCTGAAAACGCAGTAGCCCACGCCATTTGCGTAGCCAGCGCCGCCGCTTCATTAGCTGACGCGCCCAGCGCCGCCTGGATAGCCAATTCCTGCGTGGTCAGTTCTGCGCCGATCTTCTCTTTTAACTGAATCGTCAGGTAGGTGGTGAGGCTGTCGGTCCAGATCTCCGACACGTTGGCGGACCATTTCTTCCAGATGTCCTGTGAGTCTGATACCTGACCGTGAAGAGAGTTGACCAGAACCTCCTCCATCGCCGCCGATCCGGCCAGAGACAGATCATTGTAAATCGTCTCTATCTGTTGCGCACCAGCGTCAATGAGACGCTTTTGCTCATCAGTGGAACTTTCAACCGCGCCGGTCACATCATTGAGGCTTTTGACGGCAAAGTCGCTCTTCTCTCCGGTCTTTTCGAGTTCTAGGCTGGTAAGGCTTTCGACATTTTTACCAACGTCAGATATGTACTTCTTATAACCTGTCAACTGCTTCTCGTTGGCTTCTGATCCAGCCTTTACCTGATCGTCGAGCGCCGACATAACACCATCGGTTAAATCAGAGAATCCGGTTCCAAGCCTTTCGAGACTTGTTATTCCCTCTTCTACGTTGACAGAAAGCCTGTATTCGGTTTTGTGTTCAGCCATTTGATCCTGACGCCTCCCGGCAATGTGAAAATTCGCGTTCGATTAATAACACCTTGTCAAAAACCTCCAGTGGATCATCGGGTGACAAGGCGTTGATGATCGGCCATACCGACTCCTGGATGAACCGTAATGGACGGTAGACACGGTACGGTTTGCCATTGCGTGTCTCGTCCACCTGCGCCCAGTGGTACTGCCCGGAAACTTTCAGCCATATCGACCAGGCGGTCTCGTTTCCCGGCATAAGTTTTGGTCTTCCTCTCTGGCATGGGTCGCACTCTATGAACAAGCCCCTGAACCGCTCGAAGATTTCCTTCGCCTTTTCACGGGGGTGGCGACGGAGGTCTGTACCCCAGGCGATTTCAAACTCTGTCTCGATACAGTGGCCGCAGTCGATGTTGTTTCCACTGGAATACCATCGTGCGGCCTCCCGGAGTTTTTTAGTTCCGCCTCCCGCACCGCCGCCATGAAAGCCTTGACGTTGGTCAGCCATTCGTAAATCCTGTTCTGCAAGGTTAACGACGCAGTCACAAGCTGAACTATGAGATTATTGTTGACCCTTACAACCATTTCGGGATTCGAGTCGGCTAGAGGGATACCGATCTGTTCGATCCAGTCGGCTGTCACGCAAGGGTTCCCCTTGTCACTTATTTCAGGATCGCGAAGATCCAGCACGCATTCAGCAAGGATGACTGCAATATTCGTTTTGCATGTCTCAACGGAAGAACTCACTGTTTTGCTTATCCTGTCCAGAAGTTCTTTCCGTTCGTTTTCTGGAAGGCTATTCTTCCTGAATCTACCTCCAAGTTCCTCCATCACTGAAGAATGGGTGTCAAGTTTTGCCTTGCGGATTCGCTCCGTCATCTCGTCCTGATTCGGTAGCGCCAGAACTATTTCCGCGCCGAAAAGGGTAAAGACGGCCTTGATCCGCTTTTGCGAAGCGCGCTCCCTGGCTATGTTGATTTTCGATACAGCCTCGTCGGCGCCTATCGGCTCACTGTCTACCATGTGGCTATCACCACAACCTTGTTGGCAACATCGTTACCATCAGCGTCTTTGGCGAAACCGGCGGAGAAATCCTGGGATATATCCCTTGATGTACCTTCACTTAATGATGGAACCGCCAGAGAAACTCTCGGCATGAAAATCGCCATTCCTCGGTCATTGGCTGACATTTCGTATACTTCCGGCTGGTAGTCCTCGTTCTTGCCAGAGCGTAGCCATTTAAGGTCGAGTTCACGAAGATGCAGGGTTCTTGATCCGGTCACCTTGCGTGCGCCACCAACAGCGTATGTCGGTTCGCTTGCGCCATCCTCGTCATTTATCAACCCAGAACCGGTATCCAGAACAAACGACCTGGAAACCGCCGGAATCGACACCGCATCGCCGTTATCGTCGCCACGCAGAGCGCGACCCGACCTGCCATGGGCCGGAGAGCCTGTTACGGTTCCACCTGTCCAGGAAGGAGAGCATACGTCGCCGCTGGTATGGGCGGAGGGGCTTGTTCCCCGCGTTACGGTTATCTGTTTGTTGACAGTGTCTACCGCCAATACGGCAATGGATGTCTCGCCGTTTATATCGAATTTTGAACCAACCTCGAAAGCGTGCGGGTTGTCTATGTCAAAAGTAGCAACGGCGCTACCGGCGACATTGGCGGAGAGAACAGCCCTGCCGGTTATAACCTGAGAGGATAACGAACCTGTCAGTTTCACTTTCACCGGGTCCTTGCCGGACGAATCGAAAGAGAGCGACTTTACGACTCCACCAGCGCCTCGCAACGTCATCCAGTCGTACTTTGCGTCGAGACCGATTGTCGGCTGATCGTCGGCGAGATGTATGGTTCTGGTCTTGCCGACAGCGGCGCCGACAGTCGGTACGGTGAGCAGAGGTGGCGCCACGGTCAACTCGTTTGCGCCTGTATCAACCTTCGAGACAAAAGCTGTCTGCCCTTCTATCCTTACGCCGTCAAAGAGCTGGTGGGAGCTTGCGTCCGTAACTTTTATCACAGATTTTGTGGAACCTGCAAGACAGGTCTGCCCTGCAGGCGTAACCCTGGCCGAGGTAGCTCCCATGACAGCCATGATTATGGTTTCAAGCGAAGAAGCGACACCCGCCGATGGCTGGGTCAATGCGTAAGATTCTATGGTGAATGGGATCTCGCCACTCCTGCCGTAAATAGGATCGCCCGGATCCCGTGAATCGTTAACGGCTTCGGAATCGTGAAGCTCCTGTTTTTGAAACTCCACTACAGACCCTGATAGCGCTTCTATCAGCGTTGACGACGACTGTGTTACTCCATCGCCAAACTGGCTTTCCACCGCAAGGTGAAACTGTTTTACCCGTCCTGCGCTAAGGTTGTTGCTCATAGTTCTATCCTCAAAAGGTTATCTTTATCTATTGACTCTTGGAAAAGACCAGCTATACCGGTCTTTCAAAATTTACCGAAAGTTCCATTGCGTAGATCGAAACGGAACCGGTTACGCGAACCAGGTATTCCTCCAGCGCCGATACAGGCTCCGAAAGGTTTAGTCCCAGATACTGGTTGTTTAACAGGGGACGCGCCGAATCGAGCAGATCAGCCGTAGCGTCTTCTGTGGCCAACTGGCCTGAAAGATTTTTTGCGGCGAATATTACGGCGAATCGCATGTTGGGCATGTCGGTGGTCTCGTCGAAATATCCGGGTCTGCCTCTCAGAAACGATACCAGCACAGCAGGAAAGACCAATGCGCTTCGCATCCTGTTTGCGTCCTCGACGCCATCGAACTGCCCCGAATAGGGCGCGATGGTTTTAACACCGTCCGAAGAGCGGAGAGGCTCCAACGCCTCCATGATTTTCGAACGCACGGTTTTTATTGAATAACTCATAAGCTCGTCAGAAACTGATGAAGGATATCGTCCATGCTCTTCTCATCCTCCTGCGTTACACCCAGAAACGGGCGGGCGGGGATGGGTACAGCGCGTCCGGCGATCCCTCCAAATTGATGGATGGAAGAATAAGGAATGTCGGAAAAAATGGAGACACCGCTCTCATCGGACGTAAAAGCAATTGAATCTTTCAAAGCGCCAGACTCGATAAGTGGTCGTGAACTCCCCTTGCGCCGTATGGTGGATAAAGCCAGAGGCGTCCACTTCGGATCACCACCTGTCTCAAAACGACGGCGCGACTCTTTTGCAAACCTCTCGCCCATCAAACCCATCGGGACAGACAAATCCTTCAAACTATCGATAGCCCCGTAGATAAATTCTTCCGGCGCCGCAGAAAATTCCATCTCCATGCTTAACATCGCTAGAATCCCTTCAGGGTTTCACGGGAGAACGCTCGGTCATCAGCGCTAAAATCCGCCACCGAACCTGTGGATGGTGAAGGCTCGGCTGTCACACCCTCAAGATTGACCGCGCCCGCCGCCACCTGGCCGAGCCAGGAGACAGTATCTTCAAACCTGCGACGCCATAAATCGGGATCAAGACCGCGAAAAACATGCAGGTAATAGATGGCCACTGTCGCGGACGCCTCCCGCGCCATCAAGGGAGTCGGGATGAGCGGAACCATATATCGTTTCGACACATAAGAGTCGATCAAAGCGTCAGCATCCTGAATCGCACGGTCCGTTTTCACCGTATCAGCGGTGGTTGGCGGATTGTTGGTTGTGTCGGTCAATTCAACCAGGCGGTCCGGGTCAATCTTCTTCTTCAGGTCGTCAAGGGCGCTGTACGACATTTTCTAACCTGCCTTTCTGGCGGTTTTTGGTTTGGCGCGTCTGGTCTTCCTGGCGGGAGGTTTCTCCCCTTTTTCGCCTACACTCCATGTAATAACCGCGCCGCCGTCCGGATCGTAAGGTTCGACCTTTACGCCACGTTTTCTGAAAACAGCAATCTGTTCGCTGTCGTAAAGATCCGCCGATACGATCTTCGTTATCCGTTTTCTGGCCACACCATAACGGGCGTGGTAACCCTCCGGATAACTTAACTTCAGGTATCTGTTCAACATTTTTTCTCCTTCCATAGACCCGGCGAACCGCCTCAGCACAGCTCGCCGGGAGTCATATCATTAAGCGGAGGCCCGGGCCTTCACGATAAGGTGGGGAAGACCGTATCCTGCGGCGCCACGATAATCGACACCGTAAAGATATTCATCCTTGAAAAAGACATTCGGGTCGTCCGGATTATCCATAGCCTTCAACTCCACCGCTCGTCTTGTCTGGAAAATAAACGGTTTGAACGGCATCTTGAGGGAGGCCAGATACCACTCGCCAGCCTTATTGGAGAGCCTCGGTTCGACGATCAGATCAGCGGAGCCATGCCATACGTTCGACTTTGATCCGCCCGCTGTGCCATCTCCGATGATAGCGGTGGAGTTGAGAATCTCCCGCGCTTCCTTTTCGAGCTGGGGTGGCACTACCAAAGTATCGGGAGGAAGACCGAGAGAGTCGCCCGACTCGGTCACATAACTCATCATCAGCTCACGGGCCGATTCGTAGTTCGTTGCGGAAAGGGGCGAATTGTCCAGCAGATTGCTGAAAACACCCTGATCGCCATTCGGATGCTGGGTATCAAAAAACTCGGCGCCATCGTAACAGGGTGTGGTCTCCCCGTCTTGCAGAAGACTTATAAGAAGTCCGCCGGGATGTCGCCGCGCAAGAGCCGCCAACATTCGGACCCTCGGCTCGTACATGCCGATCCGGTCATCCTCAATATCCTCACGCGAGACGGCGATGGTCTTCTCGAATTTCTTGTTCCGAAGGGTATATCCCTCCACGGCCAACTGCTCCACATGGCGATCTCCGATCCACTCGCGCAGTTCGGTCATTGCCTTGAGCCAGCCATACTCTTCCATGTAACTTGTCGATGTGACCTGCATGGAAAGGGCCATGATCGCAGGCTCCATCGACTCGAAAGCCTTTTCGAATACCGCTTTGAAACTTCTGTTGAGAGTCTGCAAAGTGGCCTGATTTACCACCGCTCCGGCTATCATCAGATCCTGCAGGTGACTCGACAAAAGGACGGGTGTTACGCCGCTTAAGCTCGACAATACCGCAACCGTGAATATGGTTACGATGGTTAACATATGAAACATGGTCTCTTATTCTCCTGATTGTTTGGTTTACGTCTGATCTTCTTACTTGCGTGTGGCGCCACTTATGTCTACCCACACCGAAGAGGCGGTCTCTGTCGATTCGCACACTCCGGCCCTTACATGACGAAGCTGGATAGAGTCGTTCTGGTCGGAAACGGGAAGGGATCCGGCGGTCACTTCGGCTATGATCTGGTTGCCGTCCGTCCCGGTAAGAACAAACGTACCGGACCCGGAAACATCGACGGCGGTTCCACCTCCGAAGGCAAGGGTGGTACCTGTATTTGTGTAAACCAGCGTCACGCTTGCGGCGCCACGGGTTGATGGAGCCCGCTTTAGAACAACACCTGTTACATTCACAGGCTGGGCCACAATACCCAGGCCTACCGTCTGGTCGTCAACCACATAAAGGTCGTCACCTACGTTGCCCTGGTCAAGACCATTTGCGGCGAAAAGGAATACTCCATCCCGTTTGCCCTGGATCGTCAGATCGCCGTTGGCGCCTGTTACGTTGTCAGCCTGCTCGCTGGCCACTCCCATAAACATATGGCTGACGGTATCGCTTGCCGGGGTGGCGTAGCCGTTTACGTCACGGTTGACCATGGCGCCGTTATAGATCGTTTTTGTGGCCGCCACAGAATGAGCGAAAAGTCCGCCCTGTTTAGCCTTTGTGTTTCTGTCTTCCGTTAACGCAGTCATTCTTCTCTCCTTGGGGGTGATTGCACGATGAACCTGTTTATTTTATTGATAGATAATCGTCAGTGGTGACGGTGCTGAACATGTCGAGGATCTCCTTTTCAGCTTCTGAAATGGAGCCTGATCCATTGCGATGTTTTTCCGTTACCGAAACAGATATCGGAACGGCCAACGCATTTTGCAGATAGTTGGAAAAGCCGGTCTTGTCGCTTGCCGCATAATCGATGGCCCACTGCTTCTGGTAGGGGCTTATCTTCCCTTCAGACAGAGCGTTGTTTACAAGCTCTACTGTTTCGCGGTTTTCGTAATCTTTGAGCTTCTCTCGCAACAAAACTATTTCGCCCTCTGACGCCAAAGGTGGCTTTGAGAGCTCTGTAATTTTCCTCGTGGCCTCGGTAAGGTTGTTGACGGCCAGTTGACTGAACAGACCGTTCATCGACAAATCCGTTTCCGACCTCTTCTCCAGTAGCCCCGATATGGCCTTAAAGACATCCTCTTCCGTGGCGGCTGAATCAAGTTTCAGTAACGCCACGATCTTTTCGAGAAGATCCATTCTTTTTTCCTCCTGTGAATCGTTTAGTGGTTTCATATCCCCTATGTTCGGGTTGTTGGTGAGTCCTGCGTTGACGAGCCTTTTGATCGATAGTTCGCCTTCAGCCGACTTTTCCGGGTCAAACTCGAAAACCGGAGAGAGGTAGCGATACTCACCGGAGCCGATCAACCGTTCCGCCTTGCCGGTCCAGCGGATCACAGCTGTAATCCCTTTGGGAGTCACACGAGCTGTGGAAGGTTTTATCCAGCCTGCGGCCCTGGCGGAACCTGACGAAGTGGCGGTATGATCCATGGAGCCATGATCGTAATCGACCACAACATCCTGCTCTCTTGATCGAAGGTCGGTTAATATGCGTTCCAGCGCGGCGTCATCGACCACCTGCATTCCCAGCCGGTGGGGGAACCGGCCTTTCGGCGCCACAAGGGATGTTATATTTCCACCGATCCTGTTTAGCGTGACGTGCAGACCGTTTCCCGGCTGTAACGAATAATCGCTGTTATTCATCGTTGTCTCCTTTTTTTGTTTCCGGGGCTGGAAGGCCGGTCAGCTCCCTTAACCAAAGCTCCGACACTTCAAGACCCAGCTCTTTCATCTTCATGGCGTTATCGAGGCTCTCGCCGATATCGGCAACCTCGGATGTCTGTATGACAAGGTGCGGATAAATATCGCGAGGGCCGAAGTTGTGATAGACCAGAGGCCGGATTACATCGCGGGTGATCGCCTCGGAAAGTCTCCTCGCGTCAGCTTTCAGGATGTCCTTGCGCACATCGTTGTGGACCCGCGCCTGGGCCAGTGATCCTGAAGCCCCCTGCTCTGTTGTTAACGTCTGACCCAATGTTCGTTTCGATTTTTCCCGATTAAAAAAGTCGAGGGTTTCGGCGTATGGAGCGCCACCTCTCGATTGGGCCTGAATAAATTCGATGGTCGATTCGTCGTCGATTACGGCGGCGGCGTCGGAGCCGAGTTTTTGCACGGCGTCACGGACGGCTCGTCGCTCCTCGTCCGAAGCGTTTCTGCCGTACCTGCCCACCCGCAAAGGCGAGCCGTAAAGTTCGTTGAACGAGAGCCAGTCCTTTACCGTATAGCCGGAAAAAAGCCACAGCCACACAAGACCTCGATACAAACCTGACCGCACAGGATGCCGTCTGCCCGATAGTGGTGAGAAGAAGAGAAACCTGCCACGGTCCAAAGTTACGCCATTGGGATTATCCCGTGTTACCCAGCGGGGAAAATCGACCAGACCGGCCGGGTCTGACAGATCGTCAAACCTGAGCCACCTGCAATCCCGTACCGCCAGACGGTCTATTACGACCCGGTCATTCCGATGCGCCCAATAGATCTCAGACAGAGCCGCGCCGTAGCCAAGTCCCGTATGCAAAAGGTCGGAGAGAGAGGCGTATACGTCGGGAATGCTCCAGAAAATTTTCGATACGGTTTCGGCGATCTGTTTTTCTTCCTCGCTTTCGTCAGCTGGATTAATGGTCATCTCCATGCTCATCACGCCCGACACACGGGTCTGCATCACCGCCGAAAGGTGAAAATCCTTCTCTTCCATCTCGTCAAAAAGCTCCGAGGCGGAGAAAAAATCCCCTGCGTCAAGCGATCTTAAAGCTACAGCTACCGTATTGGCCTTTATCAAACCGCTACGGCTGGCGCTATATACGGGAGACAAGGTCTGCTCTTTTGCCGGAAGTCTGGTTTTCTTCATTTCATGCTTTCGTTAATAGTTGTTACGTTTACGCAAACCCGGTCAACCTGCGGCGCGATCCGGTACCCGTGTTTAATCCGCTACGTCTCTTGCCGAGGGATTCATAACCGTTCCTGGTCGATTTCATCATTTTCGATAACAATCGGTTCGCCCCTTCGAGAGCGTCAGGCCCGTCATCGTGAACCGAGGGGCTTTCGAGATAAATCAGTTGTTCGGCGAGAACCGACTGGTCAGGTTTGTCGATGTTAAAGCGGATAAGGCCCCGCTCAACAGGTGATGAGAGAGACTCGATTCTCATCATCTTCGAAACACTGTTTGTAACCAGCGTGAGCGGGAGACGACAACCGCGATTGCCCTCCTCGACTTCGTAAGCCCCTTTCAAAACGGACTGAAACCCGTTGGCTTCAAAACCTACTATCATCCTGGCCTTCGGATAGAGGCGGCAAAGATCTTCATAGAGGTCAAATACGCCGGTTATCATCGCGGTAACACTCTCTTTTCTTATCCTGGCGCAGAGCACATCGTAATAATCGCCAACCTTCGCCAAAGCTATCGTCGCCTTGTAGTCGTGTCTTGACGTTTCGCCCACCGACGGGTCGGTGTATATAGATATGGCGGTTACGCTCTGTTCGTTGTGAGCGTTTGTCGGCCATTGGGTCAACCACTCCTCCTTGATGACACCTTCGTCATCTTTCGGGTCGTTCATATACTCCGCGTTAAAAGCGCGCGATCCGATCTGTGTTTTCATCTCCTCCAGATACGCTTTCGTAAAACGCTCAGGCCATAATGGTTCTCCGTTTCCGTCAAGGGCCCTGTAGGTTTTACACATGTAGAGCGACAGACCTGTATCGGGATGTTTTTCGTCGGCAAGAATCGCCAGGGCGGAGCGTTTGGAGATGAGCGTTCCAACGATCACACAACTCCACCCTTTCGGATCGAATGAAGGGATCACGACCCGCTTTACCCAATCGATGGTCTTTTCCACCCTGCGCGGATTCTGCTGTTCGGCGTCGTTCTCCAGGTCGTCACCGATAAATGCGTCCGGTCTGTGATGACCGTTCCTTAAACCACGCATCGACTGGCCTTTTCCTCTGGCGACTATGCGGACACCATTTCTGGTCGTCAGATCACCCTCCGCCCACGAACCCGGATTTTCCATCTCTCCGAAATCGCGTTTGATCCTTTCGTTATCCTTAAGCTCGGCTTTAACAAACTCAACCAATGTTCGCGCCTGGGTTTCGGTATCGGAACCAACGATTATGAAATTCCGTTTTCCGTAAACCACCCAGTGGATAACCTTTAACAGCGCAAAGAACGCGCTTTTGGCATGGCCTCTCGGAGCCGCTATCAGGACTACCCGGTTTTTCACCTCGGCAAGATGGTTCCACTCCTTATGAAAATGTGGAGTTGTGTCACTAAAATAGTGAGGCAGATATATAGATGTGAATCTGAATGCGTCACGTCCGCTCTCGTCCTTCCGGGTAAACGAAGCCTTATCAGAATCGTTGGCAAAAGGTGTCGCGTAACTTTTGCGCCGCCCGGCAAGCTCTTTCAAATGTTTTTTAAGCTCGGACTTTGTCATCAGTCGATCACCTTGTCCGCCGCCGCTTCCAGGTATCCGGCTACGATTACCGCCGTTTCAGGATGTCCTTCGTTTTCCAACATGGTGACAAGAGCAGAAGAAAATTCGGCTAAAACAGTTCTGGGGTCCTGGGAACGTCTCAGCTCTTTTTGCGCGTTTAAAAGTCCGGCGACCGCCCTGACATCACCCTCTTTCGCTTTTTCGCCGAGCGCTTTTAACGCTTCTACCAGATCCTTGCTGATTCCACGTTCCACGGAGAGCCACGATCTTCGGTCAGCGTTCCATTTCTCTTTATCCGCCCTGGCCTCGATCAAGGCGACATCGAGTCCGGTCTTCTCCGATATGGTCTCAATTGTTCTCTGACCGAAAACGAACTGACGGTAAGCTTCTTCATAAAGGAAGTCATGCGGCTTTTTAGCGTTACAGGAGGTCATCGGTGCGAAACTCCGATATCAAACTCATCCCCAGCCAGAATGTCGCATCCTTTACTGCTGATCTTTGCAGTGTAGTTGCTTGCGGAACCGATCCTGATGGTCTTCATTTCAATAGCGCCCTTGCCTGACAAATACCAGAGTTGGTACTGAATCTCCGGGAGATCTACATGAAAGAAACCATCCTCTATAAATTGCTCAACAAGATCGACATCCTCCATAAATTCACCCGGCTTCTCGTTTAAGTGAGCAAGAATTCCCCGGCGAATGTCTTTTTTGAGCGGAAGATTCTCCACAACAGGATCACCACTTCGCACACCGTTCACATTCGCGGCGCCTGTAAGAAGATCGACACCCGATGAAGTTATCCTGGCGGTCCACATGTCGTGTTCTTCTAACTTTTGCACATTGAGAACCGCCGACAATTTTTCACCCTCGATCCTGGAGAGGTACTCGTACTGTCTCCGAATATCCGAAACTGATAAACGAAGGTGAAACTTGCCAAGGGACTCCTTCATATGCCTGTCGGAGATGGTATGAAGGTACAGATCGTTGGCGACCTGAAGAATATGGCGACGGACTGTTCTTAACGACAACATTTCATTTACTCTCCCTTATCTTCCAGACGCTCGAATCTTCGTCTCAGATCAGCCATGGCTATGCTGTATTCCCGAACGGAAACAAACCTTTCACCCGCATCGATGTCGATTTTTCTCATTGCGGCAAGGAGCCTGCATTCCAGAGCCAGATCCGATTTTTCAAGTTTCAGAATGGTTTCATTGATCTTTGCGCTTCCTCTTCCGGCGCCATAAAACGATCTCTCCAGGCTACCTAAAGTCCGCCATACGAAGGCAAAACCACCTGTGACAAAAAGGGCCGAAATGATAAAGGCCAACCCAAAACCGAACGACGATGAGACTGGATTCAACTGCGTGCACTCCAACAAACGTTATCGTTGCGCCGACACAAACTGTGACGACGAAAACGATTCTGAACCCGGGAGGCGGTTCTGTCATCGTCCAATACGAGCCTGTAAATGGACTTGCGCCGAGTTGGAAAGAGTGGTATAGAGAGGAAAATAAAGAGGGAAGCGACTGCTACTTTAAACGAAACTCCTGTAGCGGAGGGTAGTGTAGACCGGAAACAGCTATTACCAGATAGAGCGGATAAGCAACAGCCGTCAGACGCGACGGCCGATCCAGACTACCCTGCCAACCACCCGGAGCAGTTCGGTCGCCTCGCTCGGCGGTGATATATGGTCGCTATAATTCGGATTGTCGCTCTTGATACAAACTCCCCCGTTCAACAGCTTCTGCAACCGTTTAACCATCAGCGTGTCATCTATCCGGATTACATATATTGCGTCATCCTCCACAGCGTTGACTCCATGATCCACGAGAAGGGTATCTCCATTGCTGATCGTAGGGGACATGCTGTCACCCTGCGTGCGGATCAGTTTCAGACTTGCAGGGTTAAGAGATTCACTTTCGATCCACTCACGACTGAACGCAAGATGACCCACAACACTCTCCCGATCAACAAAACTGCCAGCGCCACTACTGGCAAAAACGTCGTAAAGCGGCAACAGAAAAAAATCTTCCCGAAGAGCGCTATCATCGGAACTTACCTTAAGAGGAATTGCGGGACCTGCAACCGTATTTGAACTATCAACGGAGTTATTGGAGCCAACAACACGACCCGACACAAGCCAGTTGATATCCCGACCCGATTTTTCGCAGGTTATCTCGATTATACGATTCAGCTTGTCCAGGCCAGGGGTCACCTCACCCCCTTCATAACGGGAAATCATGTTCTGACTTACTCCTAAAAGCAGGGCAAATTCTTTCTGGTTCATTTCCACAGACTTCCTAAGTACGCGAATTCTATCGCCTACAGCTATATTATTCACAATAATATCCTTTTAAACTATTTTTATCTTGACTCTTTATTCATTATAACTATAATTCAAAGTCAGGGCTATCAAAAAACAATGGCAACTCAGCAGGAAAATTATTGAACCCGAAATTGACGGAAACAATGGAAATAGCCATGTGTACCGAAGAGAAAAAGAAACTTGCCGAAATGATGAATGATTTAAAGGGAAAAATGTGTTCCAACAGTTCAAGCCGTGAGGAGCTTGCCGACTGGTTGAGCGAAAAGCTCGGTGTTCGTGTCACTGTCAGCACTATAGACGCGTGGTTCAAGGAATCCCGGCCCGACATGTTTCCATCTTTCCTCGCCATCCTTTATATCTGCGTGTTCGTAAGGAGTTTTGCCCCTCTCAATAATGTTCTGAACGGATTCTCCCATCATGTAATCACCAGAGACGAGTTCAGGCTGATGAAGATTGGTGGTAAATGGGAGGAGTTTCGGGGTTTCCTTCGGGAGGATGGAAGTTCGATGAAAGAGGCTTTACATAAAAAAACTTTCGAGTCCCACCCCTGACTATGGCCATAGTCGGCTTACTCTCCGTTGCCGGAGACCTGTACCCCCCTACGGGTCTCCGGCCCCCTCCTTGCTGGCTCGTTCATCGACATCGTTTGTTGCGCGATAATCAGAAGTTTGATAGTCGAGCAAAATATTCACTCGCTAATAAAGACGGGATATTGCATGAAGCCGAATCACCGATTCGCCGCGACGAAACCTTGTGTTAACCCTTGGTCACCTGGTTTCTACCGTTTTCCTTGGAGCGATACAAAGCGGCGTCAGCTTTGTCAATGAGAGCCTTATAACCACTCATACCTGTATGGCGTTGCGCCACACCGATGCTGATCGTAACACCAATCTTCTGTTTATCGTAATCGACAGGCTCAGCCCCAACAACTGAACAAAGTTTTTCAGCGATCCTGAAAGCCCCATCCATCTCCGTTTCCGGGAGAATCACACCGAATTCTTCACCCCCGTACCGACCGAACACATCGGAACTGCGCAAGGTCTCCTTGGCTTTGGCGGCGACTTCCTGCAATACTGTGTCTCCGGCAAGATGCCCATAATCGTCGTTCACCTTCTTGAAGTGATCGAGGTCAAACATGAGATACGCGAGATCTTTTTTGTATCTCATGGCCCTTTTGAACTCGTCTTCGAGCCGCTCTTCCAGGTGGAGCCGGTTGAATACACCTGTCAATCCATCGGTATGGCTAAGTTCTTTCAGGTAGACGATTACATCGTTCGCGTCCTTCAAAGCGTTCTGGTATATGCCCACATCGGTGACATCGGAGATGGTCACACAGACCGCTTCCACTTCACCTGCGTTATCACGAAGAGGTATGAACGTGACATCCTGGAACATATACTCGCCCGCGCCGGTTATCTGCCGGTTATGTTTAAACTTGAAAAGAAAAGGGCGCTCCTTCCAGGATGAATAGGATCGGTTTTTCAGAAGAAAAACGTTTTTCACTTTTCGCCTGACCCAGTCGGAAGGAAGTTTCGGGAATAAATCGAACAGATTTTTTCCTACAATTTCAGCAGGTTTTATACCGCTGTTTATCTCCATGAACCTGTTCCATAGCTGAACTGTTATAGAGCGGTCGAGAACCATAATACCTATGTTTATGCTCTCGAAGAGCGACTCTGAAAACTTGATTATTCGTGAGCTGATTTGATCTTGCATATCAAGAGTTCTCGATCATCTCATCGAGTTTTTGTAGCAATTTTTTAATGGACGGCTCAGAAAGAAATATCAACAGGTCACAAACGAATTTTCTATCCTCAAGGCTGAATGTTATCTTCATGAGAAGTGTCTTCAGCCAACCAATTTTTTCCCGGGAAAAAATTGCGACCATCACTCTTGTAGAGTCCATGTTATGGCAGAAGATGGAAGGTCGGGCCACATTGATTTCGCCCTGAAGCTCCTCACCAATTTCGTAAAGGCACGCTCCGACGATTATATTGCTGATATCGAGGAGAAGCTCTCGTTCCCTATGGATATCTGGCTCCGGTTGCTCGCCCATAATATCCGAAATGGAAATGATGGAGTCCTCTCCGAATATAACCAGAGCTTCGCCGGTAAGATAATTCTCAAATCCCATCCTGACAATAGAGACCTTGCTTGTACTGCTGGGACACGAGGAGAGGGGTTGAATGGAGTTGACGACATCGGTAGCTGACACCATCTGGATTTTCGGCACTTGAAGTTCCACGAATTCGTCCAGGACTTTTGCCAGGTCCGCGCCCGCCTTACCCATGGCAAGGTTTGCCGTTTCCGCCAGCAGGTCCAGTTGATCCTCGCTAAACTCCATATCCTTGATATTCATACGATTCCGAGTTCTTGTAGAACTACTTCGATTCTCTCTTTTTTAACAGGTTTTTCGATGAACGCCAACGCTCCCGACGCAAGAACACGTTCCTTGGCTTTAGGTTGGATATTGGCCGACATAACCACTATTTTAGTCTTGAGACCCTCGTCTTTCAGCCTTTCCAAAACATCAAAACCGGTAATATCCGGCATGTTAAGGTCCAGCGTCATAAAATCAAACTTCCCGGAAAGAGCTTCGATGACCGCATCCTCACCTCTGGAGACCTCAGTAAAGTTAATATCCTCAATCAGCCCCTTCAGAACATCTCTGGTCATTCTGCGGATCAGGTTCGAGTCGTCCACAAGCAATACTTCAAACGCCATGTTATTCCCTGTAAAGTAGTTCCACAAAAAACAGTGTTACCGGTCTATTAAAACGTGGTCTTATTTCGAGATACGTTCACCATCGAAAACAATCATCTTCCCGCCAGGGTCAATACTCTTGATCTTTTCCGAAATAACATCAGGCGTAATGGAGGAAGTGAGAATAAATTCAAAATAAGTACGCTCTTCAAAAAACACCGACCTGCTGGTAATAGGATTCGTATCTTCATTCAGCCAGTTAACAAACAATTCTGTTACCGTTTCGTCAGACTCCAAATCGGCGAGTATAGCGTAGATATGCTCACCCCTACTGAGTGAAACCATCAGATCCTTGCAGTTCTCTGTGGTAAGTAACTCCAGAAATTTCTTCTCCACACCCAACCCGGACAGATATTCGATCATCTGATCGTAGCTTTTCTCCCTGACCCCAACGTTCAGGTTCAGGATAACCTGCTTCAAGTTCTCGGTCAGCTCACTAACCTCATCGTCGAAATCGCTCTCACCATACAGGAGAAGATCGCCAGCGCAACGCTCCGAGAGCTTTATCGCCTTGACGGCCAACGGCGCCAGCCTTTCGTCACTACCAAACTCGCCATGAGCGATTCTGCCAAAAATATCAATCTGGGTAAGAACAAGATTATGAAGAGATGGGTTTGGAGCTATCAGTTGAACTTGTACGTCGATAAGTTTCAGAAGCTCTACGACAGATTCAGCGCTTTCCTGTTCATTAATATCTGAAAAATCGCTGTCGCGATGACGTTTGATAGCCGGAATCGCCTTTTCAAACAGCTTTTCGAAATCATTGAGAAGAACCGGCTGAAGGGACTTTATGAATACAGCGGAGCCGACATCAATGTCCATGTCCGCCTCAATCCGGTCAATCATCGATTTGACGAAACCGATGTTGGTAATGTAATTATTTCGGGCCGATTCATCCAGAGAGCCTTGTTCTGGCAAAAGTTTTTCAAGCTCCTCCATCGAATGGCTGGCGTTTGCAAAGCCGATCCCGTCGGCGGCTTGTCTGAGAGCCTCCAAAGCGGTGGAAACCCTGGACCTGTCTTCGGTCGAGCCAAGATACCCGGCGTCCAACGCATGCGCAACATGGGGTATATTTTCGCTGATAATACTACCGAAAAAAATCAGAAGCCCCGGATCCGCCACGGCGTGATCCGAAACATCCGTGGCCGATTCTAACCCCGGCTCCTGTTTTTCTTCATGTGCAATGTTTTCAAACCTTCCCCCGGCTTCTTTTATAGCCGCAAGCAAGGGTTCGGGAGGCGCAATGTCCGCCTTTTGCCCTACAACATCAGGAAGTGTATTCTTTATATGGGTGACCGCCTCAAGAAGAAGACCAGCGGTTTTCTCGTCAAGCGGCTCACCGGAGTTGTGGAAGGCGGCCAGGAGTAGAGCGCTTTCACCCGCCAGAGTTGCGGTTCCACCGATTTTCATGGCTTCCGACAGTTCTTTGATAAGCCCCAGACAACGAAGGCAATCCCTGGCTCCTGTTACCGAATCGGCGGGAGTATCAGCAAGGCTCGCCTCAATGGCGTCGACACACACCGTTGTTTCATCCTTGTAGTGAGTCCAAAGCTCTTCCGTAAACTCGCTCATCCGCTATCCTTAACCGTGTTGCAGTAAGAAACGCCTGGCAATGTCACTACGCCGTATCAGCTTCTGTTGGGCAGACCGCAAGCCTTGCGAACCGCCTTTACGATTTCATGACCCCTCTTCCGTTCCAGATCAAGGCTGACTCCACCCGATGGTTTCGGTATTACATCGACCGCCCCCAACTGTCTGACCTCTGTGGAAACCGAACTTCCGGCCTGGGTCAGGGAGGAGAGGACCACCACTTTCGCCTTGCTGATAAGTTTGACTCTTTTGAGAAACTCCACACCGTCCATTACCGGCATCTCAATATCGAGCAGGATAATGTCAGGATTCAGCGACTTGGTCTTCTGTAACGCTACCTCACCATTATTGGCGTCACCAACCACCTCGATATCGGGATCGGAGCCTACGATATCTTTCACCATCTTTCTCATCATCATCGAATCATCGACAACCATTACTTTAATAGCCATAATTACTCCCAAGGACGTATTTCATCGCCGGTTGAACGCACATTATCCCACAGCAACCTTGCGTAGCTGTGAAATATCACTGTGTCCCTTAATTATCTTTAAGATACCATCTTGCATGAGCGTACGCATCCCCTGCTTTATACCCATCGCCTGAATTTGGGCCGCAGTCGCTTTTTGATGGATCAATGTAGCTATTTCAGGAGTGCTGACCAGCAACTCGTGGATGCCTGTGCGCCCTTTATACCCTGTTCCACCACAGGCTTCGCACCCGTTGGGGATAAAAAGTTTAAAACTTCCCCCTTTTAAACCGATCTCATCGAAATGCTCCTCTCCGTAGTACATTTTCAGCATCGCCAATTCGTCCCCGGTGGCGTCGTACGGTTTCTTGCATTTTTTGCACAATGTCCTCATCAGACGTTGAGCCAGCACTCCGAGAAGGGCGTCCGAAAAGTTTATCGGGTCAAGCCCCAGCTCCAGCAGTCGTGTGACCGTCTCGGCGGCGGAGTTGGTATGGAGAGTCGAGAGAACAAGATGCCCCGTTAGTGAAGCCTCCACCCCGATAGTGGCGGTCTCCTCATCACGCATTTCTCCGATCATGATGACATCCGGGTCCGCCCTGAGAAAGGAGCGTAATGCGCTGGCAAAATTAAGCCCGATCTTTGAGTGCATCTGCACCTGGTTTAATCCCTGCTGGGTTATCTCCACCGGATCCTCAGCAGTCCATATCACTCTTTCCGGAGTATTGATATGGCCAAGAACAGCGTGCAGGGTGGTTGTCTTCCCGGAGCCTGTGGGGCCAACCACCAGAAAGATACCGTGAGGCCGGTCGGCGAGTTTAATGGTCTCTTTTAAGTTCCTGCCGCTCAGATTGAGGTTTTCAAGCGGCATAGGTTCGCTTGACGCAAGGATACGCATAACAACGTTCTCGCCAAAAACGGTGGGCACCGTGGCCACACGAAACTCCACTCGTTTCCCCTCTATGTCGGTAAAGAATTTTCCGTCTTGCGGTTTTCTACGTTCCGATATGTCAAGACGGGACATTATCTTTATCCTGGCGGCGACCGCCTGGGCCTGTTTTGCCACGATCTTCATGTTGTCGCGACAAGCGCCGTCGATTCGGAACCGAACGATGGTAGGGCTGTCGCCTCTTCTGGTCTGGATATGGATATCGGACGCTCCGGCGTTATAGGCTGTAGCCAGAATAGAGTCCACAAGCTTTATAACATCTTCGCTGATGTCATCCTCATCAGCGGTAACTTTCCCCTTTTTGGCCATTCCAGCGCCGACCAGGGGAGCCTCCTGAATTTCAGGGTCTTCTTTATCTTTCAGGTCATCCTTGCGGACGCGTTCGGCGTTGTCTATAAAGCTCAATATTTGTTCAGGCAAACCGACCATGAAAGCGTAGTTTTTTGCGCCTAACAGCCCCTCTATCTCCATTATTCTCTGCATATCGGTAGGGTCGTCGATAAGGATATAGGCTTTATCTTTATCGCCTGAGATCGGAACCCATGTATTGGAGCGCATATAACTCTCTTTAACATTGCTCACAAGCTCCGCCGGGATTGACATGGATGGATCATATTCCATGAACGGCACCATGTAATACCGTTCCAGCGAAATGGCCACATCCTCAAAAGGGATCTTCCCTTCCGTTATCAGTACTTGTGCGATGGAAGAGCCAGATTTGTTGGCCATCAATGTATACTGTTTAAGCTCAGCCTGAGTGACGCTTTTCATCTGAATCAGATGCTCGAAAGGGGCGGTTGTCGCCTGCATCTCCGTGTGAACCTTGCCGCCTATGGTTTTACCTATACGTTGCACGATGGCCAGATCGTTTTTTGTAAACGCGCCTCTCCTCTTATTGAACACAACCATGACACCGAGCGGCACTGCGCCAGGTTTAATCGGAGCGGCCAACATGGAAGTGACTTTAATATCCCTCTGGTCGGTGTTGAACTTGAGGTGAGCGTGGATTTTTGTAAGCCCGTCGGCGTCACCAACATCAGCGATGGCCAGCGGTTTTTGGGAGAGGGCTACGATACCGGGAATCGAAGAGGTGGAAAGAGGAAGCCGTCGGCTTTTGAAGATGGTATGAGTAGCGTATTTCTGAAGGATGGCTTCACCACCGCTCTGCCGCTCGTACAAGATAAACCCTTCCACCCCAAGAACTGTAAGAATTGAAGATTTCACCTTGGGGAGAGCCACATCGAGGGTATTGGTGGCTTCTATCTTGCGACAGATATCGAGAACCGCTTTTTGTAGATCCATTTTACCTCTGCGTTAACCGTTTAAAGACGCTGGTTTTATCATTCTCTTCCCAGACTGCCAATAGTAAGACTTTCGGACCAGTTTGCCAATATTTTGCCTATATCGGCAATATCAAGCGTCCGGCTTGCCACACCTGCTTCGATAGCCGCCGTCGGCATCCCGTCCACAATGCATGTTTCAGGTTGCTGGACTAAAACAGGAAAGTTCCTCTTTACAAATTCTTTGGCGCCCTTGACACCGTCATCTCCCATACCTGTCATTATCACCGCAACCGGGCTTTTGGCTACAGCCGCCGCTGACATAAAAAGCAGATCAGCCGAAGGTTTGTAAGGGGTCTTCGGCCCCTCCCTCACCCGGAGGACAAACTGCCCTCTGCCGTCTTTTAATATCGTCAGGTTCTTCTCACCCGGGGCGATGACAACCTCCCCGGCGCAGAGAACCAGCCCGTGCCTCCCTTCGACGGTGTTTACTCCTGTCCAGTCGGTAAGATGGACCGCAAGACTGGCGGTGAATCTGGCCGGCATATGCTGGGCTACAACCATGGGACAGGAGAGGGCGCCTGCGCTCGAAAGCAGTTTCGCCAAGGCGGTCGGGCCACCTGTCGAAATCCCTACCACCACAAGGTCAAGCGGCTCTGCAGGCGCTACCGTAACTTCTGAAGAAGTAGCCGTTTCGCTCTCTTCAATACCGTTTTTCAGTTCCTCTTCTTCCCGGGCGTTATCGGTATCAACGCTCTTCTTCTCAATTTGCCGGCTTATCAACGGAACCTTCCTGGCGCCCCAGTAGTGAACTTTTTCCAGCAGTTCGTTGTTTACCTGGGACAACGAAAGCTCCGCCATCGACGATTTCTTCGATATTATGTCTACCGCGCCATTCCTCAGAGCCTGAATCGCCGCTGAGCTACCCGTCTGCGTATAACTGCTGACCATGATAATGGGTCTGGGTGTCTCCCCCATAATCCTGGTGACAGCCTCAATGCCTCCCAATACAGGCATTTCCACATCCATGGTGATGACATCGGGTCTCAGTTTTCTGGTCATTTCAATCGCTGATTCCCCGTTGACCGCCTCCCCGATAACCTCTATTTCAGGGTCTGGCTCCACAATCGAACGTATTGCGAATCGGAAAAATATGGAGTCGTCTACAATCAGAAGCCTAATCATCGCATAGATCCAGGCTTCTCCCATTTACACAGGGGAACAGAGTGCGGGTCATGACCCGATCCTCTCCGACCCGGAGATGGTCTTCAGCAGGTTCTCTGCGTCAAGTTTTACCAGAAAATGATCCACGCCAGCTTCCAACGCAAGGGAGACGTTTTCTTCACCTGAGTAATTTGTAAGCATTATTACCGGTTTATTCGGATATTTCCCTTTTACCCAGGTGGTAAATTCATAACCGTTCATATCTGGCATATCAAGGTCGGTTATTACCAGGTCCACATTTGCGACATCTTTCATTCCCGCCTTGGCCCCATCGGCCAGGGTCACCTTGTAACCTGCGTCTGTGAGCAGTTCCCGCATGACGTTTCTGTGGGTCATGGAGTCGTCCACCACCAGAACCTTCAGAGCTTTTCCCATGGTGGTTTCTGTGGGAGCGGGGGCAATGGTCGTCTGGAAACTGACGCTCCTCTTTTCGCTGGCCGAGTCGATAACCTGCCCCAGGGATATGATTATGGTCACCTGATCCTGGATAATGAGAGCGCTGTCCATATCCAACCTGCCAGCGCTCTTCTGCAGGTCTTTTCGTTTTATCTTTCTTAACCCGCACAGCTCGTTAACCAGAAGACCAGCCTTGCGACCTTCGTGAGAGACAACCACCAGATAAAGTTTATCCTTGTAGCTCGGATAGCTGAATCCTGTTATGTACGGAATTCTGGTTATCGGAAGTATCTCGCTGTTGTATTTGACCACCTCCTGACTTCCGACCCGTTTTACATGCCCCTCCTCAATAATATCTATATTGTTAATCCCTTTTAATTCAATGCCGTATCTTTCCACACCACCATCGTCCAGAAGAAGAATCAACTCCTCTAGCTCCAGACGGCCCGCCTTCTTCTCAACTTCAGAGACCTCCAACTCCATGAGTCTGGCCTCTTTCATTATCTGCGCTACGTCGAGAATAAGGGCGATGGCGCCATCTCCCAGGATGGTGGCGCCGGAGAGAAACGCCGGCTCGAAGATATCCTTGAGCACGTCGAGCGGTTTTATCAGCACTTCCTCCTGACCAATGGTCCTGTCCACTACAAGACCGACCTGCTTGATACCGATCTTTAACACCACCACATCCTGCTGATGCGAGGAAGCGTCATCGCCGTCATCGTCGAGAGCCAGCAGTTTTCGCAAAAAAACCACCGGAAGTATCTCGTCTCTCAGGCGAACCACAGGCGCTCCACTGATCTGTTCTATACCGTTGGCTTCTATTCTTATGGTCTCCATGACGGAGAAGAGAGGGAGCGCAAATCGTTCATCCTTGACCTGGCAAAGCAGGGTCTGCATGATAGCCAGGGTCAGAGGAATCCTTATCTTTACTCCGGCGCCGACACCCACCTCCGACTGAAGGTCGATCTGTCCTTTTAGTTGTTCTATATTTGTCTTTACGACATCCATTCCGACTCCACGGCCCGATACGTCGGAGACTTTTTTAGCGGTGGAGAAACCTGGATGAAAGATCAACGCCAACTTATCCGCCTCGCTTAACCCCTCTGCGGCCGCAACATCGAGAAGCCCCTTTTCCACCGCCAGTCGCTTGATGACTTCAGGATCGATACCCCGTCCGTCATCCGTTACCTCGATTATGATCGAGTGACCCTCCTGGAAAGCGTTGAGCTTGATCGAACCCCTCCCCGGTTTACCCGCGTTCATTCGGTCTTCGGGCGACTCGAGACCGTGATCCATGCAGTTACGAATGATGTGCATCAGTGGGTCGGATATCGCCTCGATCAGGTTCTTGTCAAGCTCCGTCTCAGCGCCGCTTATGATCAGGTCCGCCTCCTTGCCCAAGGCTCTGCAAAGATCGCGAACCACCCGATGAAACTTGCTGAAAATAGCGCCGACAGGTTGCATTCTTGTGCGCATGACAGCCGACTGTATGCTACCGGTAACCATGTCGAGCTGACCTGCGAGACTGTTAAAGTCGGAAATCTGCTTTTCTGTCCCCGCCGCTTTAGCGAACCTCTGGCTCAACTGGTTGTACCTGTTGCGCAGAAGGACAAGCTCACCAACGGAGTTCATCAGGTCGTCAAGGCGTCTGACATTTACCCTGATCGTTGTGATTTTTTCCGTTACGGAAGCTATCGACGCAACCTCCTTTGCAGGCTCGGTCGATGGTGGCTTCTGTTTTGCGGGAGCGCTTCCCCCTTTGGCGACCGATTCTATCCTCTCGATAAATGTGGAGGTTTCGATATCACCCTCGGTCATGTCCGATTCGAGGTTTTTCTTAAACCTGCGGAGGATGTCGGTGAACTCGAAGAATAGATCGATAATTCCTTTCGGAAGCGGCTCTTTTTTCTCCCGGTATTTAACCAGGGCCGTTTCCACGGCATGGCACAAACCGCCAAGCCGCGAAAAACCGAGAGCGTTGGACATCCCTTTCATATTGTGAATCTGCCGAAAACAGGTATTTAACTCATCGACGTTGGCGTGATCTTTCTCCAGTTTCAACGTCGATACGTCGAGAACCTCTATATGCTCCCCATACTCCAGAAGGAAGTCGGGCATATAGTTCTCAAGCATCTGTCTGCGCTCGTCATCCATCTCCAAAGCCTGCGATTCGGCCTGGGCAGGTTTCTGATGCAACTCCATCAGTTTTTTCATGAGAGGCCCCGTTTCGATATCACCCTCGGTGGCGGTGTTTTCGAGGCGTCCCTTAAAGTCGCGCAACATATCGTTGAATTCGAAAAAAAGGTCGATAAACTCCTGATTTACAGTGGCGCCACCATCCCGAAAATCGGTCAGTGTGGTTTCAGCCGTATGGGCCAGTGTGGAGAGTCTCTCCAACTTCAGGGAGTTTGAGATACCCTTCGTGTTGTGGATGATCCGGAAGACCGCGTTCAACTGCTCCCCCTCCTCCGGCTCTTTTTCGAGTTGAAGAAGGGCGCTGTCCATTATTTCTATATTTTCACCCAGCTCCTGCAGGAAAACAGCCAGCAGTTTAGGCTTGATCGGCTCGGTCTCAACCGGCTCTTTTGATCCTTGATCGGGAGGGTTTTCATTTACCACAGCCTGAATACGCTCCACTATGTCACCCGTATCCAGCCCCTCATCCGAACAGCTCTTTTTGATCTCATCCCTTCCGGCCCTGAGCAGGTCATTGAAATTAAACAGTGCGTTTATGAGAGCTTCGGGGAGTTCAGCCCTGCTTTCACGGTAACCTGCCAGGAGCGACTCAATATCGTGACACAGCCCTGAAAGCCTCTCAAACCCCATGGCGTTTGAGATCCCTTTAAGGTTATGGATCTGTCTGAAACATGTGTTCAGTTCCTCATAAGCCTCCGGGTTGGCTTCAAGCATCAGCAGGGACGAGTCGAGGACTTCCACATGTTCGTTATATTCGAGGAAAAAATCCTCAAGATATTCTTTTATGCCGGGACCGTCTTCCGATGCGGTATCTGAGGTCGATTCGGATTCTTCAGCGGGTTCGGCCTCCGCAACCGGATCAGTATCCTCGAACTGTTCTGTATCCGCGACAGGCATACCCTCCTCATCAGGTTCGGTCTCCATGACAGGCTCTGAGATCTGCGCAGGCGCCTCTTCAGTTCTTAAATCCTCGCCGACAGTCTCTGGTTGTCCGGTTTTGTCATCAGAACCGCCACCTGAATCGTGGGTAAAGAACCTGTCAAGGATCTCCTCGTGGGTACTGAAAGGGTCACTGAACCCCGGTTTTTTCTTTTTAGCCATTTAACGCTCTATCAACTATTTTCATGTAATCTTCCGCGCCATACGATTTTGGAGCGTAGGTAAAAATATCCTGATGGGCGCCCACAGACTCGGCAAGAGTCACGTTCTTTCTCACCGGAGTAGTCACCTTGTCACCGAAGTGTCGAGACAGGGTTTCGAGCACTTCCTGACTCTTCCGATCCCTCTTATCATAGAAGGTAGGTATTACCATCGAAACTTTCACCTCATGCCCCATTTTATCCCTGACCCAGGTAAGATTGTCTATCACCTCTCTGGCGCCTACCAGAGAGAGATAATCCATGGAGACCGGAACCACCGCTTCGGTCGAATAGAGCATTGCGTTGAGGTTGATAAGATTCAGGGAAGGCGCGCAGTCGAGGATCACAAAGTCGGCGTTGCTGACAGGCGCCAGAGCTTTCGACAAAACTTTCTCCCTCCCCTCCCCCATGCCGGCCATGACGATTTCAGACTGAGCCAGGGTTTTATCGCTGGGTGTCACCAGCAGGTTGTTGTTTAGCGGGTAGGAGCATTCGTCAAACCCGGCGTTCTCCACAAGCAGATGGTAGAGGTTTTTTTCGTAGGGAATGTCGAACCAGACGGCGACGTTACCCTGCGGGTCGAGATCCACGAGAAGTACTTTTTTGCCTTTGCGAGACAAACCAACGGCCAGCATAGCCGCCGACGTGGTCTTTCCCGCCCCCCCCTTCTGGTTTATGACGACTATTTTTCGCATCAGTCGCGCCGGTTTGACCCGGCGTCCGCAATGGGATCGGCCTTCAATAGCGTATGACCGGTGTCAAAGATAAAACTCTTGATATCCACAAGAACAACAAGAGCGCCAGTCTCCTTGAAAACACCATGGATATGACGCAACTCAATAATGGTTGTTTCCGAACGGACCGGCTCAATCTTCCCTTTCGGTATTTCGATAACGTTGGCAAGGGAGTCGATCAGAACCCCTATGACCCTTGTCTCGTCAAGTTTACAGATTATTGTGCGCGAATTTTCCCCGATACTGGTCCTCGCGAAACCGAGCTTCACGCTAAGATCGACCAGGGGAACGATCATGCCTCTCAGGTTTATCACCCCCACCAGAAATTCGGGAGCGTTTGGCACCCTTGTGACCCGAAACTCTCCGGGCAGAACAATCTCCTGAACCGTGAGAATATCGATTCCAAAAAGCTCGTCTTCAAGGGAAAATCTTATATACTTCGACATTTTTACCAATCAAGAGCGTGCATGGCAATTCAAACTTGGGAATAACAATTTAACGCCGTTTTTGACTAAACTATATTATCATTGTAAAGGTTTGATTGAAAAAACATTAATAAAACTTTTCCGGGGCGCGGGGTGGGTATGGAGCCTGCGGACTGTCAGGTTCGATCTTTCCAGGGCGCCCCGGACAGAAGAATGATTTGCGCCGACACAGCGCTTTGTTATACGTTGGTCTGATCGGGAACCCTGGAATCTCAACTCACATTAAACGAAAATTGATGAAAAACTTTATACGTAGCGCAAAGTTAAACAAGGCGTTATTTTTCAACAATCGGAAGTTGGGAAAATCGCTTGAGGTCCAGGTTCTGGGCCTTATAGCGATCGTTTTTACTCTCTTTTCCGCATTCAACGTATACGTCTCCTACCACGAACAGAAGGTCCAGGCGCTCAACCAGGCGAGAAGGCAGGCTTCCGCCATAGCCGACTCCGTTTTCAGTTCTCTGAACTCCCTGATGGTTCAGGACTCCATGGACAAGAGGAAGTTCTACCTGAAACTGCTAAAACTTACCACCGGAGACCTTGATCACCTGCGTGTTTTCAGGAGCGATTCGGTGGTCACACAGTTCGGCCCCGGCCTTCCTGGAGAACAGCCGATCGACGAACTCGATTTCGAGGTTCTCAGAACGGGAAAAATGGTCACCAGACTTCTGGAGAAAGAGGGAGGAAGAAAATTAAGGTTCGTTGTGCCTTTTCTTATGTCCGAAGACAGGGGAGGTGTCAATTGCCTCGAATGTCACAACGGCAAACCGGGAGATGTGAACGGCGCCATCAGTATGGTCCTGTCTCTGGACAGCATGGATACAGCGGCTTTCAACGGTTTTGTCAAACTTGTCATTCTGAACCTGGCCGGGCTTGTGATCATGTTGGCGATGGTCATGTATGTGCTCTACCGGCTTGTCCTCACCCCGCTCTCGAAACTCAGAAAAGGTATAGAAACCATCGAAGTGGAGTCTAACCTGGGTAAAACTATCGACGTGGACTCCGAAAACGAGGTTGGGCTTACCGCCTCGGCCTTCAACAAGATGATCCACAAGTTTCACGGAATAATAAACCATATGGCAAGCCTGGCTGACCATCTGGCGGCGGCGACGACCGAACTATCGTTCGCTACGGAACAGAGCACCGGTCAGGCCGAGGTCCAGTCCCGAAAAGTCACCGAGATGTCCGGCTCTATCGAAGAGGTGAATAAAGCGATATCGAGCATCGCCGGTAACGCCGTAGAGATGGCCAAGAGGACAGAGCTTACCCGGCGTAACGCCATGAGTGGCGGGAAAATCATCTCCGGTAGTTCCGCTGACATTGAAAAACTCTCCCACTACTCGCAGAAGATCGGCAACATTCTTCTGGTGATCGACGACATTGCCAAAAAGACCGACCTTCTGGCCATCAACGCCGCTATCGAAGCGGCGAACGCCGGGGAACAGGGGAAAGGATTTGCGGTAGTAGCCGACGAGGTTCGCAAACTTGCCGAACGGACTACCAGCGCCACAAGCGAGATAAGCCTTATGATTCAGGATATCCAGCAGTTTACCAACACCGCTTCAGAATCGATGAAGGGGAGTAGCAATGTCATGAACAAAATTATCGTAGACACCACCAAAGTGAACCAGATGGTTGACCTTATTGCCGTCGCTACGGAGAAACAAGCCGGGATAATTAACGAAATGCTCGGCGCAGCGACTACCGTAAAAGAGTATAGCGAAGGTTTTGTGCGCTCGGCGGGGCAATCGAGAACCGTCGCCGGCGAACTTAGCGATCAGTCGATCAAACTTCAGGAAGTGGTCGATCAGTTCAAGACAAAATAGCGAGTAGCGCGGCCACAGCGAGTAGCGCGGCCACAGCGAGTGGAGCCGCTTCTCTAACGAACTTCCAGCTCTGACAAACTCCCGGATCAACCCTTCGTTTTGAACAGCTTGGAGAGTTTTAGCGATTGGTTGTGGTAGTTGGACCCTATCTCTGCGCCGTAATATATCTCCGGTTTCGACCTCATCGGCTCGTATTTCATTTTGAAGAGGATCTGGCCGCTCTCTATAATGAACGGAACATCATGCGGCCGCACCTCCAGCACCGCCCTGGTCCCTTTAACTTCTCCGTTCAGGCCGTACCCGAATCCGGGATCGAAAAAACCGGCGTAGTGTGTCCGCAGTTCACCACTGCCTGCGTCAAACTCCACCATCTCCGCCGCATAGTCCAAAGGAATGCGGATCAGTTCTTTTGAGGCGAATATATAAAACTCCTCCGGTTCGAGGATCAGCCGCCCGTTTTTAGGTGGGTGGATCGTTTCCCAGAAATCATCCGTGTCGTATTCACCAACTCGCTCAAGGTCGAGTACCTGACTGTTCTTCTTTGTTTTATACCCAATGACACCGCCGTTCTCCAACGAAGAGTCGAGGTTCACGCTCATAAGCAGTCCGTCCCGCCCGATATGACCATGGTGATCCCCTATGAAATGACCGTTACCGTCGTAGAGAAGCTCCTCTTTCCTGTACAGACCCCTGAAGTCCGATCCGTGAACATAGCGCCTTCTGGTAACGAGTTCAGATTCAAATATTTCCCGCTGATCGGGCGCCGACTCCTCCGGGGTGACATTGTAGAGCCTCAACTGGTTAAGGCGCTGACCTGTTTTTACTTTTATGGTGAACGACCGGGGGACCACCTCAAGGTAGAGACCGCCATGGTACCCGGGAGTGATCTCCTCAAATCTTTTCGCATGGTCTGATATCACACGGGTAAAGACATCCAGCCTGCCGGTGGAGCTTTTCGGGTTGGTCTTCCCCATAAGGTAGCTTGGCAAGGAGAGCTGTTCCATCAGGGGAATAAGGTAGACAGCCCCCTTTTCGAGGATGCCACCAGACCTCAAATCGACCTCGTACATCACAAGCTCGCTCATCCGCTCTTCGACAGCGCCATTCTGTGGCAGAAAACTCGATTGGATTCTGTAACCCACGGATCCCAATGTAAGATCGATGGAGGCTGGTTGCAGGATGCCGACAGACTCCGCAGGGGCGCCTGTTATTACACCCCGCCCGATCAGGACCTGTAACTCCTGGGAGGGTAGAACCCCTCCGTGAAATCGACTATTCATATAACTTCAGTATATTTGTTTATGGTCAAGAATCTAGAATTTGACTAGCGAAGCGACGTATTATATTATTTCCAATTCACTTTGGATTGCAAATATATCAAAGGATAGCTGTTTATATGGAGTTCACCGGAGCGCAGATTTTTGTCAAGTCACTGCTGGAGTTGAAGGCCAAAACGATCTTCGGCTATCCGGGTGGCGTGGTTCTGCCGTTATATGACGAGTTGTTCAAAAACCCGGAACTTCGCCATATCCTTGTCCGTCACGAACAAGGAGCCGTCCATATGGCCGACGGTTACGCAAGAGCCACCGGTGATGTGGGCGTGGCCCTTGTAACTTCGGGTCCAGGCGCAACGAATGCCGTCACCGGTATTGCCACCGCTTATATGGATTCTGTGCCAATAGTGGTTTTTACAGGTCAGGTACCCACAGCCCTGATCGGAAACGACGCTTTCCAGGAGGCGGATATAATCGGCATCACCCGTCCCTGCGTGAAACACAGCTACCTCGTAAGAAACGTCAAGGATCTGGCGCGAACCATAGCCGAGGCCTTTTACATCGCATCCACCGGAAAACCTGGCCCTGTAGTGGTCGATCTGCCGAAGGACGTGATAACGACCTCGTGCGAATACCATTTTCCGACAAAAGTATCGATCCGCTCATACAGCCCCACTCGTGTGGGTCATCCGAGACAGATAGCGAAACTTGCGGACATCCTGTGTGAAGCGAAGAACCCGGTTCTCTATGTAGGTGGGGGCGCCATCGCCTCAGGAGCGTCAGAAGAACTGGCGAAACTTGCCACAATCACGAAAACCCCGGTTACAGAAACCCTCATGGGACTCGGATCGTTTCCTTCGGATCACGAGCTTAACCTCGGAATGCTCGGCATGCATGGAACGTACAGGGCCAATATGGCTATTACCGACGCCGACCTCATTGTGGCTCTTGGCGCCCGTTTTGATGATCGTGTCACAGGCAAACTGGACGAATTCGCTCCCAACGCCACCATCGCCCAGATCGATATCGACCCGACCGCCATATCGAAAAACGTCAAATGCCATCTCCCGGTGGTGGGAAACCTGAAAGAAAACCTGTCGAAACTAAACGACATTATCGCAAAACGGACCATCGACTGGGATAAAAAAGGAGCGCCATGGCTTGCCACAATAGCGAAATGGAAAGCTGAAAACGCTCTGAAATACTCGCAGAAAAAAGAGAGCATCAAACCGCAGTTCGTTCTTGAAATAATCAACGAAATAACCGGCGGTGACGCCATCTACACCACAGAGGTGGGGCAGAACCAGATGTGGGCCGCCCAGTACCTGAAACTGAATGAACCGAGGACGTTCCTTACCTCCGGTGGGCTTGGAACTATGGGATTCGGTTTCCCGGCGGCCATTGGCGCCCAGGCGGCGTTCCCGGACAAGGTGGTAATCGGCATTGCCGGAGATGGTTCAATCCAGATGAACATGCAGGAGATGACAACGGCGGTGCAGAGCAGGTTGCCTGTCATAATCGTTATCCTCAATAACGGTTTCCTCGGCATGGTGCGGCAATGGCAAGAGCTTTTCTACGACGGCAGGTACGCCTACAGTTGCATGGAGGCGCAACCAGATTTCGTAAAACTGGCGGAAGCCCACGGCGCCCTCGGATTCCGTGTCACGAAACCTGCCGAAGTCAAACCGACCATCGAAAAAGCCATAAAGGCGAGACGACCGACATTAATAGACTGCGTGGTTGACAGGGAAGAGAACGTATACCCGATGGTGCCAGCTGGCGCTCCTATCAACAAAATGTTGCTTGCGTAACTTACTTGCTAGATAACTTATGAAACATACAATATCTGTCCTGGTCGAAAACAAATTCGGTGTTTTAGCCAGGGTATCAGGGCTTTTTTCCGGGCGTGGATTCAACATCGAATCCCTCGCCGTCGCCCCCACCCTCGATCCGTCCACGTCGAGGATGACCATTATCACCCGGGGAAGCGACGCGATAATAGAGCAGATAACCAAGCAGTTGCATAAACTGATCGACGTTATCAAGGTTGTGGACCATACAAAGGAAGAACATGTGGAACGGGAGATCGCTCTGGCGAAAGTCAATGCGGAACCCTCCAACAGAGCTGAAATACTCCGCATGACAGAAATTTTCCGGGGAAAGATCGTGGATGTCTCATCCAAGACCTACACCCTGGAAGTCACAGGAACAGGCTCGAAGATCGACGCCTTTCTGGAGATGTTAAAACCATTGGGAATCCTTGAGATTGCGCGGAGCGGCAAAGTCGCCATGACACGCGGCAGAAAATCACTCGGATAACCGATTCAATTCAATCAGGTAGGGAATAATGGCAACAATTTATTACGAAGATGACGCGGACCTTTCAATTCTCGACGGGCAGACCGTTGCGGTAATCGGCTACGGAAGTCAGGGGCACGCCCACGCCCTTAACATGCGTGATTCGGGAGTATCGGTAATTATCGGTCTTCGCGAAGGGGGCAAGTCGTGGGAAAAGGCCAAAGCGGACGGCCTGACGGTAAAAACCCCGGGCGAGGCCGCCAAAGAGGCGGATATAGTAATGTTTCTGGCGCCCGACACCAGCCAGGCGGACATCTTTAACAATGAAGTTCGTGAAAACCTTAATCCGGGCGACGCCATAGCTTTCGCCCACGGACTAAACATACATTTCGGCCAGATTGTGCCTCCCGCCGAAGTAGACGTATTCATGATCGCGCCCAAAGGCCCCGGTCACCTGGTAAGACGCCAGTATGAGCAGGGGGGAGGTGTGCCGTGTCTCGTAGCGGTGGAACAGGACGCAAGCGGCTCGGCCAAGGAGATTGCATTAGCTTACGCCAAAGCCATCGGTGGAACCCGCGCCGGTGTCATCGAAACCACTTTTGCCGAAGAGACCGAAACCGACCTTTTCGGTGAACAGGCTGTTCTTTGCGGTGGTGTTTCGGAGCTTATCAGAGCCGGATTCGATACCCTGGTGGAAGCCGGGTACCAGCCTGAGGTGGCCTATTTCGAATGTCTGCACGAAATGAAACTGATCGTCGATCTGATTTTCGAAGGTGGCATCGCCAACATGCGCTACTCAATCTCCGACACCGCCAAATATGGCGATATCACCCGGGGCCGCAGGGTGGTGAACGAGGATACACGGATGGAAATGGCCGAGATCCTCGACGAAATCCAGACTGGTGAGTTTGCGCGCGAATGGATCCTCGAGAACAAGGCGAACAGGCCGGTTTATACCGCCCTACTGCGAAGAGACGCCGAACATCAGATTGAGGAAGTGGGTGAAAAACTCCGCTCCATGATGCCTTGGCTTGGAAAGAAGATCGAGGAATAGTATGCGCCTCCCGTTCGCCAGAGAAGCAATACCGTTTGCCCTCCCCCTGGCCCTGCTCGCCCTCCTCTTTTTTGCGATCTGCTGGGGAAAATCGGGGTGGATAACTCTCGCGATTCTCTTCTTTGTACTCTATTTTTTCCGCGACCCGATACGGGTCTCGCCGGTGGGGGACGACCTTATCGTCTCCCCGGCGGACGGAAAAGTTTGCAAGATCGACACCGCCTACGAAAGCCCCGATCACCCGGAGGGATCGATATGTATATCGATATTTCTCTCCATATTCAACGTTCACATTCAGCGGGTTCCCCTCTCCGGTAAGGTTGTAAGGAAGCATTACAACAAGGGGAAGTTTCTCGCGGCCTGGGACCATAAGGCAAGTTTAGACAACGAACAGTGCATTGTGGCGCTCGATACGAAAGTTGGCAAAGTGGCGGTCAAACAGATTGCCGGCCTTATCGCCAGACGAATCATCACCTGGATCAATCCGGGTGATGAAGTTCAGAAGGGAGACAGGCTCGGGCTTATACGTTTTGGCTCCAGGGTCGATCTGATTCTCCCCGGCTCCGTAAAGATTAACTGCGAAGTTGGCGATGTGGTAAAGGGGGGGGAAAGTATAATGGCGAAAGTCGAGCACAAGGTTAAGGGCGATGGAAACACCGAATGAGAAACAGGATGAAACTGCGGAGAAGACTCCGGTAAGAGGTCCCCGTCTTGAGCGTTACGGCGCGATAAAAAAGGGGATCTATATTGTTCCGAGTCTAATAACCTCAGCGGCTTTATTCTCCGGTTTCTACGCTATTATCGCCAGTATCAACGACCAGTTCTACATGGCCGCCTGGGCTATTTTACTGGCGATATTCCTCGACGGCATGGATGGCAGGGTGGCGAGGCTCACAGGCGCCACCTCCCATTTTGGCGTGGAGTACGATTCGCTATCCGACCTGGTTGCGTTTGGCGTCGCTCCGGCGATCATGATGTACAACTGGGTTTTGCAACCTTTCGGAAAGATCGGATGGATGGCCGCTTTCCTCATGGTTATCTGTGCGGCATTGAGACTCGCAAGATTTAACACCCAAACAGTCGAGGTTGCAAAGAACCGGTTCGTGGGACTCCCGGTTCCTGCGGCGGCCGGATTGCTCGCCACGATTATTCTGCTGACACGAGGATCGCAGGAGCTTGACGGGGTCACAGCTATTCTGGTTGTGATTACCGTATATTCAGTCGCCCTCCTGATGGTCAGCAATATCCCTTACACAAGTTTCAAGCATATCAAACTAGGCCAGAAGAGACCTTTTCATAAAACGTTGTGGGTCATTCTTATTGCATTGATGATCGCCATGTTCCCCCATACGATCCTCTTCCTCCTCGGTGTTGTATATGTGGGCCAAGGACCTTTGGAATGGTTGTGGAACAGCAGGAACCTTACGCTTCAGCAGAAGATGTGGTCACTACTGGGGATTTCCGAACCGACTCAGGATCAGTAACAGGCCCGCCTTCTTACACTCCCCCCGGTAAACAGAATGACACTTGAACAATCTGATGTTGAACGAATTGCGTGGGAGTTGCAGGAGGGTTCGGCCCCTGAGGATTTTTTTACCGGCGCAAAACGGTATCACCCGGCCGATATAGCTCATATCCTCGACCTTATCGATGACGAGACGAAGGTCTTTAACATATTTCTCTCCCTGGACAAAGCGGTCTCCTCCGAAACCCTGGCTTATTTAAGCGACGATAAACAAGCCTCCATTCTTGAAAAATCCTCTCCGGGTGATATAGCGCAGGTTATCGAGGAGATGGACAGCGACGACGCCGCAGACGCCCTGGGCGAAGTCGATGAATCCGTAGCTGAAAAAATCCTCTCTGAAGCGGACGCGGAAGTCGAGGAAGAAGTCTCCCGGCTCATGGAGTTTGCTGAGGACACAGCGGGGGGAATCATGCAGACGGAGCTATTCGCAACTTTCGATACCGATACGGTCGGCGCCGCAATTTCGCAACTGCACAAGAAAACTCATGAACTCGGCGAGGTTCATAACATTTTCCTGACTGACAAATCCTTCCGACTTACAGGCGCCGTCAACATCAGAAAACTGATCCTGAATCCGCCAGACACCCCGCTCTCCAGGCTAAAGGATGAGGATATCCACTTCGTCACAGTCGATACCGATCAGGAGAAGGTGGCCGGGATATTCCAGAGGTACGACCTGATCTCACTGCCTGTAGTCGATTCGGAGAGGAAACTGCTGGGCAGAATTGTTGTTGACGACATTGTGGATGTCATGCAGGAGGAGGCGTCTGAAGATATATTGAAAATGGCGGGCGCCAATGACGAAGCCCTCATTCAGGGCCACTCTGTAGCCGAGATGGCCCGTTACCGGTTCCCATGGCTCGCCTCTTCCCTGTTAAGCGGGTTGCTCACCGGTGTTATCATCATGCAGTTTGAAGCCACCATAGCCGAATCGATTGCGCTTACAGCGTTTATTCCGGTCGTAATGGGAATCAGCGGTAACGTCGGCGTGCAAAGCTCCGCCCTTATCATTCGAGGCATGACCACCGGCAAGGTAAACATTAACGCCCTGAAAAAATATTTCGTGAAAGAGATAAAAGTCGCCCTGCTACTGGGGGTTTTATGCGGATCGCTGGCCGGAATCGCCGCCAATTACTGGCAAGGATCGTTCGATCTTGGCCTCGTGGTAGGGGTCTCCATCTTTATCTCCATCCTGTTCGCCGCTCTCATGGGAACAGCCATCCCCATCTTTTTCCGCTGGATGAAGATCGACCCGGCCATAGCCGGAGGACCAATGGTACTCGCGGTCAATGACCTCTCCGGAATCCTGATCTTTTTTGTAGTCGCCTCGGCAATGCTCACGTACCTTTAGGTAACAGTGCGTGGCGCACAGCCAGCGCGTTGTACACACAACCGTAAACGCTCTACGCATCCGTTCTTTGACGAGCAATTAAGAATCCCGCACACCCACCCACCACCATCCCCAAAACTACGATGGCAAAGAGATGTGGTGCGGTGAGGCCGCGCAAAACACCCGTAAGGGTGTTATTTGATTAGGCGGAGGTGGGATCGGCCTTTTTTCTGTTTCGGTTCGGATTGGGTGTCTGGATCCGGTTTCGATTTTTCCGGTTCGCCCGCATTTCTGAACTGGACGACAGCGTTCTCCGAACTCATCTGAACAACCGACTCCCACGGAATTTTGCATGAGAAAAGGTTACCGGTAAAACGCATTGAAGCTACGATGCCCCACTCGCTGACCTCCATATTGGGAGTCGGTACGGCTCCCAATACGAAACTTACGGTTTCCTGATCCGCCAGGTTCGGCGGGGCTGACACCCCTTCTACGGAAGTGTTGATGGTTACCAGGACGTCTCCATCCTCGTAAAGCAGATCGAAAACACGCACCTTGTTCACTAGCGGCTACCTCTAAATAAATACGTCATGGGAAAGAAGCGTGATTTAACCAACACTTGATCGGATTATATCAGGTTGACCCGGGCTGAAGGAAAAAAAAGAGTCAGCCGCCTGTCACTGGTGAACGGGTAAATTCGACAGACTCCTCGCGCTCGTAACTGCATTATCAAGCGCTTGTTTTGCCGCTTTTTTCCTTTTTAACGATATGAATGTGGCGCCAAGCATAAAATAAAACGACGGTATTTTGGCTATCTCCAACGCTTCGTGAAAATAGCGTAACGCCCTGCGGTGTTTCAGAATGGATACGAAAAAAAGGGCCAGCAGATATCTCTTCTGCGCCTTGATAATTTTATTCTCTTTTGTATCGGGGGCAAGGTCTCCGTTTAAAGCCAGATGAAGTTCTTTTCTTACCACCGCCAGGGGGCGCAGATCATATTCGGGAAGACCATTTAATTGTTCGGCTCCGATCAATCTGATTTTCTCTTCAATCTCGTCTAAGTGTCCCGGTTCAGCATTTATTATATCTTTCATGAAGAAATGACATTTGCCTGCGGTCCATCTGGTACCCCCCCCCTCATTGGTGTTGAGCCTCCAGGCGATAAGAAGCCCGATAAAGGTTATTAGCGAAATTGCGTTGGCGAAAATGAATGTGGCGAAAATCATGTTGCTATATCTGCCGCTTACCTTGCTTAACAACACCTCACCCTTTTCCAGAAGGGATTGCTCGTTCAACTGTTTCGAGAATTGTTTAACGCTTCTGTAGGCGTTAAAAGACAGGCTCTCCTCTCCTAATACCTTATGGGTAAAACCGAGCTGAAGTTGACCAGAAGGTGTGTCGCTCAATTTCACGGAGTCAATGAAAGCTGTTTTTGCGGCTTTAAAATCCTTGTTGAAAAGAAATATCAGTCCCGCCATGAACCGCCGATAACTCTCTTCATCCGTTTGTCCGTACAACGTTTGCGTCTCGCCACGAAAATCCGCCGTTGTAGCGAACATCTCCTGATCTTCGTATATCTTTTCCGCCTGGCTGAAAAATCGGGCGACCTCGGTTTCCAGATCGTCCAGGCTCATGCTTTCTACTTTCCGGGCCAGACCAGATTCCATTGATCTACCGGCTTGATCCATCTCGACAACGCTGATGACTTTCCCCACATCGTCACCGCCGAGAACATACCGACCGCCAACCAGCAGGAGAACCCATACAACGACCATCAGATAAACTGGCTTCATTCCATTTCCTGCACTTAAACCAACTATTTAACCAAGTCTAAATTATTTACAGCGCGAATTTCCACATTTTTTAATGTCGGAACGTAAAAGACCTCTCTTTTTAACTAGATAGACAGTTACCTTTGATATAATGCGGCGGATAAGAGAAGCCAATGAACGATAAAAAAGATATTCCAGAGTATTTGGGGCGCTACCGAATGTGCGAGCAGATCGCAAAAGGTGGCATGGCAAAGATCTACCGCGCTACAGATGAGATCATCGGCAGGGATGTGGCCGTAAAAGTTACCGATCGGTCCGACTCCACCTGGGATAACCTCGACACCACCACCGTTATGAAACAGTTTTCGATGGAGGTCCAGATATCGGGCCAGTTAAGCCACCACAGTTTCGTAACCATCTACGACGCCGGGATGGAAGGAGAGCTTTGTTACCTTGTGATGGAGCTGATGGACGGCGTGACCCTCAACGATGTAATCCGGAAAAACAAGCTCAATATTGATACGAAGGGTAAACTCGATATTTTAGTCCAGGTGGCAAGGGCGCTACACTACTCCCACCAGAGAGGTATCATCCACCGCGACATAAAACCTTCCAACATAATGATCCTGAAGAACGGTCAGGTCAAGGTTCTCGATTTTGGTGTTTCTTATGTTTCCGCCGGATCGACTGTAAGGATCACGTCGCCTCTGAAGGATCCGGGTGTAGGAGGCACGCCTTATTACATGTCACCTGAACAGGTGAGCAAACATCTGGTTGACGGGCACAGCGACCTCTTTTCGCTGGCGGTCGTCAGTTATGAGTTGTTCACAGGTAAACGTCCGTTCACGGCGGACAAGCTCATCGAATTATATGAGAACATCTTGCGGCAGGATCCTGCGCCGATAAGAAGCGTCAACTCTTCCGTACCCGAGAAGGTAGCGACCATCATCATGCGTTGCCTGAACAAAGACCCGGAACTGCGCCTCGATTCGTGCAAGGTATTCGCAGACCAACTCGATGAAATTATCAACGATAATTTCTTCGATGATGAAGGCGAAATCATTACCAACGAAACATTGACGATCCTGCGCAGGTACCGTGAGAGTTTTTCGTTCTTTTTCGATCTGGACAACCAACAGCTCTATAAACTGTTACGGGTATGCCAGTCGAAAAAATTCAGCAAGGGGGACGTTATATTCAACGAGGGGGAGGTAGCCCGCGACATGTACCTTCTGGTAAGTGGTCAGATCAAGATCTTGCGGGGTCCGGCTACTCCCGACGCTTATGTGATACATATCCTGAAGCGGGGTGATATTTTTGGAGAAATGGGGATCATTGATGGTGGGCCAAGGTCGGCAAGCGCCATAGCCGACTCCGACTGTCAGGTTTTGACCATACACCAGGTCTCTTTGTTGCGGTGTGACGAGAACACTTCCGGGAAAATATATCGCAACCTCGCCCACATCCTCTCAACAAAACTGCGCGCCACATCCTCCAAGCTCGACGATATCTCAAACCACGCAAACCTCTAGCCCGAATAATTCAAGATCATGTCACTTACACCATCGACCATGCTGGAACTGGGAACTTTGGCGCCTCACTTCTCCCTGCCGGATACCGAAGGAAATATTGTCTCCCTCGACGATTTCCCGGGAACAAAGCCGTTGCTGATGGTTTTCATGTGCAACCACTGCCCTTTCGTGATTCATATACGAAAAGCTCTCTCCACGTTTGCGAAAGAGTATTTAGCCAAAGGCCTGTCGATAGTCGGTGTCAACGCAAACGATACGGTAAGTTATCCCGCTGACAGTCCGGCGATGATGAAAAGAGAGGTTAAACTCGCCGATTACACATTCCCTTACCTCTTCGATGAGAGCCAGTCGGTGGCCAAGGCTTACCAGGCGGCGTGTACCCCCGATTTTTTCCTGTTCGACAAAGCGCGAAAACTTGTATACCGGGGGCAGTTCGACGACAGTCGTCCGGGAAACGGGAAAACAGTGACAGGCGCAGACCTTCGCAATGCCGTTGACGCGCTCCTTGAAGGCGCCGGGATTCCGACCGAACAAAAGCCCGGCATCGGATGCAACATCAAGTGGAAACGGGGAAACGAACCCGACTATTTTGTGTGATACAATCGCCGACTTTACCATCAATAGAAACAGCGATGATCGACATACAAGAGGCAATCCCACACAGGCCACCCTTTCTGTTTGTGGACAGAGTGCTTGAGGTAAATGATCTTTCGATCACCGCCGAAAAGGATCTGCCACCAGACCTCGATTTTTTCAGCGGTCATTATCCCCACTTCCCCCTGATGCCGGGAGTCCTGGTTTGCGAAGCCATTTTTCAGGCCGGGGCAATTCTTCTCGCCGGGAAAATCGACAAGGATAAACCGGGAGTACCCGCCTTGACGAGGATACGCGACGCAAAATTCAAAAAGATGGTGAGACCGGGAGACAAGCTTACGTTGACCGCCGAAATTGAAGAGAGACTTGGCGCCGCTTTTTATATGAAAGGCAAAGCTACGGTGAATGGCAAAACGGCTGTAACCGTGCACTTCACCTGCGCCATGGTAGAGGAGGAACCTGAATGAGCTTTCTTCGGTTCGAGAATAAAAAATACCTCGTTGTCGGAATGGCCAATAAGAAAAGCGTCGCTTTCCATATCGCCAAAATTGTTACGGACGAAGGGGGTGAGGTTATCTTTTCGGTACAGGACGAAGATAAGAAAAAGGCCGTCGCCAGACTTTTCCCCACAGCCTCCTGTTACATATGTGATGTCGCCGACAAATCCGATATCGACAGGCTCGCCGAATCTGTTTCAGCCGCCCATGGACATATCGATGGCATGGTTCACTCCCTGGCCTTCGCCAACTTTTCCAACGGCATGGTTCCGTTTCACGAAGTCAGCAGGGACGATTTCGTACAGGCGATGAATATCTCATGTTTTTCCCTTGTGGAGTTGTCAAACGCCTTCAAGGATATTTTCAGCAAAAATGGGTCAGTGGTCACCATCTCCATCTCCTCCACGAGAACCGCTTCAGAAAACTACGGCTATATGGCGCCGATAAAAGCGGCTCTCGATTCGTCCCTTGTATTTCTGGCGAAAAGTTTCAGTTCCTTTTCCGAGGTGAGGTTCAACGCCGTTGCGCCATCCCTGTTAAAGACATCCGCATCGGCGGGAATTCCCGGTTACGTCGATTCATACCTCTTTGCGGAAAAACTTATTTTGAGAAAAAGGGCAATCACAACAACCGAAGCGGCAAATACCGCTGTATTCCTGTTAAGCGACGCTTCGTCCGGGATCAACGCCCAAAAAATCGTTGTGGACTCTGGAATGGGGGTAAACTCCTTCGACTCCGAAGTGGTTTCAAAAGTGGTTAGATGAAGGAATTATTTTTCCTGTTCCGCGCCATGGACGCATACTCTTTTTGTTTGATTCAGGATGCACATCTACCTTTTTAGTGGTAGTATGGCTTTAAGAATTTTGATATTTTTTGGCGGTCCGTCATTTGGCAGGATGACTCTTTTAAACCGCTGAACTTGCGGTGGGAGTTCCATCCATCGCATATACCACCCTAACACCGTTGCCATCAAATCGGTTGTTTGGTTTTGGAGATTGATATGAAACAGTCATTCAAGGACAGACTTTATCTGTTGATGAAAGGCGAAAAGCCATACACATGGGCGCGGAAAGTAGGAATCGAAAAAGGTCTTTTCCAGTATTACTGGCAGAAAGAGAAGATCCCGACGTATGAAAACCTCCTCAAAATCCAGCGTTACACAGGCTGTTCCCTCGACTGGCTCTTGACAGGCAAGGCTGTGGCGATAGACCAGATTGAAAACCTCCCCATGGTCAAAGAGACAAACCCGGTATATGGCCAGATGAACCTGCGTCGGGCCGAGTCGCTCGAAAAGGTCAAAAAGCTGTACGCTTCGAGAGCCACAAAAGATATCGACCTCTTCGAGGGTATTCTCACCAAGTTTGTGGAACCGGCAAAAAAAGGCGCCAAGAAGAATTAACGTACCGATTTTTTTCTTCTTTTGTTGATTTTACGTCACTCGTGCGCCATCATTACATGCTTGCACCCACTTAACCTGGATGGAATAAAACGCTCATGGGAATGACGATCACAGAAAAGATATTGGCCGCCCACTCAGGGCACGAAACTGTAGTACCGGGGCAGATAGTCGACTCCGATGTCGATATCGCCCTCGGAAACGATATTACCGCCCCTATCGCAATTTCACGATTTGCAGAGGCTGGCGCCGACAAGGTATTCGACACGAAGAAAGTCGTGCTGGTACCCGATCACTTCGCTCCCAACAAGGATATCGCTTCGGCCAACCAGGCCAAGGTGATGCGTAATTTCGCCAAAAACCAGAAGATAGAAAACTATTTCGAGGTCGGGCGTATGGGAATCGAACACGCTCTGCTCCCGGAACGGAACTTGACGTTACCCGGAGATGTCATAATCGGAGCCGACAGTCATACCTGCACTTACGGCGCTTTGGGCGCGTTCTCCACAGGTGTCGGCTCCACTGATCTTGCCGCCACGATGATTACCGGCAAGATATGGTTCCGCGTGCCGGAGAGCATGAAGTTCATTTTTCGCGGTGTGAAAAAAAATCGTTTCATCTCCGGCAAGGACCTGATTCTCTACGTTATCGGCAAGATCGGAGTCTCCGGCGCTCTCTACAGGGCTATGGAGTTTACCGGGCCAATGATAGATGACGCGAGCATGGACGACCGGTTCGCCCTGGCCAACATGGCGGTGGAAGCTGGCGCCAAGAACGGAATCATGAAGCCTGACTGGAAGACAGAAGAGTTCATGAACTCTCAGGAGATCTCGCCCGGCAGAGACTTTACGCAGTACGAATCGGATGAAGACGCTTTATATCACTCCGTCTACGAATTCGACGGCGACGATATAGACCTTCAGGTGGCCTACCCCCATCTGCCATCAAACACCAGACCTGTTAGCGAAGCTACCGATGTCACCATCGACCAGGTTGTCATAGGATCGTGTACCAATGGTCGTTTTCACGACCTGAAGGTCGCTGAAGAGATCTTGCGCGGAAACAAGGTGGCGCCGGGAGTCCGCATGATAGTGATTCCGGCAACGCAGAAGATATATATGCGGGCCATGAAAGAGGGACTGATAGAGACGTTCATCGACGCTGGCGCTGTAGTCTCGACCCCGACATGTGGACCTTGCCTCGGAGGGCATATGGGTATCCTGGCCGCTGGCGAGCGTTGTGTGGCTACGACGAACCGTAACTTCATCGGCAGGATGGGCGACCCGAAATCTGAAGTCTACCTGGCTGGTCCCGCTGTGGCGGCGGCTTCGGCTATTACAGGTGTAATCACAGACCCGACCCAGGTGGTCACTGCGTAGGAAAGCGTTATGAAATTAAGCGGAAAAACATGGAAATTCGGCGCTGATGTCGATACCGATCAGATAATCCCGGCTAGATACCTCAACACCATCGACCCGGCGGCCCTTGCCGCCCATGTCATGGAGGACGCTGACCCGACCTTCGCTGGTAAAGTAGGCGAAGGGGATATTATCGTGGGGGGGGATAACTTCGGTTGCGGCTCCTCCCGTGAACACGCGCCGATAGCCATCAAGGCCGCTGGTGTAAGTTGCGTGGTGGCCCCCTTTTTCGCCAGAATATTCTATCGGAACGCATTTAACATGGGCCTGCCGATAGTGGAGTGCAAAAGCGCCGCGGACGATGCGAATACAGGAGACGTTTTCGAAGTCGATCTTGCGGAGGGTTTTGTTATCAACAAAACTCAGGGAAAAACATACGAGTCGGCTCAGGTGCCGCCATTTATGCAGAACCTGCTAGACGCTGGTGGGCTGATCGCTTATACGAGAGAGCGGATCAGCAAGCAACCTTAAAGGAAAACCACTTGCCCGGTAACCGGTATGGCGGATTATCCGGGCCGGGTTTCCGGTTGTTCCTTCTCCTGTTCCGCGTTCTTCTCTCCCCCGGCTTCGCTAATGGAGACGACGATACCTTCTTCAAACTCAGATACTTCAATCGCCGAAGTGGTGGCGTCACTCTCTTTTTTCTCCTTGTTCTCACTCGATTTCGTTGCGTGAGGTTTGGCTAGTTTACGCGGGTCTTCGTAGGTAATAGCTTTAACGCTCTTTGCCACGACCGCCACCGGTGGTGTTTTGCTCGCCATGGCGGTAAGCGCCTCTTTTGACAACGTGACCCTGTCTACCTGGCCGACCTGGACGGTTTTTGGCAGGTGAAGCGTTCGCGATCGTTCGGCGTAATACTGCTGTTTGCCGTAAACGGCTATGGCCTTATACGCTGGTGTTACACTTCCAATCATGATGATAACCTACGACTTCCTGTCGATGTATTTGGCATAGATTCTTTTCTGCATTCCGCCATAACCCGCTACTGATCTTCTACCTTGGGAAAAACCTCCCAACTCCGCCGTTATCGATCCCATAAGCGAACGGATTTTTTTCTCTCCCTCTGCTGAGACCTCGTTTATTCTCTCCGATAATGAATCGATCTTTTCGGCCAGCTGTACGCTCCTCTCCTCTTCACCCGGGACAAAATCGCCCGGTGAATCGATTGCCTTGTCGATAGCGGAGTTTAACTGGCGCACCTGGTTCACCATCGTTTCCCGTTCAGACATGATCTTCATCGTCTGTTCGTCCACTGTTCCGCTGTCGAGCTTATCGTTCATCTCCCCTGCAAGTTTCAGAAGCTGGGCCAGAGAGTCCGCCAGCTCTTCCATTAACTTTGCAACATGTACGCTCATTACTTTTATACCTTTACCGAAGTAAAAGATGGACCAGTGACACGCTTGCCCAGCGAGTTTAAGGCCGATGACGCATTACCTGTGTTGATTCCGATTCGCACGGAATCGTAATAACTCGATACCAGTCTACCGGTGTCATTCGGGTTTTTCTTGTAATGATCCACCACATGGCTTTGCATGACCAAAGAGCCGCTCGGAGTCTTTATGGCGTCGTTCACCGTAACCCGAAGTTTAGACAGAACACCATCCGGTATTTTGTTAAAAACGTCATAAACCCCTTCCGGATTCTCTGTTAACGTCTTGTTGAGTTGTTTTCTGTCTACAGAGAGGGTTAAATCGTTCCCGCTGGTTATACCGAGCCGGTCTATCCGGGCCGACAACCCCGTTAACGCCATTCCCTTTTCAGATTTATTGAATGGCGAACTTCCATTATCGCCTTCGGAGTTTAAGCGTTTGTCCATGTTATCCAGGGCGGAAACGTCCATCGGCTTGGGAAAAGAATCGTGAGGTGTCAGCCCCAGATCGGATAACGACTGGGGGTAAGCGCCTATGGAATTTACCTTGCCGCTGGTGTTGTAGGCCATGTTCACCACCAGATCCTGAATCCTGACGTTATCCCTGACCGGTTTTTTTTTGTCGAGAGTCTCTTTATTAACAAGTTTCACCACTTCGTTATAACCGTCCACAAAAGATGTCACCTTTCCCGCCGCTTCCGTTGCGTCTTTGTAAATGGTAAGCGTAACCTCGTTAGATGAAGTTCCCTTCAGGTGGATCGTCACATTTTCCAGAACGCTGTTTACAGAGTTTCCGACGGTTGTATACTCCTTGCCATCGAAGGTGAATTTTGATGTTTCAGGCTCCGTAAAAAGCGAATTATCGTGGGATGTTTTCAGAACCTTCACTTCATCGTCACGTTTATAGTAGCCGAGCGTCTCCAATACGTTATCTGAGTCTTTCAGTGACAGGTTCGCGTCCCCACCCTGTTCGCTCTTTATGTAGAGTCTGTCCCCCTCGATATAAGCCGTGGCGCCGATACTCTCCGAACCGCCGTCGATGGCCCCGTTACCGTTGGCGTCTTCAGATGCGTCGAGGATTCCATCCTTGTCCCTGTCTTCGCTATACGAAAATGAAGGAAGGTATCGGCCACCAACGTATACGGCGGGAGTGTAGAAAACATCAAGAGATCCGTTGGAGTTTATATCTTCCGAATACGTATCCAACACCTTGTTTCTATTCTGGTCCTCTCCGTAGTTGATAGCGTCCCGGATGTCGAACAATGTATCGGTGGTCGCAACGGTGATTGCATAACCGTTGACGGAAAACGAACCTGAGATTCCAAGGGCGGAATTAATATTGGCAACCTGATCCGAGACTATCTTGTGCGATTGCGCAAGTCTGCTCACGGTGATGGTATGGGTATCGGCCACTGCTCTGGTTGATGGTTCCGCCTGGGCCACATCAGGGTTGCTCGAGTTGGCCTTGTAGACGTTAAAGTCTGTAAGCTGGCTGACTCCACTGATTTTACCCTTAAGGTTTTCAAGGCCTTTCCGCAACCGGTCGAAAAATTCGGACTGGTTGTTCAAAGCCCTGTCATTCCCAAAAGCGAGTTTTATACTTAACGGTGATGGTGTAAGCTCTTTTTCTATATCTGCGATTGTCTGTTGGGTTCTGTAGGCTGATCCGGCGTCACCACGGTTGGCAACCGCAGGTATTCCTCTACGGTTGTAGAAAGTGGCGGCGATGGCGGTTTGTTGCAACGATCTTTTTTCGTTATCCCCGATATTGGCCACAGACGACCAGTAACTGGCCGATACTGTTGTATTATTTGGCCTTTCCGCGCTTTTCCGACCGGTGTCTGACGTGGCGGACCAGTAACTTGCAGATGAAGAGTTGTTGGCGCCGTATAACAACGCCTCTCTTCCTACTCCGGCAGTCGCCGACCAGTAGCTTGCAGGTAAATCAGTAGCCATGTCAGTACAAAGTTAACTTCCAAATTAAAGTTAAGCAATCCGTTGCCGATAACGATTTAAGGGGAATGATACAAAATGAAAGATAAGCCGCGCGGACCTCTTCAAACGATAAAGTTCCGCTAGGAGTCTGTCGGACTTGGGGGTTCGTTAGCGAAAAAGCCCGGTTTTGAGTCAGATTGTTCGCTGTTTTGAGGTGAATAGTGGACCTATTCGCCAAAAAAGAGCGGATAATCTGGCCAAAACTGTGCTTTTGTAGCAGAATCATTCCAAGTCCGACAGACTCCTAGTGAAGTCTCTTTCACTTACCCGCCACTCCTGATCAGTCCACCTGGAGCGCGTACATTCCCTATCTGCAATATCGGCGGGAAACCTGAAGAACTTTAGCCTCAAACGAAACTTTTTCGCAGTTTCATAGTAACTAGTGGAAAAACAAAGAGATCTACAGCAGAAAAAAGAATTAAAAAGGGGATTAGGGAGGGACTATCCCACATTGGAAGTGAGCTTGTTAACCATAGCTATCAGGTCGGCAGGTTCGATTGGCTTGACAATATATTCGAGCGCGCCAAGGTCGTGAACAGTCTCAATAAAACTTTCCACATCAGCGTGACCTGTCAGGATTATCGCTTTCTGCCCTTTCCTGATGGCGGCGACCTGGCGGACAAAATCGGAACCGCTCATTTCAGGCATCATAAGGTCGGAAATAATCAGGTCGTACGCAGTGTCTTTTAATATATCAAGAGCCGCAACCGCTGAATGGGTAGCCAAAACGGAGTACCCCCGCTCTTTCAACAACTCCGTGGACCAGAGAAGGTGCGCCTCATCATCATCGACAAGTAAAATGTTCTTTTGCATGTTCCCCATATTTTTCATCCTTCCGAATTCCGAACAGTATAGTCTAAATGTGCGTGGCGCACAGCCATAAACGCTATCGCCGGGAGTCGAATGATTATTTTACAAGCTGTTCGCCGTGGCCTACGGCCAGGGCTTCGGTCAGTGGCAGGGCCAGTGGCGCGCCACAGCGAATATCGCTGGCGCTGGGAGCCGATGGTCTGGTTACGGTCGCATCGGGCGGAGGCTCACTACAATTACCTCTATGATATAAATCATAACCCTTACCATCGGTCGAACGAATAGAATTAATCGCATAGCCGGTTGTACGGCGGTATTTATGGCTGGATTACGCGGTAAGCGAAAACTATATTGGAGTGATTTAAATGAGCGCATTTTTGGGACCTATTCACTATTGGCTGTTTAACAAGATCGTAACGCTGGAGTCTCGCGCGTTTGCGTTGTCGAAAACCCTTGAAGATAATGGCGTTGACGTATCCAGTCTTACGGATCAGTACGGTAACAAACTTGAAGGGGAAGATATTGGGGAGATCATCGGCAATAATCCGATTCACCAGTTTCTCTCCGGGCTGATAACGAGAGTCCAGGTCTTTGAAGCTCAGGTTGTGGAAAGAGCTGGAACTGAACATCTCGACAAACTGCTTGCAAGAGCGCTTCTGCATGGTAGTGAAACAGCGGCCAACGCAATCGAGAAACAGGGCGGATCGAAACCTGAAGGGCTTGGCGGAGTTGAAAACCAGATCCAGACCTTTCAGCTTGATGGAATGCCGTGCGATCCGGCTGGCGAGTTATCTCTGATCTCCGACAAGGAGCTTTCTTACTCCCACACAACATGCAACCACCTCGGCAACTGGGCTTTTACAGGTGTCGATAAGTCCAGCATGTGCAAAATCACCAATGTCTGGCTGGAAGGCTTCGTGAAAGGTCTACGGGAAAACGCCGAATATAGTGTTGAAAGCGCTATCGCCGATGGAGCGGACTCCTGTCTTGCCAAAATAACTGAAAGCTGAAATGAGCCAAAAACCCCCTCGTGATCGTGGCACATTCGCTCCCCGGATTCCGGCGGGTATCATCTCCGTCAAGGAACTGCGCAACCTGATCGATGTAGTGGAGTCTGAAGGGGCGGAGAATGTGAAATTCTCTGGAGAAACTGTCTTTGTGTGGGGTGAAGGGGAGCATCCCCCCGAAAATATAGCCGAACTTTCCGGCAAGGAAGGGATCGATTTTAAATTCGGGGGTGTCCGACCCGTAAAACTCTGTTCTGCGGAGACGTTCTGTCAAAGGTTTCAGCGCCCTGTGCGTGACTTGGCGCTGGAACTTGACAAACGGTATTACGGACGTCAGATCAACGCGAAACTTGTGATCGGAGTCGCCGGTTGCCAGCGCTCATGCTCTGAACCGGGCATCAAGGATGTCGGAGTTCGCGCCCATCCGAAAGGGTACGAGATCCTTGTGGGTGGTTGCGCCGGACTGAAACCGCGCATCGCCTGGTCTCTTTGCATCGTTCCCACAAAAGAACGGGTACTTGAAATAGTGGACGCTATCGTCGATTACTCCGAGCGGAACTGCAAAAGATCGTACCGGCTCGGTGTAACCGTAGAAAAGAGAGGCATAGACGCATTCAAAGAGGAGGTTTTAGCTTAGCCCGGATAATTCAGTAACTTCTCCAGTGCATCGGTACGGAGTTGTATGTCGCATAACTTTCCAGTTTACGAAACAGAATCTCCGATTCCGCCACCTGTTTTTCCGCATTTTTCCTGGTTTCGACAATATCGTTGAGTAGTTCGCCCGAAAGATCGGTATTCACCTCTTCATTCCTGATTCTGCCAAGGTAGTTTTTCCACCAGCCACGCATTTGCGCGAAATTGTGGAAAGTCATACGCCACCACGCCTGGTCATGCCCGCCAGGCCTACCCTTCCCAGGTGGTAATTCGTTGATAATCAATGTCCTTTTGGCTGTGTCGATCGAAAACGTATAGCTCGCCATGAAATCAAGGCCGATCAGCCCGTCGAATGTTTTCGATATCGAGTCCGTAATGGTGGTGGGAACGAAGGTGTCCTTTGCGCCACCTATGGCTACATTGTCGATGATCGTCATAGTCGCAGGAACCGTTCCGCCCAAACCGGCGGCTTTGGTTTCGATCATGCCCTGCCCCCGTTTATACAGACCGAGCCGTTTGGCAAGCGAACGGGAAATGATCATGCCGGGCGCTCCGGTATCGAGGATCATGCTGGCCTTTACAGAGTTGTTGAAAGTAACAGGAATAAGTATCCTGCGAGCGCCCCTGGAGAAAGCCTTGTAGGGAATAACAAACTGCTTCAGACCTTTATCATTCCCCCCGACTGGTCCAGGTTTTTGGGCGCCTTTCACGGTATAACTCTTTGGCGACCCATCAGACCGCTCTATCGGCGCGAATCTTTTTTCTTCTCTCTTCTTCTGGTAGCGCTCAGGTATCTCTTCGATGGAATCTGTGTAATGGGGTGTTCCTTGTTCATCCACCCACTTGTAATAATCGGCTGATTCCGAAGACCCGAACCAGAAGAGAGAAATCGAGAAGATAAACGCCAGATGTTTCATCAGTTGTATAGTGAGACTCCGCTAATGGGAATGAGCTTTAGCCTCGTCCTTGATGACAAGGCCGGGAAATTTTTCTGTGGCGTATTTTGAATGGCAATTCATACATGCGTCCGTTAGCTTGTAATAATAGAACGCCACGAGTTCACGGTTTTTTTTCTTTGCCACATGCGCCAGCATTCCTGCTGATTTGTGAAACTCCTGATCCAGCCCCTTGAATTGTTCAGGCAGTTTTCCTTTTAACTCGCCGATCTGTTCTTTGGTGAGTTTCTTCCTCATTATATAACTGTCCCTGATACTAAGGGCGATAGTCTCGATATTTCCCCATTGACCCGATACGATTTCATGTATCAGCGAAGACATTCCTGTTTCCAAAGCTCGCATCTCTTCAGCCAAAAGAGCCTTTAGTTCAGGAGACAGTTTTACAGTCTGAATCCCGCAGGTTTTGTTTTCATGTTTTCCTTTACCACACGCTATCGCCGACCCAGCTATAGCCAGTGTAGCCAGGAATACCACAATCGACATCATTAGAATAAATCTATTCTTCAACAATTATTCTCCTTACTTAAAAAATCGAGCATTATACCTTTTTTTGCGAGTCTCGATAGGTTTATAATAGCCGTCCTTTTTCAATCGAAATTACATCATTTACCAATACACGGAAAGGTACTTTATATGCAAGCGCTAGTCGTTCTTGCGCCGTTTCTGGGGCTTCTCGGCCTTTACGCCGCCTATGCCCTTTATGTCGAGATCATGAAACAATCCCCCGGTAACGACCGGATGCAAGAGATTGCCGAAATGATCCACACAGGCGCCATGACATTTCTTAAACGTGAATACACTATTCTGGCTGGCTTTGTCGGTATTGTATTTCTCCTTCTTGCGATCTTCATCTCATTTCTTACGTCAGTAGCGTTTGTGGCCGGAGCGATCTGCTCCATGGCGGCGGGCGCTATCGGGATGCAGGGCGCTACGCAGGCCAACGTAAGGACATCTGAAGCCGCCCGTGACAAAGGTGAAGAGGCCGCCCTCTATATAGCCTACGGCGGTGGCTCCATCATGGGGCTGTCTGTGGCAAGCCTGGGGCTTATCGGTGTCGCAAGTTTCTACATCCTGTATGTAATGATCGGCGATAACACGTTTGTCCAGCATCTGGCCGGATTCGCCATGGGCGCTTCCTCCATTGCCCTGTTCGCTCGTGTGGGTGGCGGAATCTATACAAAATCCGCCGACGTAGGCTCTGATCTGGTCGGCAAAATTGAAGCCGGTATTCCTGAAGATGATCCAAGGAACCCAGGGGTTATCGCTGATAACGTCGGCGACTGTGTTGGTGATACGGCTGGTCTTGGCGCCGATATCTTTGAATCTTATGTCGGTTCCGTCATAGCCACGATAGCCATCGGCGCCACCATGACCCAGGCGTCGTCCCACATGATTCTGCCGATTCTGGTCATAATGATCGGTCTGGTCGCCTCGGTGATCGGTATCGCGTCAATGACCAAAATGAAAGGTATCGACCCTGCCGAGATTCTCCGGTATACAACTTTTATAGCCGCTGGCCTGATGCTTTTCTTCTCCCTGGTCGCTACATTCATGGTGGGCCTTGGATTTGCCGTATGGGGCGCCCTTGCCATGGGTTGTCTTGCTGGTATAGCCATCGGGCTTCTTACCGAATATTACACAGGAATGTTTGGACCTGTGAAAAAGCTGGCGGCCTCAGCCGAAACAGGCGCCGCTACCCTGATAATCAACGGATTCGCTCTGGCGTTGCAGTCAGTGGCGCCTCCGGTTGCTGTTATCGCTCTGGCTACTTTCTGCGCTAACAGCATGGCGGGGCTCTACGGAATCGGGCTGGCCGCCGTCGGAATGCTGGCTACTGTCGGTATCACCATGTCTGTTGACGCTTACGGGCCTATCGCCGATAACGCAGGCGGAATTTCGGAAATGGCCGGACTGGGACCAGAAACCAGAAAGATCACCGACGGTCTTGACGCCATCGGCAACACTACAGCGGCTATTGGTAAAGGTTTTGCCATCGGATCAGCGGCCATGACCGCCCTGGCTCTCTTCTCCGCATATATCAATGCGGTTGGATTGACATCGATAAACATTATCAACACTCAGGTCATTATCGGACTCTTCATGGGTGGCGCAATAACCTTTGTTATCGCCTCCATGACCATGACCTCCGTCGGTAACGCGGCGATGCAGATGGTCGAAGAGATACGCCGACAATTCCGGGAGATTCCGGGCCTCATGGAGGGTACCGGCAAACCGGACCCGGCCACCTGTGTCGATATCGCCACTAAAGCGGCCCTCAAGGAGATGATTCTTCCCGGAGCCACTGCGGCGGTATTCCCCTTGTTGATTGGCCTTCTGCTTGGACCTGAAGGGCTTGGCGGAATGCTGGCTGGCGCCACGGTTACAGGTGTTATGCTTGCCCTCCTGATGGCCAATGGTGGTGGAGCGTGGGATAACGCCAAGAAGTATATCGAACAGGGTCACCACGGAGGAAAAGGCTCCGAGGCTCACAAGGCCGCTGTCATTGGCGATACCGTAGGCGATCCTTTCAAGGATACTTCCGGTCCCGCCATGAACATCCTCATCAAGCTGATGTCGATCATCTCGCTGGTAATTGCGCCACTGCTGATCTGACGAATTAACCACGATCAAGAAGAGAGGGCCGGGTGGAAACGCCCGGCCTTTTTTTGTGCGGACTACTAAGAAGTGGCGTTACCGGTGGGGAGAGAGCAGACGGTAACCTGGTTTCGGCCCGCTTCCTTCGATTTGTAGAGGGCGGCGTCGGCCATTTCTATCAGGGTCGAAACACTGTTTCCATGCTGAGGGTATATAGCCAGACCGAGGCTGACTGTGAGTTTTCCGCCCGGCAGGTTCTCTTCGCCCCGAAAAGGATATAACTCCACCTCTTCCCTTATCCGTTCGGCAACATGTAGAGCTTGCGCCTCTTTTGTCTTCACCAATGCGATAGCAAACTCCTCTCCACCGTATCTTGCCACAACATCGGTCTCCCTGGCTGTTGTGACGAGAATTTTAGCGAGAGTAGAGAGTGCAATGTTCCCCTGAGCGTGCCCGCAGGTGTCGTTATACTGCTTGAAAAAATCGACATCGATCATCAACATAGCCAGAGAGTCTCTGTATCGTTCCGCTCTTTTTACCTCCCGTTCAAGGGAGCGTGCGAAAAATCGGTAGTTATATAGTTTCGTCAGCCCATCGGTCAGGGCCATTCTTTCGGTCTTTTCCAGCAGTAACGCTTTGTCGAGAGCGGCGGCGGCCTGAATCGCCAGGAGTTGGAAGATATCCACATCTCTTCTGGAAAACTCTCGTGGCGCAAAATCGTCCACGTAGATAATTCCCACAATCTTCCCCTCGACCTTAAGGGGCGCGGCTAACAGGGAGAGAAGCCCCATATCCAGCAGGACGCTCTGGTCGAAATCTGTCACATCACGAAGATCGTCTACGACGGTTGGCTCTTCGCTCGACAGAATGTGGCCTGTCATGCCCCCCTGCCTGACACCCCACTTGTATCCTTCCGGTATTCGGGTCTTCTCCATTCCCATCGACATCTTGAGTTGCATTTCGCCACTCTTCTCGTTGTAGATGGCAATAGATCCTGCGGTCATACGGGTAAGTTTTAACGCTGATTCAAGAATCAGCTTGAAAATCTGGTCCATGTCGGCGGCGGAAGAGAGCATGACACCTGTATGGCGAAGTATCTCCTGCTCCTCCACGTTGCGGGTCAGCTCCAACAATCGTTTGTCCCGCTCCTCGACCATTTTCCAGAAAAACCAGGCGTTTTTTCCGGCCAGAAAAGCGGAGTCCGATTTTTTCCTGTTCTCTATATAGTCGATAACCTCATCAGAGCCTGTGGCGTCTATAAGAAGATCGACATCATCGGAGTCAGCCAGGGTTTTGTAATCGGAATAGACCGGGATGGAGAGTTCTTTGGCAAAGTCAACGGCAGGGCGATCGGGAGACCGGCTCGAGAGACCGATCACAGTTGCGTCTGGATCGTCACGCAACGCTTTCATGATTGAACTCGCGCCGTCGCCAGCCCCGATCACACCTATTTTAATTTTCGCGTTATCGTTCATCTATCATGGTTCCGTCGGGAAACTGTGTAGACCGGGTGATATCACCCCAAAAGTCTCTCTTAATGGTATGACAGGTGTTGCACCGGTCTGCGGACAAGTATGGCTCACGGGTATACTTCGGAACAACCATGGAGACGTGTTCACCCGATTCAAACTTCCTGTGGATGTGACAACTCTGACAATATTCCACAATAGTTTTTGTCTCTTCGACATAATCGAATTTGCCGTCGAATGCGTCGTCAACAACTCTGGATGCGCAGGAGACGCACAGAAGGGCTACCGCCAGAGTGAACATAGCCAGCGCGGTTTTATTTCTTATCAAATACACTTGTGGAACCGAAAAATAGTTTTTTGAAGTATATCTTGGCTTGTTACGCCGGACAAGGACTCTTTACGATTGGCGCCATCGTCCCTGAGCCATGGTGTCAGATCTATTTTCCTGACATCCGGGTTCCTTTGTTGTCTACACGCCGGGTGAAACCTGTTCTGTCGAAATATTCGAGAATCTCGATAGCGCTCCTCCGGCTCCCCCCTTCAAGAAGGTCACGGAACCTTGCTGTGGTGATAGAGCCATTCCCGGCTATATCCACCCTTAACTTCTCCCTGGCCTGTTCAAGAACGCTCTTATGCAGGGTATATTCGGGTGAAAGGGATACCAGCTCGCCTATCTGTATCAGGACGGTTATTATCCGCGCGGTCTCTTTCCGGTCGAGTTTGAGTTCGGAATGGAGACTGTTGCATCGTGGTGGTGAAAAACCGGAGTTTTGAAATCTGCGCAATATAAGGTTCTTTACAGTTTCGCTTCCGCCTGTAAAGCTGACGTGAAACCCCGGAATTCTTATGGTCGCCCCTTTATGTTCGATCCTCTTCTCCTCGGCGAGTCTTCGTATCCAGAAAGCGGCAAGCTCCCGATCCACCCCGGGAAGAGTTTTTGCGGCTAATTCCGGTTCCGTAATACCGAGAAGATCACCATTCTCCTGATGAAACGTCTCGACGGTTTTCACCAGTCGGTCCATCATCTGATCCGCAAAAAGTTTCAGATAGGCGAACTTTTTACCTTTCCACTCGAACAGTCCGGTATCGCCTTCTGTTTTGAATAGCGCGTTTAACTCCGTTTCCCCTATATTAAAGAGGGCGATGATCCCGTCAAGAGGCGCGCCCCACGGTTTTTGCGATATCAAACCACGGATACCCGTGTCTCTCTCCCGCAAGGTTATCCATTTAGCGGAATCCCTCTTCAGGCCACGTCGTCCGAGTATCGGCCCGCCCGGCGCCAATACGGATCCCCCCCCAAGAGTATAAGTCGCCGAAGAGTCCCGCAGGACAAACCTGTCCCCGTGCAAGAGGTGGATCGGCTCTTCCAACTTTACCGTGGCGATGCAACGTTCCCCCGGCAAAAGTCTGTCAGGGATATCCAGCAGAAGGGTAGCGGAACAGTGAGCCGTATGAACGGCCAGCAGGTATGACCTCGCGTGACTGATCGGAAACGCGCTCAGACGATGGCATAACAGGTCAGCGACAAAGTGGGCGCTCTCAAAGGCTATAGAGTTGTGGCAAACCACCATTCCACGCTTTACGCCTCTTTTGTCGATACCGGCAAGGTTTATCGCTGTCCTGGCGCCGACTGTGGCGGTTTTGCAATTCTGGCCGTGGACCTGAGCGTTCCTTACTCTCCCCAAGCCGCCACCCGGAACCAGCGATACCTTATCGTCAACCGAGACCTCTCCTGAAAAGATGGTACCAGTCACAACCCGGCCATGCCCTTTTATGGAGAAGACCCTGTCTATCGGCATTCGGAAATAAGAGCCGGAGTGTTTTGTTGAGTTGTTCAAAGCCATGTCGGCGAGTTCGTTTCGCAACTCCCCGATCCCCTCGCCTGTAACTACCGATGTTTCAATTATTCGGGCGCCTGCAAAAGGAGAACTGTCGATAAGTTCGCGGATCTCCTCTTTTGCGATTTCACGGGTCTCTTCATCCACGAGGTCGGTTTTGGTCAGGGAGACCACGATTTTTTTCACCTGCAACAGCTCAAGGATAGCCAGATGCTCGACGGTCTGCGGCATAACCGAATCGTCGGCGGCGATCACAAGCATGGCTGAATCTATACCGGTGGCCCCGGCGAGCATGTTGTGGATAAACTTTCGGTGGCCCGGAACGTCCACCATGCCCGCCACAATACCGTTATCAAATGTCAGCGGGGCGAAACCGATGTCAATGGTTACACCTCGTAGTTTTTCCTCTTCAAATCGGTCGCAATCGACTCCGGTAAGGGCTTTGACCAGGCTCGTTTTGCCATGATCTATATGTCCCGCCGTTCCGATGACACAGCCGGGCGGGCTCATCGGCGGGATTATTCATGTCCGGGAGATTCGTTCAGTAACTCCCAGCCCTTGTCGGAAAGATTATCGAACCTTATTCCGGTTTGAATAATCCCGTCATCTTTTTTTTGCAGGTGAACCACTTCACCTTCCACCGTCACCACGTCGTCTGGAAACGCCATGATTATGGAGACCCGTTCCCCGATAAGGGAGGATTGCTCTATATTGACCAGGATTCCTCCTGCGGAGACGTTGATGGTCTGCCCCACCACCGAATTTATAACCACACCATCGTCGTCGAAACGCTCGACGACTGTCATCAGCAGTTTGCTTACCCTGTCATGGGCGCGAGAATATTCTTCCTGGTTCATGGTACGCCTTCAGTTTCTGAAAGTTTCCTCTTTTTCGTTTTCCGTGAACTTATTATCCACGATGGGTAGCGCAGTCTGCAAACTTCTTCTCTTAAGAGGCAGTTTTACATAAAACGTCGATCCCCTGCCATCAAGCCCTTTGCCAACACTTATCACTCCCCCGTGCAGTTGCACCAGGTTCATGCAAATGGTCAGTCCCAGACCGCTTCCCGGTTCAATCCCTCCGAGACGGCCCCTTATCTGTTCGAATTTATCGAACACAGAGTCCCTCTCTTCTTTTGGAATGCCCGGACCGGTATCGGAGACCATTATAACCAGTTGTTTCTCCTCCACCCGCTTCCCGATCCTTATTTTACCCTGTTTCGGAGTAAATTTTATGGCGTTTGCGATCAGATTGTTTAAAACCTGCAACAATTTGCTCGTGTCACCTTCCATCAGGGTAGGCTCACCTAAACTGAGATCTATCTTCTGATCTTTCTCGTCGGCGCTATGAATCATGGTCATGACGCTCTCGTTTATCAGATCGTCTATAACAACCGGGTCGTACGCGAGCATGACCTTGCCCGACTCGAGTTTCGATACGTCGAGAATATCGTTCACCAGTTGCATAAGACGGTTGCAACTACGCAGAATGGTAGAAGTCTCCCTTTTGAATTTTTCACCCCCCTCATCTGACCGGATCATTTTCGCAAGCCCCATGATGACACTTAATGGAGATCGGATATCGTGGGAAACGACCGCAACGAATTCGTCCATCCTACGGTTCAACTCGTTTAATTTACGGTTTTTCTCCGCCAGGGTTTCTGCGTGAATCGCCCGCTCCTCCGCCCTGGCCCAGCGCCGGTTCGCCCTTGTCATGAGTGATCCACCTGCGATCAGGATGGCAACAACCACAAGAAAAAGCTGACCCGATTGCTGAAAACTCTTGTTCAGGATACCGGTCGCCTCAGACTCGGGAGCCGCCACAGCCACAGTCCATTGCCTTCCGAGTATTTTGCTCTGGGCCACCGCAACAAACCATACGTCGCCGCCAAGATCTATCTTTATATTGCGCCGGTTACTGTCGAGGTACGACCATCCCTCCTCTTTCTCTCCGGCTACAACGTTGGCAAAGCTCTCAATGAAACTTTTTGTCGGCGTTTTACCTTCAGGGTATAGACTCGATTCGAGCGGTTGGAGCCTCCGGGCGTCACCCAGAAGCAGACCACCGTCTGTCAGCGCCCAGGCTGTACCCGATTTCGCTGGCAGAACCTGATTGATGAGACCTTCGGCAAGATCATCGGCCTTGGTAAGCGCTACCACCATTCCGGATTCGTAGATCCAGCTCGGTCCATCTTCTTTGAGGAGGGATTTTTTCATTCGTCGAAAAATTGGCATCCCTATCGCCAACCCTCTGAACGATTCGGAATTCAGGATCGTATCTGACATGTTCACACGCCATCGGGTCATCGTCTCGCTGTAAAACTCTTTAAGTTTCGGACCTAGTCCGGGGATCTCCTGTTCTTTTGTCACCATCAGTTTTACATCGGCGGTTTCGTCCAGAAGAATCATGTGGGAAATCAGCTCGCCATGATTGGAGATTATCCCGCGAAACGCCATATCGACCTCTTTGGTCTTATATTTCTTTACGGCGTCAACCTCGGTGAGCAGAATAATCTCGCTGACTAACCCTTCCATAAAAAGTTTGATCGACTTGGATGTCGATTCGGCCAGGGTTTTCAGGTTCCGGTTAAAGGAGCGTTCGTTCTCTTTCATGGCGGTCTGGTTCATCTTCACGGCGATGAAACCGACAATGGATAACGAAAGAAAAACCCCCAGCCATATAATAGCGATATAGAGAGTCGCCTCTTTTCGCTCCTTCACCTGAGGTTATTTGCTCTTCACGGGACGCGCTTCGTTGGTACGCCGACCGGCGGGCTTACGGAAGAGCAGTTTGATCGGGGAGTTTCCAAACCCGCACAGATCCCTTAGTTGGTTCACCATGTATCGCCGGTAGGAGTGTGAAATACCTTCCGGGTAGCTTGTCATCATCACGAAGGTTGGAGGGTTCATTTTCGCCTGGGTGGCGAAATAGATTTTGATCCTTCTTTTCCTGTGTATGGGTGGTTCTTTCTTTCTGGTTATCGTGGCAAGCACCGAGTTGAGTTCGCTTGTGCCAATCCTTTTGCGGTATTGCCCCATGACATGATCTATACTCGAAAAGACCTTATCGACCCTCTGACCTGTCATGGCCGATACGAAGACAATCGGCGCAAACGAGAGGAATTTCAACTGCCGATATATCGACTCTTCAAAACGGAGAGTTGTCTTTTCATCCTTCTCTATGGCGTCCCACTTGTTAACCACTATTACGCAGGCGCAACCGAGTTCATCGATTAACCCTGCGATCTTAGCCTCCTGGACCGCGATCCCGTCAGTGGCGTCGATGACCAGTAGAGCCAGGTCCGCTCTTTCAATCGCCTTGATCGCCATGATAACGGAGTATTTCTCCAGTTTTTCTGTCACTTTCGCTTTTTTGCGAAGTCCGGCTGTATCGACAAGAACGTACTCTTCTTCGTTTTTTGTAAAGGCGGTATCGATGGAGTCGCGTGTTGTACCCGCTATATCGCTTACCATCATCCGCTCCTTGCCCAGGATACGGTTGACCAGCGACGATTTTCCGACGTTAGGTTTTCCGACCACAGCGATCCTTACCGGGCCGAAAGCATCCTTTTCATCCGCAGGTTCACCCTCCTCATCCGTTACCACAGGCTCTTTGATAACCTCTGTCGCGTGACCAAGAGCGGCTCCGATTCCGATGGAATGCTCGGCGCTAATGGCAAAAACGTTCTCGAAACCGAGACGGGAGAAAGCGTAAATCTGGTCGGCGGAGGATGGAGTGTCGAGTTTGTTTACCAGCAGGGAGACCTGTTTTTCCGATTTTCTGAGCTGGCGGGCAATCTCCTCGTCGGAGGGGGTAGGCCCGGTTCTTCCGTCCACCACAAAGAATATGGCGTCCGACTCCTCCACGGCCATGAGAGTCTGCTCCCGCATCAGGGCCGGGATAATCTCCCGGCTATCAGGCTCGAACCCGCCCGAGTCGATGACCCTGAATTTTTTACCACCAAAGTAGGCGGTCTCGACATGGCGGTCACGGGTTACGCCGGGAGTGTTATCGACAATGGCGGGTCTGCCGCCAACGATTTTGTTGAAGAGTGTCGATTTCCCGACGTTGGGTCTTCCGACGATAGCGATATAGAACATAAACGATTCCGGATATTTTCAGTTAGACAACTGAGTATTATAACACAATAATCGCTGGATAATTCCTGGCCACTGAGAGTCGGGGCGTTCAGAGGGTCCCGAAAGCCGTTCAAAAGGCTTGTTCCAGAAAAGAATGAACCCGAATGCCGCAAATCAGCTCCAACGCGTAACACCACGGAATACACGGAATAAGGGATAGCGGAATGGAAAATTTAATGACGATCAGAAAAAGGAGGTGTTGAATCGGGTGAAAAATCTCTTATAATCGTTCTTTTTCACGGTTTAGGGAGATTACAATACGGACATGAGTATTCACGCCGTTAACGAAATGGTACGGGAGAAATCCCAATTCATCGACCGGCTTTTCGCCGAAGTGGGCAGGGTCGTTGTGGGCCAGGGAGAGATGGTGGAGGGTATCATCACCACCATATTGTGCGATGGTCACGCCTTGCTCGAAGGGGCGCCGGGACTCGCCAAAACCCTTACAGTCCAGACCATGGCCGACGCTGTGCAACTCGATTTTGCAAGAATCCAGTTTACACCCGACCTGCTTCCGGCCGATCTTACCGGGGCGCAGGTCTACAACGCAAAAGATTCCACCTTCTTTACCCGGAAAGGCCCCATATTCGCAAACGTCATTCTGGCCGACGAGATAAACCGGGCGCCCGCCAAAGTACAAAGCGCCCTGCTCGAAGCGATGCAGGAGAAGCAGGTGACCATCGGTTCTGAGACATTCCCCCTGCCAAAACCATTTATGGTCCTGGCCACACAAAATCCGATCGAACAGGAGGGAACATACCCCCTTCCAGAGGCGCAGGTTGACCGTTTCATGCTCAAGCTCAAGGTTGACTACCCTTCATTGGATGAAGAGAAGGAGATCGTGACCCGTAACGCCACCACTTCACCGAGGCTCGTTGAGAAGATTGTTTCGCCTGAAGAGCTTGATGACGCGAAAAAAGTGGTCGAACAGGTTTATATGGACGACCGGCTCATCGATTACATCGTCAACGTGGTCTACGCAACCCGGTCTCCCGAAAAATACGGCCTCGATATCGGACCGTTGATCGAATACGGCGCCTCACCACGAGCCTCTATCTACCTGACAAAATGCGCCAGAGCGCAGGCTTTTCTCGCTCACCGGGGATATGTCACTCCAGACGATATCAAAAAGTCGGCCCAATCGATTCTGCGGCACAGGATAATACCGTCGTTCGAGGCGGATGCTGAAAACATAACGTCCGAGGATCTTATCGCCCGGATTTTCGACACTATCGAGGTTCCATGAAAAAAGGGTCGGGACAAGCGGTTCCGGCTGAAGTCCTGCAAAAGATCAGACAGCTGGAGATTCGATCCCGGAGGGCGGTGGACAACATCTTTTCCGGCGAATACCACACCGTGTTCAAGGGGCTTGGAATGGAATTTTCCGAGGTCCGCCCATATCAGCCGGGGGACGATGTGCGAGCCATGGACTGGAACGTCTCCGCCAGAACAGGTGAACCGTTCATAAAGGTCTTTACCGAAGAGCGGGAGCTTACCCTCATGCTCATTGTTGATCTCTCAGCTTCCGGCTCTTTCGGATCGAAAGAGAATTTCAAGGTCGAGGCCGCCGCAGAGATATGCGCCACCCTCGCTTTCTCCGCCGTAAAAAATAACGACAAAGTCGGCCTGATCGCTTTCACCGACAAAATAGAGCTTTTTATACCCCCTTCCAAGGGGAGAGGTCACATTCTGAGGCTTATCCGGGATATCCTTTTCCATCAGCCGGAAGGGAGAGGCTCGGACATTAAAGGGGCGCTCGACTACTTCAACCGGGTATCGAAAAAGAAGACCATAACCTTCCTGGTATCCGATTTTTTAGCCGAAGGATATGAGAATTCACTTCGCACCACTGCAAAGAAACACGATCTGGCCGCCATACAGGTGATCGACCCGGCGGAAGAGTCTCTGCCCGATATAGGTGTGGTGGCCCTGACCGACGCGGAAACGGGGGAGACCGTTTACGTCGATACCTCCAACAACAAACTGCGCGAAGAGTATCATCTTCAAATGAAAAACGATGACAACACTCTACGCAGGCTCTTTGCCGGTGCGAAAGTTGATCGGGTCGTTATCAGGTGTGGTGAAGATTTCTATTTCCCGCTGGTCCGGTTTTTCAAGGAGCGGGAACGGAGAAGATCGCGTTGATAAAATTTTTCTTACCACTTCTGATTGTTATTTTATCCCTGAACAACGCCTCCGCTTTGACATTTTCGGCGAACCCGGAAAGCGCGGTTATGGGAAAAACCGTAAAACTGGTTCTGACTGTCGAAGTTCCCGCCGGGGGCAGGATAGAGCTTCCGAAGAAGATCGGTTTGCCACCCGATGTAGAGCTTCTATCTGTCAGCGAGGAGACGGGGCCGGAGAAAAACGGTAGTGGTGAAAGTCGCGTGACGTTCGAGGTAGCCGCTTATAAGCTGGGCGAAATAACTGTCCCATCGTTCGAGTTCGGGATTATCGACCAGACCGGGAAAAAGACCGGGCGGGAGACAGGAGAAATAAAGTTCACCATCAGAAGCGTGCGAACCGATCCGGCTACGGCAAAAGACATTCTTTTCCATGACGAAACAGTCGATAATCCCCTTCGTCCAGTCAGGTATTTCATTCCGTTTCTACTCCTTCTTATTGCCCTGATCGCCGGAGCGTTATTGTGGCGTTGGTGGTCGAAAAGGAGAGCTATGGTAAGACCGGGGGCGGCGGCGCCACCTCCTGTAAGCCCGGACGAACTGGCCTACAGGCGTCTTGACAGTCTGTTAGGCAAAAAGCTGACAGGAGAGGGAAAAGTGAGGGAACACTACTACGAACTCTCGGAAATTGTTCGTGAATATATAGAGGGGAGATACAACGCGCCAGCGCTGGAACGAACCACCCAGGAGATAAAGGTTGAACTTACAAAGAGACCGGAGTCAGAAAAAAGTCGCAGAGCCATGACAAAACTCCTGACGTTCTGTGATCTGGCAAAGTTTTCCAAAGAGGTCGATGAATACCGCGACCAGGGCCAGGAGGCGGTCCAGACCGCTAAAAGCATAGTGGATGAAACACGCGAACGTAAGGAAGAGGCGGTGGAAGTATGAGACTCGCCGATCCCTGGTACCTGCTGTTATTGCTACCTACCCTCTTCTGGCTCTGGTCGTACCTGAAACCGAAAGCGCGTCCGGGAGTCCGTTTTTCGTCGGTAGGTCTTGTCACTCGTCTGCCAGAGTTTAAAAGCGCGTCCGTGGCGCGCCACGCCCCGTTCACGTTACGTTTCGTAGCGGTTTTATTGATGGTTCTCGCTCTCGCCCGACCCCAGACAGGGTATTCGGAGCGTGAGATCATCTCGAAAGGGATCGACATAATGCTAACTCTCGATCTCTCCTCCTCCATGAGCGCCACCGACCTGAAACCGAACCGACTCGCCTCCGCAAAAGCTGTAATTGATGAGTTTATCAAAGGGAGGGTCAACGACCGGATCGGTCTTGTAATCTTCGCGGCTCACGGTTATACCCAATGCCCTCTGACTCTCGACTACCCGATACTGGCCCAATTTCTGGAACAATCGCATATCGGACTCATCGAGGATGGAACGGCCATCGGCATGGCGGTCGCCACGGCGGCCAACAGAATGAAAGACTCCACCGCAAAGAGCAGAATCGTCATACTCCTGACCGATGGTGTTAACAACCGTGGCGCCATCGACCCGATGACAGCGGCGAAGATGGCCAAAGCGGTAAACGTCAAGGTATACACCATCGGAGTGGGAAAAGAAGGGGTCTTCCATCAGACTGTCACAGGGCCGGGAGGCGTTCCGAGAAGGGTTCAGGTCCAGACCCAGATAGACGAAAAACTGCTTAAGGAGATTGCAAAAAGCACAGGTGGAAAATTTTTCAGGGCCGAGGATGAAGAGGCGCTGGCGCAGATATATGGTGAGATCGACCGTCTGGAGAAGACCGACATAAAAGTAAAACTCTACGCCCGTTATACCGACTGGTTCGCCTGGCTGTTGATACCGGCTCTGCTTCTGATGTTGGCGGAGCTTGTTTTACCCCTGACAAGGTTCAGGGTGACTCCTTGAGTAAAAATCGCCCCGCTCCTGCAAGGAGGGGGGAAATGGCCTATAATGACAAATTAACAAAATAGTTTTCTCCATTGTCAAACATGCTACCGGGGTGGATTATCATGCGACTATACAGATCATCGTTCTTTCTTTTAATGGTTGCTCTGTTTGCAGGTTTACCCGGATTGTCCGGGGCCGGGGTCAAATACACCAACTCCCCTTCCCTCTCTAAAGTTGTCAAAGGGGATATCAGGGATTGTGCAGGCAATGGGACATTGCAGGTTCCGATGATCGCCTGGGGCGGAGACATCGCCACAGTTCACGCCAACGGCGACAGCCGCAAGACAGCCAAAGGTTCCATTTTTGGCGGTAAAGGCCTCGATATTTCCCTTTTCCGGGAGGACAATTTCGCAAAGCAGGTGCAAGCTTATCTTTCGTGCAAAACACCTTTCCTGCGCGGCACCATGGGCATGATAAACATGGCAGGTAGCGTCACCGAAAACGACCCGCGCACGAAGATGGTGGTGATATACAAACTGACCGACTCGGCGGGTGGAGACGCGCTGGTGGTCAAGGGCAAGATAAAAAAACCGTCCCAATTGAAAGGCGCCACCATCGCCGTTCAGCGATACGGACCGCATGTCGATTACCTCACCACAGTCCTGACAAGCTCCGGGCTTTCCATCAAGGATGTCAACATCAAGTGGGTCGAGGATCTTATCGAGCTTGACGATAACTCAAACTCTCCCGCAAAAGCGTTCAGGGAAGACAGCTCAATCGACGCGGCTTTCGTAATCATCCCCGACGCGCTGGCCTTGACCTCTGGCGGAGGGGTCGGAACCGGATCGGAAGACTCGGTGAAAGACGCCCATATCCTCATGTCCACCAAGACCGCCGACAAGGTGATAATGGACGTATACGCAGTACGATCCGACTACCTTAAAGCGAACCGTGAAAAAGTAGAGGCTTTCACCCACGGGCTTCTCATTGCAGGGGAAAAGGTGAAGAGCCTTTTTGCAAACAGAGGGAAACCGGAGTTCAAAAAGACCATAACCGCCTCGGCTGAAATGTTATTGGACAGCAAATCGGCCACCGAAGACACCGCCGCCATGTATGGAGACGCGCGCCACGTTGGATACAGTGGCAATGTGGAGTTTTTCGGTAAACCGGAGCTGTCCCGAAGTTTCGGTACCTTGACATCACAAGTTCAGTCCGCCTTCGTATCCCTCGGTCTGTTGTCGAAGAAATTTCCATTAAACCAGGCTAAGTGGGATTACACCAGGTTGGCCGCCGGTCTTTCCGATACCAAAGGAGTTGTGGCGCCACGGTTCGACAAGAAGGCTGTCACCAAACTTGTGACCAAAAAACAGCAGAAAGGAACCTTGCAGGAGGGGGAGCTTTTTTCGTTTGAGGTCTATTTCCAACCGAACCAGAACTCTTTTCCGGCGGATATGTACAGCAAGGCTTTTAACAAGGTCATGGAGCTGACATCAATATACGGTGGCGCCCTGCTTACCATCGAAGGCCACTCAGACCCATCAAACTACCTTCGCAAGAAAGTAAAAAACTCACCGCGTGAAGCGCTTAACCGGATAAAACAATCGGCCCGGAACCTGAGCCATACCCGGGCAAACGCGCTCAAGGAGAGCCTCATAAACTACGCCAACACCAAAAACGTCACCCTCGATCCGAGCCAGTTCGCCATTATCGGACACGGAATCATGCAACCAAACACGCCCGGATGCAAATACGATGGCTCAGGTGATATCAGCAAGTCGTGTTACCCGAAGAACAAGCAGGAGTGGGAAAACACCCGCCGTGTGGTCTTCCGGCTGATCCAGATAGAAGCCGAAGCCGACGTTTTCCAGCCTCTGTAAAAAGGATCGGGATAGAAAAATGAGACTATTATCGAAAATATCAACAAGCGCCCTGCTCGCCATTATCTTCATCTTCGTATCCGGTTGTGAAGCCAGCGACAAAGAGAGAAACCTTCAGGTAGCCGACACGAAACGAAAAGCGGTCGATAACAACACCGGAAACAAGCCAAAAGCGTCATCAGGTCCGCTGGTATGGCCTCCCCCCTCCGTTAACCCTGTGGAACCCGCCGCCAACCCGATGGCCGATAACTATCTGGTGGTTTTCGACGGTAGCGGAAGTATGCTCGACCGGCAATGCTCTGGCGCCCTCAGCAAAGACGCAGTGGCGAAAGAAGCTGTAAAAAAGTTTGCGGAAAAACTTTCGGAAACCGATAACCTGGGGCTTTTGGCCTTCGATCATCAGGGCGGACTTTCCCTCAGGGCGCCTCTTCGCGCGGGGGCGCGTGATCCGTTTTTTCTGGCGGTAGACAATGTACGGGCTGGCGGAAGAACGCCTCTTGTAAAATCTCTCGTGAATGGTTACAAGGTTTTGTTGGCTCAGGCTCAGGCTCAAGGGGGGTATGGATCGTACAACCTGATAGTTATCACCGATGGCGCGTCGAGTGACGGCGATCCGAGTCGTCCCGCCCGAAAAATCGTTAACCGGTCGGCGATCCGGATCCATGTCATCGGCTTTTGTGTCGATTCGAGCCATTCGTTAAACGTCCCCGGTTACACAACTTTTACTACCGCCAGCAACCCCGAAGCGCTCTATCAGGGGCTTGCCGATGTGCTGGCGGAATCTGAAGAGTTCGATCCCACCGAGTTTGTAAAACAGTAATAATGGAAAGAAACGCAAAGGGTCCGTTTGCCCTTATGATTATCGGTGTCGTGGCTCTCCTCGGTTATTATTACGCCGAACCGATTCTACAGGAGATCGAACAAAGATCCACCTCCGACGCCGCTGGTGACAAAGGTACCATCACCATTGGTATGGACAATTTCGCCGGTTATTTCCCCCTCTGCTCCCCTGTAATGAAAGGGAAAATGTTAAAGTCCGGCTACCTGCTCCGGTGCGAAGACGACAGCGCGGACTACTCCCTCAGGATGAGAAACCTTTCGGGCCGGAAGATAGATTTCGCCGTGGCCACAGTAGATTCATACTTGCTGACAGGCGGCGCCAGCGATTTTCCAGGAACCGTAATCGCCGTTCTCGACGAGTCGAAAGGCGCCGACGCCATTGTCACTAACGAAAAAGTGGTCAAAAACATCGACGCGCTGAAAAGTTATACAAATCTGAAACTGGCCCTCACGCCCGACTCACCCAGCGACCATCTGATAAAGGCGGTCTCCTCCCATTTCGATATCCCACGTCTGAAAAACAGGAACGGCCCCTGGAGAGTGACCGCAGAAGGTTCGACGGACGCCCTTGCCAAACTTAAAAATGGTGACGCAAACGTTGCGGTGTTGTGGGAGCCGGACGTTTCCAAGGCGCTTGCATTGGATGGGTATAAAAAAATCCTCGGCACGGACCAGACCAACAAACTGATAGTCGATATTCTCCTCGTTAACCGTAAATATTCGGAAGAAAACCCGGAACTTGTAAAACTTCTTCTCTCCCACTATTTCCGCACCTTAAAGCGCTACAGGGATAACCGGAGCGAGTTTGAAAGCGACCTCGCCTCATACGCCAATATGGATAGCGGACAGGTCGAATCGCTTATGAAAGGGATCAACTGGGTCGGTCTTTTTGAAAATGCGGTAACATGGTTCGGCGCCAGTCAGCCGGGAAGACCATCGACCTACGGGTTGTTTGATACCATCGATTCGACCATACAGATCCTGATCGACTATGGCGACTTTGCAGAGAGTCCACTTCCGGACGGTGACCCAAGAAGAATCACATTTTCAGAGCCGATAACAGCCCTCTTCAAACAGAGCGGTATCGCAGGAAAAATCACCGCGCCTGTGTCAAAGAAGGGCGCTAAAGCCATAAACTCCCTCGAAACAGATTTCACACCCCTTACCGCGAATGAGTGGAGCCGGTTAAAGGATGTCGGCACCCTGAAGGTCCGGCCTATACTATTTCAGCGAGGCTCCGGACGGTTATCCCTCGACGGTAAAAAACAGCTCGACAAGGCGATAAACACCCTGAAAAGCTACCCGAACTTCAGGGTGAAGATAGAAGGGCATTCCAATCCGCGAGGGGACGCAAAAGCGAATAAGGAGCTGTCGTTAAAACGGGCCGAGGCGGTCGGGAAATATCTGCTCGTCACATACAATATAGACCCGGACCGTCTTCTGCCCATTGGGCTTGGCTCCGGCAGGTTACTGAAACAGAAGGCCGGTGAAGGGCAACGAGGTTATTACGACCGACTTTCCAGAGTGGAGTTGCATCTGGTGGTGGAGGTCTATTGATGGTCAGGATCGACCCGGCAAGAGCGGACCTCTCCAGGCTTGCCATTGAGAAGGCGGTCAACAAAGAGACCCTCATGAGTCCGTTAAGCCTCTATCCCGTCGCCATCGGAGTGATCGGCGCAGTGGGACTCCTGCTATTCCGCGAACCGATGGCGCTCTACGTTTCACTGGTGGGATTTCTGGCAGGCGCCACAGCGTTTGTGGTAAACCGTTATTTCCGCTACGACTCCCTCGCCCGCCGTTACCTCGACTCCATACATAAACAAATCAAACAACAGACACTCGAGAACCTGGCGAATCTCGAACGGGAACTTAAAGAGTTAAAATGCAACGAAGGTGTGATGCAACTGCCGAAATTGAAAGAAAAATTCGGGCGGTTCAACGGCATCCTCGACCGGAAGTTCGATCAGGGGGAGATCACCTACGGGCGCTACCTCGCCATGGGCGAACAGGTCTATCTTAACGCCATGGATAACTTGAACAAGATCACCGAAAAACTGTACAGCGTAAGCGCCATCGACGAAGGTTACATCAGGTACAGACTTCAGGCGCTCAAAAGCGACAATTCGAATAAAGCCAGAGATGAAGAAAAATCGCTCGGTGAACGTCTGAAGATATTTCAGGATATGCAAAACGAAGTGATGGAGATCATCACAGCTAATGAAGAGGCCATGACCAAACTTGACCAGACCACCTCCGCCTTGGCGAATATACAGACCAGAGGGGGGAAAGCGGTCATGGATATGGATTTTGCCATGGAAGAGCTGGCGGAACTTGCCAACCGAACAAAAATCTACGACAACAGGAGGAGTGAAGGGGCGTATGGCGGACTCAAAATTCAAAACTAAAGATGAAGAAAGCTCGTTGAGCCTGGACCTTGATTCAGCCAGGACCGACGCGCTCGCCGATGGCGGGGAAGCTGTAGCCGATCCTCAACTCGATAAACTTGCCGACGAATTCGTCTCGGCGGTAATGAGTTTCGACCAGGCCGACACCGAAGCTCGTAGCGACAGGAAGAGAGCCATCGAACTGCTCGGCGCCAAAGCCCAAAAGCAGTCGGGACACAGGAGCAGAATGCTTCAGGGTCCAATAAGGGATCTATCGAAAAAAGGGGCCGATGGTGGCCCGGTGGCCAACGCACTGGTGGAGCTGGCCGTTGAGACAAGCAAACTCGATCCGAATAGCTGGGATTTTTCCGTAACCGGTTTTGCCAAAGTTTTTTCATTCATACCGGGCGTTGGTAACAAGCTGCAGAAATATTTTCTGCAATACGAGAGCGCTCAAGGATTGATCGACGGAATCATAAAATCTCTAGAAGAGGGGCGTAACCTCCTGCAAAGGGACAACAGCACCCTCACCGAAGATCAGAAGATAATGCGTAGCCTCACACTACTTCTTCAAAAGCAGATAAAAATAGGCGAGCTTATCGACCGGAAGTTGAGTTACCAGCTAGAGAGAGAGCTAACCCCGGAAGATGAACGTTACAAATTTATCGCCGAAGAGCTACTCTTCCCGTTACGACAAAGGATAATCGACCTGCAACAACAACTGGCGGTCAACCAGCAGGGAATTCTCGCCATAGAATTAATTATCAGGAACAACAAGGAGCTTGTCCGGGGTGTCAATCGCGCCATCAACGTCACAGTCTCCGCCTTGCAGGTTGCCGTGACAGTCGCCCTTGCCCTGGCTCATCAGAAGCTCGTGCTCGACAAGGTGGAACTGCTCAACGCCACAACGTCCGACCTTATAGCAGGGACGGCTAAAAGACTCAGAACCCAGGGAGCGGCTATCCATAAACAGGCAAGCTCCGCCATGCTCGACATAGAAAGCCTGAAAGGCGCGTTCGAAGATATCAACGCGGCGTTAGAGGATATTTCACAGTTCCGCCAGGAGGCGTTGCCGAAGATGGCAAGCCAGATTCTGGAAATGGACGAGTTGGCCAAAAAAGGGGAACAGTCGATTCAACGACTGGAACAAGGGACCGCCGCCTCCGCCAAGGTTATCAACAAGGACTGGACCGAACTGCTTGAGATCGAATAACAAGCCATCAAAAGGAAATATAATAATGAAGAACCGGCCATATATAATCACCATCGCCATCACGCTCTTTTTTGCGTTGACGTTTACAGCCTCAGCCTCCGATAAATGCAGAATCGCCTGGTCCCACTACACCGGATGGGAGCCTTACGCCTACATGCAGGAGAGCGGCCTCATGGCCAAGTGGGCGAAAAAACATAACGTCGAAGTTGAAATCACTCTTGTGAACGATTACATCGAGTCGATCAACCAATATACCGCAGGCGCGTTCGACGGCGTTACCGCCACCACTATGGACGGCCTTGCCATACCGGCCGTCGGCGGTGTCGATACCACCGTACTGATCGTAGGCGACTACTCCAACGGCAACGATGGCATCCTGATAAAAGGTAAACCGGGCGAGAAACTCGGAGTAAAAAATCTCAAGGGACGCAAGGTCATGCTGGTAGAGCTTTCGGTCTCACACTACCTGCTGGCAAGAGCCTTGGCAAAGAACAGCATGTCGGAAAGAGACCTCACAGTAGTTAACACAAGTGACGCTGATATCGGCGCTCTATTCGCCACCGCAAGCCCCGGCGCCGCCGCCGTCACCTGGAACCCGATCCTGATGGCGGCCAGAAACGAACCGGACGCACAGCTTGTATTCGACTCGTCTGAGATACCTGGAGAAATTGTAGATACCCTCATGGTCCGCACCGATATGCCGGAAGGATGCAAGCGGGCCATCGTAGGCGCCTGGGATGAAACCATGAGCATAATGTCGGGGCGGGGTCAGGCCACTGATGACGCTATAGAAATGATGGCGAAATTCGCTGGCGCAACCACAGCGGAGTTCAAGGCGCAACTTCAAACCACATTCATGTATTACAACAGGGCCGACGCGGAAGCGTTGATTAAAAGCCCCGAATTCAAGAAAACCATGGACGAAGTACGCAAATTCTCCTTCGACCACGGGCTCTTCGGCCAAGGAGCGCCATCAGCCGATTTCGTAGGAATTGAATATCCGGACGGATCAGTGGCGGGAGACAAAAACAACGTGAAGTTGCGCTTCAGGTGATGGCGGTTGCAGAATCCGAATGACCAGGATCATTGTTGTTCTGCGCTGGCGCCATGCGAACTCATAAGCTTTTAGGACTGCACGCTGAGCCGGGGCCACTTCTTAACTGGGTTCTGACTCTGCTTCCGTTCGTCTTGCTTGTCGCCACCTATCTTGTGGCTTCCCACAAGATGTTAGAGGAGAATCCGAGAGCGAAACTTTTGCCGTCGGTTCAGACCATGGGTGAGACGATGAAACGGCTCGCCACGGAACCTGACAAACGGACCGGCCACTACACCCTGTTGCACGATACCACCGTCAGCCTCAAACGGTTGCTGACAGGAATTTTACTTGCCGCTGTTACAGGCCTGCTTCTTGGGTTGAATATGGGGCTGTTCCCCGGATTCAGGACTATGTTTCTGCCGTTTGTCACTTTTTTGTCGATCATCCCGCCTCTTGCGATCCTGCCGATGTTGTTCATTGTCTTCGGCGTTGATGAGGTAGCCAAGATCACGTTGATTTTTATCGGTTCGGTCTTTGTCATTACCCGCGATATTTATCTGGCGACGATGGCCATGCCGAAAGAGCAGATTACCAAGGCTCTTTCAATGGGTGTGTCGCAACTCGGCGCTGTATATCGTGTAATTATGCCGCAGATACTGCCACGGCTCCTTAACACCACCAGGCTAACCCTCGGCGCCGCATGGCTCTTTCTGATAGCCGCTGAAGCTATAGCCTCCACCGAAGGACTCGGTTACAGGGTCTACCTGATGCGACGGTACATGGCTATGGACGCCATAATCCCCTATGTCTGCTGGATAACCCTTATCGGTTATTGCATGGATCTAACTCTGCGCAAACTGGTTTCCTGGCTCTACCCCTGGTACGGGAAATAGTAATATGCCGGACAAGCTGAAAAAGATCAACCTGCTACATATTCAGGACGTATTCAAAAAGTATGGCGACAAGGTTATTCTCGACGATATTGACCTGTCGATGGGTCCGGGTGAGTTGTGCGCCGTCGTCGGCCCTTCCGGGTGCGGCAAGTCGACCCTGTTGCGGCTGATCCTTGGGCAGGAACGATCCACCTCCGGGCAGGTGCTTATGAACGGAACGCCTATCGGCCCCCCCGACGTAGACAGGGGAATCGTCTACCAGAAATATTCGCTCTTTCCAAACTTGAGCGCATTGGACAACGTCCTGCTCGGCAAGAAACTGGGCATGTGGTTCTGGCAGTGGCGAGAAGAGAAAGAACGGTTGACCGAACAGGCCATGGAGTTTCTATACAGAGCAGGAATGTCGGCTCATTTCACAAAGTACCCGTACCAACTTTCGGGCGGTCAGCAACAGCGGGTGGCTGTAATTCAGGCTCTCTTCGCCCAGCCTAAAATACTTCTCATGGACGAACCTTTCAGCGCCCTTGATCCGGGTACCCGCGAAGATATGCAACTTTTCACTCTGGAACTGTGGGAGGAGTACAACCTGACCATATTCTTCGTTACCCACGACCTGGAAGAGGCGGTCTACCTCGGCACCCGTATAGTCGCCCTGTCGCAATACTATACCGACGCTCGCGGTGAGGGAAAAGAGGTCAGCCGTGGCGCCAAGGTAGTTCTGGATAAACACTTGCGCGATGTAGGGTCGTCAGCATCGCCCGATATAAAATCAACGAAAGAGTTTGCAGAGCTGATCCGCGAAATCAGAAGAGACGCATTCGACCCGGCCTACCGCCAACACACCGAAAAGTTCTCCCTGACCCACCGCCACTCTTTTAAAACCGTGTGACAGAGGTGGTTTCCTATCCTCCAGTGGATTTTGATAGCAGTGAGACGTTGTGCGGGACGACCGTAAAAAACCACCATAAGATGCCGCCGGTAGCGGTGGTTTCGCTCCTTCCGTCGGGCCTTTGATGGGGGGGCTGACCAGTCCTGTAAATAGTGGACACTTTCGTTTCATGCCACCGCCTGTGATTCAACGTATTTTTTAGCAAATACTGCAGGCGACAGATAGCCAAGGCGCGAGTGATCAGCGTCAATGAAAAATCCGTTCGCATTGACTCACTGTTTTTGTTACCAAGTGCTAGTAGTTGCCTCATATGATTGTTACCAAGAATCTGGAGGCATGAGATGGACAATAAAATCAGCAAAGAGGCAATCAAAGAAC
>JAJDBK010000080.1 GCA_029261405.1 Nitrospinaceae bacterium
ATAATTTGAGAAAGATCCTCCGGGATCTTTTATCGTCTCTCATTACGAGGTGGCGATTTTCAACTCAGAGCTACATGGTTACGATAACTCATATTAAGGCCGCATGGAAAACAGGGGTTCTTCAGGGACGACTAAATAGACTTGCAGATAGCATCCTTTACTTCCTCGACATCCCTGAACATCCTTTGAGTGTATCGCCTACTCATTAGCATGCGCGAGTACATGGTAGAATGCCGTTGTTAGCGTATCACTAATATCATCAGGAATTATTAAATGCCAATTGACTTTACTAATACTCTTGTTATTGGAATTTCCTCTAGTTCTCTTTTTGATCTGGAAGCTGAAAACAAGATCTTTGAAGAAAAGGGTCTCGAAGAATACAGGGCTTACCAGCTTGAACATGAAGATACTCCCCCCAAACCAGGGACCGGATTTCATTTAGCAAAGGCATTACTCAAGCTCAACAAATACGGGAGTAGGGCTGCGGCTCCTCTTGTAGAGGTTATAGTCATGTCAAGAAATGATTCTGGTATTGGCCTTAGGATATTCAATGCAATTAAAACTTATAGACTAAAGATCACACGAGCAGCCTTTACAAGTGGCACACCTTTGTCTGATTATTTAGAACCGTTTGGAGTGGATCTATTCCTATCCAAAGATGAGCGTGATGTGCAATCAGCTACCAACGCAGGTTTTGCATCAGCGATAATCCAAAATCCACCAGCAGGATACGAACCCGATAAAAAGGTAATTCGGTTGGCTTTCGATGGAGATGCAGTCATTTTCTCTGATGAATCAGAGAAAATTTATCAAAAGCATGGTTTAGATGCATTCTTAAAACACGAAGAAGAAAACGCAAAAAAGGAACTACCCGAAGGACCGTTTGGTAAGCTTCTTAAATCCTTGGCTAAGCTACAAGGAGAGTTTCCACCAAATAAACTTCCCGTTAGGCTGGCTCTAGTTGCCGCAAGGAATGCTCCGGCACATGAAAGAGTTCTCAGGACACTTCGTGCTTGGAACATTAAAATTGATGAGTCATTTTTCCTTGGGGGCCTACCAAAAGAAGGGATTCTGAAGGCATTCAGAGCGCACATTTTCTTTGAGGACCAGCCGGGGCATCTTGGGCCGGCATCAAAGCATGTTCCTTCAGCGAAAGTTCCGTACAAAAATTAGTTGGAATAATGTGTTTCTCACATATTAGACATTGGTGTTTGGTAGCCCTGGTGCATTGGACATTCTCGCAAGGACAATTCAGCAAGGTAACTGATGGAAAAAGCTGAGTATCTGCATCAGGAACTACCCTTAGCGTGATATCAGCCCTTTCAAGACCGAAAGGTTCATCACGTCTTCGGCCATATCGTCTCCTTTTGGTGTTTCCAGAACCATCGGGGTGTCGATAAACCGTTTATCGTTCACCAGTCGCTCGAACGCCGACAGGCCGATGGCGCCTTTGCCGATATGTTCGTGCCGGTCTACTCTGGAACCGCATCCCTTTTTCGAGTCGTTGACATGAAACATGGCGAGTTTATCGAGGCCGATGATCTTTTCGAAGCTATCGAATGTCTGCTCGTACCCTTCAGCTGTGTGAATTTCGTTTCCGGCGGCGAAGACGTGGCATGTGTCGAGACAGACTGCAAGACGCTCAGGATATCTGGAACCGTGGATGATGTCGCCTATATGCTCGAACCTGTATCCTAAACTCGTGCCCTGCCCTGCGGTATTCTCTATGGTAAGTAGCGTTTTGCTCTCGGGCCGTTGTTCCATCAACATATCGAGGGTTTCTGTGACCTTTTCGACACCTTTCCCCTCCCCTTCCCCCTTGTGGGCGCCGGGATGGAAGACCAGAAACGGTATATCGAGAGCGTCGGCCCGGTCGATCTCATCGAGAAACGCGTCACACGACTTTTTGTGTAACACCGGATCGGGTGAAGCCAGGTTTATCAGGTAACAGTCGTGCGACGCCACAACCTTGACATTGAGACGTTCCGATTTCTCGTAAAAGGCTGTTCGCTCTTCATCCGAAAGAGGTTTCCCGACCCAGCGGTTATTGTTTTTGGTGAAAATCTGTATGGAGACAGCTCCAACCGAATCAGCTCTGTCGATAGCTTTGGAGACACCCCCCGAAACAGACATATGTGCGCCCCAGGGCCGGGAAATTTCGATTTTTTTGATCTTGTCGCTCATTAACTCACGCTACCGATACATACAATATATATGAGACAATAACATGCCCGCATAACATATCTTGTGTTTTAACAAAAAAAAACGGCCCACCGTTATGATGGGCCGTCACTTAAAAAACTGTTAACCGTGTTTTGAGAACCACTCCTGTGATCCGTTCGGGTCCGGTTTCATTGTGTCGGAGCCAGCCGACCAGTTGGCGGGGCAGACTTCGCCTGTCTCTCTGGTCTGTTGAATGGCGGCCAGCACACGCAAGGTCTCATCTACATTACGACCAATACCAAGATCATGCACAACTTCATAGGCGACTTTTCCGTCAGGATCGATGATGAAAAGACCACGCAGAGTAATACCAGCGTCGAGCAGAACGCCATAATCGCGTCCAACGTTTTTGGTCAGGTCGGCAAGCAACGGATGGTTCATGTCCCCGAGTCCGCCCGCTTTCCGGGGAGTGTTTACCCAGGAGAGATGGGTGAAATGACTATCCACAGAACTTCCCAGCACCTCGGCGCCCAGTTTTTTGAAATCGGCGTGACGGTCAGAGATGGCGGTTATTTCGGTGGGGCACACGAAGGTGTAGTCGAGCGGATAGAAATAGAGAACAAGCCATTTCCCTTTGTAATCAGCAAGTGAAACTTCTGCAAATGTCTTGTCAGGCATAACAGCCTGAGCTTTAAAATCGGGAGCCGGCTTTTGAACGAGAGACATAATCAAACCTCCGTTAAGATGAGTTTTGTTTGTTAATACATAGTAATTCAGTCAGGTATGGATAAGATTATACTCATTCTAAATTGAATGTCCAATAAAAAATCGACTCGGAACGAAAAAAGTGTATCTATCTGTATTTTCAGAGTTAATCAATCGCTTGACCCAACCCATCCGCTCTTAGCGTTGCCTCGTCTAGGCCTCGACCTTGGCAACAATCGGCCAATTCTCCATTTATCACAACGGCGGGAACAGAATGTACGCCCAAATCTTTTGCGCGAGCCCATACGGCATCATCGTTCATATCGAGTACTGTCACTTCGCACGATGGGCATGACACGCTTTTTACAAGCTCTACGGTATCCTCACACGCAGGGCATCCGGCGCTGAAAACCTCGATTTTTCGTTTATCTAACATTATCAATTCCTCCATTTTGTATTATGATGTCGCTTCGTTTCCTACACATGCGGGGCACGAAGCTATCTTGGTTTTATCGAGATTCATGCTCCATACCGACGCAATGACCAAAAGCGCGACACCGGTATATAGCAAAGGCTCGAAAACTATTACAAACATTCCTATGAGCGTTATCATCGCCGCAAATCCACCCAGATAGAGTGGGCTGTAATTATTCCTGGCTCTTCCCTTTACCCATAAAGGCCAAAGGGCTAACAGCAAAAACGTGACCGTCAAAGGAAAGAGGTATTTTTCAACTCCAGTCACCCCAATCCCCAGCGAGGCCAGTAGCCCGATATATGCTGGCCAACATGCTGGACATGCGAAAGGCGTGAGCGCAACAACACTGATTGATGGAAACATCGCAAATATTCCGCTTTTTATGTTGTGTGTGGTACCCGCCGAGACGTTTTTACCTTTTGCCTTCATAAGAGCTGAAACTATAATTTCCACCGAGGGAACGCCGACAGGATAGCCCTGACTATCGACATAAATCCGGCAGTTGGCCGCCCCATCGGAGGGGGTCGTTTCTGAAACGTCTTTCCCATCCACAAGTACTGTAGGGGAGCCGTAATCACGTACATAGTCTGGGCTATCTTTTGCGCTCCGCTCCCACTCTTTAAACTCCACGTCCATTTCCGTAGTGTTAAAAGCCTCATCTATATTGTCCCTGGTTTTGTTAAAGTTGGGACAAGTCTGGTCGTATATCAATTCCACCAATACCATAATCAATTCTCCTCGCTATCAAGCGCATCTATAATCGGGCATTCGCTAACAGGGCCGCTTCCTACGCATGAAACCGCCAACTTCGCCAACGCTTTTTTCATCTTTCGCAATTCAGTTATTTTTTTTTCAACGTCCGTAAGCTTCGCTTCAGCCTTCTCCCGTATATCGGCACAAGAGGTGGTTGGGTCTACGCGGAGGTTTAACAGCGCCAGAATCTCTTTTAGAGTAAAGCCGAGTTCCTTGGCGCGTTTTATAAATCTTATCCGCTTCACCACTCCCGGAGGGTACTGCCTGTATCCGGATTCCTTGCGCGGCGGTTTATCTATCAAGCCGCGACGTTCGTAGAATCGGACTGTCTCCACACCAACGTCCGAGAGCTTCGCCACTTCTCCAATCATTAACGGTTTCATCCGCATTCTCCTTGTCTGAAGCTAATATAAACCCTGCACATTACTACGGAGTCAAAAAATGTTATGGATACTGCGAATAGCCAAACCGTACTCGTTAACCCGGATTATTCATGAGTGTTCGTAACGAGAGTGAGCAGGCGCTTGTCAGTACGGTGTTTTGAGTGTATTTGGCCCGGAGGCGTACTTTATTCGCAGTGGTCGCGCCACTCGAGAACCAAATATGCTCGAAACGCCGTAATGGCAAGTGGATGCTCGCATGCAGTAGATCACTTATAAATTATGCGGGTTAAGAGGTACAATGGCGTTAACAGAAAAATCAACCAGAGGGTGTCGTTGCAGATAATCACCACTCATCTTCACGCCGATTTCGATTGCATCGCTTCGATGATGGCGGCGAAAAAGCTCTACCCCGACGCGATCCTTCTGTTCCCCGGTTCGCAAGAGAAGAACGTGCGCGACTACCTTGCCGATACGGATATTGATTTCCCCTACCGCAGGTTGAAGGGGTTTCGCATGGAGAAGGTCGAGCAGGTGATTGTCGTTGACGCATGCACCCGGGAGCGGATCGGTCCGTTCGCCAAGCTTGCCGAGAGGGGTGACGTTACCTTTCACCTATACGACCATCACTGTTCGGCTGACATCGATATTCCGTACGAAAAGGCTGTCATAGAAAAACGTGGGGCGACCGTGACAATCATGGTGGAGATTTTGCGGTCTGAAGGAATTGATGTCACGCCAGCCGAAGCTACCCTGCTGGCTCTCGGGCTTTATGAGGATACCGGCTCCCTCACCTTCACCTCCGTATGCCCGCACGATTACGAGGCCGCCGCCTGGCTTCTCGGCAAAGGGGCCAATCTAAACGTGGTGGCCGATTACATGCATCGGGAGTTGAACCCCGCCCAGATAGAAACCCTCGATAACCTCCTGAAAAATATCGAATACGAAACCATAAGCGGCATTAGCGTTGCCGTCGCCTCAGCCTCCGCCGACCGGTATGTGGGTGATGTCGCAAGTCTCGCCCACAAGGTCATGGATATCGAAAGCGCCAGCGTGTTATTCGTAATGGTGAGGATGGAGGATCGGGTTCAGGTGGTGGCAAGAAGTGTGGTGGAGGCGTTTGACGCAGGTTCCGCGGCGGCAAGGCTCGGTGGAGGTGGTCACCCCACAGCCGCATCGGCGACCATAAAGGAGATGACACTGCCGCAGGCCACTGAGCGGGTATGGGAGATTATCCACGAGATTATCGAACCCCTGCCGGTGACAGGCGATATCATGTTACAGCATGTCATAACCACCCCCGCCAACAGCGTCATATCCGATAGCGAAAGCCTGATGACACGCTACGATATCAACGCCATGCCCGTTACCGACGATGGGAAAGTGGTCGGCCTTATCACAAGACAGGTTGTGGAGAAAGCGATCCATCACAAGATGGAGAATCAGAAGGTGACCGAATTCATGACAAGCGAGTTTGCCATCGCCCACATCGGCACTCCCGCCAAAGCGTTAGAAGAGATCATCCTGGGCCGGAAACAGAAACAGGTTCCGGTGGTGGACAAGGAGAGCGGTCAGCTTGTCGGTCTTGTGACAAGAGGCATGGCTCTGGCAAAACTGTATGGCGACTCGTTAAATTCGGCGCCCGGCGCCCTTTTACATGGCAAACCGAGACGCGCTCCCATGTCACGAGACCTCTCAGGCAGAGTGAGGGACAGGCTTCCGAAGAAAACCATCGACCTGCTAAATATCATACGAGAGGTCGCGGACGAAGCCGGTTATACGGCTTATGCTGTAGGAGGCTTTGTCCGGGATATCCTGTTACGCATCCCGAACAACGATATCGATGTTGTTATCGAAGGGGATGGGATAGATTTCGCCGCAAAACTCACCAGCAGGCTGGATGGGCGAATGCGGCCCCATAAAAAATTCAACACAGCCGTGGTCATTTTAAAGGATGGGCAGAGGGTCGATGTCGCCACAGCAAGGATGGAATATTACGCCCATCCTGCGGCGTTACCTACTGTCCAGATGAGCGCCATAAGAAACGACCTGTACCGGAGAGATTTTTCAATAAACGCCATGGCGGTTAGACTGAACGGGAAAAAACCGAACACTCTGCTCGATTTTTTCGGCGGTCAGGCGGACGTAAAAGATCACGCCATCAGAATCCTGCACAACTTAAGTTTTGTCGAAGACCCGACAAGAGCGTTCCGGGCGGTCAGGTTCGAGGCGCGGTACGGATTTTCCATGGGCAAACAGACGATGGCGCTACTTAAAAGCGCCATCAAAGCCAAACTGTTCCACCATCTTTCCGATAGCAGGCTCTTTGCTGAGTTGAAACTGATTCTGGGCGAACGCAGACCCGCAAGGGCGATCCACAGGTTAAACGAGCTTGGCCTGTTAAATCTGATCCACAAAGACCTGTCGTTCGGTGAAGGTGAGGAGAGCCTGATGGAACGATGCGAGGATATGCTTACATGGATAAACCTGGCGTTCCCGGAAGAGCGGATCAACGGCTGGGAGACTCCGTTCATGGCTTTATTAAGCGGTCTTGACGGCCAGGTGGTCGATGAGATAGCCCGGCGGTTCCACGCCAGCGCCCGGTCGTTCGGCAATGTAATGCAGACCAGACGATTGATAGTTAAAACCATAACGTCAATCGAAAGAAACCGCGCCATCAGCAACTCGGAGTTGTACAAACTTCTGTCTCCATTTAGCGTGGAGGGTATCCTCTATTTCGCGGCGAAATCGAACCGTCAGGAGGTAAACCAGGCGGTGACAGGCTACCTGTCGCATCAACGGTTCGAGAAACCGTTGATAAACGGGAATGACCTGATAAAAATGGGTCTGGAACCGGGCCGGGAGATAAAGACTATCCTTGAAAAAACATTTGCGAACCAGCTTGACGGGGAGGTATTGACCAGAAAGGACGCGCTGGAGCTGGCGGAAAAAATGGTTGTTGACAGCCTTCAATAACGGGGTTTTTACTGACCGTTCTTCTCGAAAATAGACTCTTCGTAACTCATCATCAGAAGGTTGTCCTCAAAGTCTCCAATACCGACCTCCCGCTCCATACCGAGGGCGTTTCTGATTATCATGGAGAAAAAATCGGCCCCTGCGGCCACCGTAAGCTGGATCGCTCCTGAAAACCTGGGGTTGATCTCGAAAAATGTAGCTTTGCCGTTCTCGACCATGCACTGGAGGTTGACAGGCCCAATCACTCCTAACTTCTCGCATATATCTCTGGCGCTGTTTATGAGATTAAAATCGCGCCGAGACCTTCCCCTGTCGCAAACGCCGGACCGAATTACCATACGTTCCCTCGGTGTGACGGAGAGAATGGAGCCGTCAAGACCGGCGAGCACGTCTATCGTATACTCTGTTCCCGTAAGAAATGTCTGTATCACAGGATTATTTACATAGTCCCGGAAAAACAGAAATTCTCTCTTGTTTTTAATCGGGAAAGTCGCAACAGAGCCCCTGCCTACTTTCGGTTTTATAAAGAGCGGATATCTGATTTTGTCAGGATCGATCTCTTCAGGCAGGTAGGTATCGGCGAAATTAAAACCGTTTTCGATAAAAAATTTCGATGTCAGATATTTATCGGTGCAGATACGACCGATATCCTCGTCGCAAACCAGCGGGATTACGCCTGCATCGCGGAATTTCTCTTTGCTGGCGCCAAATGTTGCGATCTCCTCATCAATGGTAGGCACCACCATATCGATATCTTCAGCTTTGCAGATTTCGAGAATGCGAGCAATGTAGTCGGGTGACTTCGACAGCGGGACAAGGTGAAACCTGTCACAAAACCTCAAGCCGGGAGAGAGCCTGTCGGTATCACTCGCATGAACGCGCCCTTCGAGACCGAGTTTTCGCAAGGCGTTGGTAAAACCACGAATCATGGCTACGCGTCGTGACGCCGCCGTAATAAGAATGTTAAATCCGCTTTTCATTTCCCCCGCCCTTTTGGCCCGTCTAACGCCAGTTTTCCCTGTCTATTCTTATCGGCAAGTAAACTTCCCGGCTTTACTTTAAATGTGTACAATAGCTTCAACGTTAACCAGGAGCGATTATATCGTAAAATTACTTATGCGAATTGAAAACAATACTACACCTGTAACCGGTCTCGTCTATCAGAAAGTAGGCGTATTTATAGACGCGGAAAACGTGGAAATCTCCGGTTACAATATCTTTGGCGGAAGAACAAACTACGCCCTCCTGATAGAAGAGATTGGCAAACGCGAAATCACCCGGATTATTTACTACAAACCGATACACAAAAATATCAGCGACGATTTTCGCCGTTTTTGGCAAAATCTGGGTGGTGAAATCAAACAACCGATAAAAAACGCCGACGCCTGGCTCACTATCGACGCTGTTACGTTGTCGGAGAAGCTTGATGTTGTGGCCCTTATCGGCGGTGACAAGGATTATATGCCGTTGATATGGTACCTGAAAAACAGGGGTTGCAAGGTGGAAGTCTGGTCTTATCCGGAGACCTGTTCTGAGATAATAAAAGACGCCGCAGACATGTTCGTGCCGATGGATGACAGGTTTACCATCAAGGATAAGTCACTTAGATCGGCAAGACCGCCAAAAAAATCTTGACTGAACCTTCAAATAACGGTATAAACTCCTGAAAACCAGACTGATACCCAGGCATGGGACATCGTGGAGGGGTTGTCATGCCAAAGTGTAAAAAAGGGCGCCAATCTGGCTGAAAACGGCTGAAGAAAACCGGGTTTATAACGAGCCGGAAAACTCTCGGACGTTAAATGATCGCCTTTGTTGGCGAGATTCCCTTCACCATGGCGATTGTGTTCGAGCGCTTTGGGGGTGGTTTGAATACAATCGCCATGGGAAAAGGGTACTAAAGTTGAAGTTTCGACCCGGTAACGGACTCACGGTCGGAACTTTCGTGCGAATAAAAAAACGGGAAACCGGATAAGGCGAATAAACGGCGGGGTTATGGCAAAAAACAGTATTTCTGACATGTTCACAAAGAAGTATACTTTCATTTTCGTACCGGATGTCACCGGCAAGTTCATTCGTTTTTCCACGCCCAGGACCGTAGTAAAAGCTTTCGCATTTCTGGCTCTCGTCTCAGTGGTCGCCTTCTCCTACTTTTCATATACCGTTATGGAGAAGAGCAAAGACCTGGTGGAGCTTGAAAAACTGAGAGCCATCACCGCCGACCAGAAACTTGAGATTCAGCGGTTCTCCAAAAAGATCAAACAGGTCGAGTCACAACTCGGTAGGCTGGAAAAATTCGACCGGAAACTTCGGGTCATCACCGCTCTGGAGCGCCAGGACCAGACCGCAAAATTCGGCACAGGCGGTCCTAATATCGACTCCGATATCTCATTTGCCACGAAATCGAAAAAATACTCCCAGTCCCTTTTAGCTTCGCTGAACAAGGACATTGTAAGGATAAAAAACCAGGCCGAAGCGCAGGAATCGAGCTTTTTTGAGTTGGACGAGTTCTTCAAGGAGCAGTCGTCACTTCTCTCACACACTCCTTCCATCTGGCCGGTCAAAGGATGGGTGACCTCCACGTTCGGTTACCGCAGGTCGCCCTTCTCCGGTTTAAGGGAGATGCACGAAGGAATTGACGTTGCTACCCACATGAAAGCCCCGATAATCGCTCCGGCCAACGGCATAGTTACCCGTGTCGGCTATCATCGCGGTTACGGTAATCTGGTGGAGATCGACCACGGATACGGTGTTGTGACCCGTTTCGGTCATAACTCGAAGAACGTTGTGAAACTCGGGCAGAAAGTCAAACGTGGTAACGTTATCGCCTTGGTAGGCAGTACCGGTCGATCAACCGGCCCTCACATGCACTACGAAGTTCTGCTAAACGGAGTTCCTGTAAATCCAAACAGTTATATCTTTGAAGATTAGTCCACAGTGTTTGGGATGAACCTGCCGACTAGGATAACCCTGTTCCGTATTTTCCTTATTCCGATAGTCATCGTACTACTGATCTCACCTGCGTTCTGGTCCTGTTTTCTGGCGGCCCTGATTTTCGGTCTTGCCGCCGCCACAGACTGGCTCGACGGGTACCTGGCGAGGATGACCAACGAAGAGACCCTGTTAGGCAAACTGCTTGATCCTATCGCCGACAAATTGCTGGTTCTTTCGGCGTTGATCCCATTAGTGGAGCTTGACCGGGTGTCGGCCTGGATTGTGGTTGTGATTATAGGCAGAGAGTTTGCTGTCTCAGGGTTACGCACCATAGCCGGTTCTTACGACATCTATTTTGCGGCGGGATCAATCGGCAAATGGAAAATGGGAATGGAGATAACCGCTATTCTCTTCCTAATCCTCGATTTTAACTTTCTGTTCCACATCATTGGCCAGTTAACGATCTGGATTGCGATGATTCTCTCCCTCATCTCTGCGGTAGATTATTTCACACAGTTCTGGCTACGCATTAATCCTTCGAGAATAACTTAAGGCCGAACTACTCTTCCCATACGAACCGGACAGGTTTTACCGGTTTTGCGATACTGACCACGTCGAACGGAGAGTGCGGTCCGACATAATCGACCCTTGGAGGATCACCCTCTTTAAGAGGCGCCGGGGCCGCCTGTTTTATATGGATGACGAGAGCGTCGTCAGTATAAATCGCTCGCGTGATTGCGATCTTATACCCCTTCTCTGGCTTTTCCCCGGCGAAAACGGCAATCAGGTTTCTCTTCGTCCAGTCGAAGACAGGTGAAGTCTCAATAGGCGCGTCAAGCTCGTAGAGAAGTTTTTCATACTGCTTCTGTGTCTTGATTACATAAGATTGCGGTTGATCGACCCTGCCCCGTTCCAGCCCTTCCAGAAGCGTAACTGTCTGAATGGAAGCAAGCATTCCGACCGGAGTGTCATCAAGGTCGTCCGAAACGCTGTAATACTCCACAGGTGTGTTGTGTACTATCTCCACAACAGCGGTTTCGATAGCCTTGCGGATAGCTTCTTCAGCGCCGGTCCCGGCGAACCCTCCCAGGAATAACGGCGTTCGGGAGTCACCTCCGCCGACAGCTCCAAGGACTCCACCGCCGTAGTTATAGTATCTCCCCTCAACCGAAGTGGCCGAGACTATTCTGCCAGTTTTAGTGTCCACGATCTTCAGATCGATAGCCACATACGACTCCTTGTATGTAATGGCGCCTACGGGAGCGTCTTCGTTGGCGGAGGCTATGGCGATGGACGCTCCCAGAGTCACAGCCCCCAGTAAAAATCCGCCAGCGCCAAGATGTTCCGGCTCGAATGCGGTCACCGCGCCGAAAACCATCAGGTCAACACCTTCTATTTCTCCGACCCGGGCGGCTGTTTTCTCCGATATTCTCCCCGCCTCGGCAAAATCCTGCTCGTTGATGACAGCGTCCAGATTCTGCCGGTCGAGAAGGATGTAGCGGTTCGTCTTGAAAAGGGATGTCGTTAACATTTCGGCCAACCCTTCACCGATCTGACCCGGACCTTTGGCGCTCTTGTCGATAAACCGCACCACCGCCATCCGCGCTTTTAGTCCGGTATACGGTTCCTTGAGCAACCTGCGAATCTCGGCGGAGTCACGGACTTTTGCCCTGGGGGACGTGGCGCACGAAGTCAACGCCGGGGTTATCACCAGCAACAGGAAAAGTGTCAGATACGCTCTTGTATTCATGCTTCTATTATCCCGGACAAAGGCGCAAAAGTTCAATTAACTTCAAAAATAAACGCCTTTATCTCTCTGTGTGGTAAAATCCCCGAAATGTTTAGAGGAACCCGATTATGAAAAAAATACCGTACATGCGGTTTGCAGTATACGCGATGGCGGCTCTGGCTTTTGTGGCTTGCGACTCGTCGAAATCACAGGCCGGTAAACCGGCGAAACGAACCACAATGGTCAAGAAGGAGAAGAAAATGCAAGAAGTAGCCGTAATAAAAACCCGTCACGGAGATATCGTTCTCCGGTTTTTCCCCGATATCGCACCGAAACATGTGGAGAGTTTTATCAAACTCGCCAAAGACGGATTCTACAACGGGGTGACTTTCCACCGCGTAATCCCAGGGTTCATGATCCAGGGTGGCGACCCAAACTCGAAAGACCCGGATGCGCGGGAAGCGCACGGCACAGGTGGACCCGGCTACACCGTTCCGGCGGAGTTCTCCGACGAGAAACATAAACGGGGAATTCTGTCCGCCGCCAGGGCGCAAGACCCGGATAGCGCCGGGTCCCAGTTCTTTATATGTGTGGGCAACTCCTACTTTCTCGACGGTCAGTACACAGTCTACGGCGAGGTCGTGGAAGGAATGGACGTAGCCGACAAAATAGTTAACGAACCGCGCGACCGCAAAGACAACCCACTCGAAAGAGTAGAAATAACAGTAACAATAGAAGAACGCGAACTCTAAGTGGCTGGGCCACAGCCTGTTACGCTTCGCTAGGAGCCAAAAATCAAATTACGAATGTTCGGCGGCCCCTATGGGGGGCGGCCTTCGGTGGCAGGAGTGGCGGAGGGTGGCGTTGCCACCTGCCTCCGGTTTATTACGGGTGGTGAGAGAAAAACCTGCTCCGTCAACATGCGCTTAGAGAATTAATGAAAGGGGTCAATAATGTATGAAAAAAGTATTGAGGTTTTAAACAAGGCCATAGCGGATGAACTTTATGGTGTCCATCAATACATGTTCTTCCATTTTCATTGTGACAATCAGGGGCTTGATCTGCTCTCCGGCCTATTCAAAAGGACAGCCATTGAGGAGATGATGCATATCGAGCTTTACGCCGACCGCATCCTCTTCCTCAAAGGTAGTGTGGAGCTTAAAGCGTCAGCTGAGGTTGTGACATTAACCGACGTGACCCAGATGGTAAAGATGGCGTGTGACATTGAAGAGGAAGCCATCAAGACATACAACCAATGGGCCATGGAATGCGGTAATAGCGCCGATTCCCAGTCGAAAAAACTGCTGGAGGATGTCATAGCCGACGAAGAACGCCACTACTCCCAGTACTCCGACGAACTGGAAAAACTGGAAAAGTATGGCGACAACTACCTCGCCCTCCAGTCAATAGAAAGAAGCAAAACAATATCCCTAGCCCCCCCTGGCGCCAACAAACCGTAGGGGCGCTAGACGCACTGCCAAGTCGCTAAGCGACCGTTACCGAAGCGTACAGAAACACAGCCATCCTAATTCCAGCGAAGCAAAACAGGCAGTGGCCCAGCCACCCACCGAAGGCCGCCCCACCGGGGCCGCCGAACATTCGTAATTTGACACGCGAATCCCAGCGTCAGCGAAACTGGCTGTGGCCCAGCCACTAGGCGGCGGTTAGGGTGAAGTCGTTGTGGCGGTGGTCTACCAGGTCTACCGCCAGTATCTTCGATACACCTTTTTCTTCCTGTGTTACTCCGTAGAGTCTTTCTGCGAACCCCATGGTTTTCTGGTTGTGTGTGATGATGATGAACTGGATCTTCTCCCGCATCTCCATGAGCAGATCGCGGAACCTTACTATGTTAGCTTCGTCAAGCGGAGCGTCCACCTCGTCGAGCAGACAGAAGGGGGAGGGCTGTTTCAGGAATACGGCGAACAGCAGGGCTATTGCGGTCATCGCCTTCTCGCCGGCTGAGAGCAGGTTGAGGTTCTGTACTTTCTTACCGGGAGGTTGAACGAATATCTCTATTCCCTCTTCCGGTTTCCCCTCTTCCTGAACCAGACGCATCTCAGCGCGTCCACCGCCAAAGAGTCGTGAGAAGAGCATCTCGAAATTGGCGGAGACCTCTTTGTAGGCTTCGTTAAAAAGTTTGCGGGTAACGGAGTTTACGCTGTCGATGGTTTTGCGCAGGTTGACGATGGAAGTAACAAGATCCTCGTGTTGTTCTTTCATATGTTCGAACCTCTGTTCGACCTCTTCGAACTCGGTCAACGCGCTCATGTTCACGTCTCCGATCCGCGAGAGTTCGCCTCGCAGGTATCCGAGCCGCTGGGTCGCTTCCGCGATATCGATTTCCGATACGTCCTCTTTAGCCAGGTCTTCCACAGGGATGTTAAATTCGTGGTCCGCCTTCTCGATAACGCCATCGATTCTGACGGTAAGCTCCGACCTTGTTACCGACAGGTTGGAGACTATCGAACGGGACGAATCGACCTTGGTATCAAGCCCTGCGCTCTCCTCTTCCATGGCGGTTCTCTGATCGACCCGCTCTTCCAGCGATTCGGTCAGTCTGGTTATATCGTGGGAGAGCCGGTCAATTTCCCTGGCGAACTTTCCGTTCTCATCTCTCAGGGAGTTGATCGATTTTTTCATATCTTCTGTGCGGGTTCCGAAATCGACGATCGACTCTTTCAGGCGACGCACACGGTTTTGAAGATCGGTGGTTTCCGACTCGGCGCGTCTGATCTCATGCTTTACATGGTCGAGTCGGGCCTGAGCCGAGGTGAGCCGCACTTCCTCTTCGTTCAATCGGGAGCTGACGCTCTCAAGACTTGCTGTCAGAACTTCCATCTCTTCGGCTGAGGCGATCTTCGAGCGTTCCATCTCTCTTTTCGATTCGGTCAGACTCTCTAATTCCGAGCTGATCGAACCCTCTTCTTCGACGAAAACGGATTTCTCTTCGACGATGCGCTCTCGTTCCCTTTTAAGTTCTTCGAGGCGTTTCTCTCCGCGAAAAAGGTCCGACTCCTCTTTCTGAAGCTCTTTTTTACGCTCGAACAGATCCATCTCAATCCTGCGCATGGCGGTCTTTCCATCTTCAAGCCGTATTCTTGCGCTCTCCGTCATTTCCGACAGTTGATCTGCGGCTTTTTTTAACTCATCCCGTTTGGCCGACTCTTCCCCTACCTGAACCAGCAGTTCCTCAATGGTTCTTTTACGGGTAAGGACCATGGCGCCTTTCGATGCGCTCCCTTCGCTTTCACCACCGGTAATGAAACCGGACGTGTCGATAACATCACCCTCCAGAGTCACCACCGTAAAAGTTCCCGGGTCGTTATTCCAAATATCGAGGCCACCAGCCAGATCCTTTGCAACGAAAACCCTCGACAGGAGCGATCTGGCCCCGGCGGGCGCATCGTCGGCAAGTTCCAGAAGATCGCTGGCCCTGCCCACAAGAGAGGGGGAATCGCCCGGATCGTAACTTACTCCGTTTTTCGGGAGCAGATCATGGGAAAGAAAACCGGCTCCACCAGATTTTCCTTCACGCAACAGTTTTACAGCCGACAGGGCGGAACCGGACTGATCCGTTATCACCGCTTCAAGCCGGTCACCTAAAACTCCCGCCAACGCTTTCTCAAGTCCTTGGGGTATTTTGAGTTTGTCGGCCAGCAGACCACTTACGTTTACGGCGCCTTCTTCTTTTAGCTTCATCAAGCGACGGACACCTTCGCCAAACCCTTCCAGGTTCCTGTCAAGCTCCTGTAACGACTCCAGACGTGATGAGAGTCGTGTCACCTTATCGTTGGCGCCGCGCAACTCTTCCCGTGATTCGGCAAGTTTTGTGGTGACCGACGCAAGCTCCGTCCTAGCGGTATCTTCTTCGATTTTCGCAGATTCGAGCTTCTCGCCACCAGTGACGACCTCATTTTTCAACCGCTCGATCTCCGGGGCTAGAACGCTTAAAACCTCTTCGATCTCTTTCTCCTGACCGGAAACGGATTCAACCCGGCTCGCCGCCATGTCGATCCGCGCTTTCAGCCATGATGAGCGATTCCCCTTCTCCGATATCTTCCGGGAGACCGACTCTTCTTCCTTCGATATTTCACGATCCCTCTCACGTCTGGCCGATATCCGTTCCCGGACACCTTTGGCCTCTGCAAGGAGTTGTTCTTTCAGTTTTTTGTTCCCTGCGATCTCTTCTTCCAGTGAAACAGCCTTTTCACCGTTCCCGGCCACGGTATTACCGCCTTCTTCTATCTTCCTCTCAAGCTCGGCGATCTCTTCGCCCGCTCTTTTGTTCGATGAGGCAAGCTCCGATATCTGGTCTTCGAGCAGGGCGACATGGCTTTCGTTCCGTTCTATGGAGGAGTTGATCCGGTTCCGCTCCTCCTTGAGTTCGGTCAACGCGCGCTCTTCTTTTGTAATTTCTGTGGAGATCGTAACCAGTTGGTTTTTCCTGGCGGATAGCCGGGCGGAGAGAGCGGTCTCCTCCTCTTTGGAGAGATTAAGCTCCAGTTCGGTTTTGCCTAGTTTTTCGGCCAGCTCCTGGTACTGGTGCGAATAGACCGCAAGGCCCCGTTGTGTGATCTCGTTACGGAAAGATTGGAAACGCTCCGCTTTTTTCGCCTGACGTTTCAGCGAGTTCCTCTGTTTTTCCAACTCACCTAAAATATCCTGGATACGAAGCAGGTTCTGCTGGGCGCCAGCTAATTTATTCAGAGCGGCGTTTCTGCGGCTCTTGTATTTCATTACACCAGCGGCCTCTTCGATAAGGATTCTGCGATCCTCAGGCTTCGAGTTTACAAGTTTGCTCACCTGCCCCTGCTCGATAATCGATAGCGACTTGGTCGATAGGCCCGTGTCGAGAAATACATCGACAACATCCTTGAGTCTGCATGGAACTTTATTGATAAGGTATTCTGATTCACCTGTACGGAACAGTTTTCGGGTAACGGTGATCTCTTCATATTCGGCGAAAGCGTGGGAGCTTATCGAACCTTCGGTTTCGGAAAGGGTGATCGACACTTCGGCTAAACCGGTCGCTTTGCGTGTCTGGGAGCCGTTGAAGATAAAATCTTCCATTTTGGCGCCACGCAGTATTTTCGCCGACTGTTCTCCGAGAACCCACCTTATGGCGTCGGCGATATTTGATTTGCCACAGCCGTTAGGCCCTACTACGGCTGTAATGCCTTTATCGAATTCGAGTTTTGTATCGTCCACAAACGATTTAAAACCACGCATCTGGATGCTTTTGAAACGCATTTAATTAATCCCCAAACAAATAACAGCCAACCGACCACAGGTTGAGTTGGGATACATTAGCATTGGTTGCTGTTCTGTGTAAAGAGAAGAATACACTATACAGACAGTTTCTGCCTGCTAACCGCTATATAGTGTGTATGTGGGATGTAATAGAAATATTTAAACTTATCTCTATGCTTATCTCTGCTAAATTATTGTTAGTTCTAAACTTAAATGCCCGTCCAAGTGTCAATCGCCGTGGAACCAGCCCCGATTCTCCAAAACAAAATCACCACCACTGGAGTCGATAATTTTCACACGATTCGAGCCGGATGGCGGTTTTGTCACTCTTCCGATAGAGACAGCAGTTAACATTCCCCTCTCAATGAGATGTTCCACCTCCGGTCTGGCGGAAGGTCGAACGGTGAAGAGAAGTTCGTAATCCTCCCCTCCAGCCAGGATCCTCTCCCATGGAAGCTCCCCCTCCGACGATACAACAAGGTCTTTCGACAGCGGGATAGCTTCCAGATCGATTTCCGCGCCAGCCGACGATGCGTCTATCAACCTCGACAGGTCGAGGGCAAGACCGTCCGATACATCGATCATCGACGAAACCAGCTTCTTATCCCCCAATAAATAACCCCACTCAATTCTGGGTGTCGGTTCTAAATGCCTTGTGATCAACCGTTTCTCCAGGGCATTATGTTTTGTGGAGCCTCGTTGTAATATGTCGAGACCGACCGCCGAATCACCCACCGTACCTGTGACATAAATAAAATCCCCCACCTTCGCGCCGGACCGGTCTACACGTTTCCCCCGTTTCACCTCACCTATCGCGGTGACTGTAAACGCAAGGTCGTTTCTGGCGGAAGTCACGTTTCCGCCGATAAGAGACGTGTCGAAAGGGTTTATGGCGGATTCAAAACCGCGCAGGTATTTTCCGATCCACCTTTTGTCGATATCGGATGTCAGGTTCAGGCTAAGGAGAAGATAGAGCGGTTTCCCCCCCATGGCGGCGATATCGGAGAGGTTTACCGCAACCGATTTCCGCCCCAGATTCCTGGCGGAAGAATAACTGCGATCAAAATGAACCCCCTCAGCCAGGGTATCGGTGGTTAGAAGCAGGTCGTACCCGGCTCTGGGCCGCAAGGCGCAACAGTCGTCACCAATGCCCAGACTTGCAGGTGAGTCGCCGAATCTCTCTTTTATCAGCCTTATCAGGTCGCGTTCATTAAACCGGGCTATTGGCAAACCCAGTATCCGCTCATGGCGTCCCACTGCCAGCGTCCGTTGCAGAAACGTTGATCCGGTATCCTGTACGGATTCCGAAAATCGTCCCCACCCTGACCGCCACCGGATGGTCTGGATTGAACAGCGGGTTGCTGGCTCTGGTATTGACGATTCTGGTCGATCTGGTCCTGCTGTTGCCCGTGCATGAGGCCGATGGCCCCACCCGCCGCCGCTCCGATGAGAGCGCCGACATCACCTCCGCCGCGACCGAACTGGTGTCCGATAACCGCACCCGTCGCGGCGCCTATGGCCGCTCCATGGACCGAGCTTCGTTCCTGGTTGTAGGAGGCGCAAGCGCCCAGCAGAAACGGCGTCACAAGGAGCAGTACGATAATTTTATTTCTCATGGCTCGTCTCACACATAATATAGGTCTTCTGCCTACTCTTTTGGAACGGACAGTGATCTTATTTTCCACCAACGAACCGGAGGTGGGCCTTTAGAATCCGGTTTGCACACGCAAACTCATCACCATAACGTCGCTATGCTCCTTGTCGGGAAGATCCTGGTACATCTGGATGTCGGCGGTCATGTTCATCGACCCGAACAGCTCATGGCTGTAGTAGACCTCCAACACCGATTCCCCCTTGTCGGTTCCGGCGATATCTTTGTTAAGCTCAAGCTTGCCGTACGCTACGCCTGCACCATCCTTCTCCATACCCCACAGGCCACCGCCCAGATAGAGTCCACCTGACATGGCGGAGATGACTTCGTTCTCCTCCAGGGTATCGTCCTGGGAAGCGTATCGAAAGAAAACCCCGATGTTGTCACTTAGAGCCTGATCTGCGCTTATATTAAATCCCGTGTTATGGGTAGTATCACCGGTTTTGATTTCGGTAAAATCGATGTCGTGTTTGATAAAACCGATCCTGTAGTTTCCGGGCAAACCCATAAGCTGTGGGTGAAGCCCAAGCTCTATCCAGTGCTGGGCGTTGTCAAAAAGATCCTCACCACCATCGTGAGAGTATGTATAGGTCACCGAGACCAGATCAATCGGCTGAACGGAGATGTAGATACCAGGCACATAGTAGTTCCCATGTTCGGCAAACACGGTCCCCACAGAGCGAACGAACAGGCTGTTTAAAAATTGTGATGTCTCGTCGTTGGCGTATTCGTTGTTATCGGTCATCGAGTGCACATCTATTTTGCCTATGACCAAGGTGGCTATATCACCAATTGTCCCCTCGTAGTAGGCTTGAGCGACGGTCAGGGATACCCCTGCGTCATCGGTGGTGACGATGGCGTCGTAGTTTGGTGTCGCCCTGGTATCGAAGTTATCGCCAGCCCCTTCACCCTCTCCGGCTTCCAGAACAAGGTTGAATGTGTGCCCTTCGGCAAGCTCGCCTGAAAACGCCACATCGGCCGAATAGGCGAAATCGGTCTGGTCCTGTCCATCTTCAGACCCTCCGTTGGTCACTCCCTGGAAAAGAGCGGTCACGCCAAACTCCATGGAAAAGTTGTCGTACCATTTTCCATCCTCCCCGGCATAAGCCGGAGCTGACAACAGAATTACCAAAGCCGTCAAGGCCAATAACTTCGCAGACAATCTCATTTCACCCTCCCATTGTTTGTGGTCTGTCAGACGTAACATAAGTCTGCATCAAAAGCGCGGTTTTGACCAGATTTTCCGTCCATCACCCACGAATAGTTTTACTGTGGATTGAAAACGTGATCAGACGACGAATTTTCTGACTCTCGGAATCAGATCCTCGACAATGAAAGGTTTGTTCACGAAATCGTCCGCCCCCAGCCTGAATACCTTCTCACGGGTCGCAACCTTGTGATCCGCTGTGCCAACGATAACTGGCAGTTCTTTTGTTTTTTCGTTCCTCTTGAGTTCTTCGAGCAATTCGAATCCGTCCATGACCGGCATCATCAGATCGGTAAAAACAAGATCTATTTTGTTGGTGGCCAGTTTTTCCATCGCTTCCTTGCCGTTACGAGCTTCGATCAGTTCTACGTCAAGACCGTCGAGCCTCTTTTTTAAAACAGAGCGGATAACCCGTTCATCATCGACGATAAGGATCGCTGGACGGATCAAGGGGAGAGTAACCGTAAAATCGCTCCCTTTGCCCGGTACGGAGTTTACGCTGATCTCTCCTTTGTGGGCCTCGACAATATCCCTGCAATAAGAGAGACCGAGTCCTGTCCCTTTCTCACCAATGGAACCGGGAGCCGAAGTTTTAACATCGTGCCGGAAAAGGTTCGGCAAGAAACTCTCGTTGACTCCCATCCCGGTATCGCCTACAGCAAGGGCCACCCCATCCCCCCCTGGAACATATATACGAACCGTGTCACCTTCGGATGAAAATTTGACGCCATTGGAGACGAGGTTCATGACTACTTCACCGAAGAGAATCGGATCGACATATATACGCATCCCTTCCGGAACGTCGTTAACCAGCGCCACTCCTTTGCTCTTTGCCATATGACGAAAGGCTCCAAGGGCGTTGTTGGCGACAACATGTCCGTCCACAAACTTTCGGAGTGGGGTGATCTTCCCCGTCTGTAGCATGCTGATATTGAGCAGTCCGTCGATCATCCTTACCAGTTGTTCGCCGTTTTCCAAAGCGGCATCTATCATATCGAGACGGACACCCGATATCGGCTCCCCGGCGTCCCCCTTCAGAAACCTTAAGGCTCCCAGTATTCCGGCGAAAGGAGACCTGAGGTCGTGGGCGACCAGATTGACGAAGTTGTCCTTGAGCCGCGTCGCATTTTCCGCCTTCTCCTTGGCGAGTTTTAGCTTCTCTTCCTGCTCCAGCCGCTCATTTATGTCGGTATAAACACCAGTGTAGTGGCTGATTGCCCCCGTGTCATCCTCAATTGCGCTGATACTCAGAGCATGGTTACAGACTTCACCGCCCTTGCTCAAATTCCATATTTCGCCTTGCCATACGCGCCGTTGTCTGATTTCACTCCACATGGTTTCGTAAAATGCGGAGTCGTGCCTGGACGATTTTAACAACCGGGGGTTTTTACCTTTGACCTCCTTGTAAGAATAACCAAAAAAATCTGTAAAACGTTGGTTTACCTTGAGTATGTTCCCGTCGGAGTCGGTAACAAGAACACCTTCCGGAAGGTTTTGGAGTATTTTCCACTCTCTGATTCCAGATTTTTCGAGTCTCCTCTTAGCTTTGAGTAGCTCACTCCTGGTCTCTCTTAACTGGAGTTTTGAATCGTGCCACAACTGCTGGAGCTGATCGGACTGACGGGTGTCTTCACGCAACTTGAGTATTTCCCGCTCAAGCCGCGCTATAATCTTTTCGCTCTCTTCTTCTGGTACCGCCATCAAGCGATTCTACTAGAGATTTGCACGGAAAAACATTTAAACCGTAGAAGATTATTTTTTTGACACGAGATAATGTGAAGTATATCATTACGCCTCATGAATAACGATTTCTGGTCGAAACTCGACACTCTTCTCTTCAGGCTGTTGGGCTTTGGCGTGGGGGTTGGCGGTTGTGTAGCGTTACTGATGAACAACCCGTCGGAAAAGCTGTTTCACAACATCTACGGACTCTTTTTCCTCCTTATCTTCGCCTCCATGACTCTCTACTCCGGATACACACTGCTCCAGGGCGCTTTGACTCTATTACCTCCGGGTCAGTCCGAAAAATAGAAAAAGCCCGCAGAAGCGTTGGGGGGGGGTGGAAGGCGCTTCTACGGGGCGATTTTCAACAAAGCAATGAGCTCAAGAAGGAGGGGGGGAAGCTCAAAACCTTGCTCGGTCCGTTGTTCTTTCGGTCCTGCCCTTAACAATTGCATGTTACATGCCAAAACATAATACGCCTGTTTTTTATGGCGTTAGGTCGACAGGAGCCTTCAAAATAAAACTAACAAGACAATAAAGTCACATTTTGAGACAATTTTGTCGCAATAATCCGCAAGGAGCGCGGTTTGATTGCAAAGATAAGTGGAAAACAGAGCCAGGAGTCTGTCAGACTTAGGGGTTCGTTGGAACTACATTACAGACTTGAATGCGGTCGTCCATACAGGTTTCAGGGTAACTTCAAGATAAACACTTAACAAAACAAACAATATACCCAAAACAAGTAATCTGAAAGGTTCAAAATACCGAACATCTCGTCTCTCAAGCTTTGCGTAAAAAACCGAAGCTGAGCCAATACACGATATCAACTCTCCTGTAACTTTCACAACTACCCACGGTTTTACCGATAAGAGAACCGCAGGCAAGCCGGAGAGAAGATACAATCTCGCCGCATCCAACGCAAAGGAGCAGACGGCGTTGACATAAGCGACCATGGCAAGGGCGCCCCCCGATACGGTGGACAACGCAATCATGAAGATCGACTCCAGGAAACGATCCACCGCAAGATAGTAGTAACCTTCGATGGTCACGGGAGGGATCGACTCTTTTGCCACAGCCCACGATACCGGAATATGACTCTCGATAAACCGTATATCGATAAGGGAAAGTCCGGCCACCAGAGTGAATAGCAGAGAAATCCAGAGCCAACAGTAGAAAAACGCTTTACCGAAACCGCCGTTCCTTACAAAAAAGAGGAATACCGGCAAAAACAGTAGAGCTGATATGAATGGAAGAAAAGCGGGAGGCAGAAAAATCGACACCGCCAGAGCGAACGGGGTAACGCCAAAAAGGTAATACCATGTTCCGCCTGACGAAAACTCCTCTCGTAGCAAGGCTCGCACTATTCGCTCCTTCCTTCCGAGATTTTAACATATTTGCAGAAGACGTGATATGCGGAGAGGAGAGATATGACAAGGCCGGGGACTCCGTCGAGAAAGCCCCCCCGGAGAAAAAACATCTTGAAAAACGTTGCAGGCGGGCGTATCAGAATGGAGAAGAGGCCGACTTTTTGCCCTTTGGCCAGTCGCTCTTTTGCGGCGATGCTCGTAAAACTGTTTATGGTTGAAAGGTGATCCGAAACAGTATCGAAAGAGAGATGGTAGATGTCACCCCGGAGATTTTCCACCCGCCCGGTAGTCATTATCCTGTCGTGTGGATTCTCCCCCCCCCATCGGCCACTACCTCGTGTAAAAAGGCGCACCTTCCTTGCCGGGTACCAACCGCAATGTTTTACCCAACGATTTATGTAATAGACGACTCTCGGTATGGCGTAGGCATCCGCGCTCTGATCGTTTTGCATCACATCCAGAATCTCGGATCGAAGTTTTCCGGAGATCCGTTCATCGGCATCGAGAGATAAAATCCACTGACCACAAGTCGAGTCGATGGCTCTATTCTTCTGCCCGATATGCCCCTGCCATGGATGGTAAAGAAAGGTGGCACCCTTCTCCTCGACAATCCGCTTTGTGCCATCGGTTGACCCGGAATCGACCACCACAATCTCGTCGGAGAAGGAGAGGCTATCGATGCAGTCCCCTATTTTTTCCTCTTCGTTAAGGGCTATTATGGCCGCCGATAGCCACGGTTGACTCAAAGGTCTTAACGAGCCGTATCGAGGTTCCTGGCTTCTTCGATCAACATGATCGGAACACCGTCCCTGACCTCATAACCGAGCCGACATTTTTCGCATGTCAGTTCGTCATGCTCCTCCGTTAAGGCAAGCTCCCCTTTGCATTTGGGACATGCGAGGATATCGAGAAAATCCTTATCAATCGTCACTGTTATTCTCCTTCAAAACGGATATCGATATGGCGGCGTTGTAAACCTCGCCGAAAGAGACTCCAGACCGTTTTGCCTGCGCCAGAACAGATTCAAATTCCGGGACCGCTCTTGTTCCGCCGTCGGGCAGTTCTGCGATTTTAACATCCACAGACCCGAACCTCGTAGTAACTTTCCCCATGCGGCGCCTTAACGACACCCTGCCTACCTTATACCGCTTTATCCCAAGAGTGGTGGTATGACAAAACAGTATAGTCTCAAGCTGTGTGGAGTTGTGAGGCTCGCACAATACAGTGACCGTGACACCAGGTCTCCCCTTTTTCATCTGTGTAGCTGTAAATGTGACATCAAGAGCCGCCGAATCAAACAAAAGCCCCCTTACCACCGGGAAACGCTCCGGGTTCATATCGTCAATATCGGTTCTCAATTCCACCAGCGACTCTTCCATGCCGTTGTTTGATGGGGCCTCACCTATGGTAAGCCGCAATACGTTTGGTCGATCCGCAAGATCGTAACCGCCTGCGCCATACCCTGTCGATTCTGCGATCATCAGGGGAGACGGGCCGAAGGAGATGGCATTCGCTTTCAGGATGGCCGCGCCTGTGGGAGTAGCCAGCTCTTTGGCGGGACCAGACGCATATGTGGGAACGCCTTTGAGTATCTCCGCCGTCGCAGGCGCAGGAACCGGCAATACCCCATGTTCGGTAAGAACCTCCCCTGACCCCACATTGACACTCGACGAATAGACCTTCCCGATATTGAGGCGGACAAGTCCTATGGCCGCCCCGACAATATCCACGATGGAATCGACAGCGCCCACCTCGTGAAAATGGACCTTTTCAATGGGTACGCCGTGGATTTTCGACTCCGCCTCCGCAATAATCTGAAACGTCAAGAGTGCTTTTTCCTTTATGGAAAGGTCGAGCCGGGATGCCTCTATTATTTTGACTATATCGGGGTAGTGGCGATGAGGTCTTTTTGAGGGGGCATCCAGTGTTACGTCGAGTTTGTGCGCCGTAACACCCCCTTTGACGATTTTTCCGGCACTTAACGAATACCCGGACAAATCGAGGGTTTCAAGCTCGCTTTTGAGGTCCGCAAAGGGTAACCCGGCATCGATGATAGCCCCGAGGATCATATCCCCGGAGACACCTGAGAAACAGTCGAAGTAGGCGACCTTCATGGGTGGCGAAATACAAAACCGGCCATGCCCACAACATACATGGGTTTAACTTCTACCTGAAAACAACATATTGACAACCAAGAGGCCCCGCAACTCAGTAACCGGTCTTGGCATTCTTTTTCAGCAATGCCGTGACTTCTTTATTCCCGATAGATTCGGCGTATTCCAATACCGATCTGTTGTTAAAATCCTTGATATTGACGATCGCGCCCTTCTCTATGATGAATTTAATTATTTCCAGAGCACCTTTCTCAACGGCCAGAAATATAGGGGTGTAGCCGTACACGCCATACCTGGCGTTCAGGTTGGCACCGTTATCCACAGCTTTTGTCACCTTTTCAATGTTTCCGTCCCGTATAGCAAAAGCCAGGCTGATATCCGCGTTGTCATTCGGATTATCGACTATGCCAAGTTCCAGTGGTTCTGTGGCGTATGAAACCTGGGCGAAGAAGCAGGTGATTATCGAGGCTAACAAGAGTTTCTTGAACATCCTTGGACTCCAATTATTTTTAATGGTGCGAAAACTCCATGAATATAAAACCGCATGGTTTACTAATCAATCCCGGAGAAGGATTTATTTAATGGAAATATCGATCTTTCTTTTTGCCACTATTTCCCGTAGCGCCGTTTTCAGGCTGGCCATTCTGAACGGTTTTTGC
>JAJDBK010000081.1 GCA_029261405.1 Nitrospinaceae bacterium
TTTACCATTTGCCCTCGACCAATCGGTGTTAATCGGGCATTCTTATGAATGTTCATGCGGAGTTCCTTTTGCAATGATATGAGATCGATACCCATAGCATCGCTCAAATACTCCGTGTGGACAACCTATTGCAACTTCACAACTAGGAGTCTGTCGGACTTAGGGGTTCGTTAGCGAAAAAGCTCGGTTTTGAGTCAGATTTATTGCGCTTTTGAAGTGAATAGTGGACCTATTCGCTGAAAAAGGGCGGAAAATCTGGCCAAAACTGAGCTTTTGTAGCAGAATCATCCCAAGTCCGACAGACTCCTAGCGTAATCCTTTTAGCCAGTTGGTAAATCCTTTTGTCATTCCGGCTTCCTCCTCTTTGATGGAGGTTTTTATAAAGCGATCTTCTTCGTCATCGTTTGCATTCTCGTCCGGGGATTCTATCGCAGTTATTCTCACCGGGGGCGCTGTCCACTCGCGGGCAAGATCTTTTACCCTTTGTAACACTACCCTTTGGTCAATCGATCCGAATCCGGCGCATCCGAGGGAGTAAAAAAGCCTCTCCAGCTCTTTTTTGGTGGAGGTCGGTCTCCCCCGCTTGGTAAGAGCTACGTTTATCTCTTCCTCAAACGGTTTTCTTCCTTCTGGCAACACTCCGGTGTATGGCGTGTGGAGGGCCAGAAAGTCGATAACAAGAGGTTCCGCCAGGTCAATGGTGTTACCGGATTCGCGGTAATCAAGCTCCCAGTCGAGGGTCCACACTTTTAATGTCGAGTCTCCTCCGCAAGAGAGAAAAAATCGGCCATCCATACTGAATTTTGCGTCGTTCACCGATCTTGTGTGCCCCATGAACGCCCGCAGGTTTTCACCTGTATTAATATTCCAGAGACGTACGGCTTTTTCTGTGTCACACGAAAGCAGGTATTTGCCGTCCTGACTTACCGAAACGCTGATCACCTCATGGTCATCGTTGCGCAATACGCTGATCGTGTTCGAAGATTCCAGGTCCCATAACACCATGGTCCCGTCATCTCCCCCGGTAATCAGACGACCAGATTCAAAAGCGAAAGCGCAGGTATTGAGCTTCGAATTGTGGCCTGTCAGGACCCGGAGGAGTGATCCGGTGGAAAGCTCCCATACCCGTGCGGTTCTGTCGTGGGAGACTGAGGCGGCGTATAACCCGTCCCGGCTGATGGAGACATCATTTACAGACCCTGTATGACCCCGGAGGTTTCGTAGGAGAGCACCATCCTGGATATGCCAAAGTTTTACACCACTATCCTCACCGCCTGTAATGGCGTACTTGCCATCGGGAGTTACAGCTACGCAGTTGACCTGTCCGAAGTGTCCTTCCATAACCGCACGAGGCTCGCCGGTGGTGATGTCCCATGTTTTTACCAGACCGTCAGAGCTTGCCGTAACGGCTCTACCCCTCTTTTCCGCCAGGGCTACCGAGGTGATTTTCCCGCCATGCCCACTTAATGTGTGAGCGCAACTTCCATCGGAGAGGTTCCACAGTCTTCCGGTATTGTCGTCGCCGCCTGTCAGGGCTATGGCGCCATCGGACGATAGAGCCACCGAGTTTACGGAGCCATCGTGACCGTGGAGGGTAATCTTTTCCCACCCGCCGTTGAGGTTTTTTCTCGGAAGCTTTGAGTAGAGTTTACCCCAGGCGGTTACCGCCTCTTCGGCGCGGGAAAAACCGGGCTGGTTTCTGGCTTCCACCAGATGTTTCGCCGCCTCTATGGTGGCTCCTGACTCGAACGCCCGCCTGACCTGTGTCAGTTTTGTCTCAAATTCCATGCCAGACGAAAAGACTATTTCGCTCGCTTCCACTTTCGAGAGCATCATCGGCGCCATGAATCCGTGGTTACCTTCAAGGGACCAGACTTTCACTGATCCGTCCCAACCTGCTGATACGGCTGTTTTTCCATCTGAGCTGATATCCACTGCGCTCACCGGGCCTGTATGACCCACGAAGGTACGGATACACCCGCCGGTTTGTGCGCTCCATAAACGTACCGTTTTATCGTGGCCTCCTGTGACAATATGACCGGAGGAGGGATGGACCGCTACCGATATGACAAACGATCTGTATACGGCGAATTTCCTTTCTACCCTGCCAGAATCGGTGTTGATTATGTGGATTGAATCGTCAAGGTCGGCCACCACTCCCATCGTCCCGTCATGGCTCAGAGATAAGGCGCCAACGGTAATATCAAGCTCACTTAACGGGGCGCCTTCGGTCAGTGTGGAAACAAGCAAGGTTTTTCCATCCTCGGAGCCTGCCATGGCAAGATCGCTCCCGGAACAGAGCGCGACAGTGGAGATGTCTGGAGAAACAGAATTTAATAACGCGCCAGATGAGATATCCCAAGTCTTTATCGAACCGTCCCATCCCGCTGTTCTAGCGTTTTTGTTATCATTTGCGAAGGCTACAGCGTTTATCCAGTCACCGTGACCGTTTATCCTGAGAAGAGCGGCCCCGGTAGAAATATCCCACAAACCGATGGCGCCATGACTTCCCGTCAACGCCCGGTTCCCCTCTGGATCGAGACAGACCGACGTTACCGGAAACCCGCCGGTATCGAGGGTTTTCACCAGTTCGCCGGTAGCTGTATTCCATAATCTTGCCTTGCCGTCATCGCATCCGGCCAGCGCCAGAGCGCCATCGTGCGTTACAGATACGGACGTAGCCTCTCCTGTGCAACCTGCAAGATCGGCCACAAGACGCCTTGAGGTGTCGCTCTTCTTTTTTGCCGTTTCCAGCGACTCGTCGATATCAGCAATATCATCGCCCCGAATTCTTTCAAACGATTCGACCGCTTTTTGGCAGTCGTCCCTCTCCAGGTGCACAAGCCCCAGGTAGTAGGCGCCTTCGGACCGTTCACCATGAGAGCTTGCCATCTCCTCTAAACCACCCGTCAGTTCCATGTCTGTGGTGTCGCCGCCACGCCATTTCATCAGTCCGAGGTTGTATGTGGCCTCCGGGTGATGCGGCTGTTTTTGCAACGCATCCTCCCACCTTTGCATGGCGTCCTCCATACGTCCCAGATCGACAAAAGAGACTGCGCTGTTGTTCAGGCTGTCGGCTGTTGTCCGTCCCGCTTTCGGGGTGGGGCGGGGGTATCGGGAGCCTGTCTCGTCGGCAAAAATTTGCAGAAGAGTTTCGGCTATCTCGTTCATGCTTGCCGGGCGATCAACCATATTATGGGAGAAACATTTTCGCAGGAGTTCAAATACCCTGGCAGGCATCCGTTCTGTCGATTCATTCACGCCTTCGTCCCGGCCATACTCCTCCAGAGCTTCCGCAGCGGCGGCACCGTGCATCCATGTCAGTTCGCCGGTGTAAATCTCCAGCGCCGATACCGCCCACGACCATATGTCCGTCGCAAAGGTCAGCGGTTTTTTCTCCGCCTGTTCGGGTGAGCAGTAGGCTGGTGTCATGCCGCTGAAAGCCACTTCGCCAGTCGATCCGCCACCCACATCCACCGCCCGGGCCTTTGCCAGTCCAAAGTCTGTCACCTTGGCAATTCCGGTAGCGGTCATCATCACGTTGGCCGGTTTGATGTCCTGATGTACAAGCCCCCGCTGGTGGGAATAATCAAGGCCCCAGGCGAACTGGATCAGCACGTCGAGGATTTGACCTGTTTCAGTAAACTCGCCCCTTTCGATCCAGTCCTTTAGACTTCCACCGTCCACATATTCGGCGAAAACGCGGGGAATACCTCCCAGTCTGCGGACGTAATAACAGCTTACGGTGTTAGGGTGCAGACCGAGGTTGACCCAGGTTTCGGCTTCCCGCTCGAAGGTCTCGACCCCTCCGGCCCTTTTTAACTCTTCAGGTTTCGGGCTTTTGACCGCCAGATCGACGTTCCAGTTCCTGTGGTGGACCATAAAAACTTTTCCCATGCCACCTTCACCGAGCAGGTGGCCAACTTCATACAGTCCCAGAACTACATCTCCAGGACTCCAATCAGCGGGTATCGAATCGTCTTCTTCCTCTCTCCTGTGGGAGTACTTCGGCGCAAAAGTTTCGGCGGGAGCGTCATGATTCTCCATGAGAGTTTTCGCGGGCGGGGCGGTATCTTGCGGTTGATCGAGTAAGGTCTCACCAGGCGCTTCGGATAATACCGTCTCTGCGGGACCCGACGCCATGATAGTCTCCGCCGGATTGTCAGCCAGAATTGTCTCCGCCGGACCCGACGCCATGATGGTTTCCGCCGGATTGTCAGCTAAAATCGTTTCAGCGGGGTTGTCCGCAAGAACGGTCACCGCAGGATTATCGGCCAGTACGGTCTCGGCGGGGTTCGAGGCGACAGGTGGGCGGATTACCGCTCCACACTCATTGCACCGGTAGTTTTCGCTCTCTTTCCTAACTTCCTGAATAAGGTCGGCGCTTCCACATGCGGGGCATTTTCTGGTCATAGTCGTCCTGTCGATACGGTTTTTGCTTTATCAACGGCGCCAGAGCTTTTCCATTTCAGAACGACAACGGTTATATTATCGGTCCCTCCCGCCTGAATCGCTTCTTTTACCATGGTTTCGCAAGCTGTCTTGAGGTTGTCACAGCTGTTCAGGATATCGGATATAGCCATATCGGATAGCGGACCCGATAGTCCATCGGAGCAGAGGAGCAGACGGTCGTTTTCGGAGAGGTCGATAACTGAAACGTCGGCGTTGGGGCAATCTTCCATACCGACATAACGTGTTATCTGGTTCCTTGCGGGGTGTCGTTTCGCCTCATCAATGGTAATGTCGCCGGAGTCGACAAGGAGTTTTGTGAGGGAATGATCCTTTGTAACAGAGCTGAAACCTTTACTGCCGGAGTGGTAAACCCTGCTGTCACCCAGGTGGGCCACGAGCGCCTTTCCTGCGCGAATCAGGAGAAGCGCCACCGTTGCGCCCATACCGAAACAACCGGTCCGTTTTAATCCCGCGCTCCGAACCTCCTCGCTCAGACGTGACAGGGAAAATTTGACTATTTCCGCCACCGCCGGATCGGAAAGATTCTCGAAGCTCGATAACTGTTTCACAAACCGCGCAGGAAAGATTGTGGTGACGATTTCTGATGCGATCTCTCCGTGAGGATGATTTCCCATACCGTCCGAGACGATGAACAGACCATCTTTAGCATTCGCATACCAGGCGTCTTCATTGACAGGACGGACTACCCCACGGTCTGTAAGCCCCGAAAATTCCATTGATTCGCTCATTGTCGTATCTGGCGTCTGAACGTCTACCGGGCCATAATTAAAGCTTTTTTCAGCTCTGCGGCTGTCTTGAATTTTATATCAGGCTGATCTACGAGAGCGGTGTCGATCAGGTCGGCCAGTTTGCCAGGCAGATCGGGTTCACGCTCCCTGATAGGTACGGCGCTTGTCTGCAAGACTATCTGCCAGGGGTCTTTTCCTTTTGCAAAAAAACGGGGGGCTTTGCCTGTGAGCATATTGTACAGGGACGCGGCGATTCCCCAAACATCGACATCCGGCTTTGCGTATTTGAAGTTTACCAGTTGCTGGCGCGGCATGAAGTAGGGCGTGCCCACCGCCACCCCCGTTCGGGTCTGACCCGACAGACCGGCCATATCGAAAGCTTTTCCCAGCCCCACGTCGGCGATCTTGGCTTGCATATTTTCGCCCGATCCGGCGAGAAAAATATTCGCAGGTTTGATGTCACGGTGCACAATCCCACGACTCTCCACAACGTTGCCGTTTGCCAGGGTGACTTTTACAGGCGCGTTATGAGCGTACTCCAGCCCGTCGAGGGCCTGTAACGTTATTTTAAGCGCCGTTTCCACCGACAGTTTGCCGCCGTTTAACTCCATGAAATGGTCTACCGCCCCGCCATCGCAATACTCCATGGTGAAGAAAAATACTCCGTTTCGATAACCTGATCCTTTTAACCTTACTATGTTCGGGTGATCGAGCGCGCTTGTGTTCTCCACCTCCCGCATGAACATATTCCTGGCCCGGTTTTCTGTGGCAACCTCGGGAAGCATCACCTTGAGCGCAACCCGCTCACCAGTATCCTCCTCTTCGGCCAGATAGACCATACCCATGCCACCCTGGCCGAGCTTGCGAATAATCGAATAGCCGGAAATAAGGGTTTTGGAATTTTCGCCGGGGTCTGACAGCATCGATTTTATGAGTGACAAAGGATCGGCTCTGCACGAATCGCAAAGACGGTCGCCGTCCGATACTACGATCACAGCCTCCTCAATCCGTTTGCCGCAACCTGCGCATAATGGCGGCGCTACCGGGGTTTTCGCCTGATCCGGCGCCATATCATCGTCGGTGTCGCTGATGTTAACGATTTCTGTCTCCAGGGAGACTTTGAAGACCGTGCCGCCGATGCCGATTTCGTCCCCGTCTTTAAGGTCGTATTCTGACGAGGGGGATGCGGTGGAGTCTTTTCCCGGTTTCGGCTCCGACCTTTGTCCGATCTTGCTCCCGTTGATCCTGCTCCCGTTCAGACTGCCGAAGTCCCTGATACGGATAGCGGGGGGATTGATGTCGAGCAGACAATGATTGCGGGATATGGTGCGATGGAACTCGTCGTCCGGGAGGCGCGGATAACAATCGACGCCCCTGCCTATGATGAGGGTGGTTCGTTCGTCGAAAGAGTACCGTTCACCTTTCAGGGGACCACGTGTGACGGTGAGAGTTACTGAGGCCGACATATATCGATTGATCCGTTATAACTTTGGATACGAATTAAACGTTAATCTATTATAGGGCGCCTTTTGCCGTACCGCCAACAGAGGTGAGTAGCTCATTTCTTTACGAACGATTTTTTTATCCTTTCATAATCGAGCTGAAGGTTTTTGCAGATCGCTTCGGCAGACTCCAGATTCCCGTCTTTACCAAGCGTTTCAAGGTCGTACGCCCAATCGGCGATTCTTGTGACCCCATACTGGGACGCAGAGCCTTTAAGCTGGTGTGAAGCCGTATGCAGAGCGTTTGCGTCACCACGGCTAATGGCAAGTTCTATTGAATCGATGAGTCTGGAGCAGTTGGAAAGGAAAATATCGAGCAGTTCGCTCCGATCCTCCACCCCCATATCATTGGTGAAGGTAATGGAGTTCAATTCAGCGTCAGAGGCGCCAGATTCTATTGCCTTATTGTCTGAGTTTTTGCGTGACTCTTCACCAAGAACCTGACTGATCTTGTCGAATAATTCTTCCGCTCCGACAGGTTTTGTTACGATATCGTCCATGCCGGCCATCAAACAGGCTTTCGCCTCAACCGTCGCCAGGTTACCTGTCAAAGCCAGAATGGGGGTTCTGGATTTTTTTTTGTCTTTGCTCTTTCTTATGGCGTAACTTGCCTCCAGACCATCCATAACCGGCATCTTCAGATCCATGATTATCAGTTGGTAAATATGCGCATTAGCCATGTCAACGGCCTCTTGACCGTTTTCCGCAAGATCAACCTGATGACCTCTTCTGGTAAGGATTCCGGATATAACTTTCCGGTTCAGAATGTCGTCATCGGCCAGTAGAATCTTCATACCGCCGCCCCCTGATTGTGGCCTACTATATAACACGGTTTTTACCTTATTAACATATCTTCTTTATAAAGTGTATGGACACAGATCATTTGCTAAACTGACGAGTTTGAACTTATCATGACGATTCGTATTAATCAGATGTGTGGAGAAGAGCTGTAACCGTATGTCAGGCAGATCAGAAAACCTACGTTCCCGTTTTTTCGAGGCGCTTAAGTCAAAACAGGGAGTGGGAAGTATGCTTGCCAAAGGGGCCTCAGGCTCGCTTGTAACGATGGTCACGGGTGTCGGTATGATATTTCTGGCTCATGTTTACCTTGCCCGGTTCCTCGGCGCGGAGACTTTCGGGATATATGTATATGCGCTGGCGTGGATGAAAACCCTGGCGGTATTCTGCAAGTTGGGAGTTGACACAGCCTCCGTCAGATTCATCTCCGTCTACCATACAAAAGAGGAATGGGGATTATTCGCAGGGTTCATGAAGTGGGCCGGAAAAATCGCCTTTGCAGGCTCTATGGGGGCCGCTCTCCTGTTCATCGCTTTTGTCCTGATCCTCCACAGCGATCCCTTTGGTGAGGCGGGATTAACTTTTATCATCGCCGCACTGCTCCTTCCACCATTTGTTGGGCTGACGCTTACAGGTTCGTTTCTACAAGCGTTAAAGAGAGTGGTCCTTTCCCAAATCGCCTTGCGTGTGGTCTATCCAGTCGGTTTGGTGGCAGGCGTAGCCTTTGTCGGGTTCGTACTGAACGGGAGGGTCAAGGCGACTCACGTTATGGCTGTTGACCTTGCTTCAATTGCGATTTGTCTTGCAATCACTCTCGTAATATTGCGTTCGGTTACACCTGAAAAAGCGAGTAACGCAAAACCTGAGTGGAACGTAACCGAATGGTGGTCGGTCTCTTTACCCATGTTGCTGATCGCTGGATTCTTCTTTATACAGAACCAGACCGATATTCTTATGGCCGGTTATCTTCTCGGTCCAGCCGACGCAGGCGTATATTCAGCATCAACAAAAATCGCCGGTTTTTTACAGTTCGGGCTGGGCGCAGTCAATTCTATCGCCGCCCCGATGATTTCATCCCTGCACAGTTCCGGCGAGATGACAAAATTGCGAAGAACGATATCATTGACCGCCTGGGGCGCAACCTTATTCGCCGTTCCGGTCGGTTTGGTGTTGGCTTTCGGCGGTGAATTCATACTCTCGTTTTTCGGCGACTATTTTTTGGCGGGTTACATGCCGTTGTTGATTCTCATAGTGGGACAGACTGTTAATGCGTTTTGCGGTTCCGTGGGGCATATTCTCGTCATGACCGGACACCAGAGAATCGTGGCGTGGGTTTATGGAATATTCGCGTTTGCCAATGTTGTGTTGAACTACCTGCTCATTCCCCACTACGGCCTTTCGGGGGCCGCCATCGCCACCGCTGTTACAACTATATGCTGGAACCTGGTTTTGACCGTACTGGTATTCAAACACTTCAAGATGAACCCGACAATTTTTTCCTTCTCCATTCTGAAAAAAACCTGATATCGTTGAGCAAAGGGGATTACCGATGAATGAAAAGACCTTTTCCGAAGAACTGCGCGCCTGGGCCGATATCAATCTTTTGAACTGTATTGGCGTAGACGAATGTATGAAAGCGTGTCCTGTCGCCGATCCGTCCCTCACTATAAACGATTTGAATGAATCGACAAGGGATGGTGGAAAAGTTTCCGCCGAATCCCTTAAATTTGCGACCGACTGTGTGCAGTGTGGTCGATGCGATCCTGTATGTCCTACTGGCGCCAGCCGGTCTGTCATGGCTTTGCGGCTCAAAGAGAAGATGGTTGATCGCGGCTCCGCGCCCGACTACCACAGCAAATATTTCGCTCTCAAAGGGTACGACAAAAGCTGGGTCCGCCGTAAAGGGTTCAGTCATGCGATGAAAACCAAATGGAAGTTTTCTGACCGGGAACGGGCGAGGCTCCTTGCAAAACATATCGACAAGGAAGATTTCGCAAAGTCGGAATACCTCTTCTATTTCGGCTGTTACATCTTTTCAAAAGAGGAATCGACAGTACAGACCCTGGCGATTGCGGAGAAACTCGGCATCGACTATGAGGTTCTGGGTGGATTGACCACATGTTGCGGATGGCCTTCGCTTATGGCAGGTAGAACGGATGAAGCGGAAATTTACCATAAACGCCTGAGCGAAGACGTAAAAAAGTCTGACCCGAAATATGTCGTAACCGGATGCGCGGAATGTTTCAGTTCCTTGAGAAAGATCAAAGAGAAATACAACATGGCGTTTACCCCCCTTACCACCCCAATGTGGTTAAACATGTTCGACGATAAACTGGGGCTTTTAAAGTCTGACGAAAAGGTCACATACCACGATTCATGTCACATAAGCCGGAAAGCCGGACTGCCGAAACCCGCCAGGGATCTGCTCGGGAAAATGAACGATATAGTCGAGATGAAACGCTCCGGGGCGAAAGACACCTATTGTTGCGGATACTGGGGATTGGGGGGAGACCCCAAAATCATTGATGGTATCGCAAGGTCACGGTTCGAGGAAGCCAAAGAGACGGGGGCCGATACCATGATAGTGGAGTGCATAACCTGCCTCGAACAGTTCAACGGGAAAGAAAAAGAGAATCCCGGTGTGAAAGTGCGCGATATCGTCGAGTTCGTCTACAGCAGGATGAACATCGAATGAAACGGTACGTCATTATCGGATCGGGAGTGGCGGGAGTCACTGCGGCGGAAGAGCTTAGGAGACGCGATGCCGACGCCAAGATCACCATCTTTAACAACGAACCGTTCCCCAACTATTTCCGGGCGGCGCTGGCGTTTTACATCAAGGATATCGTCAGTGAAGAGGAGCTATTCGGGAAACCACCGGAGTGGGCTGTCGATAATCATATCCATCTCGTCAACGACAAGGTGCATGTCATCAAGATTGGCGAGAAGGAGATCGTTACTGAGAAGGGATATGTGGAGCCTTACGACGCACTGCTGATCGCCACAGGAGCCAGCGCGTTCAAACCACCCGTAAACGGCGCTTCACTCGATGGTGTCATGACATACCGGACTCTCGTATGTGTGAACCGGACCCTCGATTTCATACGAAAAAGAAGAGCGAAAACGGCGGTTCTGGTAGGGGGTGGAATCCTCGGAATTGAAATGGCGGAGAACCTCCACTCTTTGGGACTCGACGTTACGGTCCTGGAGAGGGGATCGCGTATTGTTGAACTCCTTTTTGACGAAACCGGATCTTCGATTGTCAAATCGGAGATGGAACGGGATGGTGTCACCGTCATGACCAGCGTTGAGACCGACGAAATAACTGGCGAAAACGGCATAGTTACCGGTGTTACATTAAAAAGCGGCGAAACGATTCCCGCCGATCTTGTGATCTTCGCCATAGGTGTAAGGCCCGTCACAACAATTCTGGAAAACACCCTTATCAAGGTGGATCGCGGTTTGGTTGTGGACGAGAGAATGAAAACAAATGTCGATGGTGTCTATGGCGCCGGGGACGTTACATTGCGACATGAAAACGGAGAAATGAAACCGTGCAGGACCTGGCTCACCGCCGCCCGTCAGGGAATAACAGCGGCGATCAACATGACAGGCGGTGACGAAAAGTTTACGGAGATTTTCTTTAACGCAAGCCACGTCTACAAAAGCTTTTACGCCATTGTAGGAAAATTCAACTCAGCCGAAGGAGACGGGGTGTCGCATCTGGTACTGCCATGTTGCGAAGGTGGTTACAGCAAACTTGTTTTCGAGAACAAAAAACTTGTCGGAGGCCAGTTCATAGGCGCTATCCGTCACGCCTGGCAGGTCTACCACGCCTTGGAACAAAACCTCGATATCGATCCAGCCACCCTCTCAATACCAGAAGGTGAGGAGTTGATAAAAGGACTGCCCGCACTGCCAAACCATATAATATAGCGGGGGGTGCGACCCTCTAATGCGTTTGATCGCAATTGCACTCGCCATCCTTTCCGCATGTTTCGTTACGACTGCATTCGCCAGAGACGATAATAAAAACCGGATCGTTCCTTATTTTTATCACGAGACAAGTTACGGCTCCGAATTCGGTCATAACCCGTTCTCCTCCTTCATCCACTATTCCATCGATACATTGCAGGTGAGCAAAAGTTTCGATACAGAGGATTTATGGGATCGGGCCGGAGAGGTTATTGAAAATCTGAAAGATCCGGGTCAAGCGATGTTGGTTGAAGGGGGTGTTGATACGTTCGTTCATTACCAGATATTTCCGACCCGTATAGACCGGCTTGAGAAGAGCAAAGACGCTCTTCCGAACTATTTCCTGCATCTGCTCGGTGGGGGGATGCTCTACCGGAAAGACTCCGAGTGGTTCGACAGGGGGGGGTACCGGTTTCCGAAAGCTTATTCCGCAATTTTGGCGATGACTGCCGAATTTATACAGGAGGTGTTTGAGAAGAAGAGCACCCCCAGCGATGACGAGGTAGCCGATTTTTTTATCTTCCGCCCCTTGGGGATTCTTCTGTTCAGTTCAGACGTTGTGGCCGAATACAGCGCCAAAGAGCTTCGGTTAGACGCATGGCCAAGTCAGCTTATGTACGGGATCAACAGCTCGAACGTAAGAAACATTGGCCTCAATTTTCATATGCGCCCCAAATTCCTAAGTTATGGTGACACCGGGTTTTTCCTCTTTTTTGGAATGAATACCCTGATGGGCGCCTCCCATTCCATCAACGATACCGATTCTTTCTCGTGGGGGCTCGGTTCGGCGGTTGAGGAGGTGAGGCGTGGAAAACTGGTAACGAGGAGTAGCGCCGGACTGTTTTACGACCGGAACGGTTCACTTCTCTGGTCGCTGTTGATCAACGGCACGGAGGGGCTGGCGGTACGGGCAAATATCTACCCTGGGGCTACCCGACTTTTGGGTGAGAAGACCGGGCTATTTATCGGGGTGGAGGATAACGGCGATTTTCTGGTTGGAGTCACCATGATTCCTTCCTTCGGAGGTTTGTCGAACCGTTTCACGAGAGGCGCCGCGCATGATTGAACAAAACATCGAAAGGAAGTACAATCGGGCCGATACACGATTAATTAAAGCGGGAAAATGGCAAAAGTAAGATATGTAACTGACATTGACAAAATCGACCATCTGGGCAAGGGTGAAATAGATTCGCTCAAGGCGGTCACGGACAAGTTTGTTTTTCGCTCCAATGATTATTATAACTCGCTGATAAATTGGGATGACCCTGATGATCCTATCAGGAGAGTCATTATCCCTCACGCCGATGAGCTTATGCCTGGCGGACGGCTGGACGCATCTTCGGAGGAGGATTATACCCATGTTCCCGGATTGCAACATAAGTACAACTTTACGGCTCTTCTTCTGGTCAACGACATCTGCGGGGGATACTGTCGGTTCTGTTTCCGAAAACGGCTTTTCATTAACAGCGACGATGAGGTTTCTCGCGATATATCTGAAGGGCTGAAATATATCAAGGATCGTCCGAGTATAAACAGTGTCCTGCTAACGGGTGGCGATCCGCTACTCATGGCAACGTCCAAACTGGCGTCGATCATAGGTGAGTTACGCAAAATCGATCATGTGAAAATTATTCGTATCGGCTCCAAAATGCCTGCGTTTAATCCGTTCCGGTTTATTGACGATCCGAAGCTGATCGATTTGCTTGAGGCGAACTGCTCAGACGACCGCAAAATATATCTGATGGCCCATTTTAACCATCCGAGGGAACTGACAAAAGAAGCGCGTAAAGTGATGACCATGCTTCAGAAAGCGGGGGTGGTTACGGTAAACCAGACTCCCCTTATTAAAGGGGTCAACGACGATCCGCATGTGTTGGCGGAGCTATTCAACGAGTTGTCGTATATCGGTGTGCCTCCTTATTACCTGTTCCAGTGCAGGCCTACCGAAGGGAACAAGATGTTCGCTGTACCGCTGGAAAAGGGGTACGAGATCTTTGAACAGGCGAGAATGCTCTGTTCAGGTACGGCGAAAAGAGCCAGGTATGTCATGTCGCACTCCACCGGCAAGATCGAAATCGTAGGAAGGCTCGACGATCATATATTCCTGCGATACCATAGGGCCGCCAACCCCCAGGAGAAAGCCCGGTTCATGAAATTCCACTCCAAACCGGACGCATACTGGTTCGACGATTACGACGAGGTAGTTTCCGATTATTCCATAGCCCAACCATACCGTTGCTCAGGCCCCGACTAAGGTGGCGCGGCCACGGCGAATATCGCTATCGCTGGGAGCCGATGATCTGATTACGTTCGCTTCGGTAGCGGTCGCTTCGCTCCCTGCCTCCGGTCTTTAACTGGAAATCAGGAATCCCATCCCCATGACTCAGATAGCAGTGAGATTCTGTACGTCAGGAGTCTGTCCGACTTAGGATGGTTTTGCTACGAGTGGCGCGGCCACAGCGATATTGTGGCGCGGCCACAGCGATGGGGTGGCGCGACCACGCCTCCGGCCCGGGCTTCGGTTGAATACTGGCTGACAGCGATTCATTGACTGTGGTTGGACGAACGGTATCTCTTTATTTCTCTGCTGACATTGACATCCCGGGGGACCGGTCTTATCTTTCTTCCGTTAATTAACAGCAAACGGTTCTGAATTGATCGAAGTAGAAAACCTTACAAAGCGGTATGGAGAGTTTACCGCTGTCGATAATATCTCGTTTAGTATCGGTAAGGGTGAGATTTGCGGGTTTCTGGGGCCAAACGGCGCAGGGAAAACCACAACCATGCGAATGCTGACAGGATATATGCCACCCACTGACGGAAAAGTATCGGTGGCGGGGTTTGATATATCGACTTACCCGCTCGACGTGAAACGAAGAACAGGTTACCTGCCGGAATCAACACCACTCTACACTGATATGAGGGTAGGGGAGTATCTCGACTTTTCAGCCTCCGCAAAGGGGCTTTCCAGGGCCGCTGGTCGCAAAAAGGTGGCGGAAGTCATGGATGCGGTGAAAATATCGGACCGGTCGCGCTCCCTCATCGGCTCTTTGTCGAAAGGGTTGCGCCAGAGAGTCGGTATAGCTCAGGCTTTGGTCAACGACCCGGAGGTTCTGATACTCGACGAACCTACCATTGGACTTGATCCGAGACAGATAATAGATATCCGGTCGCTCATAAAAGATCTTGGCGGCAGACGCACGGTGATCCTTTCTTCTCATATTCTCCCCGAGGTGCAGATGATCTGTTCGAGGGTGGTCATTATCAATAATGGAAAACTTGTCGCCGACGACACACCTGATAACCTCTTCAGCAGGTTCAGGGAGGGTGGAACATTCAGAGTGAAAATCGAAGGTCCGCCGGAATTGGTAATGAACGGGCTTTTACATCTGCCGAATGTTGAGCATGTCGTCAGCGAGGGTCAGGGATCATATACCATCACACCTCTCGATTCGATGGTAGCCAGAAAAGAACTGGTGAAACTTGTAGCCGGAAACGACGACTGGTGTCTGACCGAACTTACCGAAGGCGCCCTTTCGTTGGAAGAGGTTTATCTGAAACTCGTTACCAACGAACACCTTGAGGAGACCGCATTATGAGAGGCGCTCTGGCGGTCTTTACACGGGAACTTCGATCCTGGTTCTATTCACCCATCGCATATTCCATCGTGGCGATTTTCCTCCTGGTCACCGGTTATTTTTTCTATGCCGGTATAGCGATGTATTCTGTCGCCTCCCTCGAAATGTCGAGGCTGTCGCAGTTCATGGGTCCGCAGGAGCTTTCCCTTGATGATCAGGTTATTCGTCCATTGTTTGGCGATATGGGGGTGATACTCCTGATGATGGCGCCCCTTATCACCATGCGGCTCTTCGCCGAAGAGAAGAAAACCGGCTCCATTGAGATGCTATTTACATGGCCCCTTACCGACCGGCAGGTTTTGGCGGGAAAATATCTGGCCGCCGTGACAGTTCTGTTTGTCATGCTGGCGCCGACGGTTTCATATTTCGGTTTCATAGCCATAAACTCGCAGGCGCCGTGGGGGCAGATTGGCGCAGGGTACCTCGGACTGTTGCTTATGGGCGCGTCGTTCATGGCGTTGGGAGTTTTTGTATCCACCCTGACAGAAAACCAGGTAGTAGCCGGGGCGATAACATTTGGAGCCTTGCTAATATTCTGGGTGATGGCCTGGGCGGTCGGCAGGGATACGGGCGCTTTTGCCACAGTGTTGCAATATCTCTCCATCCTTGAACACCTTGATCCGTTTACCAAAGGTGTGATCGACACCAAGGATCTGGTCTATTACCTGTCGTTCATTTTTCTGTTCCTCTTTTTTGCGCTCCGGTCACTGGAGTCAAACAGGTGGAGAGGGTAAGGGATGAGGCGGTCAGTTAAATACGGGGCGAACGCCTTGCTGTTCACGGTTATGGTTACCGCTATCGTAGTTCTGGTTAATCTCTTTTCGATAAAATACCACACGAAACTCGACCTTACACCACTGGAGCTATTTTCACTTTCAGGTCAATCAATCAAGACACTAAAAACCTTGCCGGAGAAGATAAAGGCTATAGCGTTTGCAAAACCTGACAGTTCAGAGACCGCAACAGACCTGCTCGAGCAGTACGCTTATGAATCGGATAAATTCAGTTTCGAGGTCATAGACCCTGACAGCGAACCTGTCATAGCGAAAAAATATAATGTGAGCGTGTATGACACCATCGTAGTTGAGTCGGAATCGGGAAGGGTAGAGGTAGCATCCAGAATATCGGAAGAGTCGGTTACAAACGCCATTCTGAAGGCGACGACATCTGATGTCGATAAAATATACATCCTGACCGGGCATGACGAACGTTCTGTTGATGGTGATGGCTCCCAGAGCTGGTCTGGCGCTGTTGCACGGCTGAAATCGGCGGGGTACGAGGTTGCGACCCTGAACTGGTTTGAGACAGGAGAGATACCTGACGATTGTAACCTTCTGATAATTCCCGGCCCCCGGAACGATTTTCAGGATGGCGAGATCAAACAGCTTGAGCAATATCTCGCGAAGGGGCGTTCCCTCTTTATCTCAATTGACCCTGGACACTACCCGAAGCTGGAGGGGTTGATGGAGCGTTATGGCGTTATCTTCGACGACAACACCATCCTCGACCCGGTTAGCGAGAACCTGGGACTAGACGCCGCTGTGGCGACGCTTGCGACCTACGGCGATCACGATATCGTAAAAGCGTTCAGAGCCGCTTCTTTCTTCCCGGTGGCGCGATCCTTGACCTTGCGGAACGACTCCGCTGTTAAAACCGAACACCACATTCTCGGAAGCACCGCGTTCGAGAGCTGGGGCGAAACCGATATTACATCTATTGAAAAGCGTAATCCGGTCTTCGACGAAGAGAGGGATTTTCCCGGTCCGCTTATCCTTATGGCGGCTGTCACATGGGGGATAGGCAATGCGGATAAGGACGCGCCGATAGGTGGAAAAATAAAAAAGGGACGGATGATTGTCGCCGGCGACACCGATTTCGCTTCCAACGCAACGTTACAGCTCTCACGCAACGCCGATCTGTTTTTAAATTCCATCGGATGGTTACTTACGCAGGAGAGACGGATATCGATCAGGGCGAAAACAAAAGGTTTTAATCCGATCCTCTTTGAGGCGAACGAACTTACTTTGATCTTCTGGGTCTTGGTTATAGTTATGCCGGGGGTTGCGGTAGTAGCCGGTGTACTGATCTATAGCTGGAGAAAACGTCGGTGAGCTCAGGCCGTCTCGTAATCGCTTCGGTTCTTCTCTCTTTTCTGTTGGGCGCATACTTCTATTTTGATGCTTCCGACACGCCAAAGGTTGGCCCGGAGCCAGAACATGTCGTTACGTTTCTTCCTGATGAGGTGAAAGCTGTAACGATAACAAAGCCGGGCAAGGAGATTGTCACCGTTGAGAAACGTGAAGGAGCCTGGTGGCTTACGGCCCCTCTGGAAGCGCAGGCTGATAGTACCGCCATCGATAAATTGATAAATGGAGCTTTGTCGTTAAGCCTATCGAAAAATATTGGAATCGTGGACGACCGTAAAAGTTTCGGTTTGGCGGAACCTGCGACTGTAGCTTTTTCCATGTTAAACGGTTCTTCAATAAAGATTTCCATAGGCTCCGAAAACCTGACCGGGATTAATAAATATGTTGCAACCGGAGATGAAGTTTTTCTGGTAAGGAAAATGGGAGTAACCGCTCTGCTTGCAACTCATTTCGACTTGAGAGAGAAGAAACTCGTCCACCTGAACGGAGAAGATGTCACCAGACTTGAGATTAAAAGAGAAGAATACACAGTTGTTCTGGTCAGGAAAAAAGGCTCCGGCTGGATGATAGAAAAACCGTTAAAAGCCAGGGCCGATAAACGAAAGGTTAACAACCTGCTGAACAGTTTTACAAAACTTGAAGCGAAAGGTTTTATTACTGAAACTGACACTGATGTCGGGCTATATGGTTTGAATGAACCTGTCGCAAAAATATCCTTTGGGAACGAAGAGAGGAAGGTCTCCTTGTTGATTGGGGGAAAAACCGAAAGTGGCGGTAGATACGCTAAACTCGAATCGCAGGAGAATGTTGTCAGGATCGCGCCAGGATTTCTCGAAAGCCTTCCTGCGACGGTCACTTCATTTCGTGACTTAAAACTTGTCGATATAGACATTGATGACGTTACGTCTGTCAAGGTAGTGTCAGCCGCTGAAAAAATCTCTCTGGAATCTGATTCCGGGGCGCAGGAGAAGAAGTGGCGCATGATATCACCAGTCGATGCATCTGGAGACGGTCTGTCGGTATCGACCCTGCTTTATGAACTCGACCGGATAGACGGCACAGATGTCGCCCCGGATGAGAAGGATAGACTCAAATTCCCCTCTCTGAAAATAATGGTCTCCTTAACTTCTGGAACGAAGAAAACGGTTTCGTTCAGTCCGCTTGAAGACGGCAGGGTGGTTGCCACCGCCGACGATGCCATGACGGCGCTATTTATCGACCCGTCATATTATTCAAAACTTCCCAAAACCGCATTTGAATTTCGTGACAGGCGATTATTCCCCTTTCGTTCCGATCAGGTTGGCCGAATCGTTGTAAAGCGGTTTGACCAGATCTTCGATGCGGTGAGAGACGATGGTGGATATCGCTTGAAATCGCCCGGAAAAAGAGCGTTGCAAGCTATCCATTGGAACCGGTTGTTATGGACCGTGACCGGTATGAAATATGCCGAAGAGTTTAGTGAGAATGACAAGGAGAAGAAAACCGGAACCTTGTGGGGCGCAGTTTCGGTTTATAATGTCGGCGGCCAAAAGATAAAAGAATTAACCGTAACCCGATATACGTTGGGGGATGTCACAAAATATAGAGTGTCGGGTGGGAGTGAAAAAACCCGATATGGAGTCGATGATGGCTTTTTTGAAGAAGAGCTGTCGCTTGCTCTTGAAAACCTTATTAGTCGGGATAACGATTGAAGATGAGTGAAGAACCGAAAATAGAATTTATAGACAAACGACGTATAAAGTCGATTGACGATACGTGTAACGAAGATGGTGAGGCTGACCTCGACAGATTGCCTACCTTCGTCGAAAAATTAAACGAACAGCTTGAAGGGAACGACGCCAGACTCAAGGAGTATATTGTGGCGCACAAAGAGAAAATGGCGGAGATGGATCTTCTCCGCAAACGTCTCGAAGAGGACGCGGAGAGGAGAGCCTCGGCCAGGTTCGGTGAGCTGATAAGAGACCTTCTGCCGGTAATTGGAGATATTGATCGGGCGCTTGAGCATACAGGCGAAGAGGAGCGGGAGAGCCAACTCGGCGTGGGGGTGAAAATGCTGAGGAATGGACTTCTCAAAAGCCTCGAAAAACGTGGGCTGGAAGTCGTGGACTGCGTTGGTGAACCGTTCGACCCGGAAATAGCTCAGGCGGTCGGAACTGTGCCTGTCGAGGATGACGAAAAGGTTGATATGGTCATCGAGCAGATGTCTACCGGGTACCGGTTTGGAGGAATCATTTTACAGCCGGCCATGGTCCGGGTAGGACGAAAGGATTAAAGAGAAGATGGCAAATAAAAGAGACTATTACGAAATCCTTGGTGTCGCCAGGAACGCTAGTGAAAGTGAAATAAAAAAGGCGTACCGTAAACAGGCGTATAAATTCCACCCTGACAAAAACCCGGACAACCCCGGGGCGGAGGACAAATTCAAGGAAGCTTCCGAAGCGTACGAAGTCCTCCACGATTCGAGCAAACGGAAGATGTACGACATGTACGGGCATGACGGCTTGAAACAGTCCGGCTTTTCAGGTTTCCAGGGATTCGAGGATATCTTTTCGAGCTTCGGCGATATTTTCGAGGATTTCCTCGGCTTCGGAGGGAGACGGCCCGGTCAAGGTGGTGCGATGCGTGGGTCTCACTTGCGTTGTGATGTCACCATAGAGTTTCGGGAAGCCGCCTTCGGTGTAGAAAAAGAGATCGAGGTAGAAAAATACGCCATATGCTCCTCATGCCACGGCTCCAGAAGTAAACCCGGATCAGAGGCTGTTCAGTGCGACACATGTCATGGCGCAGGAAAAGTGACCCGCTCCCAGGGGCTTTTCGCCATATCTACCAACTGCCCCGTCTGCCGGGGTGAAGGGGTGAGAATAACCGATCCATGCAATAAATGCCACGGCGCGGGACAGGTTATGGAGAAGAAACATCTTACGGTGAAGATACCAGCGGGTGTCGATACCGGTTCTCAGTTGCGGGTTCAGGGCGAAGGAGAGCAAGGGAGGCATGAAGGCCCTCCTGGAGACCTGTATGTGGTTATAAACGTTAAGGAAGACAAGGTCTTCAAACGTCACGAAGCCGATATTGTTCAAACCGTCTCGATTACAGTCTCTCAGGCGGTGTTGGGCGCCGATATCAAGATACCGACGCTAGAGGACGAGACCGACCTTAATGTCAAGGCGGGTTCCCAATCGGGGGAAATTCACAAACTGCCCGGTTTGGGTGTGGCAAATCTCCGTTCTTACGGAAGAGGCGACATGATAGTTCAGGTGATTGTTGATATTCCGAAGAAACTCGACAAACGGCAAGAAGAACTCTACCGGGAACTCGCGGAGATAGAAGGTGTAAAGGTTAGACCTCACCAGAAAGGTTTTTTCGAGAAATTAATGAACTGAGTATGGCTGTCGAATTCGCTGGATTTGGCCCCCATGATGTGTATAATGTTGTTTCCTGTGGCCCCATCGTCTAGCGGTTAGGACGCTGGCCTCTCACGCCGGTAACAGGGGTTCGATTCCCCTTGGGGCTACCATAACTCATTGTTTTTATTGGCCCAAAGAGTTGATCTAACACTTCTACGGCCAAGTCACGGTCAAGATACTGTTTTAGTATCAATCCTGATATCGTTACTTAAAACGCTCCTTTACACGTTTTCTGCGCTCATTGCGCATAAATCCATCCTCCAATGCCACCCCTACCCCGGGGAAATGCTGTGAAAGGTTATCCAAAATCCGGCAACTTTAAAGGGTCTGTCGCCGAATAGCGATTCGTCTTTGAGTGTGGCATAATGTTCATCCTGTGCATTTCTGGCCTTTACCAAACTTATTTTATTGATCATCGCTATGTCGCTCCTGAAAAGAGAACAACTCACGCTCACCAATATCACTTGCGAGTCGCTATTGCGCGCTGACCATCCATATCGAAAAATCACCGCCGTTATGAATATCAAACCATTGCTAACGGATTTCGAGAGTCTCTATTCAAAACGGGAACGACTGGCCTATCGCCCGCCAAGAGAGTAAAAGCGTTAATCCTTCAGTTCATGGAAGATTATTCAGACCGGCGGATGGAATCGGCGCTTAATGAAAACATGGCGGCGAAATGGTTCTGTGACTTTGAGCTTGGACAGGGCGCTCCGGATCACAGCTATTTTGGCAAGATGCGCGACCGTCTTGGTACAAATAACGTAGCTCAGATAGTTGCCCTTGAAACTTGACCGGTAACAGGATAGTTGCGCCCAAATCCAGGCAAATGGGCCAAAACCGGGCAGAATCAGAGCGCATATTCACAAAGATCATCGTAACAGTCGAACGTAAATTAAGCGTCACGCCAGAAACAGCATAATAAT